>NZ_PKKS01000012.1:0-236568 GCF_002859085.1 Pseudomonas sp. QC2
ACCATGCTGGCAGCCTTGAGCTTGAACTCACTCGAATAAGATTTACGCATATCCAAACACCTCAGATTTGGGCGCTATCATAGCGCCCGATTGAAGTGTCCAAAATCATTAGGCCAGTTCAGCTTGCCCCCGATGGCGTCGGTGCAGACAACTAAGTTGCCGGCCGAATCGCCTTGATCAACGGCTGCAACGAGTACCCCAACCGCGGCGCCAACGCTTCGGCACGGTCCGAGAGCGCCCCCCTATCCAGTTCTTGGTCCAGCTCGGACGGCACCAACAGAATCACATTGCCCTCCTTCACCGGCAGTTCCCAATAATGGCGGTGGTACAAGCCACGCAACAACGCTGCGCCCAGCGGCTTGCCATCGTCGGTCGCCCACTGGTTGATCACCAGCCAGCCGCCGGGGTTGAGTTTCTTCTGGCAGTTCTCCAGGAACGTCCACGCCAGGTGCCCGACGCCGGGGCCGACATCGGTATAAAGGTCGACGAAAATCAGGTCGGCCGATTCGGCGCTGTCGAGTAACTCCAGCGCGTCGCCGACGCGGATGTACAAACGCGGGTCATCATCCAGCCCCAGATACTCGATGGCCAGGCGCGGCACATCGGGGCGCAGTTCGATGGCTTCCACATCGTCCAGCGGCAGGAACTTCAGGCACGCCTGGGTCAGCGTGCCGGCGCCCAGGCCAAGGAACAGCGCGCTTTCCGGCTGCTCATGGCACAGCGCACCAATCAGCATCGCGCGGGTGTAGTCGTACTCCAGCCAGCTTGGGTCGGCAGTGAACACGCAGCTTTGCTCGATGGCGTCGCCAAACTCGAGAAAACGGTAATCGGCCACTTCGAGCACACGGATCATGCCGAAATCATCATGGACTTCAGCCAGCAGGCGCTCGACACGCTCCTCGGTCATCACTACTCCTAACGGGTTTGCTACACGGCAAAGGCGCGATTGTCGGCGAACCGGCGGCAACAGGTCACGCACTAATTGCTGATAACATTGGCACCCGACCGTCAACCACCCAATCGAGTTCATGATGAGCCAACCCTGGAGCCCCGACAGCTGGCGCGCCCTGCCAATCCAGCAACAACCCCAGTACCCGGACGCTGCGCACTTGCTGCACGTGGAGCAAAGCCTGGCCAGCTACCCGCCGCTGGTGTTCGCCGGGGAAGCCCGCGAGTTGCGCCGCCAGTTTGCCGAGGTCACCCAGGGTCGCGCGTTCCTGTTGCAAGGGGGTGACTGCGCCGAGAGTTTTGCCGAGTTCTCCGCCGCAAAAATCCGCGACACCTTCAAGGTGCTGCTGCAGATGGCCATTGTGATGACCTTCGCGGCCGGTTGCCCGGTGGTCAAAGTGGGACGCATGGCCGGCCAGTTCGCCAAGCCGCGTTCGGCCAACGATGAAACCATCGACGGCATCACCCTGCCCGCCTACCGTGGCGACATCGTCAACGGTATCGGCTTCGACGAAAAAAGCCGTGTGCCGGACCCGGACCGCCTATTGCAGTCCTACCACCAGTCCACCGCCACCCTGAACCTGCTGCGCGCCTTTGCCCAGGGCGGCTTCGCCGACCTGCACCAAGTGCACAAGTGGAACCTGGACTTCATCGCCAACTCCGCGCTGGCCGAAAAGTACAGCCAACTGGCCGACCGCATCGACGAAACCCTGGCGTTCATGCGCGCCTGCGGCATGGACAGTTCGCCGCAACTGCGCGAAACCAGCTTTTTCACCGCCCACGAAGCGCTGCTGCTCAACTACGAGCAAGCCTTCGTGCGCCGTGACAGCCTGACCAACGACTACTACGACTGCTCGGCCCACATGCTGTGGATCGGCGACCGCACACGCCAACTGGACGGTGCCCACGTCGAGTTCCTGCGTGGGGTGAACAACCCGATCGGGGTCAAGGTCGGCCCGAGCATGAACCCGGATGACCTGATCCGGCTGATCGACATCCTCAACCCGGACAACGACCCCGGCCGCCTGAACCTGATCGCGCGAATGGGCGCAGGCAAGGTCGGCGACCACCTGCCCAACCTGATTCGCGCGGTGCAGCGCGAAGGTAAGCAAGTGCTGTGGAGCTCGGACCCGATGCACGGCAACACCATCAAGGCCAGCAGCGGCTACAAGACCCGCGACTTTGCGCAGATCCTGGGCGAGGTGAAGGAGTTCTTCCAGGTGCACCAGGCCGAAGGCAGCTATGCCGGCGGGATTCACATCGAGATGACCGGGCAGAACGTCACCGAATGCATCGGCGGCGCGCGACCGATCACCGAGGACGGTTTGTCGGACCGCTATCACACCCACTGCGACCCACGGATGAATGCCGATCAGTCGCTGGAATTGGCGTTTTTGATTGCCGAGACGTTGAAACAGGTGAAGCGCTGAGATTTTTAGTTGCCTTCAGGGCCTCATCGGGGGCAAGCCCCCTCCCACACTTGAATGTATTCACAGATCAAAATGTGGGAGGGACGGTGCGACGATTCGACTTGCCCCCGATGAGGCCTTAAAGACCAACATCCATGCTGATCATTGCCGCCCGCAACCGGTCGGCACTCGGCCTTTGGCAATTGAGCTGCACCTGTTCCAGCCCCAGCCAGTCGGCCATTTGCCGAAGGTTCTGCGCCAGCGCCAACATGCCCTCCTCATCCAACCCCGGCTCTTCCTCATGCACCGCATGCACGGCCAGAAGCCCACTGGCGCGTTCGGCGCGTAAATCAATGCGTGCGGCGATCCGTTCATTGTGCAGAAACGGCAGCACGTAGTAGCCGTACACCCGCTTGTCTTGCGGGGTGTAGATCTCCAGGCGGTAACGGAAATCGAACAAACGCTCGGTACGCGCACGCTCCCACACCAGCGAATCGAACGGCGACAGCAAGGCGCTGGCCGACACCTTGCGCGGCACTTTGGGCTCGGGCAGGCAGTAAGCCGGTTGTTTCCAGCCTTGTACCTGGCACACCTGCAGCTGGCCATCCTCGACCAATTCGGCCAGGCGATTGCGGCTGTCGGCGGGGTCGAGACGGAAGTAATCGCGCAAGTCCTTCTCGGTCCCCACGCCCAGCGCAGTAGCACTGTGCAACAGCAAGCCGCGCAGGGCCTCAGCTTCAGTGACCGTAGTTTGCAGGATATCGCCGGGAATGACCCGCTCCGGCAAATCATAGAGCCGCTCAAACCCACGGCGACCGGCCACCGTGACCAAGCCTGCGGCAAACAGCCATTCCAGCGCATGTTTCTCGTCGCTCCAGTCCCACCACGGGCCGGCGCGTTCCTCTCGGGTCGACAAGCTGCCGGCCCCCAATGCGCCCTGCTCCTCGACGGTCTGCAACACACGCTGAATCGTGGCCTGCTGCTCACGCCCGAAGCGCGCCATTTGCGAATAAATGCCCTGGCCCTGCTTGGCCCGCTCCATGCGCCAGCGCATCAGCGGGTACAGCGCCATCGGCAACAGCGACGCCTCATGCCCCCAGTATTCGAACAGCGAGCGCCGCCGCCCCTGGCTCCAGGCGGCTTGTTCAAGTATCAGCGGGGAGTAGTTGCCCAGACGGGAAAACAGCGGCAAGTAATGGGAGCGCACCACGGCATTGACCGAATCAATCTGCAAGACGCCCAGGCGCTCGATCATGCGGTTGAGGTGCGCAGCCTTGATCAGTGCAGGCGCCTGGCGCCCGGAAAAACCCTGGGCCGCCAGCGCCATGCGTCGAGCTTGCTTGAGTGAAAACGACAGGTCGGCGGGCATGGGGTTCTCCGTGTGGGCGCGCCGACCACCCTACTGCATCCGCGATCATTTGCGCAGCGGGTCTTGCCAGAAATGCAGGTGGCGGTCCTGCTCGACGTCGCCGCGATTGAGGCCGATGTCCTTGAGTGCATCATCGCTCAAGTTCGCCAGCACCTGGCGCTCCTCATGCAGCGCCTGCCAACGGGCCACCTTCTGAAAAAGCCCGGAAAACGGACGCTTCGCCATCAATACAAACCCTCGTTGACCTTTCATCTTCTCGCCCTCCAGTGGGGATGGCGCAAGTGTGTGCCTGGGCTTAAGATCAATCCAACGAATGTTTCTTATGCAATACATCTCGGAGATTGATCAATTGTCCGGCTACCCGAGCATCGACACTGAAGTGCTGCGCACCTTCGTCGCCATCGCCGACCAGGGCGGTTTTACCCGCGCCGGCGAACTGGTCAACCGTACGCAGTCGGCGGTGAGTATGCAGATGAAGCGCCTGGAAGAAGACGTGTTGCAGCGCAAGCTGTTCGAGCGGGACGGTCGCCAGGTGCGGCTGACGCCCGAAGGCCAGGTATTGCTGGGGTACGCGCGGCGCATCCTGAAACTGCACAGCGAAGTGTTCAACACCCTGCGCGAACCGCACATGGTGGGACTGGTGCGTATCGGTACACCGGATGACTACGTGATGCGTTTCCTGCCGGGGATTCTCAAACGGTTTTCCAAGGCGTATCCACTCATCCAGATCGAGATGCACTGCGAGGCGTCGACGGTGCTGATGCAACGTCGCGACCTGGCCCTGACGGTCATCAGCCGCGAGCCCGGCAATGAAGTCGGCGAGCTGTTGCGTACCGAACGCATGGTGTGGGTGGCCGCCCCGTGCTTCTGCGTGGACGAGCACGACGCGCTGCCACTGGCGATTTCCGGGGTCGACAGTTTCTGCACCCAGTGGACCCGGGCGGCGCTGGACGCCGCCGGGCGCGATTACCGGCTGGCCTACCACAGCTCTAACGTGGCGGCGATTCAGGCCGTGGTGAGCGCCGGACTGGCCGTGATGGTCAGCATGGAAAGCCTGGTGACGGAAGATCTGCGCGTACTCGGCAGCGAAGAAGGTTTTCCGCCGCTGCCGTCGATGAATCTGCGCTTGCTACGCAACCCGGCAATGACCTCCCCCATCACCGAATGCTTGGCGGAGTACATCCTCGAAGGCTTCAGACTTTAAAGGTCAGCATCACTGCGCACACCACCAGGAAGCCGCAGAACAGACCGCGCAATACGCGCTCCGGCAGTGCATGGGCGACCTTCACGCCCCAACTGATACTGAGCAACCCGCCGACGGCCAACGGTACGCCGATCATCCAGTCCACTTCCTGGTGCCAGGCGTAAGTCACCAGTGTCACGCCGGTGCTGGGCAATGCCAACGCCAGGGACAAGCCTTGGGCAACCACCTGGGTGGTGCCGAACAGACTGGTCAGCACTGGCGTGGCGACCACCGCACCACCCACACCGAACAAACCGCCCATGGAGCCGGAGGCGGCACCCAGCACCCCAAGCCATGGCCAGGAGTAACGCATCTGCGCGGTCGGCGGCGCGTTGCGGGTGAACATGCGCAGCAGGTTGTAGGCTGAAAGTGTCAGCAGGAAAGCGATAAAGCCAATGCGCATGGCCCCCGCGTCCAGGCCCACCGCCCAGATCGAACCCAGCCAGGCAAAGGTGAACCCCATGACGCCCAACGGCAGCGCATGGCGCAGCTCAATGCGGTTGCGTTGGTGATAGCGCCACAGCGCCAGCATCACGTTGGGCACCACCATCACCAGCGCTGTGCCTTGGGCCAACTGCTGATCCAGGCCGAACAGCACGCCCAGCACCGGGATTGCTATCAGCCCACCGCCAATCCCAAACAGACCGCCCACCGTGCCGAGCGCCGCGCCCAAGACCAGGTACATCACTAAATCCACCACCGTTTGTTACTCCGCAATCCCAGGCCTTGCATGCTACGCAGTCGGCTCTAGCGTGGAAACGCACAGCAACGCACAATGGCTGTGCCAATCTCGCATAAGCGGCTTTTCGATGAACCCCAATACCCTCACCGATCAACTGGGCCTGTTCCTTGATGTACTGGAGACCGGCAGTTTTTCCGCCGCCGCGCGCCGCCATCCGCTGACACCCTCGGCCGTGGCGCGGCGTATCGACAGCCTGGAAAGCTCGGTGGGCAGCCGCCTGTTCCAGCGCAGTACCCACGCGGTGGTGCCGACCCCGGCAGGCTTGGCGTTTGCCGAACGGGCGCGGCGGATTGTCAGCGAGTTGCAGCTGGCGCGGGCTGAGGCGGTGTCCCTGAGCCATGCGCCGGAGGGCCTGATTCGGGTGGACGCGCCCGCAGCGTTTGGGCGGCGGCACCTGGCGCCGGTGATTGCGGACTTCCTCAACGTGTACCCAGGCCTGGATGTGCACTTGCATTTGATCGACAGCTTTGTGGACATGCAGGGCGCGCACCTGGGCAAGGTGGACCTGGTGTTGCGCGCCGGGCATATCGTCGACACCCGGTTGATCGCCACGCCCTTGGCCAGCATCGTGCGCATCGCCTGTGCCAGTCCGGCGTATCTGAAAAGCCGTGGCACGCCACTTCATCCTCGGGAGCTGAGCGAGCACGACGGGCTCGACTGGGACGGGTTGGCGCCGATGTTCGCTTGGCGCTTCGAACTGGACGGACGCCGCGCGACTTATCGCCCGCAACGCATCCGCATGAGCGCCAATAACGCCGAAGCCTTGCTGTCCGGCGCTCTGGCCGGGCTGGGTATCGCCCACCTGCCGACGTGGCTGGCCAGTGAGTACCTGGTGCGTGGCGAACTGCTACCGCTGTTTTGCGAAAACGGCCTGCCCAGCCCGGAGACCACCGGGATCTATGCGCTGCGCCTGGAACAACAACCCAATGCGCGCAGCCGGCTGTTGCTGGAATACCTGAAAACCCGTTTCAGCCCGGTGCCGCCCTGGGACCTGGCACTGCAAAATGGCTTGGTCTGAGCGCTCGAACAGAATTATCTGGCGCATTAAAGATTTGCCCGCTAGATTCCAGCGTAGACACGCTTTTCGAGGTACCACCATGAGCAAAAACCCTGATCCCTGCGAATCACTGATGCTGGACAACCAGCTGTGTTTTGCCCTGCACTCCACTTCGCTGCTGATGACCAAGGTCTACAAGCCACTGCTGCAAGCCCTTGGCCTCACCTACCCGCAATACCTGGCCATGATGGTGCTGTGGGAAGAGGATGGGTTGACCGTCGGCGAAATCAGCAGCCGCCTGCTGACCGATCCGGGCTCGCTCACCCCCCTGCTCAAGCGCCTGGAAGCTGAAGGCCTGCTCAGCCGCACCCGCAGTCGCGAAGATGAACGGGTGGTCGTCGTAGAGTTGACCGACGCCGGCCGGGCCCTGCAGGACAAGGCCATGGGCATTCCGCAGTGCATCCTTGGCGCGAGCGGCCTGGCGCTGGAGCAACTGCGCAAGCTGCAAGCTGATTTGATTGCACTGCGTAGCAATCTGCAGAACGCAATTTAGAACAGCAAAACCATGCAATGTGGGAGGGGGCTTGCCCCCGATAGCGGAATGTCTGTCGACAGCGATGTTGACTGAGCGACCGTCATCGGGGGCAAGCCCCCTCCCACATTGGTTTCTGCTACACGAAAATATTTTATAAATTTATCTTGCGCACTAAACATTAGCGCTATACATTCATCTCACCAACTACTTAGCGCGCAAATGTTTTGCGCTACATACGAAGAGGAAAACACTATGCAAACTCTCTATACCGCAGTCGCTACCGCCACCGGCGGCCGTGATGGTCGTGCTGTTTCCAGCGACAACATCCTCGATGTCAAACTCTCCACCCCCAAAGAACTGGGTGGTGCCGGTGGCCAGGCCACCAACCCTGAACAACTGTTCGCTGCCGGCTACTCGGCGTGCTTTATCGGCGCCCTGAAATTCGTCGCCAGCCAGACCAAACGCAAAATCCCGGATGACGCCTCGATCACTGCCCACGTCGGCATTGGCCAGATCACCGGTGGTTTCGGTCTGGATATCGACCTGCACATCAGCCTGCCGGGCCTGGCCCAGGACGACGCGCAAAGCCTGGTCGACGCCGCTCACCAAGTCTGCCCGTACTCCAACGCCACCCGTGGCAACGTCGATGTACGCCTGCACGTCACCGTCTAAATGACCTTGGCCGCCCCTGGAGAAGAACATGAACACCATTGGTAAAGCGCTCACCGGCACCCTGCTCGCCCTGTCCATCACCCACGCCTTTGCTGCGACCGGTGAGGTCGAGCACACCACCCAGGCGTTCCTGGATGTGTTGAACGCAGGCACCGGCAAACCGATCGAACAGCTGACGCCCAAGGACGCTCGTGCCGTACTGACCGGCGCCCAGGCCGGCGTGAAGCTGACCTTGCCCAAGGCGGATGTGAGCCAGAAGACCATTCAGGTCGATGGCAAGCCGCTGGACCTGACCATCGTGCGTCCGGCCGGGGTCAAGGGCACATTGCCTGTGTTCATGTTCTTCCACGGCGGCGGCTGGGTGCTCGGGGACTACCCGACCCATGAACGCCTGGTGCGGGATTTGGTGGTGGGTTCGGGGGCGGTGGCGGTGTTCGTCAACTACACGCCTTCGCCGGAAGCGCATTACCCGGTGGCGATCAACCAGGCCTACGGCGCGACAAAATGGGTGGCCGAGCACGGCCAAGAGATCAACGTCGACGGCAAGCGCCTGGCGGTTGCAGGCAACAGTGTCGGCGGCAACATGGCGGCGGTGGTCAGCCTGATGGCCAAGGACAAGGGCACGCCGGCGATCAAGTTCCAACTGCTGCTGTGGCCGGTGACTGACGCCAACTTCGACACCGCGTCCTACAACCAATACGCCGAAGGGCACTTCCTCACCCGTAACATGATGAAGTGGTTCTGGGACAACTACACCACCGACGCCAAGCAACGCGCCGAGCTCTACGCCTCGCCGCTGCGGGCCACCCCTGACCAGCTCAAGGGCTTGCCGCCCGCGCTGATTCAGACGGCGGGAGCCGACGTGCTGCGCGATGAAGGCGAAGCCTATGCACGCAAGCTCGACCAGGCCGGTGTACCGGTGACCGCTGTGCGCTACAACGGCATGATCCACGACTACGGTTTGCTCAACGTCGTCAGCCAGGTGCCGGCCGTACGTTCAGCCCTGCTCCAGGCCTCGGACGAGCTGAAGCAACACTTGAAGTAAAAGGTAACGCCCACAAAAAAGCCCGACTCAAGGTCGGGCTTTTTTCGTATCGGCAGGGCCAGAATTACTTCTTGGCGCGACCTTTGTACGAGCCACCTTCGCGGGTGTCGATCTCGATCAGGTCGTCGATTTCGATGAAATCGGCGACTTGCAGTTCGGTACCGTTGCTCAGCTTGGCAGGCTTCATCACCTTGCCCGACGTGTCGCCGCGAGCGGAACCTTCGGTGTAGGCCACTTTACGCACGATGGTGGTCGGCAGCTCTACGGAAACCAGGCGCTCTTCGAAGAAAATAGCTTCGCAGACGTCTTCCATGCCTTCTTCGATGAACGGCAGAACGGCTTCGATATCTTCAGCGTTCAGCTCGTACATGGTGTAGTCGGTGGTGTCCATGAACGTGTAGGTGTCGCCGCTGATGAAGGACAGGGTCGCTTCTTTGCGGTCGAGGATCACGTCGTCCAGTTTGTCATCGGCGCTGTAGACGATCTCGGTCTTGTAACCGGTCAGCAGGTTCTTCAGCTTGGTCTTCATGATTGCGCTGTTACGACCAGACTTGGTGAACTCAGCTTTCTGAACCAGCCAAGGGTCGTTTTCGAGACGGATCACTGTACCGGGTTTCAGTTCTTTACCAGTTTTCATTGCATATATCCGAAATTTGGATGGGATTTACAAAATTCAAGGTGGCGTATCATATCCAACTTTCATAAAACTGCACCAGCGCCGTCGCAAGATCGGCCTGCAAACCCTGTTCCAGACACCATGTTTCAGCGTGCAGGCTCACCTCCGGCCAGTGTTCCAGCAGCCTTTTCCACGCTTGGGCCATATCGGCCTCGGTGTTCCAGGCTTGCCAGAGCCCGATCAGCGCCGCCCTTGCGTCCGGTGATAAGTCGGCGGTGTACAGCTCGAGGAACGCGTCGAGCTTGTCGAGATGGATGTCTTCGTCCTGTCGATAGATGTGCCACAGCAGCGGCCGACCGGCCCATTGGGCACGCACGAACGAGTCTTCGCCGCGCACGGCGTTGAAGTCGCAGCACCACAACAGCCGGTCATATTGCTCTTGGCGGACGAACGCAATCACCTGCACCGTCAGTGCTCCGCGCTGGTGGATATCCCCCGCTGCCAGCCGGTCCAGGCCCAGCCAGCGCTGCACATCGCCGAGAATGCGCCCCTCGGGAACCAACAGATGAGTGGCACGCCCGTCCGTCGATAACACCTCCAGCCAACTGGCCAGCCCAGCATTTTCGTAGGCAAACAGTGAGATCAGCCGCGCTCCGGCTGTAGGAGACACGCCCAAGGCTTGCAGGAAATGTTGCTGCGCGCTGGCATCCTGCTGAAACGCCTGACGCTGCTCCAGCAATCCCGCCTCGCGCAGCAGGCCACCGGTGCCAGGCCTGAACCCAGGGAAGAAGAAGAACTTCTGCACCCCCTTGAATTTCACCGACGGCAGCTTGTGGCAGCCCACCACCCATTCTTCGGCACTGAGGTAATCCAGGTTCATCCACAACGGCACACGCTCGTGGGCCGACATGGCTTCCATGTACTCAGGTGGCAACTGGCAGGCAAACGCGGCGATCACCACATCCGCCGCGGGCGCCGCCACCCATTCGGCCGGCCAATGGCGCACTTGCACGCCTTCCTGCCATTGCAGGTCTTGCCGCACATCAATGTCCGGGCACATGCGTTCGAAGGCGCGCAGGTCGTCGACCCACAAGCACACATCACAGGCATGCTCCACCACCAATTGCCGGGCCAGGCGCCAGGTCACGCCGATGTCGCCGTAGTTGTCGACGACGCTGCAAAAAATATCCCAGCGGGCTCTCATTCCGGGCTCCAACGTTCAAAGGCTCGATTGTCCGCATAAATGCACGGATGCAGAAGGCTTGATCGCGATTATTCTGCACAGTGGCTGTGCGACAATCGCCGCCACGCCGCAAATGCCCGCCAGGAGGCAATCATGTCCGATCGTTCGTTGTCGCTGTTCAAGCTCAGTGTCTCTATCGCGTTCGGCGTATGGCTGGGGTTTATCGCCATCGTGCTGACCACTTGGCTGGCCTCGCGCTACCTGTTCCCGCAGAGCCTGGCGCCGGTGGCCCAGGCGGTGCAGCAATTGGGCAAGCCTGCGGTGGTGGCACCGGAACCGCCGAATCGTATGTTCGAGCAATACCAGCAGAACCTGCAGAAGCAGGAACAGCAACAAAGCCTGGACCAGGCGCGCAACAATGCGCGCAACCTGTCCAACCCCAAATGCCAGTTCTGGCTGCAACAGGACCAGAACGCGCCCAACGAAAAGACACGTGCCAATGTCCTGCAATTCTGTGATTGATGACCATGAATAAACACGCCGTCCACCAGCTGATCCTGGAAAAGCTCAGCGTCGATCTCGACATTGCCCAACGTGCCGCGCAGACCGCCTACGAAACCGCGACCCACGAAGAAAATATCGCCGAAAACAAGTACGACACCTTGGGTCTGGAGGCCTCTTACCTGGCGGCCGGGCAAGCCAAGCGTGTCGAGGAGATCAAGCAGGCGTTGACGCTCTGCCAGGCCATGGCACTGCGCCCCTACGATGATCAGCGGGGCATAGCGGTCGGCGCGCTACTGGGTCTGGAAGACGAGAATGGCCGCCAGCAATGGTTGTTCCTGGCGCCGGATGCGGCGGGCTTGAGAGTGGACGTGGTCGGGCAACCGGTGACCGTCATCACCCCGCGCTCACCGCTGGGCAAAAGCCTGCTGGGCAAGTTCGAAGGGGATGAGGTGGAGATTCTGGTAGCGGGCGCTCGGCAACATTTCACGGTTACCGAGGCTAAATAACCCTAGGGTCGGGCTTACTCTGGAGAGGGCGTTTGCGCCCTCCCCACAGTGTCAGTGAACCGGTAGTTCTACGCCGTCGAACAGCTCTTCCAGCTCCTGCTTGTTGTGGCACTGGATCGCCTTGGCCATGACCTCACGGGTGAGGTGCGGCGCAAACTTCTCAATGAAATCGCACATGAAGCCACGCAGGAACGTGCCACGACGGAAGCCGATCTTGGTCACGCTGGACTCGAACAGCTCGCTGGCATCGAGCACCACCAGGTCTTTGTCGAGTGCGGTGTCGACCGCCATCTTGGCGACGATCCCCACGCCCAGGCCCAGGCGCACGTAAGTCTTGATCACGTCGGCGTCGGCGGCGGTGAACACCACTTTCGGCGTCAGGCCGCGATGGCTGAAGGCTTCGTCAAGTTTGGAGCGGCCGGTGAAGCCGAACACGTAAGTCACGATCGGGTATTCAGCCAGGGCTTCCAGGGTCAGCTTCGGCAGCTTGGCCAACGGGTGACCCTGAGGCACGACGACGCAACGGTTCCAGCGGTAGCACGGCATCATCACCAGGTCACCGAACAGCTCCAGGGCTTCGGTGGCAATGGCGAAATCGACGGTGCCATCAGCGGCCATCTCGGCGATCTGCATCGGCGAACCCTGGTGCATGTGCAAGGCCACGTCAGGGTACTGCTTGATGAAATCGCGAATCACCGGCGGCAACGCATAACGCGCCTGGGTGTGAGTGGTGGCGATGGACAGCGTGCCCTTCTTCTCGTTGGAGAATTCCTGGGCGATCTGCTTGATGCTTTCGACTTTGCGCAGGATCTCGCCAGCGGTGGTGATGATGCGCTCACCGGCCGGCGTGACACGGGTGAGGTGCTTGCCGCTGCGCGCGAACACTTCGACGCCCAACTCGTCTTCGAGCAGGCGGATCTGCTTGCTGATACCGGGTTGCGAGGTGTAAAGGCTTTGAGCGGTAGCGGAAACGTTGAGGTCGTGGTGCGCCACTTCCCAGATGTAGCGCAGTTGTTGGAGCTTCATATGTGTCCCTCAAAGCAGATAGACGCCACGGGTATCAGCGACGGTATATAACTATATTAAAGGTTCGATGGATAAATCTAGAACTTTTTATCGTTTTCACCCATCAGACGTCATCACTGCGTCGACGTTGCAACGAAGGCACCAGGTAAACCGGCACCGTAGACAACTGCAGCACCCGTGCAGCGGTGCGCCCCAACGGAGTAGCCGCTGCGGTTGCATGGCTATGACTGCCTACGATCAACAGATCCACGGAAAGTTTACGCAGTTGGTCGAGTATCACCTCGCACGGGTCGCCCTGAATCACCCGTACCGAACGAATCAACTTCAGGTCCTGCTCCCCATCCCCCAACTCCTCGCGAAAACTGTCCAGCACCCGCTGTTCGATCGTCGCCATCACCGTGGTCAGCCCCTGGCTCTGCCATTCACTCAGGGCCTGCTCATCAAGGTAGCTCTGCAGCACCGATTCGGCGAACAGCCCGATGGGCTCGACCACATGAATCACGTACAAGTCCGCCTTGAACGTCCGCGCCAACGCCAGCGCATGCTGCATCACATAAGGCGCATACAGGCCGAGGTCCGTGGCGTACAGCATCGAACGAATCATAGAACCTCCTGGGCTGCCAGGATGGCGGAGATGAACTGAGCTTAGCAGCGCCCGGACGACTTGGATTGAGTTACATCTTCACCTCATTACTGATGCCATGGGGTACATGCCCGGTGGCCACAAACTCCCTGGCTTTCTCGCAATGACCGGCCTGATCATCGAAAAACACGTCGGCGGCGAACGCTTCCAGGAACGCGGATTTTTCCAGGCCGCCGAGGAACAAGGACTCGTCCAGACGTATATCCCATTCACGCAAGGTGCGGATCACACGCTCGTGGGACGGCGCCGAACGGGCGGTGACCAGCGCGGTGCGGATGGGGCACGCGTCATCTGGAAACTCGCGCTGCAACAAGTTGAGTGCCGCCAAAAAACCTTTGAACGGACCGCCGTGCAACGGCTGGCGTGCCGACTCCCGCTCATTGGCCTGGAACGCTTCCAGGCCGCCGGCCTGGTACACCCGCTCCGACTCATCGGAAAACAGCACGGCGTCACCGTCAAAGGCAATGCGCAATTCTTCGCTGGAAGCGCGGTTCGGGCCGCCGGACAAAATCGTCGCCGCCGCGAACCCGGCATCGAGGGCACTGCGTACATCTTCAGCATGGGTCGAAAGAAACAGATGGCAACCAAAGGCGGCCAAATAAGGATAAGGACTACGCCCTCCTACGAAAGCGGCGCGGGAAATATCCAGACCGTAATGCTGAATAGAGTTGAACACGCGCAGGCCGGTGTCAGCACTGTTGCGCGACACCAGTACCACTTCGACCCGGGCACGGCCAAGGCTGGCATTCAGGCTCAGCAGCTTTTTGACCAACGGGAAGGCGTCGCCGGGCTCAAGGAATTCTTCTTCGTGTTCGATCTGGTACTGGCGGTAAGCCTCGACGCCTTGCGCGAGGTAGACCTTGTGGCTGTCGCTCAGGTCGAACAGTGCCCGCGACGAAATCGCCAGCACCAGTTTGTCGCCCAATCCTTTTGCCATGGTGTGTCCCTCGACTCAGCGGTTGTGCCGATCAATAAAACTCAAGGCCTGGTAAAGCGCCTGCATCCGCGGCAGTTCGCAACCGGCGGCTTTGGCGGCGGCGAGTGGCCGGGCATAGATCGCCGCCAGTTCCAGCGGGCGTTTATGCACGTGGTCGTGGTACATGCTCGGCAGGTAGTCGGCCATGGTTTCGGTCATGGTGAACATCTGCTCGGCGTAGCTTTGGGGAATGTCATGGCCACAAGCGTGGGCGCCCTGCACCACTTCGGCCATCAGCGCCTGGATCAGCTCACGACTGGACTCGTCCGCCATCATGGCCGTGGTGCCGGTGCCCAATAACACGGAGAGGCCGTTGTAGGGCACGTTCCACACCAACTTGTGCCAACGGGCCTGATGCACATTGGCCATGGCCTGGGACTCGATGCCGGCCTGATGAAACAGCGCCGCACCGGCTTCGACAATCGCCTTTTGCCCGGCGTCATCATTGGCCGCCGAGCCACTGTGGTAACCCAGGTTGACCCGGCCCAACGCCTGATGCTCGACAACGCCGGGGGCAGAACGGTGCACGCCGATGTAGCACAGGCCTCCCAGCAGGTGCAGCGATGCCGGCAAGTGTTCACGCAGGCTGTCTTCGACATCGAGGCCGTTTTGCAGCAATACCACCTTGGCATCCGGCGCCGCCACCTGGGCGAGGGTCGGGGCCAGCTCGACGTTGCCGGTCGACTTGGTGCCCACCAGCAGCCAGTCGCACGGCGGCATATCGGCAGCCCGGGCGTAGGCCTGCACCGGGTGCAGGTGCAGGGTTCCATGCACCGTGCTGTTCACGTGCAGGCCGTGCTCGCTGACGGCCGTGTATTCACTGCGCAACAGGAAGTGCACATCGAAACCGGCGCGCGCCAGCATCAAGCCGTAGAAACCACCGATGGCGCCGGTGCCGATGATGCCGATCCGTGGCGATTGGGGTGTAGCTGCTGTCATGGCAAATCCTCAGGTGGACGGGTGAGTGCCTGTTTTACGGCATCGAAAACGTCGTCACGCGTAAGACGTGTCTGTATCTGCCCGAGGAATTGACCCTCGCACACCACGAACAACGCCGGCAAATGAAAGATCTGGTAGCGTTCGACCGCACCGCCGTTGTGCCCGGCGTCCACCCAGCACAACCGGTCCACCGGCAGCGGCCAGCCCGGTAATTGCTGGCGCGCCCAACGGCAACTGGAACACCCATGGCTTGTGAACACGACGAGCGAAATACCTGGCAATCCCAGCAATTGCTGGTCAATATCCAGGTCGGTCAATTCCAGTTCCTTCACTATACTGCTGCCACTGCCGTCAATTGGACGGTGCTCGGAGTCCGTGTACATGGGTCGTTTTTTACCTCACCCTGATGATGTCGCTGTCGAGTTAATCCAACGCCCCTCTCCCGCTGTCCCCCGCCAACGCCTGCACACTATCGGCCTGGGCGGTGTCGCCTGCAATTGGCCGCGTGCCTGGCGCGAGGGCACGGCGGTTGACCTGCATATCCCGTCCTTGGGCCCCAGTGCGCGTTATCCGGGTTATGTGGCGTGGTGCCGCAAGGTGGAAACCGGCTACCGCGTCGGCATTTCGTTTACCGATGAACATGCCTTGTTCGGTGCACGCATGGGTGAGCAAGCATGCCGGATAGAGCGTTACTGCCGCCAGCACGAAGATGCCGAGCCGACACCCCAGCAACTCGAAACCCTGGCCCGCGAGTGGGTATCGCGTCATGCCAGCGAGTTCTCCCATGAGGCCTTTGTGGCGCCAGCGCTGGATTAAAGCGGGCTTTGCCCATTGTCGCGGGCCCGTGTTACGCGCTAAGGTTCCTCCCCCCTGCATCCAAATCATGCTGTGCTCCGCCGCACGGGGATGGCTGGCGGCCGGCACCCGTGACCCTGACGAGTAACACGATGGCTGATTTACCGATCAATGACCTAAACGTCGAATCCAACGAGACGCTGATCACACCCGACCAGCTCAAGCGCGAAATCCCCCTGAGCGACGCTGCCCTGCAGACCGTCACCAAGGGCCGCGAAGTCATCCGTGACATTCTCGACGGCACCGACCATCGCCTCTTCGTCGTCATCGGGCCTTGCTCGATCCACGACCTCAAGGCTGCCCACGAGTACGCCGAGCGCCTGAAAGTGCTGGCGGCGGAAGTGTCGGACACCCTGTACCTGGTGATGCGCGTCTATTTCGAAAAACCGCGCACCACCGTCGGCTGGAAAGGCTTGATCAACGACCCGTACCTGGACGACTCGTTCAAGATCCAGGACGGCTTGCACATCGGCCGTCAACTGCTGCTGGACCTGGCCGAGATGGGCCTGCCCACCGCGACCGAGGCCCTGGACCCGATTTCCCCGCAGTACCTGCAGGACCTGATCAGCTGGTCGGCCATCGGCGCACGCACCACCGAATCCCAGACTCACCGGGAAATGGCGTCCGGCCTGTCCTCGGCCGTGGGCTTCAAGAACGGCACCGACGGCGGCCTGACCGTGGCGATCAACGCGCTGCAATCGGTCTCCAGCCCACACCGTTTCCTGGGCATCAATCAGGAAGGTGGCGTGTCCATCGTCACCACCAAGGGCAACGCCTACGGTCACGTGGTGCTGCGCGGCGGCAATGGCAAGCCCAACTATGATTCGGTCAGCGTTGCCCTGTGCGAGCAGGCGTTGAACAAGGCCAAGATCAAGCCGAACATCATGGTCGACTGCAGCCACGCCAACTCCAACAAGGACCCGGCCCTGCAGCCGCTGGTGATGGAAAACGTCGCCAACCAGATCCTGGAAGGCAACCAGTCGATCATCGGCCTGATGGTCGAGAGCCACCTGAACTGGGGTTGCCAGGCGATTCCAAAAGACCTGGCCGACTTGCAGTACGGCGTGTCGATCACCGATGCCTGCATCGACTGGTCCGCCACCGAAAACACCCTGCGCAGCATGCATGCCAAGCTCAAGGACGTCTTGCCGAAACGCAAACGCACCTGACTTAACGCTGCGCACACAAAAACGCCGGGCTTAGCCCGGCGTTTTTCATGGTGCGGTGTATGGCTTACAGCTTCGCGGCATGGCGCTGGTGGCGCTCCATGTAGCGTTCAACATAGGAGCAGGACGGGATCACCGTATAGCCGGCCTCTTCGGCGAACTTCAAGGCCTCCTCGGTCAGTGCCGCCGCAATACCACGACCCCGCAGTGCATTGGGCACGAAGGTCCGATAGATATCCAGGGTCTGTTTCCCGAGGTCCATATAGGTCAGATAGGCACGATGACCGTCCACATTGGTCTCGAACTGATGACCAGCCTGGTCATGGTGGATGGACAACGCCTCGCTCATCACTACTCCTCGCGGGTCTTGGTTTCTGACCCCTACCTTACCGATGTTTTTCCGGCGAAGGAACATCTACGCCACCCCGTGCCGGTTTCGACAACGAGAAAACCTTGAGCGCTTACAACCAGCACGTAGGGAATAGTAGGCGCCAATCCCGGGATTGCTCAAGGCGCACTCGTCATCCCCTGCCGCTGGTGGATATAGAAAGGGCCCCCGATCAACCAACGATCGAAAGCCTGAACATTGCCGGCAGTTGAACCTTGAGACGAACAGGCGCTCTTAAAGTCACCTCTACATGCACAAAAGATGCAGGGCAACACAACGCCGTGCTGAACGGAAGTGTCAGCGCGGATATATAAAATTTCATCTGTTTACAGGGCTTAACACATGCGGGCCGGCCCTTTCAGCCTGGATCCAGTGTTCGCCTGAATGAAAAATTTTGGACAGTTTTTATACAAACCTCCAAAAGATTAGCCAAAATAGATTCGGCGCATGAATTTTTTTTGCTTCTTGCGCTACGTCAGTTTACTTACTACAAGTAATGGGTAGTATGTACGCCGGCTATTAGCTCACTCTGAGAAACTAGCCATCTAATAGAAAGTCCTTGAAGGGGAACACGATGAACAACGTTCTGAAATTCTCTGCACTGGCTCTGGCCGCAGTTCTGGCTACCGGTTGCAGCAGCGTCTCCAAAGAAACCGAAGCACGTCTGACTGCAACTGAAGACGCTGCAGCTCGCTCCCAGGCTCGTGCAGACGAAGCCTACCGTAAAGCTGATGAAGCGCTGGCTGCTGCTCAAAAAGCACAACAGACTGCTGACGAAGCTAACGAGCGCGCTCTGCGTATGCTTGAAAAAGCTAGCCGCAAGTAATAATCCCTCGGGATTGTTATCAAGCCGATCCATTTATGGGTCGGCTTTTTTATTGCCTGGGGTTTGATCACAAGCCCCAGTAGCAGGCTTTTTGTGGCGAGGGCGCTTGCTCCCGTTGACTGCGCAGCAGTCCCCGCTTTTGAGGACCCTTTAAGCAAGCCTGCTCGCCACAGTGATCTCGCGCCTATTGCAGCTCGATCGGAGCGCTTACCGCGACCGAGGCTGCGCCAGGCACGCCGATTTCCGTCGGCAACCCATCTTCCGCCGCGACCACGTCACGCACCTGATCCCAGTTGACCCGCAGGTTGTTGGCCAGGTCTTCACGCTTGAGCAAGGCGTTGATCACCGCGGTGTGTTTGTCGACCACCGACGGCGTACCGTCATCGTTCAACGGCGTATGCGCTTCCAGGTACACCTTGCCGCCACTGCTGCCGAACTTGTAGGCATCGTTGATGATGCGCACCGATGTGCCCACCGGCACCATGCCCGCCATCTCCAGCACGTTGTTGTTGAACATACGGAAGCAGCCGTGGCTTGTACGCGTGCCGATACCAAATTTCATGTTGGAGCCGTGGATCAGGTAACCCGGCGTGCCCAGGGTGAACTTGAACGGGCCCAACGGGTTGTCGGGGCCGGCCGGCACCACGTTAGGCAGCGGGTCGCCGTTGGCGGCGTGCTCGGCTTTGATCGACGCGGGCGGGGTCCAGGTCGGGTTGGGTGTCTTGGCAATGATGCTGGTGTGGGCGATGGGCGAACCCCAGCCTTCACGACCGATCCCCAACGGGAACGTGTAGACCACGTTCTGGCCCTTGGGGAAATAATAGAGCCGGTATTCCGCCAGGTTGATCACGATCCCTTCCCGAGGACCGGGCGGCAGGATGAAGCGCGTCGGCAACACGATCTCGGTGCCCGCCCCCGGCAACCACGCATCCACGCCGGGGTTGGCGGCGACCATCTCCGAATAACCCAGGTCATAGGTGGTGCCCAGGTCGGCAAAGGTGTCTTCGTACTTGGCCTTGATCACCTGGACCTGGCCGACGATGTCTTCACCCGGTGGAGGCAAAGGCAACTGCAAGGCTGAAGCGGAGCCAACCGCACAAAGTGCAGCGAGGGACAGGCAGCAGGTGACGACGGAAAGGCGCGACAACATCCGGAAAATCCTTCGCAGAACGACGGGTAGGTAAACATCGATTGTATACGTGAAGCGCGCTTCTAGCTGCCCCCTACAACTCGAAACGCAACTCCGGCCAGATCGGCGGCGTCCCGCGCTTCTGGGACTCCAGGATGGCGCGGCACAAAGGGCACAGGCGCTGGTCCTGGAAGATCGAACGATCCACCAGCGACCAACGCGGTTGCGCCGGCAATAGCGTGCCGCACAAGGTGCGATCGATGGTGCCGCCCAGTTCCAATTGACGCGTCACCAGATGCACCCGCACTTCCTGGCAGGCGAACAGATCCAGCTGCTCGTCCGGCTCGATCAGTTGATAGTTAAACAGGGACCAGGCAGGACGCGACATCGAGGGCTCCAAATCGGGGGGGCGCCACCTTAGCCGAAAGCCTGCCGGTAGAAAAGCGTCATAACAGTGGTTTTAGCGTCGGCCAGACATTTTCCAGCAACTTGCCCTGGGCGCCGACCGCCGGGTGCAGTTGATCCGCCTGCATCAGCTCCGGATGACCGCCCACGCCATCGAGGAAAAACGGTACCAGCGGGACGTTTTTTTCCTTGGCCAACACACCATAGACTTCGGCAAATGCGGTGGTGTATCGCGGGCCATAGTTGGGCGGCAGCTGCATACCCAGCAACAACACCTTGGCACCGCCGGCCTTGGACTGGTCAATCATCGATGCAAGATTTTGTTTCAATTGCGCCGGCGGTTGCCCGCGCAAGCCATCATTGCCGCCCAACTCGATCACCACCACGTCAGGCTTATGCTCTGCAAGCGCCGCCGGCAGCCGCGCCAGGCCTCCGGCACTGGTGTCGCCACTGATGGAGGCGTTGACCACTTTATCGTCGAAACCCTCCTGCTTGAGCCGTTGCTCCAGCAGTGCCACCCACCCTTTGCGGGTATCCAGGCCGAAACCGGCACTGATACTATCGCCAACGATCAGGACTGTACCCGCCGCTGCGTTCTGGGCCATGCACATCAAGGCCAGGCCAGCACTCAAAAACCACATTCGCATCGGATTCTCCATGGGCGCAAGCATTCTCACCGCGCGGAACCTTAGCAAAGTGGTTCCCAGCGCGGAAGGTGAACTGACTATCCTGCACGAACTGAGCCTGGAACTGAACAAGGGCGATAGCCTGGCTATCGTCGGCAGCTCCGGTTCCGGCAAATCCACTCTCCTGGGCCTGCTGGCCGGCCTCGACCTGCCCAGCAGCGGCGAAGTCACCCTCGCCGGCCAAGCCCTCAGCACCCTGGACGAAGACCAGCGCGCACGCATCCGTGCCGAGCACGTGGGCTTCGTGTTCCAGTCGTTCCAACTGCTCGACAGCCTCAACGCGCTGGAAAACGTCATGCTGCCGCTGGAGCTGGACGGCCGCAAAGACGCCCGCGAACGCGCCCGGCACCTGCTGGAACGTGTAGGCCTGGGCCAGCGCCTGACCCACTCGCCACGCCAACTCTCCGGTGGCGAGCAGCAACGGGTGGCGATTGCCCGTGCCTTTGCCGCAGAACCGGACGTGCTGTTTGCCGATGAACCCACCGGCAACCTCGACAGCCACACCGGCGAGCGCATCAGCGACCTGCTGTTCGAACTCAACAAAGAGAGCGGCACGACCCTGGTGCTGGTCACCCACGACGAGCGCCTGGCCCACCGCTGCCGACGCCTGATCCGCCTTGAAGCCGGCCTGATGGTCGCGCCCCTGGAGCCTTGATGGCACGTTTGCCGCTGTTGCGTCTGTTCAGCCTTGCCATGCGCCAATTGCTGCGCGATGCCCGCGCCGGCGAATTGCGCGTGCTGTTCTTCGCCCTGTTGGTGGCCGTGGCCGCCAGCACCGCCATCGGCTACTTCGGTGCGCGCCTCAACGGCGCGATGCTGCTGCGCGCCACCGAATTCCTCGGCGCCGACCTGGTGCTGGAAGGCAGCTCGCCGGCCCGCACCGAGCAAATCCAGTCCGGCACCGAGCTGGGCCTGGATCACGCCCGCGTCGTGGAATTCTCCAGCGTCATCGCCACCGATAACGGCATCCAGCTCTCCAGCATCAAGGCCGTCAACGAGCAGTATCCCCTGCGGGGCCAGCTGAAAAGCGCCGCTGCGCCCTTTGGTGACGAGACGCCAGGCGGCGGCCCCAAACCCGGTGAAGCCTGGGTGGAGGCGCGGCTGCTGACGGCACTCGACCTCAAGGTCGGCGACAGCATCGATGTGGGCATGAAGACATTGCGCCTCGCCCGCGTGCTCACCTACGAGCCGGACCGCGCCGGCAACTTCTACAGCCTCACGCCCAGGGTAATGATCAACCTGGCGGACCTGGACGCCACCGGCGTCGTGCAGCCCGGCAGCCGCGTCAGTTACCGCGAATTATGGCGCGGGCCACAGGGCAGCACGGTGCTGCAAACCTACCGTGACCTGGTCAAGCCGGGGCTCGCCGCCAACCAGCGTCTGCAGGATTCACGGGACGGCAACCAGCAGATCGGCGGCGCGCTGGGCAAGGCCGAACGCTACCTGAACATGGCCAGCCTGGTGGCCGTGTTGCTGGCCGGCGTGGCCGTGGCCTTGTCGGCCAACCGCTTTGCCGCCCGACGTTTCGACGCCAGCGCGTTGCTGCGCTGCCTGGGGTTGTCACGTCGGGAAGCCATGTTGCTGTTCAGCCTGCAACTGAGCGTCCTCGGCCTGCTGGCCAGCCTGACCGGCGCCCTGCTCGGCTGGCTGGCGCAGTTTGGCCTGTTCTACTTCCTCCACGACTTGCTGCCGGCGGACGTTCCACCCGGCGGGCTATTACCGGCGATTGCCGGGATCGGCACCGGTCTGGTTGCCCTCGCCGGTTTCGCCCTGCCGCCCTTGGCCGCCTTGGGTCGCGTACCACCGCTACGGGTGTTGCGCCGCGACCTGCTGCCGATCCCCTCCAGTACCTGGATGGTCTACGGCGCGGCGCTGTTTGCATTGGGCCTGATCATGTGGCGCTTGAGCCTCGACCTAGTGCTGACGTTCGCCCTGCTCGGCGGTGGCGTGGTCGCTGCGTTGGTGCTTGGCGGCCTGCTGCTGCTCCTGCTGCAAAGCCTGCGCCGCCTGCTGGCACGTGCCTCCCTGCCTTGGCGCCTGGGCCTGGGCCAATTGCTGCGTCACCCGCTGGCAGCCGCCGGTCAATCCCTGGCGTTTGGCTTGATCCTGCTGTCCATGGGCTTGATCGCCCTGCTGCGTGGCGAACTGCTCGACACCTGGCAAAACCAACTGCCCAAGGACGCGCCCAACTATTTCGCCTTGAATATCCTGCCGGCCGACAAGGAAGCCTTCGGCGCACGCTTGCTGGAAGTGCAGGCACAATCGGCGCCGCTGTACCCCGTGGTGCCGGGCCGCCTGATCAGTATCAATGGCGAACCGGTCCAGGAAATCGTCAGCAAGGACTCCAGCGGCGATCGTGCGGTACAACGTGACCTGAGCCTGACCTGGGCCGCCGACCTGCCGCCGGGCAACGCACTCACCGCAGGCTCGTGGTGGTCACAGCAACCCGCCGACGAAATCCCTGGCGTTTCTGTTGAGGCCAAGGTGGCGGAAAGCCTCAAGCTCAAGCTCAATGACCACCTGGTGTTCACGGTGGGCGGCGAAAATCGTGAAGCGCGGGTGACCAGCCTGCGGACCATCAATTGGGATAACTTCCAGCCCAACTTCTTCATGATTTTCCAGCCGGGCACCTTGAAGGACCTGCCGACCACCTACCTGACCAGCTTCTACCTTGCGCCAGGCCATGACCAACAAATCGTCGACCTGTCCAGGGCGTTCCCGGCGGTGACCATCCTGCAAGTCGAAGCGCTGCTGGAGCAGCTACGCAGCATCCTCGCCCAAGTGACCCTGGCGGTGGAGTACGTGTTGCTGTTCGTCCTCGCAGCAGGCATGGCGGTGTTGTTCTCCGGCCTGCAAGCCACTCTGGATGAGCGCATCCGCCAAGGCGCGCTGCTGCGCGCACTGGGCGCCGAGCGCAAGCTGTTGGTCAAGGCCAGGCGTATCGAGTTCGGCTTGCTGGGTGCCGTCAGCGGGCTGCTGGCGGCGCTGGGCACCGAGCTGGTGACGTTCGTGCTGTACCGCTACGCGTTTGACCTGGCCTGGCACCCTCACCCGTGGCTGTTGCTGCTGCCGGTGATCGGTGCGGTGCTGATCGGCGGTGCCGGTGTGTTCGGCACCCGCCGCGCACTGAATGCCAGCCCGCTGACCGTGTTGCGCGAAGGTTAAAACGCGATGGGCCCGCATTCCTCACAGAATGCGGGCCCATTTCGCTCACTTCACGTACTCGATCCCGGTGATCCACCAGCACACGTCACCACTGGGGGTCTGAACGATGGCCTCATCGTCCACTTCCTTGCGCAACAACGCACGGGCCATCGGCGAATCGATGGAGATGTAGTCCATGCGCTCATAAATCTCGTCATAACCGACAATGCGAAAACGCTTGGTCTCACCTTGCTCGTTTTCGATGTCCACCCAGGCACCGAAGAACACCTTGCCCTCCTGCTCGGGCATGTACTCCACCACGCGCATGTCTTCCAGACGCTTGCGCAGGTAGCGCACGCGGCGGTCGATCTCGCGTAGCAGCTTCTTGTTGTACTGGTAGTCAGCGTTTTCGCTGCGGTCGCCCAACGAGGCCGCCCATGTCACTTTGCGCGTGGTGTCCGGGCGTTTTTCACGCCACAGGTAATCCAACTCCTTTTTCAGCGCTTCATGACCTTCTTTGGTAATCAGCTTGGTACTCAAACGCGTGCATCCCCAGGCATGTCCATAGGTACCGAGATACCTGGGTTTCACACCCGGGCCTCGGCTGGCTGGCCCTGATGATAAATGAACCCGTGAAAGTAGCCAGGCCAGTCTAGCCATCCAACGCCTGATCCAGCTCCAGCAGCATGCCCCGCAGGCTCTGGCGCAAGCCCGACACCTGCGACGTCATGGCCTTCAGGGCTTCAGCCCTCTGGCTGACAGCAAGCGAATGGTCATGGAGTTGAGTGGTGCGTTGCTCCAGTTCTCGAACCTTCTGATCCAGTTGACTCTGCTCTTGCTGCAATCGCGCCTGCCATTGCTCAAGTGCCGACTCCCGTTCGAGTGCTGCGCGTTTTTGCTGGGTCAGCTCCTGAGCGACACGGGCAAGGTTGGTCAAGGTGCTGTCGACTTCGAACAATGTACTGTGCTCGCCGGATGCAGGGAGATTCGATTGCGTCGGCGCATCAGGCTCATGCGGGATAGCAGGCACGGCCGGCGTCATGATCACGGGCGCTTCGACGCGCGCCTGCCGGGGCTCCTCAACAGGTTGTTCATGCACCGGCGGCCGGGAAGGCTCGGATGCGCCCGCTCCTTTGGGAGGAGAAGTCATTTGCGACGAGAACCGAATGGACGGCACGATCACTGAGGCACTTTCGATCGCCGGTAGCGTTGGCGCCGACATGCCCAAGGTGATCACTTTCATCACCAACGCCTTCTTGATGATCACCGAATGATGATCCTCGGGCCTGGCAGGCGGCAGCTTGCAACCTTTCAAATCGAGAAAATGATAGGGCACCTGCGTTTCGGTAACACCCCCCGCCTTAATGCCAGACGCGGCCAACGTCAGTATTTGCTTGAACACATGCAAGGCTACTTGCAGATCTTCCTTGGACTCAACGCCACTCAAAAAATAGCGGTCAAGTTTCTTACGCAAGGCCGCGATATAAACCCTCGAACTTCCGGGTTCGACCTCTTCATCCAAACTATAAACAAGAAAGTTGGAGGCCGCCTGACCTACAGCAAACCCACAGAGCAAGGCACCGTTAACCGGAGCATCCTGACCATTGCGTTCAAGAACAAGGGTACGTAGCAGCATCATGGCAATCAGGCCTCAATATGCGGGGCAGAAAGTTTACATAAACAACAAATAAACACTCGAAATTTGGACACTCTAAAACACCACCCATTGTTTCAGTGGCCCGCCTGACTCGCACGTAGGACTTCTCTTATTAAGACTGATCGACGTTCCCAAAAACGATCATTACCCGTACCCTTTTTTAGCCCCCCTACGTCATGCCAAACTTATTCGGTAAAAAAATGATCGAAATAAGCAATCTGACAAAACACACG
Organism: Pseudomonas sp. QC2; assembly: GCF_002859085.1. Lineage (NCBI taxonomy): Bacteria > Pseudomonadati > Pseudomonadota > Gammaproteobacteria > Pseudomonadales > Pseudomonadaceae > Pseudomonas > Pseudomonas sp. QC2. The sequence goes on from NZ_PKKS01000012.1 coordinate 25,843, forward strand.
GGTAACACAACAATAATCAGTGACTTTTCATTCATTGCACACCCACAAGAATGTCTGGGGCTGTTCGGGCAAGACCCTATTGTCAAGACAGCCCTGCTCAATGTAATAGCCGGTTCAACGCAACCCTCCAGCGGCTCTATAAATATCCAAGGGTTCAACACACAAACCCACGCACTTAAGGCGAGGCAACTCGTCGGCTATCAACTGTCCAAGGACCTCGGCCATCCGACGATGTCCGTCAAAGCGTTCCTTGACTTCATCGCTGCCCTCCGTGGTTTCCACGGTGCCGAAAAGCGCGCCAGGTTGGAACAGGCTATCGCGCGACTGGAGTTGTTTGCGGTGCTCAACGCGCCGCTCGACGCTCTTTCCATCGGCTGGAATCGCAAAGTCGCCATCGCCCAGGCCATCCTACATGGTCCTTCCCTTTTACTGCTGGATGAACCCACCGAAGGACTCGCGCCTGATCAGAGGCGTACATTCCAGGCGCTGATCCATTCATTGACGCAAGAAATGACCGTGATCATCGCCTCTCGCCACTGCGATAAATTGTCCGAGCTGTGTACCCGTGCCTTGGTCATTGCAGGCGATCGCCTGGTGGCCGATACCCCCCTTCCCGATCTACAGCGCGACTCGCGCCACTTCCAGGCCGTCACGCTCAGTGCCGAGACCCCGCTGGATTTACTCGCACTGGCCGTACTGCCAGGCGTAGCAGGCATCGAAGAGCACCGGCATGCACCCGGTACGGTGACCGTTCTCGCCATGCCGGGACACACCATCTATCCCCATATCAACACGCTGATTGCCAGCCGCCGCTGGAAAATCAATTCACTGAACCTGGAGCCAGGTCGCCTGAATGATGTGGTCCACCACCTGAGCCAGGAGGCGCCCCTTTGAAACTATTGCCCGTCATTTTAAAGCGTCAGCTCACCAGCTATGCGCGCGCACCCAGTACGTACCTGAGCATCGCCATCTTTCCGATGCTGTCGGTGGCACTGGGGTTCTACATAAGCCCGTGGCTGGAACAAAATGGCAGCGACCTGCAGGTGTTTTTCCAGTTCCATCCTTGGCTCTATCTGCTCCTGATTCCCGCCCTGGCGACGCAACTATGGTCGGATGAAACCAACGCGGGGTTTTACGGCCTGATGAAAACCATGCCCATCACGCTGTTTGAATGGGTCATCGGAAAATTCATCGCCGCCTGGCTCGTGGCAGGCACCAGCCTGTTGCTGATGTTCCCTCTCGTTATTATCGCCAACTATCTGGGTAAGGCAGACAACAGCGTGATCGCCTCGCAATTCTTGGCAAGCTGGCTGCTGGCGGGGGGCTACCTGTCCGCGGGATGTTTTATTTGCGCGCTTGTATGTCAGCGCACGGTCATTTTCGTACTGACCGTGGGTTTATTGCTCACAGCCAGCGGGCTTTCTTCTCTACTGGATGCGCTTGAGCACCAAGTGCCTATAGGGTTGGCCGACAGTTTAGTGTCCCTCAGTCCTTCCTGGCGATTCAGCAGCATCGACGATGGAAAACTCACACTTCACGACTTACTTTACTTCTTCAGCATGATCCTCGCCTTTCTCACTGCGACCACGGTCACACTCAACTACAAACACAGCTGAGAAGGGAAACCCTTAATGCGGTCCATTCTGCGAATCGGTATGACACTTACCGTTATCTTGCTGCTATTCCTGGCTTTTAACTTGGTTTGGATAGGTAAAATTCCTGATGCAAGGTGGGATCTTTCTCAACAAAAAGTTCACACTTTATCGCTGCCGGCACAACAACTACTCGCGACACTGGAAAGCCCAGTGGACTTATATTATTTCAATTCAAACAACCATCCGAAAAGAAGCTACGCCGTGAAACGCTACGGCAAACGGATTGAAGATCTGCTGAAAGAGTACGAGAAAAACGCCAAGGGCATGATCAACCTGCACGTTATTGAACCTGCACCTTTTTCGGAAGACGCCTACAAAGCCCGGCTATCGGGTCTCGACGACAACGCTGGATTTCTCGGCCTTATAGCCACCCGCGCCGGTCACGGCGTGCGACGTATTGGATCCTTCAGCCTCGACCGGGAGCCGTTGCTCGAGTATGAAATCAGCCATCTGCTCTATAAGTTGCAGCACCCGCAGCGCCCAGTGATTGCGCTGCTGTCGGGTCTGGCGATGGACGAATCTGCAAGTCGACTGCTGAAGGCGCTGCAGCATGAATTCGATCTGGTGAATCTGGAACCGTCCGCCGCGCAAATACCCGAAAACATCAACACACTGATGGTTGTGCACCCTCAGACGTTTTCTGAGCGAACCCTGTACGGGATTGAACAATTTGTATTGAGAGGCGGTAGGTTGATGATGTTTATCGACCCGTTGAGCGACCAACGCGCCAACGCCGGTCCAGTCAACACTCGGCTGGACGAACTGCTTGCCGCTTGGGGCATCCAGATGCCGGCGCACACGCTGGTGTTCGACTACCTCTATACGCCTTTGGAAACCCAAAACGCCCCCAATCAGGCCAGGTTGAACCTGCCCCGGCAGGCAATGAACCCAAACGATATCAGCACATGGATCCTCAATAGGGTGACCGCCTCGAGCAGTGGCGCCCTTATCCGACTGAGTAAAAGTCGAACGACCTTCACCCCTCTCCTGCAAAGTTCCGAGCAATCGGTGCTGCTGGATGCCACCAGTTTTACCAGCGCAGCCCCATTCGACGCATTGATTGAAGAGGCGGCGAGCAAAGAGCAACGCCATGTCATTGCCGCGCGTATCGAGGGACCGACCTATTCGGTATTTCCCGATGGCATCAAGGGGCAGCCGCCAGGTTTGCAGAAAGCGACGCAGATCCACGTCGTGGTCATTGCGGACACGGACATGCTCACGGATAAGGTCAGCGACTCGGCGCCAGACAGCAACGCCCTGTTTGTCCTGAACACATTGGATAACCTGTCCGTCCCCGACAGGCTTGCTGCGATTCGTCCTCGAGTGGCGCAGCAAATGCCGCCGACGGTACTGGAGAACATGCGGGAAGCCGCAAGACACGCCTATCGCTCAAAGGCCGGTGAACTGGAACGACGCCTGCTACGAACCGAGCAGGAATGGCAGCGGCTGACCCCTTGGGCAACGACCCTCGGCACTCAGGCCGTGGACACCACCACCCAACTACAAGCACTCAACAAAGAACGCCTGCGCCTGCCCATGGAGTTGCATGCCTTGCAGCACCAAGCGTATGCCCAGGTGCGTCGCCTGGAACTGGTCATCAAGTTGGTCGTGATCTTTGCCATACCGCTGACGTTATGCCTGATCGCCTGGACGGTCTTTCTACGCCAGCGCCGTCGTCGGCTGCAAGCCGGCAACGTGATTCACTGAGCGTTCAACGACGGGCTATCAGCCCCTGCCGGGCAACGCGGGTCAATTCGCGGATGACCTCATCGGCATCACTGGCGCTGGGGGCCTGGATAACCGCGAGGTCAAAACTGTTGCTGGCAAAACGCGCCAGGGAATCGCCGTCCTCGACAAACTGGATGAGGAACGCTGACGGTCGGCCTGTGCGACGCGGCCAACCATCCAGGTAACGCAACAGCGTCGGCTGGTGCTTGCCGCCCAGGAGAATTTTCGGATTGCGTTGAGTGAGGTCCGCAGTGATCGGAGCCAGGCGTATCAGGGGGCGTAATGCACTCATTGTGTCGTGTCTCTGCCTCAAAAGTCTGCGGGCAGGTGAGAGGCAACACCGAACCAGCGCTTTAGCGGAATTTCGAAGCATGGAGCATGCTTCTGTCGGGATCGATAACGATCACCCATGGCGCCCCGCAATTAGCTGTTTAAATCGGCGCATGAGCGGCATCCTAGAGAAGCCGGTGGGGCGGTGTCAAGAATCTCGAGCAACGAAAAGGCCCGCGCATGGCGGGCCGATTCAGGGTTCTGCAGAATGATCAGTGAGCGATGGCGCGGTCGGCAGACAGCTTGCCGGCACCTTCCAGCAGCACCGCAAGGGAGCCGCCCAGCAAGGCCAGTGCGAACTCATAACCGTTGTTAGCCATGAACAGACCGTTATGGATATGCACCGAGAAAATCGCCACCAGCGACAGGATAGTCAGGCCCAATGCCGCTGGGCGAGCCAGCAGGCCGATGATCAGCGCCAAGCCCGCGAAGAACTCGGTACCGCCCGACAGCAGCGCCATCAGGGTACCTGGGGCCAGGCCGATGCTTTCCATCCACTGGGCAGTGCCCGCCAGACCGTAGCCGCCAAACCAGCCAAAGAGTTTTTGCGAGCCGTGGGCGGCGAAGATGATGCCGACCACAATACGCAAGAGGGTCAGGCCGTAGCCGGCGCGGGTAGACAGAATGCTTTTGATCAGTGGGCTCATGGTGATAATCCTTTTCTAAGTAGGGGTTGGTTGGCCGCTATATTAATCAGTTTAAAGAATGATAAAAGCCGAAAAAATGCCTGATTAATATCGAAATAACCGATTACTTTCGCGAGGCGATTTTCGGCGTCGGCGGCTCCAGGGACTCCCGTTCCCGGTCGAACGCCAAATAGTATTTGTTGACGCTATTAACATAGCTGACGCCGCCCATCCCTACTTGCTCCATGGCTATGCGTTCAACCTGGAAGAACCACTGATTGGGGTTGAGCCCCCGGCGCTTGGCCTCGGTGCGCATGCCCTGCACCCGCTCGGGCCCCATGTTGTAGGCCGCCAGCACAAAGGCCATGCGCTCACGCTCATTGAGCTTGGGGCTGGCGAAGAACTTGCGACGGATCATCGCCAGGTAGCGTGCCCCCGCCTGCACATTGCTATCGAGGTTCTCGATGTTGTTGACCCCCACGCGCTGCGCCGCCGACGGCGTGATCTGCATCAGGCCGGTGGGGCCACCGCTGTTGCGTGCACCCGGGTCAAGCGCCGACTCCTTGAAGGCCAGCGCAGCGAGGTTGAGCCAGTCCATGCCCTGCTCGCGAGCATGCTTTTGCAAGACGGGGCGCAGTTTTTCCAGGCGCTGGCGGTCGACGCGGGCCAGCGGGTTGCGCACCTGATAGAGGCGACGGTAGATACGCTGGAACGCCACGTCCTGATCGGAGGGGGTTCGATAGGTCTTGAGAAATCGATCGATGCTGGCCCGCAGCATCGACGCATCCTGGCGCACAAACCAATATTCGTCACCGGGTGCACTGACCACCACCTGCTTATCGAAACGCAACTTGGGCAGGATCTTCGACCAGCGCTCGGCAATCGGCTTCTCGACAATAGTCAGGTGGAAAATCCCCGCCTGAACCATCTCAAGCACATCCTCCACGGCCAGGGTCGGGTCGACCCATTCCACCTTGATCGGTGGCTGTTTGTGCAGGGCCAGCTTCTGGTTGACCTGGCTGATGGCATCCGCCGCCGCGCTGCCGGTGGTCAACGCCAACGTACGCCCGGACAATTGCTCCAACTTGGTGAACCGTCGCTCGCCCTTCACGCCTACCAGCCACAGCGGCACATCGCTGGCAATCGGGTCGCTGGTGCTGATCTTGTGCACGGCCTTCACATCCAGCAATTCACCGGGTGCGACCAGGTCACCCTCGCCACGCGCCAGCGCGCCGAGCAACTGGTCCTTGGCCTTGGGAATGATCTTGAGGTTGATTTCCTGGCCATCACGGGCGTGGCCGTTGAGGTATTGCTCGAAGGCGCGCAAGCGATGGTATTCGACACCGATGGCCTGGCCCTGAACCTCGCCGGAACTGTTGCGACTCTGGTTGACCAATACGCGCAGGGTGCGGCTCGAGCGAATCTCCGCCAGATCGCGAACCTTGCCGGGCTTGGTCACTTCCAGCGGCCCGTCCAGACGCGCGACCGCCTCCAGGGGCAGCCATAACGTCAGGCACAACATAAGCAACGCCGAGGGTCGGATCATCCGCTCTCCGGAAAGAATACTGGCCAACGCCCTCGCGAAAAATGAAGGCGTGGGAGTCAGAAACAGAGCGCTTAATGCGCAGACTTTGCGCGCAACGGTGGCACGGGCAAGGCGTTGAGCCAAACACAATGTCACTTGCGACGTTCAAAGACAGCTATAACTCGTTGTAGTTCTTCGATTTTCTTATAAATCTACAGCTCTGATATGCTTTCCGGCCGCAGGCGGAGATAGCACCATGCAACTCATTGATATCGGCGTCAACCTGACCAACCCCAGTTTCGACGAGAAGCACCAGGCCGTGCTCGAGCGTGCCTACGCCGCCGGCGTGCAACAATTGGTACTCACCGGGACCAGCGTCGAGGGCAGCGAACAGGCCCTGGAGCTCTGCATAAAACAGGATGAAAGCGCTCAACGCCTGTTCAGCACCGCCGGCATTCACCCCCACTCCGCCAGCGACTGGAACGGCGACAGCGCCCAGCGCTTGCGTGGATTGCTCGGTGAAAGCCGCGTGCGTGCCGTGGGCGAATGCGGGTTGGATTTCAACCGCGACTTCTCGCCCCGCCCCCAGCAGGAAAAAGTCTTGGAAGAACACCTGGCCTTGGCCGTCGAGCTGAAACTGCCGGTGTTCCTCCATGAACGCGACGCCAACGTGCGCCTGCTGGAGATCCTCAAGGGCTACCGCGACCACCTCACCGCCGCCGTGGTGCATTGCTTTACCGGCGAACAGCAAGCGTTGTTCAGCTACCTCGACCTCGACTTGCACATTGGTATCACCGGCTGGATCTGCGACGAACGCCGTGGGACGCACCTGCACCCACTTGTCAGGGAAATTCCCCGAGGCCGTCTGATGCTGGAAAGCGACGCGCCCTACCTGCTGCCACGCACACTGCGCCCAAAACCGAAAAATGGTCGCAACGAGCCCGCCTATCTGCCGGAGGTACTGCGCGAAGTCGCCCTGCACCGCAACGAAAACGTGGAAGACCTGGCCCAACACAGCACCGCCAGCGCACGCGCTTTTTTCGGTTTGCCTGCCACTGTTTGATGCGGCGCATTGACCCATGTCAAAACGGTTTTCCTGAGTAGCGGCACAATAATGGCACCTTGCCAATGCTGTTTCCGCTATCAGAGAAAACCTTCCATGGGTGCCTGGCTTAGCAATATCTCGCTGAAGTACAAATTCTGGGCCGTCAATGCGGTCGCCTTCATTACCACACTGCTGCTGGTGCTCTACGCCGTGCAGCTTGAACAACAGGCCCGCAGCACGGCGTCACACGCCTCGGTGCAGGCGCAAGCGCGGTTACTCAGCGCCTGGCCGGCGGACAAAACGCTGCCCAAGGGAGAGCTTTGGCTGACGTTCGCAGGTGGCCAAGTCCCACAACTGGCCGATCAAGACCTGTCAGCCCTGAGCAACGCCAACGGCTGGGTCGAACTCAATCACATGCCCCTCTTTGGCGAAAACCCACTGATGGGTGCCGAAGTGATCGCCCGCCCCGACGGGCAACACGTCGCCGTGCTCGCCTACGCCCCCAGCTTGAGCCAGGTGTTCACCGAACGCTTCGCCAACTACGCAGTGGCGGTGTTGATCCTGATGCTGGCGATGCTCGGTGCCTCGCAATTGCTGATCCGCTTTCTGCTCAGCCAGCTCAACACGCTAAAAGACGTGATGCTGCACGTGGAAAAAACCGGCGACCTGTCCGCCCGCGTGCCCTTGGCGTGCAAGGATGAAGTTGGCCAGATGGCCAGCGCCTTCAACGCCATGCAGGCCGGTTACCAGCGCGTGGTCAACACCGTCGCGCGTACCGCCCGGCAACTGGACGAGGGTGCTGCGCGGCTGGCCAGCAGCATGAACGAGGTGCAGCACGGCATGCTCGGCCAGCAAAGCGAAACCGACCAGGCCGCCACTGCCATTAACGAGATGACCGCCACCGTCCATCACATTGCCCAACATGCCGGCGCTACCCGGGATCTGTCGCAAACCGCCGACACCCTCGCCGGCAGCGGCCAGGAAGTGGTCACCCGTGTGCAACGCTCGATTGCAGGCCTGTCCACGGGGGTGCAACAGACGGCCGAAATGATCCAGAAACTCGCCGAGGACAGCCAGAAAATCAACGGCGTGGTCAGCGTGATCCACAGCATCGCCGAACAGACCAACCTACTCGCCCTCAACGCCGCCATCGAAGCCGCCCGCGCCGGGGAAATGGGCCGTGGCTTTGCCGTGGTTGCCGACGAAGTGCGTAACCTGGCCAAACGCGTGCAAAGCTCCACCGACGAAATCACCCGCATGGTCTCGGCACTGCAAGACGGCACCCGTGACGCAGTGGACTTCATGCAGGAAAGCTCGTTCAAGGCCGACGATTGTGTACAGCAAGCCCAGGAAGCCGGCGCCGCACTCGCCGAAATCACCGGCGCGGTGGCGCAGATGCGCGAAAGCAATACCCAGATCGCCGTCGCCGCCGAACAGCAGAGCCACGTCGCCGAAGAAATGAACCGCGCCGTGGTGAGCATACGAGATGTGACCGAGAACACCGTGCAGCAAACCGTGGATTCGGCGACCACCAGCAATGAACTGGCAACCTTGGCCGGGGAGTTGAGCAAGGCAATTGGGCAACTGAAGCTGTAGGACTGTTCAACCTGTAATCTTCTGCCTACACCAAAACCACGGTTTACCCGAGGTTTTGGCGAAACTTCCTAGCGTTACCCGCGAATAACGCCGACATCTTTTCCCTTTCAACCTCTCCAAAGTCTCTCGCCTGATCAATCAGCGCGAGGGACCGCCGATGCACTTCTCTATCCGTGCCCCACTGAATGGGGCCGTCGCATGATTCCGGTTATCGCCAAGTTCGTCCTGTCCCCCATGGATGACAAGAAGCCGGACGTCGACAGCGTTTTTCGTGACTTCCGCAATTGCCTGAATACCTTTGACGAATGGGCCGAGAGCTTCTGGAGCGGTTCGGCCCTGGAAGTGGAGCAGGTGTTCAAGGTAGGGGAAGAAGTTTCCCTCATTGCTCCCGTATCGTCCAAAAAACCAAACTCCACGGTTGCCCTCTGCAAGGCCCAGGGCTCGTTGACCCTGGTGCATATGTTCGAGAGCACGCGGTTCGTGCCGATCGGCAATACCCCGGTGATGCTGCAGGCCATTGCTCCTGACGGCAGCCCAATGGGCCCGCCGATCCATCGCACCATAGGCCCCAGTGGCATTCTCGAAGTCAGCGACTGCACCCGCGATCAACGCTACCAAATCACCTTTTACCCCAATGTCTCCAAGGATCATGTCAAGGCGCTGTACGCGTCTTATCAGTCGGTGATCGCGGGGCTGGAAATGGGCCTGCGTGATGAGTGGACGAAGACCTTCAAGCCGCAATGGAAAGACTTTGCCAACGCCACGCCGTTCGAGCGCAGCGCGATGCAAGGCCTGGCGTTCTCAACTGGGATTGCCAAGGCGCTCTACAACCTGTGGGACAACCTCACCCAGTTGTTCGAGCTGCTGGCGGATATCAAAGCCAATAGCCAGAAGTTGCTGCAGTACGTCTCACAGGCCGAACTCGACGAACTGCTGAAACTGGGCAAAGACGCCATTGCCCATGGCCTGCTCGTGCTCAGCGATGAACCACTTTTGTTTATCTATCTGTCGGCCATGGTCGCCTGGATACGCCTGCTGCCGCCGCCTGAGATGTACGAGCTGTTGGGCGAGATGACCGGCGAGGTGCTGATCAATCTTTTCTTGATCTGGGCGACGCGGGGCATGGGGGTTCAGGTTCGCCTGGGCATGCAGGTGTTGGGGCCTATCAAATCGAGTAGAGCACGCAAATGGCTGGAGAGGCTGGCTGATCAACTGGTCGGGCCTCGGTTGGAAGCGCATGCCGAAGCGGCCAAGCCGTTATTGCTCGGCAGCGCGGGGACGCCGATCAGGGTGATTCCGGATGTGCCGTTGAAGGCTGGGGATCAGGTGGTTGCCAACCCGGTGCCGGTGGTTCGGGGCAAGGCCAAGCAACGGACGGTGTTGGTGCGGCAGGAGCCTGTGGATGACGTGCCTGCTTCTGCTCGTAACCCCAACGGGGATGCGGCGGCTTTCTCGGATAAAACGGCCACTAACGGTTGCCCGGTGTCCATGGTCACCGGCGAGGAACTGCTGACGCTGACCGATGGGGCGCTGGACGGGGTTTTACCGTTTGAGTGGACGCGGTTGTACCGCACCAGTGCGGTGGAAGTGGATTGTGGGTTGGGGTTTGGCTGGAGTCACTCGCTGGCGCATCGGTTGAGTGTTTCCGGTGATTCGGTGGTGTGGACCGATCATGAAAATCGCTCGACCACCCTGCCCTTGCCTACGGTTTCTCGGCCTGCGATTACCAATAGTTTGGCGGAAGCGGCGATCTACTTGGGGTCGTTGCCTGATGAACTGGTGCTGGCGCAGGCGTCACGGTTCTACCACTTTCGCGACGGTGCGCTGACGGCGATCAGCGATGCGTATGACAACCGGTTGCGCATTTCCCGCAATTATCTGGGGCAGATTGAGCGGCTGGATAACGGTGTCGGGCGTTCATTGTTTTTGCGTTATGCGTCGGGGCGGATCGTGGCGGTGGATTATCAGATCCAGCGCTTTAAGGACGATGGTCCATACGTCTGGGTGACGGAGCAGAAGCTTGTTTCCTACGCGTATGACGGTGCTGGGCGACTGGCTTCTGCGACCAATGCTGTCGGTGAACGCGAGGTTTATCGGTACGACGAACAGCACGTCATTCTTGAGCGTGGTTTGGCCGGTGGGGCGAGTTTCTACTGGGAGTGGGAACGGGCTGGCAAGGCGGCGCGGTGTGTGCGGCATTGGGCCAGCTTTTCGCAGATGGACACGCGGTATACCTGGGATGACAACGGGCAGGTCACGGTGTTTAACGCCGACGGCAGCCAGGAAGTCTACGTGCATGACCAGCGGGCGCGTCTGGTGCAGCGGGTGGATCCGGACGGTGCTGAGCACTTTAAATCCTACGATGAAAAAGGGCGGCTGACGGTTGAGCAGGACCCGCTGGGGGCGGTGACGGCGTATCAGTACGACGAAGCCGGACGCTTGGTGGCGTTGTTTCCGGGAGAGGATGAGCCGACGACCTACGAGCATGACAATGGGTTCGTACGGGTTGTACGGCGTGGTGAAGCGGTTTGGAAGTATGAGCGGAATGATCAGGGCGATGTGACGCGTAGGACCGATCCTGATGGTCACGCTACTGACTACAGCTACAACAAATATGGGCAGTTGGTTGGGGTTTGGTATCCGGATCACAGCTGTCAGAAGCTGGTTTGGAATGAACGTGGGCAGTTGCTTGAAGAGCAGTTGCCGAATGGCGGGATCAAGCGTTATCGCTATGACGACCTTGGGCGAAAAATCTCCCAAGAAGATGAGCACGGTGCGCTCACACAATTTGAGTGGAACGACGTTGGGCGGTTAGTCCAAATCGTCTTGCCGAGCGGCGACACGCGTAAATATACCTACAACCCCTACGGAAAAATCACTTCCGAACGCGATGAACTGGGGAACGTCACCCGCTACGAATACGCCGACGGCCTGCACCTGATCAGCCGTCGCCTAAACGCCGATGGCAGCCAGGTCAACTACCGCTACGACAACGTGCGTTTGTTGCTGACCGAGATCGAAAACGAGGTTGGCGAAACCTACAAGCTTGATTACCACGCCAACGGCCTGATCCAACAGGAGATCGGCTTTGACGGTCAGCGCACCGCTTACGTTTACGACCTCAACGGCAATCTTCAGGAAAAGACCGAACACGGTGATGACGGCAGTCAGTTGGTTACCCGCTACGAGCGCGACTATGCCGGTCGGCTCGTAAGAAAAACCCTGCCTGATGGAAACTCTGTCGACTATGCCTACGACCGTCAGGGCAACCTCCTCAGCGTTGACGACGGTAATTGGTTTTTAGCCTACGAATACGACGTCCAAAACCGCCTTACCACCGAACACCAAGGCTGGGGCACCCTGCGCTATGGCTACGACGCCTGCGGCCAACTTACAAACCTGCGCCTGCCCGACAACAACCGCCTCACCTTCAACCACGACAAAGGCGGTCACCTTTCCACGGTTGAACTGAACGGCACGGTACTGACCTCACACCAATTCAACGCCGGCCGTGAACACCAGCGTACCCAAGGAAAACTGCTCAGCACTTACCAACACGACCACCAAGGCCGCCTGTTCAACCAGAGCATCGGCGATGACGAAGGCCCGGTGTACCGCCGTCATTACGACTACGACGAATCCGGCAACCTCACCCGCCTGCTCGACACCCGCAAAGGCGAGCACCGCTATCACTACGACCCACTAAGCCGCCTCATCCGCGCCGACCACTCCCAAGGCGAGCAAGAACGCTTCGGCCACGACCCCGCCGGCAACCTGCTCATGCAAGACCGGCCGGGCCCCGACATCGTGGCGGGCAATCGCCTGATGATCCAAGGCGACCGCCACTACGACTACGACGCCTTCGGCAACCTCATCCGCGAACGACGCGGTAAAGGCCACGCACTCGTCACCGAGTACCGCTACGACTGCCAGCACCGCCTGATCGGCATCACCCAACCTAACGGCCAAACTGCCAGCTACCGCTACGACCCGTTTGGGCGGCGTATCAGCAAAACCGTTGATGGCCTTACGACCGAGTTCTTCTGGCAAGGCGACACACTCATCGCCGAGCACCACGCGGACCGTCACCGCAGCTACCTCTACGAACCGGATAGCTTTCGTCCACTGGCGCTGCTGGAAGGCTTCGGCCCAAAAGAAACCAAGGCCTACCACTACCAACTTGACCACATCGGCACCCCACAAGAACTCACCGACACCGAAGGAGAAATCGTCTGGTCCGCGCACTACCGCGCGTACGGCGAAATCAGCCGGCTCGACATCGGAAAAGTCGACAACCCGCTGCGCTTCCAGGGCCAATACTTCGATCAAGAAAGCGGGCTGCACTACAACCGCCATCGCTACTACAATCCGGATATTGGTCGGTACCTGACGCCTGATCCGGTGAAGCTGGCGGGTGGGATCAATGCGTACCAGTACGTGCCCAACCCTACGGGATGGATAGATCCTTTGGGGCTCAGCGCAAATTGCCCTGGGCCGATTAAGAAAAATCCTGCTTGCTCAACTCCTACTGAACCGGACGTTCCAGAAGTTTCTCGTAAGGGGGCTTTCAGGCAAGCTAAAAGGGATGCCCATATACCGATGAATCAAAGCCCAGATATTTCTATCCACCCTACAACAGGACGAGCGACACAGTACAAAACAGAACCAATGACCGATAAAAGTAATAAAAAAATACTCAATGACGCCGGCCAACCAATAGAGACCAAGGTATATCAATTTACAAGAGAAGATGGCTCACAAGTACTTATTCAGGATCACTCAGCAGGACACAAATTCGGCAGAGCAGATGGAGTTGGCGATCAAACAACACACTTCAATTTACGACCTATTGAACAACCCCGAAACGGCAAACTCAGCGATGCTGAAGCACATTATTTCTTCAGGAGAAAAAAATGAAATACTGGAACGAACTCGATAAGAACATATTTCTTGAGATGATTTTCAGCCAGCCTGTCGAGGTAGGTGAAATCACACTAACCTCTCTACAGATAGACAACGACCGCCCGAGCCTAGGAATTGGTTTCGACATATCTGAATTCCCAGATAGACTACCGGAGAAATGGAAAAACAAAGGCTACAACGTTTGTAGATTTGGCATTGATTGCTACGAAATTAGAGATCTAAAAATAATAAACATACCGACCCATAAAGATCTTTCTTTAAAAATAAGAAAAGAATACGACCACCTTCTATTTCAAGCCACCAACAAAGACTCTTTAGTCGAATTCAAAGCAGAATCCATCTCAATTTGCGACCCGAACGTTTACATCAAAGGCAACGATGAGAATTTTTAGAATACTGGCATCAACAACAAACACACTCATACAAAAAAAACCAAAAACAATGAAATACTGGAACGAACTAGATAACAGTATATTTCTTAGCAAGACTTTCAGCCGCCCTATTGAAACTAAAAAGATCGCTCTTTTCTCTTTAAGGATAGAAAATGATCAACCTTGTATTGGAATGGGTTTCGACATACCTGGACTCCCAAACTTCCTCCCAGAAAAATGGAAAAACAAAGGATATAACATGTGTAGGATTGGCATAACCTGCAATGAAATTAAAAACCTAAAAATCTTGAACATCCCTGCACATTAGATATTTACGGTAAAATCTTCAAAGACAACCATTACTTCACATTCGAGCTATAATTGACGGCGCCTCAATAAAATTCAATGCAAAATTTATTTCACTTGGCGGACCTAGTGTCTACATCAACAGCTCGGACGATTACCACCTCAAACAGCTGAATGACACTTAGCAAATAAAGACTCCACTACCTATCGGTAAAGACTCTCACATTTATTTCAAGAGGCAACTGATGGACACAGTACTCATACACGAAACCGGCATTCACCCTTGGGAGCAATTGGATACTAGTACTGATGAAAAATTCATAACGATGACATTTCTCAACCAAGAGTATGCGGGAGCGTGGAAAACCTGGTGCGAGGTCAGCTTATCAATTCAAAAAAAATGGCCAAAAATTGTGAAATGGCACACAAAGCTATTACCTCACCACAGTAAAAGCCAAGAATATATATCACAAAAAAAGTTCTATGCGCATTCAAAACCAGAGGATATTTATAGAAAAAACGAATCAACCAACATCTACTCCCAAATAATTAATTTAGACAGCGACGTTTATAATACAGACCCTAAGAGCATGACAGGCCATCATACATCCATGGTACTTATGCTGAAAAAACATACCAACCTTGATGATCTATGGAGCAAACTAAGCAATCTCACTGACATTTCAAAAACTGAAAATTTAAAATTGATACTTTCCGGTGAAAGCTCCATCTATCTTAGATTCCACGACTCAGAAACACATGGTGTCACCCAACTCATCTTCCATTCAAAACATTTTCCACTCTTAGAAAAAATCTTCAAAAAAATTAATCTAGAAGAAATTCAGCAGGAAGATGTTTACGAGTTCATCCACAAATAGCGCATAAAAAAATAATTTTCACCTTTTAATCTACGCGTTTACAGTTTCAAAAAAGCCTGAGCAGGGCAGATAGCCAGTGCCTATTATTTTATGTCAAACCTATAGACCCCATAGCCAACCCCAATTCGCCCCCCCACCCAACCCCGCCTAAACTCTCTCCATGTTGTTTCAACGGACAGAGGATTCACCATCATGGGCAAACGTCATCCCAATCTCCCCGCCTGGCAATGGCGTAACTACCCGCAGAACCATCAGCACCCGACCAACCTGGCGTTGCACCTGATTGCCGTGCCGCTGTTTATCATCGGGTTTCTGTTGATCGTGTCCGGTGTGTTCAGTCTGAGCCTGGCCAGTTTTGCCATCGGGGTTGTCGGTATCCTGGCCGGCTTGGCGCTGCAGCGGCATGGCCATAGCCTGGAAGCCCAGGCCAGTGAGCCGTTCAGTGACCGTAATGATGCGGTACAACGCCTGGTGGTCGAGCAGTTCGTGACCTTTCCGCGTTTTGTGTTGAGCGGTGGCTGGTGGCGTGCCTGGCGGCAGCGCCACAGGCATTGAGGTCAGGCGAAGACCACCACGGTCTGGCGGCTGATGGCGATGAGTTCGCCGGTCGGGCTCCATAGCGCGGCGGCGGCATGGCCATAGCCGTCGCGGGCGTGCTCGATGTTGACGTAGTACTGGCACCAGTCGAGAGTCGTGAGGTCTTGCAGGGGCTGGATGAATTCGATGGTCCACGTCAGGGTGCTGCCCGGTGCCGGTTTTTTGAGGTGCGGCAACAGTGCCGGGGGCCAGGCATCGACCAGGGCGAGTATATGTGCCTCGGTCAGTGGCTCTTCTTTCACATCTCCACGCAACCGCACCCAACCGCCCATATCGCGGGATTTGTTGCCGGTGAACGGCAAGCCGCCGACGCTCCAGCGCATTGCCAGGTGGCGCATGAATTCGGGGGTGACGCCCTTGATATAGGGCAGCTCCTGGCACTCATCCCAGTGTTTGAACACGGGTGGTGCTTGACTCTCAACCGCAATTTCCGACTCACGGGACGCGCCAAAACTGGCTTGTACCAACGTTGCCACTTCTCCGTTCTGCACCACGCGGCCGAGCAACTGGCTGACCGCTTTGCCTTCGCGTAACACTTCGACTTGATAACTGGCGCAAACGTCGGGCGCTACAGGGCCGACGAAGGTGATTGCCAGCGACCGCAGCGGGCGATCGGCCGGCACTTGGGCACGCAGGGCTTCGTATTGCAATGCGGCGACCAACCCACCAAAGGTCGCGCGACCCTGGGCCCATTCGGCGGGGATGGTGACATCCAGCGGGTTGCTACGGGCGGCATCGAGCAAATCACTAAAGCGCATAGCGGTCTCACATCAAGAGGAACAGATGAGCGATCTTAACCATCGAACCGGCCAGGTACAGCGCCTATTCCGGCCAAAAGCCGGACCGGCTCAGAAACAATCGGCGCTGAGTTTGTCCAGCACCCGATCCGCCTGCCCTTCAGCCTTGGCCATGGTGCGATGCCACACCGCAACACAAGGTTGCAGATCCGCCTGATGCTCGGCTTGCGCCAACCATTGCCAGCAATCATGCCAATCCCCCAAGGCGCCTTGGGCCTTTTTCAGCCGCGACAGGGCGTTGGCAGGCAACTTGTCCAATTCGGGGTAAGCCTCAGCGGCGTAACGCACACGCTTGATCAACAACCGCAGGCGATGGCGATCATGGTCGGGGTCCTTCAACGCTTCATCGAGCTTCTGCCATTGCTTGGCCAAGCGTTTTTCGATGCGCGCACGCAAACCTTTGAGCAATTTCTGGTGTTCAGAGGCCCGGATAAAACGTGGGAAAGCGTCGAGGATCAGCAGCAAATGCGCGAGCTCCGGGCTCTGCGCCACTTGGCGATAAGCAGCGGGTTGCAGGCGCAGTCGCCGGTCGGCGGCCTCGTGATGACCCTGCTGGAGTAAATAAGCCGCCAGCACCTCGCGGTCGCGTAGCGGCGTCGTCAATTGGCCGACAGTACGGGCGGCCGATTCAAGCTGCTCAACCCCAGGCAACCCACGCAAGGGGCGCAACAAACTGCGCAAACGGCGCACGGTGGTGCGCAGGTCGTGCAGGGCTTCATCGTCGGTGACGGCGGCGAGGCGAGCCTGGCAGCTCAGTAACCCTACTTCCAGGCCAATGACCTGAGCGACTAACTGATCGACCAAAGCTGACATTCTGCCCTCGCTAGCTGATGAAATGTCCTACTCACAGCAGGTTAACGCCCTGCGCGAGACTCTCGGATATAGAACCGCGCTTTCTCGGCCTTGTTGGAGCAGCCTTCAAACGCCTCGAACTGTTGCTGGGTCTTGGCCCCTGTCAACAAAGACAAGGCTTTGGAATAGCTCACGGTCCCGGCAAAACCTTCCGCCTTGGCCAAGTCCAGCTCTTTCCAGGCGGCGTCCAGTTGCGAGCCGCAGCTGTCGCGATACGCGGTTTTCCCGGCGCAACCGGCAAGGGCCAACACGATCACAGGCACACACATCCAGGCTTTCATCGATGACACCTCAAAATAAAGAAAAAACAGTCGTACGCTGTAGACGTTGCCTACATGGAAAAGTGCCTGTCCTTAGCCTGAAATCGATAGTACCTACATAGCCGAGCAATAGCCGAGCAATACCAGAGCATACCCGAGCACTGCGGCTATCCTGGAAAAATATTGCAGGCCCCGCGAAGATTGAAGCCGCCCCCTCAATGGGTGCATTGTGGGCACCTGCCTTGGGGAGGACATGGACCATGAATAAACGTGTTGCCTTGGTGCTGGGCTCCGGCGGGGCCCGGGGCTACGCGCATATCGGCGTGATCGAGGAAATCGAACGGCGTGGCTATGACATTGCTTGTATCGCCGGGTGTTCCATGGGGGCAGTCGTCGGCGGGATCTACGCCGCCGGCAAACTGGATGAATATCGGAACTGGATTGAAAGCCTCGACTACCTCGACGTGCTGCGCCTGGTCGACGTGAGTTTTCGCTTGGGGGCCATTCGTGGCGAGAAAGTCTTCGGGCAGATCCGCAAGATCGTCGGCGAGATCAATATCGAAGAGCTGCGCATCCCCTACACCGCCGTCGCCACCGACCTCACCAACCAGCAGGAGATCTGGTTCCAGGAAGGCTGCCTGCACCAGGCCATGCGCGCCTCGGCGGCGATTCCCAGCCTGTTTACTCCGGTGATGCAAGGCAATCGCATGCTGGTCGACGGCGGCTTGCTCAACCCTCTGCCCATCGTGCCGGTGGTGTCGAGCCACTGTGACTTGATCATCGCGGTCAACCTTAACGCCACCAACCAGAAGCACTACCAGTTGCCGGTGATCCAGCGCCCGCCAGCGTTCAAGAGTCGCTTCAACAACTTGGCGAAATCACTCGGTTCGCACTTGCCGTTTCGCCGCAAGCAGGCCGAACAACTGATGAAGCTGGAGCAGGAAGCATTGGAGGCCCAGGCGGCGGAGATCAACCCGTGGCTGGAGTCTGCCGAGCCCGAGTCCCAGCAACCCGCCGCCGCGCCGGAAAAGCCCGGCGCCCCCAAGTCGGCGACCGGTTCGTTCATCATCGATAACGTCGGCCCGGCGTCGCTGCTCGACCTGATCAACCAGAGTTTCGAGGTGATGCAGACGTCACTGGCGCAGTACAAGATTGCCGGTTATCCGCCGGATGTGTTGATTAACGTGCCAAAGCGCGTGTGTCGGTTTTTCGAGTTCTACAAGGCGCCGGAGTTGATCGCGCTGGGCCGGGAGATTGCCAGTGACACGTTGGATCGCTATGAGAGTGAGCAGCGCTGAGATCGTTGGTGATGCTGATGGCCCCATCGCAGGCAAGCCAGCTCCCACATTTGGAATGCATTTCCCTGTGGGAGCTGGCTTGCCTGCGATGACGCCAGAGCAAGCACCAACGATCTACCCGCCTAACAACCGATACCCCACCCCCGCCTCAGTCACGATAAACCTTGGCTGGGTCGGGTCATCCGCCAGTTTCTGCCGCAGATGCCCCACCACAATGCGCAAGTAATGGCTGTCTTCGGTATGGGTCGGCCCCCAGATATCCTTGAGTAACTGTTGCTGGGTAATCACCCGCCCCGGATGCCGTGCCAGTTGCGCCAGCACCGCATATTCCTTGCGGGTCAACGCCACTTCCGCCCCGTCCAGCAGCACCCGGCGATAGGCCAGGTCCACCGTCAACGGGCCAAAACTCAAGGCCGCTTCCTGCGCTTCACCGGCCGGGGCCTGACGCAGCAACGCGCGCACACGGGCGAGAAACTCCTGGATGCCGAAGGGTTTGGTCACATAGTCATTGGCACCGCTGTCGAGGGCCTCGACCTTCTGCCCTTCGCTGGCCCGTACCGACAGCACCAGCACCGGCACCGTCGACCATTCGCGGAATTCGCGCAGCACCTGCTGGCCGTCCATGTCCGGCAGGCCAAGGTCGAGCACCAGCAAGTCCGGCTTGCTCAGCGCCGCCTGGGCCAGGCCTTCGGTGCCGGTGCCGGCCTCGATCACTTTGTAGCCCTGGGAGGCCAGGCTGATGCGCAGGAATTTGCGGATCTGCGGTTCGTCATCAATGACCAAAATCGTCGCGGTCTGGCTCATGGTGTCCAATCAAAATCCGTGGAGAAAGCAGGGTAGCTCATGCCTCGCGCTCCAGGCCAGGCTGTGTCGGCAAGGGCAGGAACAAGGTGATGCAGGTGCCGCGCCCGTCGATACCGTCGGCCACGCTGATATGCCCACCGTGAGCACCGACCATGCCTTGGCAGATCGCCAGGCCCAGGCCTGTGCCCTGCCCGCCTCGATCACCGCGAGCGGCGGTGTAGAACATGTCAAAGATCTTTGCGCGCTCGTCTTCGGGAATGCCGGGGCCCTCATCAGCCACGGCGAAAAACAGCTGGTTATCCAACACCCCGGCACTCAGTTGCAAGCGGCCTTGCGGCGGTGAAAAGCGTGCGGCGTTTTCCAGCACATTCACCAGGGCCTGCTCGATCAACGCGGCATGCACATACAACAACGGCAGCTCCGGCGGCACATCGGCACTCACCTGCAACGGCGCCAATACCGCCCGCAAACGACCGAGGGCGCTGCCGACGATATCGCCCGGCGAGACCCAATCCCGCGCCAGTTTCAATGCACCGTGGCCAAGGCGTGTCATGTCCAGCAAGTTCTGGATATAGCGATCCAGGCGCTCGGCCTCATCGCGGGTGCCCTCGAGCAATTCGCGGCGATCCTCCAGGGGAATGGCCTCACCGAGTGCCAGCAGGCTGTCGATGCTGCCGCGCATGGAGGTCAGCGGCGTGCGCAAATCATGGGACACCGAAGCCAGCAACGCACTGCGCAGTTGTTCGGTTTCGCCATGCAGCCGAGCGGACTCAAGCTCCTGGGCCAGTTGCGCCCGCGCCAGTGCCTGGGCCAGCGGTTGGCTCAAGGCGGTCAGCAAGCGACGGCGTTGACCGCTCAATTCCAGACCGGGCTTGGGACTGACCCCCAGCAACCCCAGCGGGCCCTCTTCGCCCGACAGCGGCCACCACCACCAACGCCCGAACGGCAACGTGCCGGTGCCCATGCCCGCCGGTTGATCGTGCTGCCAGGCCCAGTCGGCGGCGGCGCGCTCGGCTTCGGTCAGCGTCAGCGGGCCCCCGGTCTCGATCGCCCAGCCGCCCTGGCCGTCGCGGTTGACCAGGCACAGGTCGAGGTCGCTCCAGCCTTCCAAATGATGCGCCGCCGCGCTGATCACTGCCTGGCGATCGGTAGCGGCGGTGAGTTTGCGTGACAGGTCCAGCAGTTCGCTGGTTTCTTCCTGGGTATCGCGCAGCGCCTGCAACTGGCGGCGTTGGCGCGCAGCCAGGTTGCCCGTCAGCGCCGCCATCAACAGAAAGAACAACAGGGTCAGCACGTCTTCTTCGCGCTGGATGGCGAAGGAAAAATTCGGTGGGATAAACAGGAAGTCGTAGGTCATGAACGACAACCCCGCACACACCAAAGACGGCCCCAGGCTGCTGCGCACCGCCACCAGCAATACCGCGGCCAGGAACACCAGCGAGATATTCGGCAACGGCAACACGCTGGACACCGCCCAAGCCACTGCCGCCGCAACCACCGTCGCCACGACCGCCAGTGCGTAGTCGAACCACACCAGCCCGCGCACCTCCGGCAAACGGGGCGACGCGGGCATGTCGTCGCTGTCGAGGATGTTGATTTCCAGACCCCGCGCATGACGCAGCAAGCGCGCGGCCAGGCCACCCCCGAATAACCGACGCCGCCAACGCATCCGCGATTGCCCCACCAGCAACAAGCTGGCACGGCGTTCGGCGGCATGCTGGATCAGCGTCTTGGCCACCTCCCCCGCCCGCAGCAACACCACCTCACCGCCCAGGCGTTCGGCCAGTTGCTGGGCATTCTGCAGCCGTAGCCTCGACTGTTCATCCCGCGCCCGGCCGTTGTCGATATGCACCAGGCTCCACGGCAAATGGCGGCGCTGGGCAACGCGGCTGGCATGGCGCACCAGGCGTTCAGCCTGCGCGTCGCCATCCACCCCCACCAGCAAGCGCCCGCGCACTGCCGGCGCGGACTGGCCCAGTTGGCGATAACCCTGGGCCAGATCGTCATCGACGTGGGCGGCGGCGGTTTGCATCGCCAACTCGCGCAGGGCCATCAGGTTGGTCTGGGTGAAAAACGCATCGATGGCCGCGCGGGCCTGTTCCGGCACGTAGACCTTGCCATCGCGCAAGCGCTCCAGCAATTCGCGGGATGGCAGGTCGATCAGCAGCAGTTCGTCGGCCTCTTGCAGCACCCAGTCCGGCAAGGTTTCGCGCACCTGCACGCCGGTGATACCGCGCACTTGGTCGTTGAGGCTTTCCAAGTGCTGGACGTTGACCGTGGTAAACACGTTGATGCCGGCGGCAAGCAATTCCTGGATGTCTTGCCAGCGTTTTTCGTGGCGACTGCCGGGGGCGTTGCTGTGGGCCAGTTCGTCCACCAACACCAGCCTGGGCTTGGCGGCGAGCAGGCCGTCGAGGTCCATTTCTTCGAGCATCACGCCGCGGTATTCGCTGCGCAGCAAGGGTTGCTGTGGCAGGCCGCTGAGCAACGCTTCGGTCTCGGCGCGACCATGGGTTTCGACCACGCCGGCAACCAACCGCACGCCTTGGCGCAACTGCGTGTGCGCGGCCTGGAGCATCGCGTAGGTCTTGCCCACCCCCGGCGCAGCGCCGAGGAAAACTTTGAGCCGGCCACGGCCGTCCCGGGGCAGATCGGCTAACAGGGCGTCGGCGCGGCCGGAGTCGCTCATGCTCGGGTTCCTTCAGATGTTTATTGGTTGCACCTCAGGCCGCCATCGCGGGCAAGCCCACTCCCACACTTGGAATGCATTCCCCTGTGGGAGCTGGCTTGCCTGCGATGCCGGAGCCACTGTCTACAACTTTTCCAGGGCCATATTCAGCGCCAGCACATTCACCACCGGCGGGCCCACCAACGGGCTTTCGATGTGTTCATCCAGCAACCGCTGCAGGGTCGACACCGGCACATTCCGCGCCGCCGCCACCCGCGCCAGTTGATAGGCAATCGCCTGGGGTGGCAAGTGTGGATCAAGACCGCTGCCAGAGGTAGTCAGCGATACCAAGGGCACCGGCCCCTGGCTCGGCACTAACTGTTTGCTTGCGTCATCGAAGATACGCGTCGCCAGCGCCGGGTTGCTTGGGCCGAGGTTACTGGCGCTGCTGGAAACCGTCGCAAAAGCACCGGCAGACGGACGCGGGTGGAACCAGCCGTCGCCGGTAAAGTCCTGGGCGATCAGGCTGGAACCGCGCACTTTGCCGCTGGCGTCGCGTACCAGACTGCCATTGGCCTGGTCCGGGAAAGCCACTTGGGCGACGCCGGTCACCACCAATGGGTAGGCGACGCCAGTGATCAGGGTCATGAGCACCAGCAGGCTCAGGGCCGGGCGGACAATGTTGGACATATTCAAATCCTCAATTCAGTCGAGAAACCCCTGTGGCGAGGGAGCTAGCTCCCGTTCGGCTGCGTAGCAGCCGCAGAGCTTGGGACCGCTGCGCGGTCCAACGGGAGCAAGCTCCCTCGCCACACAAGAAGGGTTCGGTTACACCAGGTGCAGCGCAGTCAGCAGCATGTCGATCGCCTTGATGCCCACGAACGGCACCAGAATCCCGCCCAGCCCGTAGATCAACAGGTTGCGCCGCAGCAACGCCGCCGCACTCGCCGCCTGCACACGCACACCGCGCAGCGCCAACGGAATCAGCACCACAATGATCAAGGCGTTAAACACGATGGCGGAGAGAATCGCGCTCTGCGGGCTCTGCAAGTGCATCACGTTGAGCACGCCGAGTTGCGGGTAGATCGAGGCGAACAACGCCGGCAGGATCGCGAAGTACTTGGCCACGTCGTTGGCGATGGAGAAGGTGGTCAGCGCGCCACGGGTCACCAGCAATTCCTTGCCGATCTGCACCACGTCCAGCAGCTTGGTCGGGTCGCTGTCGAGGTCGACCATGTTGGCGGCTTCGCGAGCGGCCTGAGTGCCGTCATTCATGGCCATGCCGACGTCCGCCTGGGCCAGCGCCGGGGCGTCATTGGCGCCGTCACCGCACATCGCCACCAGGCGACCGTCGTTCTGTTCATGGCGAATGCGCGCGAGTTTTTTCTCCGGCGTGGCTTCGGCCAGCACATCATCCACGCCCGCTTCGGCCGCAATCGCGGCAGCGGTCAGCGGGTTGTCGCCGGTGACCATCACGGTGCGGATGCCCAGTTTGCGCAGTTCAGCGAAGCGCTCACGAATGCCGGGCTTGACCACGTCCTTCAGGTGGATCGCGCCGAGCAACTTGCCATCGGCACACACCAGCAACGGGGTGCCGCCGCTTTGGGCGATCTTGTCGATTTCCCGCGACAGCGCGGGCTGCAGGTCGCGACGTTGTAGACCGATGAACGCCAACAGCGAATCCACCGCGCCTTTGCGAAATACGCGGCCCTGATAATCGACACCGGACAACCGCGTTTCGGCACTGAACGGCACGGCCGTCAGCTCGTCCGCAGTCGGCTCGGCCTGAGGGTGCAAGGCGCGCAGGTATTCGACGATGGACTTACCTTCCGCCGTGTCATCCGCCAGCGAGGCAAACAACGCGCCTTCGGCCACTTCCTTGCCACTGACGCCAGGCGCCGCGACCACCGCCGCGCAGCGACGGTTACCAAAGGTGATGGTGCCGGTCTTGTCCAGCAGCAACACATGCACGTCGCCCGCCGCTTCCACGGCACGCCCGGACTTGGCGATGACATTGAGGCGCACCAGACGGTCCATGCCGGCGATACCGATGGCCGACAACAAGCCGCCGATGGTGGTAGGAATCAGCGTCACCAGCAGTGCGACCAGGAACACCAGCGGCAAGCTGCCATTGGCGAAGTGGGCGAACGGTTGCAGGGTCACCACCACCAACAGGAAGATCAGGGTCAGGCCGATCAGCAGGATATCCAGCGCGACTTCGTTGGGGGTTTTCTGGCGTTTAGCGCCTTCCACCAAGGCGATCATGCGGTCGAGTGTGGACTCGCCGGGGTTGGCGGTGATGCGGATCAGCAGCCAATCCGAGACCAGGCGGGTGTTGCCGGTGACGGCCGAACGGTCGCCGCCGGACTCGCGGATCACCGGTGCGGACTCCCCGGTGATCGCCGCTTCGTTGACCGCCGCAATACCTTCGATGACTTCGCCGTCACCGGGGATCATTTCCCCGGCGGCGACGCGCACCACATCGCCTTTGCGCAGGCTGGTGGCCGGCACGACCTTGAAGCTGCCATCCGCCTCCTTGCGGCGTGCGCTCAGGCCTTCGCTACCCGCCTTGAGGCTGTCGGCACGTGCTTTGCCACGCCCTTCGGCCAAGGCTTCGGCGAAGTTGGCGAAGAGCACGGTGAACCACAACCACACGGCAATCTGCACCGCGACGAACGTCGGCACGGCGGTGTCGGGCACGAAGCACAGCACGGTGGTGAGGATGGCGGTCAGCTCGACCACCAGCATCACCGGCGAGCGTTGCAGTTGACGCGGGTCCAGCTTGACGAACGCCTGGACCAGCGCCGGGCGCCACAGGGCTGAAATGGCGGTTTTGGCGGGCTCCTGGGTTTTGACCGGGGCCGCGTTTTTTGCAGGCATATTCATTTTCATATCCCTTTACTAGAAGCCCATGCTCAAGTGTTCAGCGATGGGGCCTAACGCCAGCGTTGGCAGGAAAGTCAGGCCGCCCACCAGCAAAATGGTCACGGTCAACAGGGTCACGAACAGCGGGCCGTGGGTCGGGAAGCTGTTCTGGCCAATCGGTGCGGTCTTCTTCATCGCCAGGCTGCCGGCCAGGGCCAGTACCGGAAGGATGTAGCCGAAGCGGCCGATCAACATGCCCAGGCCCAGCATCAGGTTGTGGAACGGCGTGTTGGCGCTGAAACCGCCGAATGCCGAGCCGTTGTTGGCACTGGCCGAGGTGTAGGCGTAGAGCAACTGGCTGAAACCGTGGGGGCCAGGGTTACTGATGGCGCCGGCCGGGCCGGGCAGGCTCGCGGCAATGGCGCCGAGCACCAGCACGCCAACCGGCATCACCAAGAGGGTCACGACCAGCAATTGCACTTCCTTGGCCTGTAGCTTTTTGCCCAGGTATTCAGGGGTGCGGCCGATCATCAGGCCGGCGAGGAACACCGCAATCAACACGTTGAGCAACATGCCGTACATGCCGGCGCCGACGCCGCCGAAGATCACTTCGCCGACCATCATGTTGACCAGCGCAACCATGCCGCTGAGGGGGTTGAGGCTGTCCTGCATGCCGTTGACCGAACCGTTGGACGCCGCCGTCGTCGTCACCGACCACAGCACCGTACCGGTGGTGCCGAAGCGGGCTTCCTTGCCTTCCAGCGGCGCGGTTTGCTCCACGGCCGGATTATTCAGGGTCGGATTGGGCTGGTATTCGGCCCACAACGAGGTCGCGCCGCCGATCAGGAACAGCGCCAGCATGCAGCCGAGGATCGCGCGGCTCTGACGCAGGTCTTTGACGTAGTGGCCGAAGGTGAACACCAGCGCCACCGGGATCAGAATGATGGCCGCCAACTCAAACAGGTTGGCCCAGGCCGTCGGGTCTTCAAACGGGTGTGCCGAGTTGACACCGAAGAAGCCGCCGCCGTTGGTGCCCAATTGCTTGATCGCAATCTGGCTCGCCGCCGGGCCCAGGGGAATCACTTGATCCACGCCTTGCATTGTCACGGCGTCAACGTAGTGAGCGAAGGTCTGCGGCACGCCCTGCCACACTAGGAACAACGCCAGCACCAGGCACAACGGCAGCAGGCCGTAGAGCGTGGCGCGGGTCATATCGACCCAGAAGTTGCCCAGCGTCTTGGTGGATTTGCGACCGATCCCACGGCAAAGCGCGACCAAGACCGCCAGACCGGTCGCCGCGCTGACGAAGTTCTGCACCGTCAGGCCGGCCATCTGGCTGAGGTAACTCAGGGATGCCTCACCGCTGTAGGACTGCCAGTTGGTGTTGGTCATGAAACTGACCGCGGTGTTGAAGGCCAGGGTCCACTCCTGCCCCGGCAATTTCTGCGGGTTCAGTGGGAGGTAGTCCTGGAACAGCAGGATCGCGAACAACAGCAAAAAGCCCGCGAGGTTGAACGCGAGCAAGGCCAGCATGTATTTCTGCCAGCTTTGTTCTTGCTGCTCATCCACGCCCGACAGGCGATAACAGGCACGTTCCACCGGGCCCAATACCGGCGTGAGCCAGGTGCGCTGCCCCTCCATCACCTTGTAATAGAACCGCCCCAGGAACGGTGCCGGCACAAGTACCACGGCGAAGAAGGCGATGATCAGCCAATAGTCATAACTGTGCATAGCCCGCTCCTAGTTCCGATCCGCGCGTAACAGCGCAACCAGCAGATAAATGAACAGCGCCACGGCCAATAGCAGTGACACCCCGTCCAGAACGCTCATGGAAGTCTCTCCGTTTAGCGGCGAGTGCCGCGTGTAGGGCAATTGTCGGCAGGAGTGGTGTAAAGGAACGAGAGCGAGGGTGTGGGTGGGGCGTAAAGACGGCGTAAAGAGTGGGTTTATACGCAGGTTACAGAGAGATTTGTGGTGATTGGGAAGGCCTCATCGGGGGCAAGCCCCCTCCCACATTTTGACCGGTGTACGCAGGCCAAGTGTGGGAGGGGGCTTGCCCCCGATGAGGCCCGCACAGCCACTCCCGCACTTATCTGGTGCGATACCGGACATGTTCAAACGCCAAACCATCCCCAGCGCGACAGTTGCGCAGCTTTACGACAATGATTCCCAGCCTGGCATGTCCGCTGCAACACCTTGAATCATTCCAACCGGTTCAGGGAGAGCAACACAATGAACACACAACTCAAACCCACCTTGGGCACCCTGCACTTATGGGGTATTGCGGTCGGGCTGGTGATTTCCGGGGAATATTTCGGCTGGAGCTATGGCTGGGGCGTCGCCGGGACCTTGGGCTTCCTGGTGACCTCATTGATGGTCGCCGCAATGTACACCTGCTTTATCTTCAGCTTCACCGAACTGACCACCGCCATTCCTCACGCAGGCGGGCCTTTTGCCTACAGCCGTCGTGCCTTTGGCGAGAAAGGTGGCTTAATCGCCGGGCTCGCGACATTGATCGAATTCGTCTTTGCCCCCCCCGCCATCGCCTTGGCCATCGGCGCCTACCTGAATGTGCAGTTTCCAGCACTGGACCCGAAACACGCCGCCGTCGGCGCCTATATCGTCTTCATGGGCCTCAACATCCTCGGCGTGAAACTGGCCGCCACCTTCGAACTGGTGGTGTGCGTGCTCGCCGTCGCTGAACTGCTGGTGTTTATGGGCGTGGTCGCGCCTGCCTTCAGCTTCAGCAACTTCGCCCTGAACGGCTGGGCCGGCTCTGATACCTTCGGCGCCCCGGCGATTGCCGGGATGTTTGCCGCGATTCCTTTCGCCATCTGGTTCTTCCTCGCCATCGAAGGTGCGGCCATGGCGGCCGAAGAAGCGAAAGATCCGAAGCGCACCATTCCAAAAGCCTACATCAGCGGCATCCTGACCCTGGTGATCCTGGCCATGGGCGTGATGTTCTTCGCCGGCGGCGTGGGCGACTGGCGCACCCTGTCGAACATCAACGACCCGCTGCCACAAGCCATGAAAACCGTGGTCGGCGACAGCTCCGGCTGGTTGCACATGCTGGTGTGGATCGGCTTGTTTGGCCTGGTAGCGAGCTTCCACGGCATCATCCTGGGTTACTCGCGCCAGTTCTTCGCCCTGGCCCGCGCCGGGTACCTGCCTTCTTTCCTAGCCAAACTGTCGCGTTTTCAGACACCGCACCGCGCAATCATCGCCGGTGGCGTGGTCGGCATCGCAGCAATCTACAGCGACGGCCTGATCAACCTGGGCGGCATGACGTTGACCGCCGCGATGATCACCATGGCGGTATTCGGCGCCATCGTGATGTACATCATGAGCATGCTCAGCCTGTTCAAACTGCGTAAGACCGAACCGCTGCTGGAACGCACCTTCCGCGCACCGGGTTACCCCATCGTGCCGGGCATCGCGCTGGTGCTGGCGGTGGTGTGCCTGGTGGCCATGGCCTGGTTCAATGCACTGATCGGGCTGATCTTCCTGGGCTTTATGGTCGTGGGGTTCGCCTACTTCCAGATGACCGCGCAAGACCGCGCCGATGCACCGGCGGATGCGATGTTGACCGGGCTCTGATCTACTTAGAGGCAGAACGGGCCTACACTGAACTAGTAAGAAAGCCCGTCACTCAAAGCAGTTATTCCCGTGGGAAAACTCTCCCACGGCAATCTGCCTCAAGGAGAGCCTTATGCCGTGGTATGCATGGTTGATATTAGTGGTCGCCATCGGGTCGATCGTCGGTGGACTGATGATGCTGCGTGACAGCGCCAACAAAGTGGAACTCACCGACGAACAACGCAAGCGCGTGGCCGAGCGAAACGCCCAGGCGGACGCCAAGGATGCGCAGGATCGCTGAACCTTGGGGTTACTCCCAAGCCGCCTTGGCAATATGCAAACCGTGCTGCCCCTTGTAGGCAGCACGCTCAGGCTGGCTCCAGCCCTTCAGCAGCTCATCCTCCAGCTTATAGATCTCAACCCCCAGCGGGCGGCACACCGTCAGCGGATCCTGTGCATCCGGCCCCCACATCGGCAACGACAGATCCCCGCCCGGGCACGTCGACAGCGCGCACAACACATCAATTTCGGCAAAAAACTCCAAGTAGTCGCCCTTTTGTGCCGGGCAGGCTTTCATGAAGTACATATCGTCGTGATTGAGGCCCGTGCACTGGAAAATATTCAGCACGTCATGCACGTCGAATTCCGTCAGGCCGTGGGGTAAAACCGCGCGCGTCAGGTTCGAGTGGCAATGGTGATGGAAGTCTTCACCGGTGAGCATGCGGTTCACATAGGGATCGCAACGGGTACCGAGTAAATCGTGCAGGCGACCGCCGTGCTCATCGATACTGTAACCGGCCAGGCTGTCGTCGGTGATCGTCACCAACGGCCGCAGAAAGGGCAGGTTCGACCACAAGCGGTCATGGGTGCTGACATGCGCGCCTTGCAACTGGCGCGTACGCGCCGCCCACAAACGCTCACGTGGGTCATTGGCGTTCCACACATTGAAGTCACCCACCTGTGGCCCCACCGGCGTGGTGACCCGGAACACATGCCCGGCCGGCACCTTCCACGCCCTGCCCGTGCGAATCGGTACCTCGAAGCTTTCAACGAGCGTGCGCTGGTCAGCCCGATCACGGATACGCTCGTAGAACGCCGTATCCACCTGCAACGCCGATCCTTTGCTGACCTGGTAAGCGGCCGGATAGTCTTTGTACATGGTGCAATCCTCAATCAGGTGTGGTTGAACAAGGCCAACGACAGGCGTTCCGAATCATCCAGGTACAGGCTCATCGCCTCCCCTGCAGCTGGTTTATCCTGCTGGACCAATAACGTGTAAATCTCGCGATCACGCTCCAACCAGGGCGACTGGAAGCGTTGCTCGTCGGGCGCAGCGCAAAACACCAGGCGTAGCTGGGCGATCACCTGGGCAAAAAACTCATCGAACAAGGGACTGCGCATCAAGCTGACGATTTGTTGGTGAAACACCAGGCTGTGAGTCGCGACCGCACGCCAGTCTTCGCGCTCACGGGCCAGGGTGGTGGCGTCAATGGCGTTTTGCATACGCGCGGATTGATCCTCAGCCAGAGGACCGCTTTGGGCGATGGCCTGCAACTCCAGGGTGCGACGGACCACAAACAAATCACGCACTTCCTCTCGTGCCAGCCGACGGACCATGACGCCCTTGTTGCGCACATAACGGGTCAGCCCTTCCTGGCCCAGCCGGTGCAGCGCTTCGCGGATCGTGTTGCGCGAAGCGTTGTAGGCTTTTACCAGCTCCACTTCGACCAACGGCATGCCCGGCAACAGCCGCCCGCCGATAATGTCGTCACGAAGCTCCAGCGCAATCTGGTCGGCTAAAGACAAGCTGAGCGTCATGGTTACCTCACGATTGTTGAACAATCCTCTACAGACAGGTAATCACTTTTCATGCCAATTCCACCGCCTAGGCCGTGTGTGTGTGAAACGCTTCGAGTGGGTTAACCTTGACGCCTGTCACCGAGGCCGCCCTATGCGTTATTCATCCGACCATAAAGCCCAGACCCACCAACGCATCATCAAGGAAGCCTCCGTACGCTTTCGCCGCGACGGAATCGGTGCCACCGGCTTGCAGCCGCTGATGAGGGCGCTGGACCTGACGCACGGCGGGTTCTACGCGCATTTCAAATCCAAGGGCGAGCTGGTGGAAAAGGCGCTGCTGGCCGCAGCTGCCGAGTTGGATGCCCATTGCGAAATGCTCTTCAGCCAGGAACGGCCACTGGAAGGGTTTATTGATAGCTACCTGTCGGCGTGGCACCTGAACTCGCCGGCTGAAGGCTGCCCATTGCCGACCATGTCTTCGGAGCTAGGGCTGAGAGGCCAGCAAAGTGCGACGACAGATGCGGTGCTCGACGCTCGGATCCAGCAGATTGAAACCGCCCTGGGCGATAGAAAGACCGATGCACAAGGCCTGGTGATGATGTCAACGCTGGTAGGTGCTTTGGTGCTGGCGCGAAGTGTTAAAGACAAGGCACTGGCGCGACGAATCATGGACGTGGTGCGGGCCAGCGTGAAAACCCAGGTTTCAGAAACTGAAAAAGCCGGTCAGTGACCGGCCTCCCCTTATTGGCTTAGTTGATTACAAGCCTGCCGCGGTTCTTCTCTAGCAAAGCCTTGCCAATCCCCTTCACTTCCAACAACTCATCCACCGCCGTGAACGGACCATTGCTTTCGCGGTAGGCAATGATCGCCTTGGCTTTGGCAGCACCAATGCCGAACAAGTCGCGACGCAGGGTTTCGGCGTCGGCAGCGTTCAAATTGACCTTCGCAGACTGCTCAGCCATGGACATCTGGGCGGTGATAGGAGTGGCTGCGTCGGCCTTGATGGACGGGGCTGCGGTGGTGGTGACGGAGAGAGTGGTGAGGAAAGCGAAGATTAGGGAGGTGAGGTAGGTGTTTTGCATTGTGACGCTCCATGACATGCGTAAGAGAAAAGCAGCTTTTCCGAAGCTGCTTTTCCACGTTAGGCGATGTTTGAAGGGAGTCAAATATGGGCGAGTAACAGAGTGTGTTGTAGAATAAACGTCGAGCGAAAATTGACAATTAAAAACGAATGCAAGAACATAAATCTCAACAATGCAAGTAGTGGCACTTCAGCATTAGGCCTAGCACGTATTGGCGGGAATATGCATATCCGCACTGGGAAATCACGCTAATCGACGCACAACCCAAAAAACAATCACAGTTTTGGCCACCTCAATTCAACCGGCCTGTGACGAGCAAAATCTAAAGCCTTAAAAATCTCTACACCAACACCTGACATCAACTCGAAAAACACTTCAACAATACCGTTTAAAAAATATAAATCATCGTCAGGAGCAGAAATGGAAACCATAGACTTACTCAACAAATTATTCTCAATATTCGTTAGCCTGGGCATTCTTTTTTATTCACTAGCACTAAAAAGGCACACACAGTCCTGGACGACTCCTGCGGTATTATTTTCACTATTCTGGTTTTTTTTCACATTCTGCCCTCTTGTAATTATGTTTACAGTCCCCGTTAGCGTATGGGGCACACTATTTATAGCATCTTGCGTCTTCTTATTTGGAGCGCCCACATTTCTGACTTCGCACAAAAAAGCACTTGCAATGAACCTGAAAAACAAGCGCAGCGTTCAAAACATCTACAGTGGAACATTCATATCTATAATGTTCTTTAGCATGCAATCGTCCGTTGTAATCTGCATTGCGTTAAACATAAGCATACAAGGTATATCGATAGCTGAATTCATTAGCGAACCACTTGCTACCGCCAAGAAATATTTGGACCTGCGCTACTCGGGCGGGATCGAACATAACGTATTTGCTCAAATCGGCGTCGTCCTAAACTATACCGGAGCAGCGTTAGGGGGGCTTATACTGGAGTCAAAAAAACGAAAACTAAGAATCCTAATTTTTAGTTTCTTACCATCAGTCTTATATATGGTAATGTACGCTGACAAGGGTACACTTTTTCTTTGTGCTGCAATTTTTTATTCAGGAATCATTATCACACGGCTTAATCATTTCGATACATCCCTAACAAACTCCAAGACCACTAGAACCGTCATTTATTTAACCATAACGTTATTACCAATTTTAATCTTCTCCTTCTTAGCTCGAAGCTCCGACACAACCAGCACAAGCGAAATTATTGACAAACTAGTTTACTATATATGCTCCTATGCATTTGCCCACCTTTATGCATTTTCTGACTGGCTCGATTTTTATATATACGGCGTGGCCAGTCAGACCTATGCTCCTGTAACTGACCCCACATTGGGGTTTTCGACATTTATGGCAATTTTTCGACTTTTCGGAGATAACACGGTAGTCCCTGATGGATACTATGATGAATATTTTAGATACAGAGACATAATACAAAGCAATATTTACACTATCTACAGAGGCCTGATTCAGGACTTCGGCATTATAGGCTCGGGAGTGTATATGCTGCTCAGCGGATCACTTTTCAATATTTGTTATATTTTCTTATTGAAGCGAAGAAAACCAGTATTTTCTGTGGCACTTTTCATATGCATGGGGGGTTACATATACACTTCATTCATTATTAGCATCATGATATGGAATAGCATATTTGCATTATTCTTCATGCTGAGCGCCATACTGGCAATTGACAAGCTTATAGTTAAATCACAAAATGGCAGAGCCAATATAAAACACTTCTCCTAAACGAGCCAATCTCACTAGAGACTGTTAAATCCAGTGACAGATTGGCTCCTTTAAAACCTTAACACCGTCTCTGCTTATCGAAAAACTACTAGCTGAGATGGTTATAGCTTTTCCACAATTGATGACTCGACGTACTCAAGAGTCCAAACGGTGCTGCTGGTAGAACCAATCTACTATCTCACCGTCGGGTGAATAACCACTCACTGACTCCCTTAACAACTGTCTCACTCGACTATAATCGTCAGCCAACACTGCCGCGTTGAGCTGCTCAAGTTTCTCTTTTAAGTGATCCCATGGAATATAATCTTCCGTAGCGCTCATGATCATAGGGTGGTCGGTCGCAGCAACATTTTCACCGATCAACAATTCTTCGTATAATTTCTCTCCGGGTCGCAAGCCTGTAAATTCAATAGCAACATCCCCATGGGGATTTGAGTCGGAACGGACACTCATTCCAGAGAGATGGATCATTTTATTGGCCAGCTCCGCGATTTTTACTGGCTCCCCCATATCCAATACGAATACATCGCCCCCAACGCCCATTGAGCCTGCCTGAATGACGAGTTGGGCTGCCTCAGGGATAGTCATGAAATAACGTGTAATTTTTGGGTGAGTTACGGTTACCGGGCCGCCGGACTTAATCTGCTTATGGAATAGAGGAATAACGGAGCCGGACGACCCAAGGACATTGCCAAACCTAACCATTGTAAAACGCGTTTTATTGATCGTAGAAATGCTATCGCCATTGCCGTAGAGCACAGGAGCCTTCTCTCGACTTAATGCCTGCAAAACCAACTCAGCAAGACGCTTCGTACTACCCATCACATTGGTAGGCCTTACTGCTTTATCAGTAGAAATTAATACGAAATTTGAAACACCCGCCGAGAGTGCAGCCTGTGCAGTATGTAATGTACCATTGACATTATTGATCACACCTTCAGCAATATTGTGCTCGACCATGGGTACGTGTTTATAGGCTGCCGCGTGATAGACCGTATCAATGCTCCACGATTTAAAAATATCATAGAGTTTATCCTGATTGCGCACGGAACCAAGAATAGGTAATAACTTAATAGGCAGAGATTCCCGCTTTATACGTTGCTCCAACTCGGAAAAAATAGTATACAAATTAAACTCACTGTGTTCAAAGAGCAATAACACCGTAGGTTTTAATTGAATAATCTGCCTACACAGTTCTGAGCCTATTGAACCTCCTGCACCCGTAACGAGTACGTTCATGCCTTTAATACAATGTTTAAGCAACCCTTCTTGTGCGGGAACGGCATCTCTTCCGAGCAGGTCAGCTATATCCACTTCCTGAATATCATCAACCTTGACTCTCCCACTGGCGAGATCCATAAAACCGGGGACGCTTCTTACGTGGAGAGGAAAAGATTCTAAATAATCTAGGACTTCACGTCGGCGCGCACGTGTGGATGAAGGTATCGCTAGTAATATTTCTTGAGCGCCCGTTAGTTCAACCATGCGCAAAATGCTCTTAGGCGTAAAGACCTGCAAGCCAGCGATTACACTATTAGTGATTGAAGGGTCATCATCAATAAACGCTACTGGACGCATCAACCTACCCATACGTAGAGCGGCGACCAACTGGTTACCTGCGGCCCCAGCCCCATAGATAGCTACTTTAGGGATACCGACATCTCGAGTAGCAAAAGGCACATGTTGAGATGCTGAAAACCAGTCGCCCAAGAAATATTGACGCATGGCGAGCCTCAAGCCGCCTATCATAACGAGGCTCAACCACCAATAGTTGAACATGATGGAACGAGGAATAACACCCTGATGACTGCCGACACAATAGATTATAAAACCCAACACTAAAGATGAAAGTGTAACCGCTTTGATAATTGCAATAAGAGCATCATTACCAAAATACCGCATCACTGCGCGATACATGCCAAATTTTACAAAAAGAGGGAGCGCTACAGCTGGCGCACTGATAAAGAGCCACAGATGCTCGTGAAGAGGGTTAATCAAATCATCAACGCCG
This sequence comes from Pseudomonas sp. QC2, assembly GCF_002859085.1. NCBI lineage: Bacteria > Pseudomonadati > Pseudomonadota > Gammaproteobacteria > Pseudomonadales > Pseudomonadaceae > Pseudomonas > Pseudomonas sp. QC2. Next base: position 61,206 of record NZ_PKKS01000012.1, read on the forward strand.
AGACGGACAACAAACGACATCCACAACGCCAACCAAACAAGCAGCACATCTGCCAGCAGCTGGAATGCTCGTTTTTTCCTGCGCGGTAGGTTCAACAAAAAATTGCGTATCTTATCCATTTAACCCATATCCCTTTCCAGCATTGACTCCACTCTCATCCGAGCAATCATATGAAAAACACCTGCATTCAGTATTAACGGCTTGCCTCAAGCATTACCTCTGTTAATGCCTCACATGTCTTTCGCATATTCGATTCAGTCAGTGTCGGGTGTACTAGAAACATTAAACTACATTCGCCTAACTCTTTGGCAATGGGCAGACGAACCGATGGTCTAAACGACGTATTATCGAATGCCTTTTCCAAATATACTTCTGAGCAAGAACCAGAAAAACAAGGGACCTCCAACTCCACGAGCGATGAAATAATCCTATCGCGGTTCCATCCCTCTTTTAAAAACTGCGGTTCTACAAAGACATAACACTTGTACGCGGCATGAGTACAATCCGCAGGCACTTTTGGAACCCGCAATGCTTTGAACGATTCGGCACAACTCCAGATTTTACGCGCATTCGCCACCCGGACCTCGCTCCAAGTTGTCATCTTCTTCAGTTGCAGTCTTCCCAGCACCGCTTGTACTTCCAGCATTCTCCAGTTCGTACCGAAGCTGGCATGCAACCAGCGAAAGCCCGGAGGGTGCTGATGCTCGTACACTGTTTTCCAGTCTTTGCCATGATCCTTATACGCCCACATCGACGCCCAGAGGTCGGGGTCATCAGTTGTTACCATCCCTCCTTCGCCGCCCGTGGTCATCACCTTATCCTGACAGAAAGACCACGCACCAATATGCCCAATACTCCCCACTGCTCGCCCTTTATAGCGCGCACCATGAGCTTGGGCACAATCCTCTATGACTTTGAGCCCGTGTTCGGCAGCCAGTTGCATGATCGGATCCATGTCACAGGGCCAACCGGCTAGGTGGACGCAAATGATCGCCTTGGTGCGTGAGCTAATAGCGGAGGCGATCCCATCGGCGGTAATATTTTGGGAGTCTCGATCAACGTCTACGAAAACCGGGGTAGCCCCTGCAAGCACAACACTTGATACCGAGGCAAGAAAAGTGCGCGACGTAACGATGACTTCGTCACCATCACCGACTGACAAAGCGTGCAAAGCAAGATCCAGTGCGACGGTACCATTTGCAACAGCAACGGCGTGACGGGTGCCACACCAAGCGGCAAATTCTTGCTCAAAACCGCGACATTCTTCACCCGTCCAGTAATTAACTCTATTGGACAATATAACGTCACGCACTGCGTTCGCTTCATCTTCAGTGAAAGATGGCCATGGAGAAAAAGGTGTATTGAGCATTTGAATAATCTCTGGGCAATATTTGAAGAGGCCGTGGTCGAGCGTCCGACTCAGACTATTGGGTTTTGGCCCTTCCGTAGAAAGGGGCGGCCCCTGCAGTACGTTGTGATGATATGAAGTGCCGAAGTCGCTGAGAGATTAACATCATTCTGGGGCAACCTCTCCCCCACCAGGAGTCCGACACAACAATTTAAGCGACAACGACCACACCGCTAGGGGCTCGTCTGCTTGCTGCAGCGCACGCAGGAGCGCGTAAGCTGATGCTTTGGATAGGAGTCATATCGCCAATGGACGACCTGACCGTTTTGTCTAATCACCTATTTGTTACCTGTGAATTTGCTCATGGTTGCTTCACCAGAGGCGCTTACGCCTTCGCGAGTAAGCACCCTCTTCACGGTAGCGAGAATTATCTTCAAGTCCAGCAGAAAAGAACGATTGTTGATATACCAAATATCTAACTTGAACTTTTCTTCCCAACTCAACGCGTTTCGCCCGTTGACTTGAGCCCAACCCGTCACCCCAGGCTTTACCTCATGACGCCGAAACTGTTCCTTTGAATACAAAGGCAGATACTCCATCAGGAGAGGTCTCGGTCCCACAAGGCTCATCTCACCTCTCAAGACATTTATCAACTCTGGCAATTCGTCCAGACTACTCGATCGAAGAAATGCACCGTAAGACGTCATTCTCTGGGCATCGGGCAATGGTGTGCCGTCCGGATGAAACGCATCGAGCATCGTGCGAAACTTGACCATTTCAAACGGTTTTCCATTGAGGCCTGGCCTTGTCTGGCGAAAAAGTACCGGTGAACCTAGCTTTTTGCGGATACGCCAAGCAGTAAATGCAATTACGGGAGAAAGAACGAGCAACCCGAGGGCTGACACAACGATATCAAATAAGCGCTTTAGCATTTTTTATGTTCCTTCGATCCAATCTGCAAACTGATTAGAAAGCAATGCTCGATCAAATTTTTCACGGGCTAATTTTTGCGCATTACATCCCATCTCTATCAACAAGTCTCTACTGTCTGCAGCTGACTCTAAAGCATCCGCAAACGCTGAAGAATCATTAGGTGGAACCACGTAACCGCAGTTATTTTGCTCTATCATACCCGCCAGCCATCCTGGGTAATTATTCAAAACAGGAAGACCCGCAGCGATATAATCGAAAAACTTATTCGGTGATGTTCCATAATAGAACGCGGGCACATTGGCTAATATCTGGAGACCTAAGTCAGTGCTGGCCATCAAACCGGATAGTTTTTCCTTGTTAACCGGTTCATGAAATACAACGTTTTCCAGCCCTTCTTTAAGAACCCTTTCCTGCAGCATTGGCTTCAGTTTTCCTTGGCCGATTAAAAGAAATTTAATATCTACGCGATCGCGGCGTTTCAACTCCTTCGCCGCATCTAAGACCGAATCGAGGCCATTTGCTAGTCCGTGCGTGCCAGCAAACAGTGCTAGACAATCGGTCTCGGCAATATCCGCAGGCCTCCAGGGCAGCACAGCCTCGCTGAAAATATCAAGGTCACAACCATTAGGTATCAGCGCGATACGAGAGGGGTCCACTCCACGATGAACAATACCCTCAACAATTCCTGGCGAAAGACCTATTATTCGATGCGCTGATCGATAACTAGCCCACTCAAGAAAAGAAAGCGCGCCAAGCAAAAAAGGACTGCGAATTACGCCCATTGCCTTTGGCAATTCCGGCCAAAGATCACGAACCTCAAAAACAAACTTCTTGCCCCTTAACCAACGAGCAAAAATACCAGGGATCCCGGCAGTCAATGGTGTGGTTGTAGCAAAGATCAGATCATAAGGCTCGACCAACGCGATCTTTATACTCGATAGCGCAAACTGCAAGAAAGTGGTGGCACGCCTTAATAGTCCGTCGCTATTGGAGTACGCAAGGTCCAATTCAATAATATTTATTCCATCGACCGTTCCACGGCGAATTCGATTTACAAAAGTACTTTTCAACCCGGTATCGCCACCACCGTAACTGCCACAAACAATAGTTACGTCATGACCTCGAGCAATGAGTCGGCGGGCCATTTCATAAGAGCGAATACCAACTGCCCCCTTGGGGGTGGAAAAATGTTGGTGGAAATAAATAATCTTCATAGACCCCAGCGGTACTCCGTAGTGAAAGATCCTGGCTGAGTAACTTCCAGCTCAAGAATCGGGGATTTTACCTTTTCCAGGTAATAGCGGGACTCCCAGCCCTCAACAATTTCTAAACGCTCAATTGCAACAGATGCACTGACTGAAATGCGGTGATCTCCGTTTGTAAAAGAACAGCCCTCATTCCACCAGACTCCGGGCGCCAAGCGCCAGCGAAGGACAGCCGAGGTCTTAAAGCCACTGACTTCATCGACGACTTTGAGATGATCAGCGTTCAGCTCTACCGATCTTAGATGAGTTGCCTTTTCACCATCTTTATACCCCGCGGAAAAGCTGACACTTCCATGCGTGGTTTCTAACGGTCGCAGCGAATGGGTCTTCAGCCATCTGCCGAAAAGGAAACGACTTATCCTAGGCATCTGGTCACGCCCATCAAACTGCACTGTATTATGAGCATGCGTGCCCGGAAAATACTCCTGCCACGGCGCATTGGTATTGTAGGAATAGCTGCCAGCGTCACGGAGCAGATTAGTCCCTCCAAGCCATAAGTCCACATGCAACGCATCAGCCTGGCTGGGCCGGAAGCGAAACCGTGGGTAACGCATCACTGCCATTGCCTCACCCGCCAGAAGCACGGCAAAACCACCATCATCGAAGGTTCTACTCTGCGGGATAGTCGCCTCCTGCTCGGCCTCTTCCAGGCCAAGCCAGCGTAACTGATAATCCCATACCCCAGACGGATAGGCCCTCAACCCCTGAAACAGACAACTGGCCATCTGCACTGTCGGTCTGAAATCGCGGTAATCCGTTTCTGTCAAAGGAAGCAAACGCGCGCCATCGTTGGCGCCAAGATTGGGAGCATCGCCATTTTCACCTCGCGTCATCGTGCGCAACCACTCCGAGGCCAGAGCAGTACGCGAGTACCATGCACGTGAAAACGCTGCATCGTTAGTACGACGTCGCCAAACCTCAACCATACAAAAAGTATCAAGCAATACGCGGTGATAGGTCACAGAATACTGACTAAAACTACCATCGCGCCCTATCAATCTGGATGCACGATTTTCTAGCCAACGACGTCCTAGGCGCTGCCATTTCGCACCGTTCTCTACCCCGAAGCGAGCCAACAAGCTGCCTCCAATATAAAGGGCAGCAGCCTCGGAAGTACCATGGTTATTGTCTTGAGCGATCGCGTAGCTGAGGGTTGGCGCAATCCGATTCAAATGTAACTTGACCAACTCAAGAAGAGTTTGGGATACACCTGCCGGCGAGTCAATAATGACAATAGCCATTGCCAGGTGCATGACACGGATTGATGCCTCCTGACCACACTTCCAGTTAGCGCCACAATAAGGAGGATTTTTTTCACACCAATCTGCTAACCATATGTTCAGCCTTTCCAGGAGTGCGAGGTCGCCGTGTTTGACTCTCTGCGCAAAAGACAAAACCCAGTCAAAACGTGAAGCGTCCCATATTAGCTTTACATCACCGACAAGAGGGTCAAAATCAGGAATTTGCCACCAGTTACGCTCCATACCTTGCATGACTTCGCCAGTGAGCGGATTTTGGTGCCAATTAGGCGGCACCTCCCTCAACGGATAAGATAGATGGCCGAACAAGAGCCCCTTTTCAAGCCAACTATCGCTGGAAATCAAATTTCTGGAAAACGCACTGGGGGGCAAAAAAAATTCCCCTTTGGGTATTTTACCTTTGAGCCTGAAGATGGGGTTCAGATTCAGCTTCAAGCCCAATCGGTATATCAACACCCGAAACAGATTCGCCGCCCCCAGGGACCAAGCAGTCAATGGCTTAACAAAAAACCTTGTCATTGAGCGCGCAGTATTTCAGCAATTTCGATAGTCACTTGAGCGACCTCAAAAATCTCGTCAGCAGGAATGGCTGGCTGGCCACGCTTTATGCCTCCTATGAACTGAGCTGCACATTGGTGCTGCCCCTTATCCTGCTTCCACAAATTAAGCTTCTTGAACCCAGGCCAACCGTAGCCCTTGAGCTTACGGAAGTTATCCAACTGAAGCACTCTACCGGCAACGAATACTTCCACTCGCTCCTTCGGGAAACTAGACGCACCGTTAGCCGTATAGATAATCGTACCGAAGGAGCCATCTTCGAACCCCAAGGTAATTGAAGCTCTGTCTTCCACAATATCAATACCCGGGGCATTTCCCATTCGACGAGCTTGAAGAGAGACGATCTTGCTCCCCGCCAGAAAGCGCATCAAATCAACAAAATGGCACGCCTCACCAATAATCCGGCCGCCACCTACTGCATTGTCTTGGGTCCAGTGGCTAGACGGAATCGCGCCGGCATTCATCGTCAACAGAAAGGTCTTGGGTTCCTTTGTGGATTCAAGAAGCGCCTTCATCTTGACCACTTGTGGTGAGAACCGACGATTAAATCCAACCATCAACTGAGGAGCGGTGCCATCACCCCGGGACGCTGAATAAGCCTGTCGCACTTGATCGAGTTCGGCGTGGGATATGGCCAGAGGCTTTTCTACAAAGACATGTTTGCCAGCAGCCAAAGACTCTGAAACAAACCGCGCATGGCTATCGTGACGAGTAACGATCGCAACCGTATTGATTTGCGCGTCTGCAAGAGCGGCGTCAAAATCAGTAGATGCTTTGGCAAATCCGCTCTTTTTTCCGTGGACCGTTCCGCTAATACCACCTGCAGTCACGATCGTATGGAATTGAGCACCGGCAGCTTTGAAGGCGGGTATCAGAACGCGAGAAGCATAATTGCCCGCCCCTATAAATGCCATCACAGGGGACTGCGTGGTGAACACAGCGGTATCGTTCAGAGCAACCTCTTTAATACCACGTACGGAGACGTCCGAGGTGTAATCCAGAACGATGCCAAGGCCTGACCTGTCATCGGTCAGCGCCTGATAAGCTTCAGAAGCCTGTTCGAAGGCAAAACGATGCGTGATGAGCGGCTTAACATTAAGCTGACCAGATGCAAGCATATCGAGTACCGCTTCAAAGTTGCGCTGCTCCGTCCAACGCACAAAGCCGATAGGATAATCTTGGCCCTTCTCCTCGTAGGCCGTGTCATAACGGCCGGGACCGTAAGAGCAAGAAACTTGGAATGTCAGTTCTTTCTCATAAAAATCTGCGCGGTTTAGCTCTAGGCCAGTAACTCCGACCATAACAATACGTCCGCGTTTGCGGGACATCCTGGCGGCATGAGTAACCGGATCGCTGACTTTGGTAGACGCCGTGATAATGACCCCGTCCACGCCTTGGCCTCGGCTGAACGCCATTCCAGCGGCTACCGGATCTTCGCCTTTACTAGGGTTGCATGTCACCGCTCCAAACTGCCGAGCGAGTTCAAGCTTTGACTCGTCGAAATCAACCGCCAGGACCCGGCAACCATGAGCACGTAAAAGCTGAACTGTTAAAAGGCCAATCAGTCCTGCACCAGTCACAACAAACGACTCGCCCAATGTCGGTTTGGCCAGTCGAATACCTTGTAGGCCGATGCTCGCCACCACGACAAACGCTGCGTCAGCATCCGAAACTTCGTCCGGAATCAGTGCGCAGAGATTTTTCGGTACTTTCACCACATCAGCATGAGCACCATTGGAAACAACTCGGTCTCCTACCTTGAAGCCTTCGACATCGGAACCAAGCTCAGCAACAACACCGACATTGCTGTAACCGAGGGCAAGCGGTTGCGACAGCTTGGACTGCACAGCATCGATAGTCGTCATCAATCCGTCGGTACGGACCTTTTCCAACACCATTTTTACCTTATCCGGCTGCTGGCGTGCCTTTTCCAGATAGGACGCTTTACCAAACCCCACCAGCATACGCTCGGTGCCAGCAGAGATTAGGGAAACACGGGTGTTGATAACAATACTTCCACGAGACGCCCGAGGCGCAGGGGCTTCAGCAATACTGGTACCGCCTTTAGCCATATCTTGCAAAATCTGCTTCATAAATCACCGAATTAAGAATGATAAGTGTCGACAATGTACTTAAGAGATTTGACGTGTTCACTCGCAATGAAGCTGAGTTTCTCGCGAGAGGTAGAGCCGTGATCGTCATCAAAGATTTTCACCGAGGGCTGATAATTAACCTGCAGCCCTACTCGCCGGCACTCTTCCGCAACAAAATCTTCTTCCCCAAATAAGAATTGCGGATAATTGTACAAAGCTCCACTTAAAAAATATTGTCGTGTAAAGATAATAAAAGAACCGTGCGGCGAATAAAAATTCAGCCCTGGCGGATAACTAATAAACGGGCGCTTGGCTTTGAGATCCGACAACTTTCGATAAAGTTTAAATAGCCAAATTCTTTTAAAGATGAAAATATTTTTTTGCAATGCAAAACGCGTCGGTCTGTGTATCGTTTTCGGATTAAGATCGGCCCCTCGCCCAATGGACATAATGGCGGGTGCAACAATACCGATATTTTTGTCAATCCCACCCAAGCTCTGCTGAAGGGAAGCAAAAAAATCAGAGCTCACACTCAAATCAACATTAGATATGACTACGCAATCGAAATCTTTAGGGGACGACAGCAGCTCGACCCCTCTGGTAAAAGCAGGAAAGTAACCCACATTCGGCGACTTAAGATAACGAAAATCAAAATCCATCTCGGCAATTGCCTGTAACGCTTGATCATCCGTAGGTGCAGTCGAATTATCCACTACCACAAATGTAAATGACACGCCAGCACACCCTGACAGCGCGAGTTCTAAAGAACGTGCGTACTTCAGCAAGTGGTCATATGCATTGTAACAGATACAAACTATCGCGACTTTCATAGCACCCTACTCACACAGCTCATCATAATAAATTTGTAACACGGCCCAAACCGCACGGCTAGCAAGCTCCTAGCCTATTAGGTCACAAAATAACGCCTCAACAGTTCATCCTTTTCCGCAGGTGCTGGATAATTTATAAGCACCGCCTTATAAACACCTTTGAACACGAATAAACTACCGACAGCAGCTCCGACAATCCCAAATTTATTAATTAATTGACCTACATGTTCCAACGAGCCTGCTCCACCAAGCACCGTTATAGGGACATGAACCTCATTATAAACTTTATCGGTAATATCAAGGTTATACCCCTTCATCACACCATCGCAGTCGATCGAATTTATAACTATTTCGCCGACACCTAAATCTTGTAATTGCTTTGAAAGATCTATCGGGCATTTCCCGGTATTTTTCTTACCGTTATGTACCCAAACTTCATAGCGCCCTCCGAACAATTTTTTCTTGACGTCCAAAACAACGACGACACTCTGGCTACCTATTTCCTCGGCAATTTGACTCACTAACGATGGGTCATTTACCGCTGCTGAACTAATCGCTACTTTTTCTACACCCAGGCCAATGATCTTCTTGGCTTGAGCAGCAGTTGAAATCCCCCCCCCATAGCAAAATGGCATCCGGCACTCCATCGCCATTTTTTGAATCAAGGCGTAATCTGGCTCACGTCCCTCCGCAGTAGCGTCAATATCCAATACAATGAGCTCATCCACTTCCTTCTCATTGAAAATTTTTACTGCATTGAGTGGATCTCCAATGTACTTGGAGTCTTTAAACTTCACGGTTTTAACCAAACCTTTACCACGAATCAGCAGGCAAGGAATAATTCTAGGTCGCAACATAACTTACAACTCCGCAAAGTTCTTAAGCAAGCTCATACCGGATTGGTGGCTCTTTTCAGGGTGGAACTGAACCCCGTAAACATTACCATTGGTTACGGCACAGGTGAAGTCGTCGCCGTAATGAGTACTGGCAAGAATATGCTCTTGTTTAGCGCATTCGTAGTAGTAAGAGTGAAGAAAATAGAATCGCGGTATTGTATGGAAATCATTGAAAATCCCGACATTGGCAATCGGTTCCACATCATTCCAACCCATATGAGGCAGTTGTTTAACCCTACTCAGATCAAACTTTTTAACACGCCCCGGAACCCAACCCAAGCCAGCACGCTGCCCTTCGTCGCTGCCATCTGCGAGCATTTGCATTCCAACGCAGATACCAAGCACCGGCAGCTTATTCTCCACTACCAATTCGTCCAGAGTTTCGCGCATCCCTGAAGCGTTCAAACTGTCCATCGCATGATCAAACGACCCGACACCAGGAAGGATAATCTTAGTCGCCCCCTCAAAGTCTCGAGCCGTAGTGGCGACCTGGCACTTTATATTTAATCGCTTATAAAGATTCATAAACGATAGAATATTACCAATACCGTAATCAACGACTGTTATCATCTTTTGATAGCCCTCTCCATTCCCAAAAGACGCATCACCTTAGCCCCCAACTCAAATAAATATCGTTGAGACCTATAATCACGATAGGATTTATTTGGCAACTCCATAAGTCGTTGTAATTCTGCGACAGTCATATCCAGCTTGTTGGCAACATATTCAAAATCCTGCTCAATTGTTTCTGGGTCGTGCGCAGGCAACGCAAGCTTGTCCAAGGCCTCTTCGCGAGTCATTTGCTTTGTCAGAATTAAGCTTGAGTACTGGATTCTTCGAGTATCGTAGCCAAATTTCTTGGGCAACCAATAGCCTTCATAAAACTTTGTAAAGCGAGACTCATCATGTTTTCGAGGGTAACTTTTCCAACCGTACTCTTCAGTCAACGTCTTAATTGCCTCGGCACGGATATACGGCACATAATTTAGTGGCTTGACAACTTTCACACCTTTTATAAAGCGGAGGTAGACTTTATGAAACCATATGCTGCTTAACGGATAATCCTTGAGAGGTCGCTCGCCAAACTGGCCGTGAATATCCTTCAGCTGCCACATATCCGTGCCATAATACATCCACTCCAACGGATTACGAACGCACTCCGTTGAAAAATTTCCGCCATTAAGGATGTATTTTATACCGTGTTTGTTTGCAAATTTGTATAGCGTGGCAATGAACGCGTGATCTTGGGGGATATCGATATGTGGGACAGACGCCTTGAAGAAGGCGCGCTGAAAGTCTTTCATCTCTTCCCAGTTAATTACTTCTGTGTATAGATCGAGCCCGAGCTTTTCAACAATCACTTCAATATTATGCACCGCTAACTGTGAGTTCCAGCCACCGTCCACGTGGAAGACCAACGGACGCAGACCAAACTCCTTGACCGCGATGTGAAGCAAATAGGAACTGTCTAGCCCCCCGCTCATGCCCATGATGCAGTCAAATGGCTTTCCTTTGCTATCACGCTTAATTTTCTCAAAAATCTCGGTGATCTGCTGACGGCCTTTTGCGCCTGTATCCCAGTGGGGCAAAAGATCACGATAGAAGCCAGTACAGTGATCGCATACACCCTTTTCATCGAACGTAATATTCTCGTCCGATGTATCCATCACACAACTTGTACAAATCTGATACTGCCTGTTACTCATAACGAGCTCCATAATAAAAATAATCTAAAAGTTAGACTCATGGGGATAAGCGTCAATACCTTTCCGCACTACGAATGTCTTTATTTTCTTAGCCCGCCTAATTTCCTCTGAAATATCTGTGCATGATCAAGGTAAAAAGCATCACTTCACCAAACACAAAACTACCGGCAGCACCATATACCCCTATGACTTTAGTCGATATAACACACAGTGCCAAGGTGACTACTCCAGTACACACCAAAGACTTTGCTAGATAATTTTTAGCGCCGAGTGCGTTCAGGCCGGCAGTGCCAAACATAAAATTCGAAATACCGAAGAACACGCCTATAGACATAAATATAAATAAGCTCTGCATAAGCGTTTTGTTTGGATAGCTGGCCAAAAACTCGACACGATCTTTTAAGCCAGCCCAAAGGCCTATAAAACAAAGCAAAATACAAAACAGTACAACCAATTGCAAATAGGTCAAACGGGATATTCTCGATAGCGCTACTCTGTCTGGACCAAGGCGCCCGTGAACAGCATGAATAACCCTCGGAAAGAAGAACTGATTCAAGGGTCTTACTATCGCCTGAAACGCCTTAATAAATTTTTCAACAACAGAGTAGCTAGAGATAGTTGCTGCACTAATTCCAAAAAAGCTCAGAATAAGAACATTTGAATCTCGAAAAAGAACCACAGCAAAGTTTCCGAAAAATATTTCCTTCCCTTCCTGTAAGCTATCGCGTAAGCAGATCCAAGATATTCGCTTAAACTTGACACCTGCCACAGACACTAGATAAATCCAGGCACACACACCGCCTACCAAATACCCGCCCCCGACAATCAGCGGCAATAAAAAAAATGGATGTATAGGCTTTAGCCAAAAAAACACTATTAAACAACAGACCACACGGCTAATTACCGTAAAAATCGCAACGGGTAAATTTTTCTCTAGAGCCTGAAAAAAATAAGCCGATTGAAATACGTAGGCTAATGGCACCAACATCCAGCATAACAGGGCGAGGAATAGCTCAGGCTGTATGAAAGCACCAGCGCCCAGCACGATAATAAGACATATCACCCAAATAAAAAGTCGGCAACAAAATACCTCGCTAAACACTGCCGAAGCGCTGGTCAATCCATCAGACTTTAGGCAATTTACTACTTTCGAAACGCCATTAATTTCATAGCTGTAAATAACGACCGCAAGCACAATTAGACTGATTGCTTCCCCCACCACCAAGCTTGTATATTTCTCTGCGCCAAACATGTGTAGGACATAGGGAAATATCAAAATGGGCAGAAGTGCATTCGCGCCCTGCACAGAGGCGAGCGAAAAAATATTAACCAGGTTTCTACGTAGCAAAATTATATCTCGCAGATTTTCTCATTAGTTGCATCTTTCTCAGTCAGCGATGGTAAAAACCCGTTAATAAAGCTTCCTTCAACACTCGTCAAAATTGCGCCTGCCATATACCACGAGTATCAATAACTCTATGCTCAGATAATTGGCTGACAGAAATTTGCTTGAAAAATTTATGATCGACCAGCAACACGATAATGTTTGCTTCTTTGAGGGCGTCTTCAACAGTACGGTAAGCTACGTAGCCCTTCAGTACCTCTGGCAACTCGCTTATATGAGGCTCAACCGCAAAGACCTGACCAGGATGTTGCTGTGAAATCTTTAGCGTAATGCCCACAGAGGGACTCTCGCGCAGGTCGTCAATATCTGGTTTGAAGGCCAAACCAAAGCACGCAATGGTCACATCCCTGGCAGTGAGTTGTGGGTTGGCTTGCAAATACTCCGCGACCGCCACCTGAACTTTGCTGACCACCCACTCAGGCTTACTATCGTTTACTTCACGGGCGCAACGGATGAGTTTAGCGTGCTGTGGCGCACTGCTCACAATGAACCATGGATCCACTGCAATACAGTGTCCGCCTACCCCCGGCCCTGGCTGAAGAATATTGACGCGCGGATGCCTGTTAGCTAACTTGATCAGCTCCCAGACATTGATACCCTGATGATCAGCAATTATTGAAAGTTCGTTGGCAAAAGCGATGTTCACATCACGGAAACTATTCTCCGTAAGCTTGCACATTTCCGCCGTACGTGAGTTCGTGATGATGCACTCGCCTTCTACAAACAGCTTATAAAGGCTAACGGCGGCGTCCGAGCATTTGGGCGTCATGCCACCAATGACACGGTCATTCTGCACCAACTCCCGTAGCACATGGCCTGGCAGCACGCGCTCAGGGCAGTGAGCAATCCTTATATCTGAACCCTCTCCATGGGTCTGGGGAAACGTCAGGTCATCTCGAATCTCAGCAAGCCACTTGGACATCTGTTCAGTAGCTCCCACCGGTGAAGTGGACTCCAGAATAACCAAATCGCCAACTTTTAAAACTGGCGCAATAGCCTTACAGGCGGATTCGATATAGGAAAGGTCAGGCTCATGACCCTCCTTGAAGGGAGTGGGCACAGCAATCAAAAAAGCGTCGGCGGCCTCGGGAGTAATAGTGGCGCGCAGATAGCCTTCGGTCACCGCTGCGTGTACTACCATGTCGAGATCGGGTTCGACAATATGGATTTCTCCTTTGTTGATTGTTTCTACAGCCTTTTTATTAACATCGACACCGATTACGTTAATTTTGCGCGAAGCGAAAACGGCCGCGGTAGGTAACCCGATATAACCTAAACCGATGACAGAAATAGTTTTGAACACGAATAAATATCCTTGATTTTCGTTAAGCACGCTTTTCTAGATGCTGAAATAAGATATTGACAATTCTACTACACGCCTCACCATCTCCGTAAGGATTGTGCGCGTAAGACATTTCCTCGTAGAAACACTGATCCACCAGTAACCGCGCCAACCCCTCTGTAATTGCGGCGACATCTGTCCCCACGAGCTTGACCGTTCCAGCATCGACCGCCTCAGGACGCTCTGTGGTTTCTCGCATCACCAAGACAGGCTTACCCAGCGACGGTGCCTCTTCTTGTATCCCGCCCGAATCAGTCAGAATCAAGTAGGCGCGATTCATCAGATAAACAAACGGCAAATAATCCAGAGGCTCTATCAGGTGAATGTTGTCGATACCAGACAACAATCTGTTTATAGGCTCCCGAACATTAGGATTAAGATGCACAGGGTAAACGATTTCAACATCAGGAAAAGCTCGTGCGGTTTCAGCTAACGCTGTACAGATTCTTTCAAAACCGCCGCCAAAGCTCTCCCGGCGGTGCCCGGTTACGAGCACGACTCTCCTTTCTTTATCCAAAAAAGCGAATTGCTCTTCGAACCGCCTTTTCAATTCAGAATCGCTATCAAGTTTTTTCACAACATCCAACAGTGCATCAATAACTGTATTGCCGGTCACATGGACAATGTCGCTGCGGACCCCTTCGTTGAAGAGGTTTCGGGCTGAGTTCTCGGTAGGCGCGAAATGCAAGGCTGCTAGGGCTCCGGTCAGCTTCCGGTTCGCCTCCTCAGGCCAAGGCGAATAGAGATTCCCAGTCCTCAGCCCTGCCTCAACGTGAGCAACTGGAATCTTCTGATAGTAGGCCGCCAACGCGGTGGCAAAGGTGGTTGCCGTATCTCCATGCACCAAAACGATGTCAGGCATGAAAGCGTTGAAAACCTTCTTCATGCCCAAAAGGATGCTGGTGGTGATATCGGAAAGGTCCTGCCCGGGCTTCATGATGTCCAAGTCGTAGTCAGGTTCTAGCTCGAACAAGTCCAGCACCTGGTCGAGCATCTGACGATGCTGTGCTGTGACGCATACTCGCGAATCGAAACGTTCATCTGCCGCCAGCTTCAATGCGAGAGGGGCCATTTTGATGGCCTCCGGGCGAGTTCCAAAAACTGAAAGCACTTTTATCAACATTTGCATCCCAAAAAATATAGGTAAATTGCGGCATGTGTCTTGGCACGACTCGGCTAACCAGACACAGGGACGCTACAGTTCAAGGATTTAGCGCCTAATTCCTGAGAACAATAGACCAAGGCCGACTAGCCGAGACTCAGCCACTGCATGAAATACTGCTCAATGGCAGGCCCACCCGCTACTGCCGATCGTTGAAAAAACCAACCAGTCGATAATTCGTTCTTTACTGCCACAGGCATGAAAACACTATTGAGGCCGTTGAGAACAGCTGAAAAAATGAAACGGCTACGTGATCTGCTATGAGCCTCACCGGACTGGGCCACTTAATAATCCGATGGTTCTGCTCCTCGGCATTGGTTACCACCGGAAGAAACCAAGCGGTTGACACCACGCGTGCGGCGTGCCAGCGGTGAACTGTCATGCTTGTACATATGAATGAACGAATGCACAGGAAATCTTGATTTTTAAGCATTACGGGTGACCAATTACTACGCTGTTCTGGCGATTCGACAGACGCATACATCGATAATATCGATTCATCACTACCTGCCTGCACGTACATCTCATCAAGACCTTCACCGCAGGAAGTACGAGGCATTCTGCTACGAGCAAATAGCCATGTCGACAGTCGCGCCCTCGCTCATATTGGCATGCGTCTTGGCTTGCGTGTCTAGGAGCATCCATCGCGGTATCGCACCCTCTGCACGCTCTATACCGCTCAAAAGCTAAACGTGCGAGCACAAAAACGGGCCTCTTATTCACCTGCTCTCAAAAGCATGAGCTCGCAGTATACAATTGAAAGATGCTCGCTTCACTGATGGTCTGAAGCCGAACAGCATCATCAAGGGTAGGCACGATCACTCGGACAACTGCAAATAGTCTTGACTCCAAAAAATTCCGATACCAGCATCCAGTACCCAAGCATAATCCTCGATCCAGCATGAGCCTGCTGCACCCCCGCCCCCCCCCCCGACGACGATCAAAAGATTTATGCTACGTCCCGATACGCTTACACTTCCGATGATGTAACGTTCCTAGCAATCGTTCTACCGAAATCTATGCTCTCTGATATACCCCTATCCTCAGGATAGTAGTATGAGGTATCAGCAACCCAAAGCCCTTTTACCGGTAGTGACACTGGGGGCAACTTACTCAAGTGACCCGGTTCGCAGATAGGCTGTGCGAACCTGTACCGACTTGCGCGCAAGTCAATAAAGTCCTCATCCCGAAGCGAAGGATTAATTTTTTTAATATATTTCCGGACCTTATCGAGAAAGTTCTGATCGGGCTCCAAAAATAAAGGATGTTCGCCGGGAACATAAAAAGGTACGTAAACGATATGACTGCTTAGCGGGCGTAAGTTGCTATACTCGACGAGACCGGGAATATCCATATCAGGATCATTTATATTAAGCCAAAAATTCTCTGTCACTGGCTTACTCAATTTTGCGACAACACATACGACCGCGATATTTTTCAGCGCTTCAAACTGACCTATAATATCCGCTGGCAAATCCGGGATGAGCTTAGAAACGTATGGTAGCGGAACAGTGCTGATCACTTTATCAAATGACTCGAATTGGCCAGCCACTTCGACCCCGAGTACAGCGCCATCACCTAGCACCACCTTATTAACAGCTGAGTCAAGGCGCACTTCACCACCATTACTCTCTATATACGCCTTCATTGAGTTTAATAAAGTATCTGACCCGCCTTCCAAATAGCCCAATTTTTCTTTGAACAGGCTGTAGCGTGAATTACCAATACGACGTATCCGACTCCAAATCCAAGCAGCGGATAGGTTGCCTCCATAGCCATAAAACTTAAAATCAAAAAGGCGACGCCATAGTACCTCCCATGCCTCTTGACCGACCCAGCGACGAATCCAACCACTGGCCTCTATGTTATCCAGAGGCCGCCAGTCTTTCCGCTTAGTACATAAGAACGCGTGGAGTCCATATCTAAATTTAGCGGTAAAGCTCAGCCCACGAAATTTCAGCAACGCCAATGGATTGCCCCATGGCTGTAAGCGATTTTCAAACCAGTACCCCATTTTGGTCTCGACCCATTGCATTCTTTCACTTAAATCTAACTCATTAAGCACGTTCAAAAATGCATGATCAGAAATACAATGAAAATGATAGTACCGTTCAATCTCCAAACCGGAAAAATCGAAAGAGGCGGCCATACCACCTACGCGCTCGCCGGCCTCGAAAAGCACGGGATGATGACCATCCCTAACAAGTTGGTATGCTGTTGCCAAACCCATGGGACCCGCCCCAAGAACCGCTACACGCTGCCCCATGCCATACTCCAATTAATTATGATTATCGCTCATCTCTCTGAAAGGCGACGTATGTGAACCAGTGATTCTTCAAAATAGAATGCGGGCCAATATTGTTATCGAAGCGCCCACAGCTCAATAGTTCCGAAGCGCTGTATAGGTTTGTACTTATCACGAATATAGCTATCGAGTAGCCCAGAACCTGTCGCAAAGCGCGAATCATTAGGTTCCATTATCTGATCCCATTGATCATCAAGTACAATCAACTTTGGAGGCGCGCCTTCCATTTCACTTATCATTAAACGTTGAATTCTCTCTTGAGTTTGCACACCGGGATGCAAATCATACCATTTAGTGACAGGTTGGCGACCTACCATAAAGTAGAAAGAAACAGCATTGAGAAATAGCTTCCTGTGCTGTGCCACACCCACATAAATCTTGTCATTAGGTTCTGTATGTTCGATAACGTACTTTGCCGCTTTAAGATAATTCTCATCAACGCCTATGCAACGAAGCGATGGCAATGGAGGCGAAAAACAATTACCCAGCACAACTGATCGCCCTTTAACAATATCTTTAACTCCCTGAACAATCTCTTTACCACCCTGACGTATTTGGGAGCCCATTAAGAGCAATAAAACCAGAAGCCCTGGAACCAACACAAGCTTAGCCACGCCCGAACTCAACCTAATCTTCCCAACATAAAACGCTATTAATACAACT
Source organism: Pseudomonas sp. QC2 (assembly GCF_002859085.1). Classification (NCBI taxonomy): domain Bacteria; kingdom Pseudomonadati; phylum Pseudomonadota; class Gammaproteobacteria; order Pseudomonadales; family Pseudomonadaceae; genus Pseudomonas; species Pseudomonas sp. QC2. The sequence continues at coordinate 78,971 of NZ_PKKS01000012.1, forward strand.
ACAAAAACCAATGACTGCACCATGTGTAGAAACTGAGTTCTGACCAACCCTTTTATTATAAATAAGGCGCACGTAATAATCACAAGTGGAACCCAGATCGCGGCGACAACGCTGCTGCGACTTGCGCGGCTATGGATCTCCGCAGCGAATGCCCATAGCAACGCAACAAATGGAGCATAAACGACATAAATCGAAATCTGCTTGGATATTAAAAAATCATCTAACGTTGGAAATGGCAACGAACGAACATGTGGATATATCTTTGAGGGGATCTGGATTAGATTTTCATTCAAATCATACAAAGGCACGAAATATAGCAACGCTGACAGGATTGGAACAAGTATTAGAACAATACCGGCACCATAGCAAGATGATTGAATAAATGTTTTTTTAACTGTCAAATAAATACTCGAATTCGTCACTGACAAATTCGCTACAAACAGACTAACAACAACTGCTAACGCGTTATAAGCGCCTAAATCATGCCTAAAAGCAATCACCACCGCTGTCGACAACCCAGCGAAGAATAAATACTTTCCATTTCGGTTGAAGCCCTTTACCACCCACAGAATGGATAGCAGAGAGAACGCAACGGCGGGAAAAACTGGAAAAGCATCTTGTCGAGCCGCAATCAGTAAAAATAGAATAACAGCCGCTGCTATTGCAGCATGAACACGCGGAGAAAGCAGCGCTACAAGAGAATAAGACACGCTTACAATAAGAGCTTTAGAAACTATCCCTATTGCACGCACCACCAAGTCGGCGTGTCCGAATACATCAAACCCCCAGGATGTAAGGTAAAATTGTGCCGGACCATACATCGTCCAAAAATCACGATATGGCAGCTTACCGCTAGAAATCAGCTCAGCGCCCGTTACGATTAGCCCCTCATCATAAATACCTATCAGAGGGTCAAACGCTAAGATCTGTAACAAAACCGCAGCCAAAAATACAATCCATGGCGCCCATGTAAAATTTACCGCCACCTCTGTACGATTCACTATTGAACTCGCATATACTTTTTGATTGTAATTCATGAAATAAACCTGAGACATTAGAAATGAGAGAGCTCACTCTTGCTGCCATTTAAAGACTATTATTTATCATTTCGCATTCTAAGCAGCTGACGGGTTTTGCTTACTATTAATTAGCGCGCCAACCCCAACGGTGGTCGAGAACCAAAGCGTGCACAATCTTATCAAGATAGTCGCAGCAATGGCATCCGTATGTGGCATTCCTTTTGCAATTAACAGCCCCACCATTACCGCCTCGGTGCCACCCAACCCACCAGGCAGGAAACTTAAGGCACCTGCCAACAGCGCTGTTGCATAAACAAATATTGCAAATGGAAGAGATATATCGCCACCTAACCAATTCAATATCCAATAAAAAGCTATTGCTTCTGCACTACACGCCAACACACCTAGCAAAGTCGCACCAATTAGAATAATAGGGCGGTGGCATCGTTGAGCTTCAGCAAGAACATCACATAAATGTCGGAAAAACTTTAGAGGCATGCGATAACGATCACTCGCGACATTAACTACCTTTATGATAAGTTTGGGATTAGACAATAAAACCAATCCAATAATTATTAACCCCCCGCCACCAAGAATGATATTTTTTGCGTCGGAATACTGCGACAAACCGAAAAGGGTCATTCCCAAAATAGCGATCAGGTCTGAAAGACGCTCACTGAAAAATGCTGCGAAACTCTTGGTATAAGGCACACCCCATGGTTTGAGTAGAACACCACGTAACGCCTCTCCTGCCCGTCCAGGCGTCGTAGTCATAGCAAATCCGGCTAGATAAATCTTTAAGTTACTTTCCCAAGGTATATCTTGCCCGAGGACCCTCAAGTACATGCTCCAACGCAGGAATCGTAATATATAGTTGATGGATGACATCAGTAGGGCAGCTAGAATACCGAACACACCAACCTTGCCAAAGGCGCTAATTACACCATCCCAGCCACCCCAGAGGGATACTCCTAAATACCCTATGGCCGAAAAAATAACCGATAGCACAATAGTCTTATAACGCCAGCCTGAAAGAAACATTCCCGAGCTCACAGGTTGAGCCTTTTGAAGATCGTTTGTGGGATATTTCGAATGATGAACATGATCACAGCCCAAAAACCAGGAGCGTACAGAATGTTCATTTTGCGCTTTACACCTTCAACAATTAGCTTTGCTATTGTCTCAGGTGCACTGACCAGTAATTTTGGTAGTGCGAGCCCTTGGGTCATAGGCGTAGCAACAAAACCTGGCTTGATGTCCATGACATGAACACCGACCTTATAAAGACTTGCCCGTAACCCTTCGCAAAATGTAGAAACCGCAGACTTCGAAGCGCCATACAGATAATTTGTTGGCCTTCCTCGGTCTCCTGCCACAGAAGAAATAACTGCGATAGTGCCACATCGTTGAATTTTAAATTGTTGAGAAAGTCTTATTAGTAAAGCAATTACAGACAATCCGTTGCTTGTGAACTCGCGTAGCGCAACATCTACATTTTTCTCACACTCTTTTTGGTCTGGGAGCGTCCCGTGAGCTATCAAAGCGATATCAATCTGATGCATCAGGCCAATGCAACTTGCTATCATAGGGGAATGTGCCGAAAAATCAGTGGCATCCATCTCATATGTGGTTACAGACTTTGCACCTCTTGCCATTAAGTCGGATGCCGTCTGCTCCAGCTTTTCAGCATCGCGAGCAACTAGAAAAAATTGCCCTCCTTTAGCAGCCCAAAGGCGAGCACAAGCAGTAGCTATTGCCGATGTGGCACCGACGATCAAAATTCGTTTCATTCGATAACTCTTTTCCAAAAGCGGGACATCAGAGTGGGGTCACGTAGAACTTCGAGCTGCTGCCACGCAGGATACGCACGGCGGAAGTCGCAGCCCTTCATATGAGCATCTTTCGCGGGGTAAAGGCGCCCTCCGGCTTCATGCACCATAGAGTCCAGACGCTCAAAAAGTGAGGCAAGCTGCGTGTTTTGCGGAAAGTCTAACGCCAGAGAGGTGCCTTTCATAGGAAACGACAATATGCCTGGCGAGACGATTTCACCACACCGCTTTAGCACCGCAAGGAATGACCCTTGCCCAGATGAAGATATCACTCTGAGCACCTCCCCCATTACGCGCGGGGCAACAGCCTCAGGAATAACGCACTGGTACTGCTGAAATCCCTTTCGGCCGTAGATGCGATTCCAGTTATTAATGCGATCTAAAGGAAAAAAGAACGACTCGTAGCTATTTCTTCGCAATGCTCGTTCTGACGGGTGCAATCGCCAATATACCTCGTTGAAAACTCGAAGTGATGCCTTGTTGATTAAGGATATCGGGGGAGAAAAGGGCATCACCAATTGAGTCCGTTCTTTCTCAATTAATGAACCATAATGCGCATGGTCACCAACGATGAAGACCCCTCGACCGACTTGGCTTCCTTTGGAGAGACAATCTATCCAAGCAACACTATATTCATGTTTAGCGTCAAGCTCGGCGGACAAACTAAAAAACTCCTCAAGGCTACCGAATCGTACAGTTACACTATCAATCTGGCTGGACAAAATTGGTATAAGCTGTATTTCCGCCCACAGTATTATACCAGTCAGACCCAGCCCCCCGATGGTGGCGGAATAGAGTTCCGTGTTCTGCGAGGCGGAGCATGTTACGACCTCCTCGCGGTGACGCAACAGCCCCATCGAAATTAGATAGTTTCCGAATGTACCTCTTACATGATGATTTTTACCGTGGACATCATTAGCTATAGCCCCACCTAAAGTGGCAAGTTGAGTTCCCGGTGCGACGGCCAGAAACCAACCTCTAGGGATGGATATTTCCAGAATTTGCGCTAATGTAACCCCGGCCTCAGCGACCACACGACCTCGCTGCCAATCGACTTGAATAAATCTGTCAAGGGATCGAAGACTAAGCACGTGATCACTGGCCGCTAAACAACTGTCTCCGTAGCTACGCCCATTCCCATAGGGCAATGTTGATCCTTGCGTTGATACAAGTGAGCAGAGTTTACTAGGCACTTCATGACGCCAATGACAGGTATCTGCCGTTTGCGGCGCATAAGGAAATCGCCCCCAAGAAGATAACTGACGATTCATGCAGCCACCCAGAAGACTAAGCCAAATAATGCTCCCACTATTAAACTTACGCGATCCTTTATAGCAAAAACAACAGGATCGTCATGCATCTCACCTCGGTGACTTAGCATCCAAACACGGGTAATCCAAAATAAGAGCAACGGGCACGCTAACCAAATTACCTGTGGGCGAGAATATAGTCCAATAGTAGACTGATCATGAATATAAAGCGCCAGCACCATCACGGCCAAGTAGCCTGAAGATGCACCTAAAGAGGATATCATTTCCAGATCAGCTGGATAATAACCGCGACCACGAGTTTTATGCTCATGACCTTTTCGAACGGCATCTTTAAGCTCAGCGTATCGCTTAACCAAAGCCAAACTAAGGAACATAAACATCGAGAATGCTAACATCCAGAAGGTCAACTGCATGCTCATTGCAAAAGTACCAGCAATAATACGTATTGTGTATAGAATAGCAAGTGCAATTACATCCACACCCATCTTACGCTTTAGATATAGAGAATATGCAAGCGTCAATCCGTAGTAGGCTGCTAATACGCCAGAAAACTGCAAGGGCAACCATAAATATGCACCCGCAAATGCACTGAGCAGCAGAACTGGAAAAGTAATTAGACCAGCACTTATAGAAAGATGTCCGGCAGCAAATGCACGATGGCATTTAGACGCGTGATGCCGGTCATCAGCTAAATCCAGCAAATCATTCAAAATATAAACACTGGACGCGCACAAACCAAAGAGCAAAAATGCCAGAACGCCCTGCCAAAGTAGAGGCGGATTAGTCAACTGGTGGGCCGCCAGTAGCGGCACGAAGACCAATGCATTTTTAACCCACTGATGCAACCTTATCGCTCTAAGCCAATCCTTAAGCCCTGCAGCATTTGAATTAAATACACACTTAACATTTCCCTGCAACCGAGCCCTACGCTCAACCCCTCTACCGGGATTGACTACATAAGCAGATTGAGCAGACGCCCATACAGCAAGGTCCTCATTGGCGTTACCAACATAATCATAACCCTGCTCACCAAAGCGCTCAATTAAAGCGTCTCTTTTTCGATGACCTGAAAGATTGCACTCCCCATCTGTGGCCAATACGAGATCAAACAGCTCCAACTCTTTTGAGATACTTTCAGCCAATGTATAATAGCTGGCGGTAGCCAATACTATTTTACGACCTCTTATTCGCTCAGCTTTTATTAACGCAATAACTTCCATATTATATGGCAGCACGCTAACATCGATATCCACAGCCTCAGCTAACTTTTTCTTCAAATAAGCTTTGCCCCTAAAAAGCCAAATTAAAGGGCTCAACACTTGAAGAGGCCTGTTACGCAAAAACGCGATACCGGTCTCAAGAAGCAAATCAGAACGCAACAGCGTCCCGTCAAGATCGACAACGAGGGGCGGGAGGTGGGTGCTAGTCACGAAAATTCATCTACTTGTAAAAAATGTCAAGCGCTTATACGCTTGTGAGGTTATTGCAAAGTTGACGAATCAGAAAATGACCAAAATCGATGCTATGGTCGAACTTTGCAGCCATGATCGCGCTATTCGCGCCGCCCATTATCTCAATTGAGAGATATGATCGCAAACCGCCACGCTACAGTTGCAGCGAAATAGGGCTTTTTGTATCGGGCCAGCCCAACGTTACAGCTCAAAGATATGCTGCCGATCAACAGATCTAACGTAAAGCGCCCGCAGCCCTATCAAACAAAGCGTTTAACGTTAACACCACTCCCATGCAATTTAAAATCGCCATCAGGAATGAAAGCGAGTTACTCATGCCTACGCCGAACAAGCAAGCTAAGTACCGGCCCTATAACCATACCAACGATAAGCGCGCCAACGATATAGAATGAAGCAGGTGCCTGCGGCGCCACCCACCCTCCAAAAAACAGCGTAACTGCTTGCTGGTTTTCAAGCACAAAACCCAAAACCATTATAAAAATGATCAAAATTAGCAAAACTTGTGCAAAACTCTTCAACCTACGCATTAGCCTCCCCCCCCCAAAAAAAAGACACAATCAGACGTCTTCTTCGTCTTCATTCACACGGTCGCGCAGTTCCTTGCCCGGCTTGAAATGGGGTACGAATTTACCATCGAGGCTGACAGACTGTCCCGTTTTTGGATTACGACCAACCCGGGGTGCGCGATAATGCAACGAAAAACTTCCGAATCCACGAATTTCTATTCGATCACCGGTAGCCAAGCATTGGGACATCTGCTCGAGCATTGTCTTGATGGCCAATTCTACATCCTTGGATGAAAGCAGCCCTTGATGGGTGACAATTCGTTCGATCAACTCCGACTTCGTCATATTTTTCCCTTCTTTTTCAAGCAGCTAGGAAAAGCGATCAGAAGGTTTTAGCATGACGCAATGATTTTGAACAGTCCAGCGCTGACTTATTTCGGACGCCCATTATCACAAGCATGTATTGTGCCAAACAGTAAAAATCGGAACATTAAAGATATTTTTCTGATTTTTTTCGAGATCTGACTCTTCTGGCAGGCACCCCGTAAGCCACCGAATATGCGTCTATATCAACCAACACCATGGATTTCGCACCAATTACCGCGTGCTCACCAATGGTCACCCCATGACTCACGCTAGCACCTATACCTATCGCAGAATATGTACCAATTTTGCAATTGCCTCCGGTAGTAACGCCTGGGGCCAAGCTAGAAAAATCAGCCATTATCGAGTCGTGATCCAATCCGGCCAAAGTGTTGATTATGCAAAATCGACCTACGGTGCTACAGGCATTCACGACAGCCCCAGCCATGATCACTGTACCCTCCCCAATACTTACCCCCTTACCAACTGTCGCACTTGGGTGGATAGCACAAACGAATGGCAATTGGGGGCACATCGTGGAAATCCGGTCACTCACCTCAGCGCGGACGCCGTTATCGCCGATACCGACAATCACCCCCTCGATTTCGTAGTTAGTCAAAATTTCCGGAAGGTCAGACTCGCCTCCAATAACAGAATAACCAAGCACCTCCTGTCCAACAGGCCTAAATGAATCAATCAGCCCTAGAACTGTATATAGCCCTTGTTTTTCGACTATATCCAAGATCACTTTGGCATGGCCTGAGGCCCCTACCACTAAAATATTTCGCATACAACCTCACACCAAACCCGACCTTCTGACGTTGACAGCCCCCCAGCGCGAGCACCTCCTCCTGAATGGGAGGCCATATTAATCTTCATGATCACCACGACACCAAGTCTCTATCGACACAATAAATTAGGCACCCCGACACCATTAAGCTAGACAGCTGCACAGGGGGACGCACTTATACCTTAATTACAGATCACCAGCATGGTTCGCGTTACCGCGCCGGCGGGGTTCCAGCCGAAAGGATAGTCACCCTCCTCGTCCTTCGCGTCGCTGGACCGGGTGATGACCTTGTAGCCCTGCAACTTGCATTCGCGGGCCGCTCGCTTCTCGCACTTCTCCCACTTGTTACCCAGCCCTGAGCAATCGACCTCAATGCCGCTGACGCCGCGCTTGGCGTGGGTCTTGGCGCTGGTGGCAGAGCAGCCTGCGAGCATGAGCACTGCGACTATTACGATAAGCCTGTTCATTCATATCCTTATTGAAGCAACCACGCTGAACGCGTTTTTGTTAAGACTATAGTCAGTTCTGACAGTGAGCTATACGCCCTGGTTCTCGGTTGTTGATTCAATAAATTTCAGGCACAAAAAAGGGCGACCGAAGTCGCCCTTTTTCTATGGTCTGACAGAACTTAGTTCTGTTTTTCCATTTGCGCACGCAACAGGTCGCCCAGAGTGGTAGGACCAGCAGCGATGCTATCCGAAGGCTTGTCTTTCAAGCTTTGGATGGCTTCTTTCTCTTCAGCATCGTCTTTCGACTTGATGGAGAGCTGGATTACACGGCTCTTGCGGTCAACGCTGATGATCTTGGCTTCTACTTCCTGGCCTTCTTTCAGAACGTTACGCGCGTCTTCAACGCGGTCACGGCTGATTTCGGAGGCTTTCAGAGTCGCTTCGATATCGTCGGCAAGAGTGATGATGGCGCCTTTAGCGTCAACTTCTTTCACGATGCCTTTAACGATTGCGCCTTTGTCGTTGTCCTGAACGTATTCAGAGAACGGGTCGCTTTCCAGTTGCTTGATACCCAGGGAGATACGCTCGCGCTCTGGGTCAACCGACAGGATAACGGTGTCCAGCTCGTCGCCCTTCTTGAAACGACGAACAGCTTCTTCGCCCACTTCGTTCCAGGAGATGTCGGACAGGTGAACCAGGCCGTCGATGCCGCCGTCCAGACCAATGAAGATACCGAAATCGGTGATCGACTTGATGGTGCCGGAGATTTTATCGCCCTTGTTGAACTGGCCAGAGAAATCTTCCCATGGGTTAGATTTGCACTGCTTGATGCCGAGGGAGATACGACGACGCTCTTCGTCGATGTCCAGAACCATAACTTCCACTTCGTCGCCGACTTGTACGACTTTCGAAGGGTGGATGTTTTTGTTGGTCCAGTCCATTTCGGAAACGTGTACCAGGCCTTCAACGCCTTCTTCCAGCTCAGCGAAGCAGCCGTAGTCGGTCAGGTTGGTAACACGTGCGGTGACGCGAGTGCTTTCTGGGTAACGGGCTTTGATAGCGACCCATGGATCTTCACCCAGTTGCTTCAGGCCCAGGGAAACACGGTTGCGTTCGCGATCGTATTTCAGAACCTTGACATCGATCTCGTCGCCAACGTTGACGATTTCGGAAGGATGCTTGATGCGCTTCCAAGCCATGTCGGTAATGTGCAGCAGGCCATCCACGCCACCCAGGTCGACGAATGCGCCGTAGTCGGTGAGGTTTTTGACGATACCTTTGACTTGCTGGCCTTCCTGCAGGGATTCCAGCAGAGCTTCACGCTCGGCGGAGTTCTCTGCTTCCAGGACGCTGCGACGGGAAACGACAACGTTGTTGCGTTTCTGGTCGAGTTTGATGACCTTGAATTCGAGTTCTTTGCCTTCCAGGTGCGTGGTGTCGCGCACTGGACGAACGTCGACCAAAGAACCTGGCAGGAACGCACGGATGCCGTTAACGTCGACAGTGAAGCCGCCTTTAACCTTACCGTTGATAACGCCCTTGACCACTTCTTCAGCTGCGAAGGCTGCTTCGAGAACAATCCAGCATTCAGCGCGCTTGGCTTTTTCACGGGACAGCTTGGTTTCACCGAAACCGTCTTCAACCGAGTCCAGAGCAACGTGAACTTCGTCACCGACATTGATTGTCAGATCACCAGCATCGTTGTAGAACTGTTCCAGCGGGATCAGAGCTTCAGACTTCAGACCAGCGTGAACGGTTACCCAGCGAGCTTGGTAATCGATATCAACGATAACACCGGTGATGATGGAGCCTGCCTGAAGGTTCAGGGTTTTTAGGCTTTCTTCAAAGAGTTCCGCAAAGCTTTCGCTCATTTTAATTCCTGTTGATAAGGGCGAAGAATACGCCCATCTCCACACCCCAGACGGTGTGGGTCAGTTTCAGTTAAAAGAAGCCACCGCAGGACTATGACTGGTCCCCTGCGGCCTTCTTGGTCACCCGGCGATATCGCGAATGGCGATCTCACTCATGATGCGTTCCAGCACCTGCTCGATGGACAACTCCGTGGAATCCAGCTGTATGGCATCAGCCGCCGGTTTAAGCGGGGCTACTGCGCGCTGGGTATCACGCTCATCGCGTGCACGGATCTCATCTAGCAGACTCGACAGACTAACACCATCGACTTTGCCCTTCAACTGCAAGTAACGGCGGCGAGCCCGCTCCTCGGCGCTGGCGGTCAGGAAAATCTTCAAGGGCGCCTCGGGAAACACCACGGTTCCCATGTCACGGCCATCAGCCACCAGGCCCGGCGGCTCCTGAAATGCCCGCTGGCGCTGCAGCAGCGCATCACGCACGGCCGGCAGCGCGGCAACCTGGGAAGCCCAGGAACCGACTTGTTCGTTACGCAGGTCATCCGTCACATCATCCCCTTCGAGGATGATGCGCTGGGGATGACCTTCCGTCGCGCCGACGAACTGCACATCCAGGTGCGCCGCCAGCAGCTTCAGGGATTCTTCGTTGGTCAGGTCGACGCCATGGTTGCGAGCGGCAAATGCCAGCAGGCGGTACAGCGCGCCGGAATCCAGCAGGCACCAGCCCAGGCGCTTGGCCAGGATGCCGGCGATCGTGCCTTTGCCCGAGCCGCTTGGCCCGTCGATGGTAATCACCGGTGCTTTGATATTCACAATTGAGCCTCTTGGGCAACACGGATGCCGACTTGGGCACACAGTGTAAGAAAGTTCGGAAAAGACGTAGCAACATTGGCGCAGTCATGGATACGAATCGGCGCCGCCGCCCGTAGGGAAGCTACGCTGAACGCCATGGCAATCCGGTGATCGCCATGGGCGTGCACGTCACCACCGCCCATCAGGCCACCGTCAATGATAATCCCATCAGGGGTCGGTTCACACTTCACCCCCAGTGCCAGCAGACCATCGGCCATGACCTGAATACGGTCGGACTCCTTCACGCGCAGCTCTTGCGCCCCACGCAACACGGTCCGCCCTTCGGCGCAGGCCGCCGCGACGAACAGCACCGGGAACTCATCGATGGCCAACGGCACCAGCGCTTCGGGAATCTCGATCCCCTTCAATGACGCCGCACGCACCCGCAAGTCCGCCACAGGCTCGCCGCCGACTTCGCGCTGATTTTCCAGGGTGATATCCGCCCCCATCAGCCGCAGGATCTCGATCACCCCGGTACGCGTCGGATTGACCCCCACGTGCTCCAGCAAAAGCTCGGAACCCTCGGCGATCGACGCCGCCACCAGGAAAAATGCGGAGGAGGAAATATCCCCCGGCACTTCTATATGGGTGGCGATCAAGGCATGACCCGACTCCAGCGAAGCCGTCGCGCCCTCCACGGCCACCGGGTAACCAAAACCGCGCAACATGCGCTCGGTATGGTCACGGGTCGGTGCCGGTTCGGTCACGGCGGTCTTGCCCTCGGCATACAACCCCGCCAGCAACAGGCAGGACTTGACCTGGGCACTGGCCATCGGCATGGCGTAAGTCAGGCCTTTCAACGCCTGACCACCCCGAATAGTCAGCGGCGGACGCCCTTCCGGCCCCGTCTCGATCACCGCGCCCATGTCCCGCAGAGGCTTGGCCACGCGATTCATCGGGCGCTTGGACAGGGACGCGTCGCCCGTCAGCACACTGTCGAAGCGCTGCGCGGCCAGCAAACCGGACAGCAGGCGCATCGACGTACCGGAGTTACCCAGGTAGATCGGCCCCGGTGCCGGCTTCAAGCCATGCAACCCCACGCCATGGATGGTCACGCGCCCATGGTGCGGCCCTTCAATCACCACGCCCATGTCACGAAACGCCTGCAACGTCGCCAAGGCGTCCTCGCCTTCGAGGAAACCTTCGACCTCAGTCACACCCTCGGCCAACGAACCCAGCATGATCGACCGATGGGAGATCGACTTGTCACCCGGCACCCGAATGCGTCCGCTCAAGCGGCCGCCCGGATTGGCGAGGAAGGTCAGGTCATCGGTGTTCACAGCGGTTTCCATGTAGGCCCGGCGCGCCAGGATCTTGCTGAAATGCTCACGCGCCACCCGCGCACGGGTGAACACGCCCAATAATTGGTGGCCATCTCCGGCATCGACCGCGTCGCGCAAGGCGTCGAGGTCACTGCGGAAGGTGTCCAGGGTGCGCAACACCGCTTCGCGATTGGCGAGGAAGATGTCGTGCCACATCACCGGATCGCTGCCGGCAATCCGCGTGAAATCGCGGAAGCCACCGGCGGCGTAACGGAAAATCTCAAGGTTTTCGTTGCGCTTGGCCAGCGAGTCCACCAGGCCAAATGCGAGCAAATGCGGCAAATGGCTGGTCGCCGCCAGCACTTCGTCGTGACGCTCGACCTGCATGTGCTCGACATCCGCCCCCAGCTCACGCCACAGACGATCCACCACCGCCAACGCGGCCGGGTCGGTTTGCGCAAGCGGCGTCAGGATGACTTTGTGGCGACGGAACAGCTGCGCATTCGACGCTTCCACCCCGCTCTGCTCGGAACCAGCAATCGGATGGCCCGGCACGAAGCGCGCGGGCATGCCGCCAAACGCCTGTTGCGCCGCACGCACCACATTGCCCTTGGCACTGCCGACATCCGTCAGGATCGCCTGGCCCAGGTCCATGCCCGCCAACACGGCCAGCAACTTCTCCATGGCCAGGATCGGCACGGCCAGCTGGATCACGTCAGCGCCCTGGCACGCGAGCGCCAGGTCCGCCTCACAACGATCCACCACCCCCAACTCAACCGCCAACGTGCGCGATTGCGGGTCCAGGTCCACACCGACTACTTCGCCGCACAGCCCGCTTTCACGCAGGCCTTTGGCGAAAGAGCCGCCGATCAACCCCAGACCGACCACCACCAGGCGACCGATCATAGGCACAGCAGGTTGCAATGCAGTGACATCAACCACGAGCCAGAACCTTGGCCAACGCCTCCAGGAAGCGGCTGTTTTCAGCCGGCAAACCGATGGTGATGCGCAGGTGGTTCGGCATGCCGTAGTTGGCCACCGGACGCACGATCACGCCTTCGCGCAGCAGGCCCTGGAAGACCGGGGCAGCCACTTGGCCGAGGTCGACGCAGATGAAGTTGCCCTTGGATGGAATCCAGCCCAGGCCCAGCTCACGGAAGCCTTGCTGCAACTGCAACATGCCGCTTTCGTTGATGCGACGGCCTTCTTCCAGGTACTCGGCATCCTTCACCGCCGCACAGGCCGCCGCCAGGGCGAGGCTGTTGACGTTGAACGGCTGGCGCACGCGATTCAGCACGTCAGCGACGACCGCGCTGGACAAACCGTAGCCGACCCGCAGCGACGCCAGACCGTAAGCCTTGGAGAAGGTGCGCGAGACCAGCAGGTTCGGGTAGGCGGCCAGGAAATCCAGGCCGTCCGGCAGGTCGCTGCCTTCGGCGTATTCGATGTACGCCTCGTCCAGCACCACCAGCACGTGCTCAGGCACGTCTTGCAGGAAGTCGTTCAGCGCCTGAGCGTCGAACCAGGTGCCGGTCGGGTTGTTCGGGTTGGCGATAAACACCACACGGGTCTGTGCGTCGATGGCCGCCAGCATGGCCGGCAGGTCATGACCCCATTCCTTCGCAGGAATAATGCGCGCGTCAGCGCCGACCGCCTGGGTCACGATCGGATAGACCGCGAACGCATGTTCACTGAACACCGCGTTCAGGCCCGGCGCCAGGTAGGCACGACCGACCAGCTCAAGAATATCGTTGGAACCGTTACCCAGGGTCACTTGGTTCAGCTCGACCCGGCACTTCTCCGCCAGCAGGGACTTGAGCGCAAAGCCGTTGCCATCGGGATAGCGGGTCAGCTCAGCCAACTCTTCACGGATCGCCGCCAGCACTTTAGGGCTAGGGCCCAGCGGGTTCTCGTTGCTCGCCAACTTGACGATTTTGGACGGATCCAGGTTCAACTCACGCGCCAGCTCGTCCACAGGCTTGCCCGGAACGTAAGGCGACAGTTGTTGCACGCCCGGCTGAGCCAGGGCGAGGAAGTTGCCACTCATGTTAACGCCTCACAGAACCGCTTTCGGGTAAGAGCCCAGCACCTTGAGTGCGACGGCTTCCTGACTGATTTTCTCGAGCACGCCTTTGACCAATGGGTCGCGGTGATGGCCGATGAAGTCGATAAAGAACACGTAAGTCCATTTACCGCTGCGCGAAGGACGAGTCTCGATGCGCGTCAGGTCAATCCCGTTGTCGTGGAACGGCACCAGCAGTTCATGCAGCGCGCCGGGCTTGTTGCTCATGGAGACGATGATCGAAGTCTTGTCGTCGCCGGTCGGCGGCACTTCCTGGCTGCCGATCATCAGGAAGCGCGTGGAGTTGTCCGGGCGGTCCTCTATTTTCTCGGCCAGGCGCGTCAAGCCGTACAGGCCCGCCGCCATATCACCGGCGATGGCCGCCGAGTTCCATTCACCCTTGACCCGCTTGGCCGCTTCGGCGTTGCTGGCGACCGCCACGCGCTCGACATTCGGGTAATGCGCATCCAGCCACTTGCGGCACTGGGCCAGGGACTGGGCGTGGGAATAGATACGGCTGATGCTGTCGGTCTTGGTGTTCTCGCCCACCAACAGGTGGTGGTGGATACGCAACTCGACTTCGCCGCAGATCACCATATCGTGCTCGAGGAAGCTGTCCAGCGTGTGGTTGACCGCGCCTTCGGTGGAGTTTTCCACCGGCACCACGCCAAAATTCACCGCGCCGGCTGCCACTTCACGGAACACTTCGTCGATCGCCGCCATGGGCTTGCTGATCACTGCGTGACCGAAGTGCTTCATGGCCGCCGCTTGGGTGAAGGTGCCCTCAGGGCCCAGATAAGCCACTTTCAGCGGCTGCTCCAGCGCCAGGCACGAGGACATGATTTCACGGAACAACCGCGCCATCTCTTCGTTGCCCAACGGGCCCTTGTTGCGTTCCATCACGCGCTTGAGCACCTGGGCTTCACGCTCAGGCCGGTAGAACACCGGCACTTCACCTTCCGCCAGGGACGCCATCTTCACGCGTGCCACTTCCTGGGCGCACCGCGCGCGCTCACTGATCAGTTCCAGGACTTTCTCGTCCAGGCTGTCAATGCGTACGCGCAGGGCCTTGAGTTCTTGCTCAGACATTAGCCGTGTTCCTTTTCGAACTCTGCCATGTAGGCAATCAGCGCCTTGATGGCATTGATGTCGACAGCGTTGTAGATGGAGGCGCGCATGCCACCGACCGAACGGTGGCCCTTGAGGTTCAGCAGGCCGCGCTCGTCGGCACCGGCCAGGAATGGCTTGTCCAGGCGATCGTCAGCCAGGCGGAACGGCACGTTCATCCACGAGCGGTCGGTCAGGTTGATCGGGTTGCTGTACAGGCCGCTGGCGTCGATGAAGTCGTACAGGGTGCGCTTCTTCTCTTCGTTGAGCTTGCCCATGGCGGCGACGCCGCCCTGCTCTTTCAGCCACTCGAAGACCAGGCCGGACAGGTACCAGGCGAACGCCGGCGGGGTGTTGTACATCGAGCCGTTATCAGCCGCGACCTTGTAGTTGAGCATGGTCGGGCACAGCGAACGGGCACGCCCCAGCAGGTCTTCGCGGATGATGTTGACCAGGATGCCGCTCGGGCCGATGTTCTTCTGCGCACCCGCGTAGATCATGCCGTACTTGGACACATCGATCGGGCGCGAAAGGATGTCAGAAGACATGTCGCACACCAGCGGAACGTCGCCGACTTCCGGTACCCAGTCGAATTCCAGGCCGCCGATGGTTTCGTTCGCTACGTAATGCACGTAGGCGGCGTCCTTCGACAGCTTCCACTCGTTCTGGCCGGGAATGGCAAAGTAATCGTAAGGCTTGGCGGTGCCCGCCACATTGACGTGACCGTAGCGGGAGGCCTCTTCAATGGCTTTCTGACCCCAGATACCGGTGTCGATGTAGTCGGCAGTGCCGTCTTCCGGCAGCAGGTTCAGCGGGATCTGGGCGAACTGCTGGCTCGCGCCGCCCTGCAGGAACAGCACTTTGTAGTGGGAGGGGATGCCCAGCAAGTCGCGCAGATCCTGCTCGGCCTTGGTGGCAATGGACACGAACTCATCGCTGCGATGGCTCATTTCCATCACGGAGAGGCCTTTTCCATGCCAGTCGAGGAGTTCACCCTGCGCACGCTGCAGGACTGCTTCAGGAAGCGCCGCGGGACCGGCACAGAAGTTATAGGCTCTCTTGCTCACATCCAATCTCACTCTGATCTGGTGGGGCTGCAATCATATTCGGCAACAACCTTTATCGGGAGCGAACCCTTGTGGGAGCTGGCTTGCCTGCGATAAGGGCACCTCGGTAGCGCAGTGATACCGCGGCGCTGCCATCGCAGGCAAGCCAGCTCCCACATTGACCGCGTCCAGCCAAAGGACGTTTATTTCATAAGGGACAAACAACAAGGGGGCGAATCTTCATCCGCCCCCTGTGTGTCCGCTTATTCCTGCGGTTCTTCTTCGTCTGCGGCAGCATCGAGGGTTGGCTCGTCGACGTTGTCATCGCCTGCTGCGATCACCTCGCCTTCAAATTCCTCGCCTTCCAGCTCTTCGCCTTCGACTTCCGACGGCTCCTGGACACGCTCCAGGCCGACCAGTTTTTCGTCCTTGGCCAGCTTGATCAAGGTCACGCCCTGGGTGTTACGGCCCAGGCTCGACACTTCAGCCACACGGGTACGCACCAGGGTGCCCTGGTCGGAAATCAGCATGATTTCCTCGCCGTCGAGCACCTGGACCGCGCCGACCAGACGGCCGTTGCGGTCGTTGCTGACCATGGCGATCACGCCCTGGCCGCCACGCTTGTACTCCGGGAACTCGCTGATGGCCGTACGCTTGCCATAACCGCGCTCGGAAGCGGTGAGGATCTGGCTGCCTTCTTCCGGGATCAGCATCGAAATCAGCTTCTGCCCTTCCGGCAGGCGCATGCCGCGCACACCGCGGGCGGTACGGCCCATGGCACGAACGTCGGATTCCTTGAAGCGCGTCACCTTGCCACCGTCGGAGAACAGCATGACTTCACGCTCGCCATCGGTGATGGCGGCGGAGATCAGTACGTCGCCTTCGTCCAGCTCCAGGGCGATCAGGCCCACGCTGCGTTGACGGCTGAAGGATTCCAGCGGGGTCTTCTTCACGGTGCCTTTGGCGGTCGCCATGAAGATGAAGTGACCTTCGGTGTATTCCTCGACCGGCAGCATGGTGGTGATGTATTCATCACTGTCCAGCGGCAGCAGGTTGACCAGCGGACGACCACGGGCGGCACGCGACGCTTCCGGGATTTCGTAGGTTTTCAGCCAGTACACCTTGCCCTTGCTGGAGAACAGCAGCAGCGTGGTGTGACTGTTGGCGACCAGCAGGTGAGCAATGTAGTCCTCATCCTTGACGCCGGTAGCCGATTTACCTTTACCACCACGGCGCTGGGCCTGGTACGCCGCCAACGGCTGGGTCTTGGCATAGCCACCGTGGGAAATGGTCACCACACGCTCTTCTTCCGGGATCATGTCACCCAGGGTCAGGTCGAGGCGCGCGTCGAGGATCTCGGTGCGGCGCACGTCGCCGTATTCGGCGCGGATCACTTCCAGTTCTTCGCGGATCACTTCCATCAGGCGCACGGCGCTGCTGAGGATGCGGATCAACTCGCCGATCTGGTTGAGGATCTCCTGGTACTCGGCCAGCAGCTTCTCGTGCTCAAGACCGGTCAGGCGGTGCAGGCGCAATTCCAGGATGGCCTGGGCCTGTTCCGGCGACAGGAAGTACTTGCCGTCACGCAGGCCGTATTGCGGATCCAGGGTCTCCGGACGGCACGAGTCGGCGCCGGCACGTTCAACCATCGCCACCACGGCGCTGGACTCCCACGGCATCTTGATCAGGGCTTCTTTAGCTTCCGACGGGGTCGGCGAAGCCTTGATCAGGGCGATCACCGGGTCGATGTTCGACAGCGCAACCGCCTGGCCTTCCAGGATGTGGCCGCGCTCGCGGGCCTTGCGCAGTTCGAACACGGTACGGCGGGTAACGACTTCGCGACGGTGACGGACGAAGGCTTCCAGCAGATCCTTGAGGTTCAGGATGCGCGGGCGGCCATCGATCAGTGCAACCACGTTGATACCAAACACGCTTTGCAGCTGGGTCTGGGCATAGAGGTTGTTGAGGATCACCTCAGGCACTTCGCCACGGCGCAGCTCGATCACGACGCGCATACCGTCTTTGTCGGACTCGTCGCGCAGCTCGGTGATGCCTTCCAGCTTCTTCTCTTTAACCAGCTCGGCGATCTTCTCGATCAGACGCGCCTTGTTCAGCTGGTAAGGGAGCTCGGTGATGACGATCTGCTGGCGGCCACCGACCTTGTCGATGTCTTCGATCATCGAGCGGGCGCGCATGTAAATGCGGCCGCGACCGGTGCGGTAGGCTTCGATGATGCCGGCGCGACCGTTGATGATCGCGGCGGTCGGGAAGTCCGGACCGGGGATGTATTGCATCAGCTCATCGACGGTCAGCTCGGGGTTGTCGATGAGGGCCAGGCAACCGTCGATGACTTCACCGAGGTTGTGCGGCGGGATGTTGGTGGCCATGCCCACGGCGATACCGCTGGAACCGTTGACCAGCAGGTTGGGGATCTTGGTTGGCATGACGGCCGGGATCATTTCGGTGCCGTCGTAGTTCGGCACCCAGTCCACGGTTTCTTTATGCAGGTCGGCCAGCAGCTCGTGCGCCAGCTTGGTCATGCGCACTTCGGTGTATCGCATGGCCGCAGCGTTGTCGCCGTCGACCGAACCGAAGTTGCCCTGGCCGTCTACCAGCAGGTAGCGCAGGGAAAACGGCTGGGCCATCCGAACGATGGTGTCGTACACCGCAGTGTCGCCGTGAGGGTGATACTTACCGATCACGTCACCGACAACACGGGCAGATTTCTTGTACGGCTTGTTCCAGTCGTTACCCAGCTCGCTCATCGCGAACAGCACACGCCGGTGCACGGGCTTCAAGCCATCGCGCGCATCAGGCAGTGCCCGACCGACAATTACGCTCATCGCGTAGTCGAGGTAGGACTGTTTCAGCTCGTCTTCGATATTGACCGGGAGGATTTCTTTGGCCAGTTCGCCCATGAGAAGCCTGATTCCTTTTTCGGGTGAAACCTCGTCACATCCATTTGGGACGAACGAAGCTCGCCGCTGCCGGCAGAGTGCCTGACAACGACTTACGACAAATCAACGAGTTATGACACGGATCTGCACGTTATAGGCCACCCCTCGGGGTGGCCCTGGAAACCGCCGGATGTTATCACAATCGCCGCCACGCACCTATCCCCCTGATGCGCATGGAGCATAGTAAGTTGACGGATGACAGGCTTGAGGGCGACGAGAGGGGCTCAGAGGTGGGTTGGTGCTTTTTTCTGAGGGCAGATCCGAGGGTTTTGTTGACTTATAAAGCCAATCGGGGGCAAGCCCCTCCCCCATTTTGAATGCATTCGCCGCTCACGTGTGGGAGGGGGCTTGCCCCCGAAGGCCATTCCACAAACACCACACCCCTCAATGCAACCGCTTACGGCACATCAACTTGGCCAATTTGGCCGTATCCGGCCGCTCGACCACACCTTTCTCGGTCACGATCACGTCGATCAGGTCGGCCGGCGTCACGTCAAACACCGGGTTGTAGGCATTCACATCCGCCGCAAAGCGCTGGCCGGCCACTTCCAGCAACTCACCGGCATCGCGCTCTTCCAGGGCAACGTCATCGCCAGTGGCCATCATCATGTCCAGGGTGGAACTCGGCGCCACCACCATGAAACGCACGCCATGGTGCATCGCGCACACCGCCAGCTGGTAGGTGCCGATCTTGCTGATCACGTCACCATTGGCGGCAATGCAATCGGCGCCGACGATCACCCACGTCACGCCTTTGGTCTTGAGGATATGCGCCCCCGCCGAATCGGCATTCACCGTCACCGGGATACCCTCGCCCGCCAGTTCCCAGGCGGTCAGCCGCGAACCTTGCAGCCAGGGGCGCGTTTCGTTGGCATAGACCTGCTCGACCATGCCCTCCAGGTAGGCTGCGCGAATCACTCCGAGCGCCGTTCCCACGCCGCCGGTCGCCAGGGCGCCTGCGTTGCCGTGGGTGAGGATGGCCTGGGCATTGCCCTGGTGCTTGCGGATCAGTTCGACGCCCAGTTGGGCCATGGTCAGGTTGGCTTCGCGATCACTTTCATGGATCGCGATGGCTTCGGCTTCCAGCACCGCCAGCGGATCGGCGTGCTTCTTGACACGATCCAGACGGTCGCGCATGCGCTTCAACGCCCAGAACAGGTTCGATGTGGTGGGACGGGCATCGGCTAACAGTGCGTAGTCTTCTTCCCAGGCAGCCTGCCAGTCACCGCCCTCGGCGATGCGCACACGGGCCGCCAACACCAGGCCATACGCAGCACTGATGCCAATGGCCGGCGCACCGCGCACCACCATCGTACGGATGGCTGCCGCCACGTCTTCGACCGTCACGCAGGCCACCCAGCTTTCCCGGGATGGCAAGGCACGCTGATCGAGCAGGTACAGCGCGCCATCACGCCAATCGATGGCCTTCACCTTCTCCGCTGCCAACAGTCGATCGCGCATCCCTTACTCCGCACTCAAGAACAAAGCCGCCGATTATAGCGATCCGCCAGCCAGGGCGCTCGGGTATACTTCGCCCTTCTTTTATAGCTGCCTGGGAAGAAGCCCGCGATGACCGCCACTGCCGCCCCGCTCGACGTGTTGCTGCTGCCAACCTGGCTGGTGCCTGTCGAACCCGCTGGCGTGGTGCTCAAGGAGCATGGCCTGGGCATCCGCGATGGGCGCATTGCCTTTATCGGGCCACGGGCAGCGGCCTTGAAGCTGGCAACCCACGAGGTGCGCGAGCTGCCGGGCATGCTGCTCAGCCCCGGCCTGATCAACGCCCACGGGCATGCGGCGATGAGCCTGTTTCGCGGCCTGGCCGACGACCTGCCACTGATGACCTGGCTGGAAAAACACATCTGGCCCGCCGAGGCCAAGTGGGTCGATGAAGCGTTCGTACGCGACGGCACCGACCTGGCCATCGCCGAGCAGCTCAAGGGTGGCATCACCTGCTTCTCCGACATGTACTTTTACCCCAAGGTCGCCAGCGACTGCGTGCACAACAGCGGCATGCGCGCGCAGATCGCGATTCCGATCCTCGACTTCCCGATTCCCGGCGCCAGCACGGCCGATGAGGCGATTCGCCAGGGCATTGAACTGTTCGGCGACCTCAAGCACCACCCGCGCATCAAGATCACCTTCGGCCCCCATGCGCCTTACACCGTGTGCGATGACAACCTGGAAAAAATCCGCGTAATCGCCGAAGAGCTGGACGCCACGATCCATATGCATGTTCACGAAACCGCCTTTGAAGTG
Source organism: Pseudomonas sp. QC2 (assembly GCF_002859085.1). Taxonomy (NCBI): domain Bacteria; kingdom Pseudomonadati; phylum Pseudomonadota; class Gammaproteobacteria; order Pseudomonadales; family Pseudomonadaceae; genus Pseudomonas; species Pseudomonas sp. QC2. Next base: position 100,080 of record NZ_PKKS01000012.1, read on the forward strand.
CAGCAAGCCGTCGAGCAGACCGGCGAGCGCCCACTGGCGCGCCTGGGCCGCCTCGGGCTGTTGGGGCCGCGCTTCCAGGCCGTTCATATGACCCAAATCAGCGAAGATGACCTGGCTTTGCTGGTAGAAAGCAACACCAGCGTCATCCATTGCCCGGAATCCAACCTGAAACTGGCCAGCGGCTTTTGCCCGGTGGAGCGTCTGTGGCAGGCTGGCGTGAATGTGGCCATCGGCACCGATGGCGCCGCCAGCAACAATGACCTCGACCTGCTGGGCGAAACCCGCACTGCGGCGATGCTGGCGAAGGCCGTCGCCGGTTCGGCCACAGCGCTGGATGCCCACCGTGCCCTGCGCATGGCGACGCTCAATGGCGCGCGGGCCATGGGCCTGGAAAACGAGATTGGCTCGCTGGAGGTCGGCAAGGCGGCGGATATCGTTGCCTTCGATCTGTCGGGGCTGGCGCAACAACCGATCTACGATCCGGTCTCACAGCTTATATATGCCACCGGACGCGATTGCGTGAAACACCTTTGGGTCGCCGGCAAGCAATTGCTCGACGACCGGCAGTTGACCCGCATGGATGAACACCAGTTGACCGCCACGGCCATCGCCTGGGGCCAACGTATCAGCGGGCACAGCGAATAACGCCGGTCTTGAACCGTATCGTTCAGGGCTGACAAACCGATTTATCAGATTTAGAGGATTCACCATGAGCAACGTCGACCACGCCGAAATCGCCAAATTCGAAGCCCTGGCTCACCGCTGGTGGGACCGCGAAAGCGAGTTCAAACCCCTGCACGACATCAACCCGCTGCGGGTCAACTGGATTGACGAACGCGTCAACCTGGCCGGCAAGAAGGTGCTGGACGTGGGCTGCGGCGGCGGCATCCTCAGCGAAGCCATGGCCCAGCGCGGCGCGACCGTGATGGGCATCGACATGGGTGAAGCGCCCTTGGCGGTGGCCCAGCTGCACCAGCTGGAATCCGGCGTGAGCGTGGAGTATCGCCAGATCACCGCCGAAGCCCTGGCTGAAGAGATGCCCGAGCAGTTCGACGTGGTCACCTGCCTGGAAATGCTCGAGCACGTGCCGGACCCGTCCTCGGTGATCCGTGCGTGCTTCCGCATGGTCAAGCCGGGCGGCCAGGTGTTCTTCTCCACCATCAACCGCAACCCCAAGGCCTACTTGTTCGCGATCATCGGCGCCGAATACATCATGAAGCTGCTGCCGCGCGGCACCCATGACTTCAAGAAATTCATCCGCCCTTCCGAGCTGGGCGCCTGGAGCCGCCAGGCCGGGCTGACCGTCAAGGACATCATCGGCCTGACCTACAACCCGCTGACCAAACACTACAAGCTGGCCAGCGATGTTGACGTCAACTACATGATCCAGACCCTGCGCGAGGAGTGAGCCTGTGAAGTTGCGAGCGGTTCTCTTCGATATGGACGGTACCCTGCTGGACACCGCGCCGGACTTTATCGCCATCTGCCAGGCCATGCGCGCCGACCGCGGCCTGGTGCCGATCAATCCCCAGCACATCCGCGATGAAATCTCCGGCGGTGCACGGGCGATGGTCGCCGTGACCTTCTCGATGGACCCGGAATCCCCAGGCTTTGAAGCGCTGCGCCAGGAGTTCCTCGAGCGCTACCTCAAGGGCTGCGCGGTCCACAGCACATTGTTCGACGGCATGGCCGAGCTGCTGGAAGACATCGAAAAAGCCAAACTGATCTGGGGCGTGGTCACCAATAAGCCACTGCGCTTTGCCGAACCGATCATGCAGCAGCTGGGCCTGGCCGAGCGCTCGGCGCTGCTGATCTGCCCCGATCATGTGAAAAACAGCAAGCCGGACCCGGAGCCGATGATCCTGGCGTGCAAGATGCTCGACCTGGACCCGGCCAGCGTGCTGTTCGTGGGCGATGACCTGCGCGATATCGAGTCCGGCCGCGACGCCGGCACCCGTACCGCGGCGGTGACCTACGGCTATATCCACCCGGACGACAACCCGCGCCATTGGGGTGCCGATGTGGTGGTGGATCACCCGCTGGAGCTGCGTAAAGTACTGGATAACGCACTGTGCAGTTGCTGATTGGGAATGCTTGCGGCTGATGTGCCTTTGTGGCGAGGGAGCTTGCTCCCGCTGGCCTGCGTAGCAGGCCCATCTTTTGGGGCCGCTTCGCGCCCCAGCGGGAGCAAGCTCCCTCGCCACAAAAGCAAAGGTTGCGATCAATCACATGGATTTTCTGTGAATTCTGTCGAGGTTGTTTATGTTTGATTACTCCGCACGTCCAGAACTGCTCAAAGGCCGAATCATCCTGGTGACCGGTGCCGGTCGCGGGATTGGCGCGGCAGCGGCGAAAACCTACGCCGCCCATGGCGCTACCGTGCTGTTGCTGGGCAAGACCGAAGCCAACCTGGCCCAGGTCTATGACGAAATCGAAGCGGCGGGCCAGCCGCAACCGGTGGTGATCCCGTTCAACCTGGAGACCGCCCTGCCCCATCAGTACGATGAGCTGGCCGCGATGATCGAAAAAGAATTCGGCCACCTCGACGGCCTGCTGCACAACGCCTCGATCATCGGCCCACGCACGCCGATCGAGCAGTTGTCCGGTGAGAATTTCATGCGAGTCATGCACGTGAACGTCAACGCGATGTTCATGCTGACCAGCACCCTGCTGCCGCTGCTCAAACTGTCCCAGGATGCGTCGGTGGTGTTCACCTCCAGCAGCGTCGGGCGTAAGGGCCGGGCGTATTGGGGGGCTTATGGGGTGTCAAAGTTTGCGACCGAGGGGCTGATGCAAACCCTGGCCGATGAGCTGGAGGACGTGGCGGCAGTACGGGCCAACAGCATCAACCCCGGTGGCACGCGCACCAGCATGCGCGCCCAGGCGTACCCAGGGGAAAACCCGATGGAAAGGCCTGCGCCGGAAGAGATCATGCCGGTGTACCTGTACCTGATGGGGCCGGACAGTGCCGGCATCAACGGGCAGGCGTTCGACGCGCAATAACAGGCACACTATAAAACCAAATGTGGGAGGGGGCTTGCCCCCTCCCACATTTTTTATTGCAGTGTTCTTTAGTTTTTCACCACTTCCTCAAGGGTGAAACGCCCCAGCGGGTTTTGCAGGAAGTTGCTCACATTCTTGCGTGAGATGTTGATGTACGGGCTGTAGTACAAGTCGATCCAGTTCACGTCCTGTTTCGCCAATTTCTGCAATTCCACATACATCTGCTCACGCTTGGCCGGGTCGGCCTCAATGCGTGCGGCGGCTACCAGGTCCTTGACCTTGTCGTTCTTGTAGCGGGTCATGTAGTTCTGGTTGGTGTCGTGGCCCAGCACGAAGGTGGTCTTCTGGTCCGGGTCGAGGATGTCGTTGGTCCAGTACATCACCGAAATATCGTACTCACCGTCCACCAGCATCTGCCAGCTTTGGGTCGGGTCGACCTTTTGCAGGTTGGCGGTCACGCCGACCTTGGCCAGTTGGTCCTTGATGATCACCGCAATCTGCTCGTCGGCTTCGTTGCCGGCGTTGACCACGTAGTTGAGCTTCAAGTCCTTGGCGCCGGCCTGCTCCAGCAGCTTCTTGGCGGCGGTCGGGTCGTACGGGCGCTGCAGGTTGTTGGCGTAGTGGTACAGCGAGCCCTTTGGAATGTAGGAATAGGCCACGGTGCCCTGACCGTAGGTGGCGGTCTTGACCAGCGATTGTTTGTCGATAGCCATGTCCAGCGCTTCACGCACTTCCTGCTTGGCCAGCAAGCCATGGGCGTGGTTGATCAGCAGGTGATCTTCACGGGTCGACGGGTCGGCGTGGATCACCACGTTCTTGTCTTTCTTCAGCTCTTCAACCCGTGAGAACGGTACGAAGATCGCCGTGTCCAGCTCGTTGTTCTGCACCATGCGCATGCGGGTGTTGTCGTCGGTGACGGACACCCACTCCACGCCATCCAGGCTCACATTCTTGGCCTGCCAGAAGTTCGGGTTCTTCTTGAGGATCACCCGATCGCCCTTGCGCCACTCGTCCACGGTAAACGCACCGGAGGTCACCGGGTTTTCCGAGTAGGCGTCTTCGCCCATCTTGGTCATGGCTTTTTCCGACAGGATCGATACCGTCGGCGACGCCAGTTGCGAGAGGAAGGCTACGGCCGGAGTCTTGAGGGTGACCACCAGGGTTTTCGGGTCCGACGCCTTGGCGGTGTTGATCAGGTTGAACGGATCGGCCCACAGCGAGGCCTTGTTGTCGCGAATACGCAATAGGCTGAACGCCGCATCTTCGGCGGTGATCGGCGAGCCATCCGAGAACTTCGCATCACGCAGCTTGAAGGTGTAGGTCAGGCCGTCCTTGGAGATGTCCCAGCTTTCGGCCAGACCCGGCTCCATCTTGGTGCCCAGGTTGTCGACGCGCACCAGGGTGTCGTAGACGTTGGCGAAGACCCAGGTGTCGCGGTTCTGAGCGCTTTTGATCGGGTCGAACGTGGTGCTGTCTTCACGGCAGCCGATGGTCAATACACCCGCCGCCTGGGCAAAACCAGCGGTCAGCGACCAGGCGGTCAATGTGGCGGCGGCGAGCAACTTCAAGTGGCGCGATTGCATATCACAACTCCTTGTTAATGAATGGCAGAGGGTTAAAGCAAAGGTTCTTCAAGCACGCAACTGTACCGATGCTCGTGCAGGAAATGCGTCGGCGGCAACACCACGGAACACATGGAGCGGGCATGCCGGCAACGCGGATGAAAGGCACAGCCCGTAGGCAAATTCAGTGGGCTCGGGGGTTCACCCGGCAAGGGCTCCGTAGGTAACGGCCGATGCGGGTCAATCTCGGGAATCGCCTGGATCAGCGCCGCCGTGTACGGATGACGTGGCATTGTAAAGACCGCCTCCACCGGGCCTTCCTCGACAATCTTGCCCAAATACATCACCGCCACGCGGTCGCACAGGCGGCGCACGATGGCGAGGTCATGGGCGATGAACAGGATCGCCAGGTTCATGCGCTGTTGCAGTTCCAGCAGCAGGTTGATGATCTGGCCCTGGATCGACACATCCAGCGCCGCCACGCACTCATCGGCGATGATCAGTCGTGGCTCCACCGCCAGCGCCCGGGCAATGCCGACGCGCTGGCATTGCCCGCCGCTGAGGGAGCCGGGTTTGCGGTCGGCGAGTTCGGGGCGCAGGCCGACCAGGTCGAGCAACTCATTCACGCGCGCGGGAATCTGCTGCGGCGCGACCTTGCGCTGCACCCGCAGCACTTCGGCGATGGTTTCGCCGATGGTGTGGCGCGGGTTTAGCGCGGCGTACGGGTCCTGGAAGATCATCGCGGTTTCATGCCGCAGGCGGGTGATGTCGATGGCGCTGCCATGCGCCATGTCGACGCCATCAAACAACACCTGGCCGGCGCTGATCGGGTTGAGGTGCAGAATAGCGCGGCCCAAGGTGCTTTTGCCGCTGCCGGACTCGCCGACCAGCCCCAGGGTTTCGCCCGCCGCCAGGTTCAGCGACACGCCGTTCACCGCCCTTACCCACTGCTTGTTCAAACCAAACAAGCCGGTGCCGGACGCGGCAAACTTCACCTCGAGGTCCTTGATCTGCAACAGGCTCATGGCTGCGCTCCCAACGGGTAATGACAGGCGACGCGCGCGCCTTCCGGCAGCACCTCGGTACACAAGGCGCCGACCTGCGGGCAACGTGGGTTGAACCGGCAGCCGGCGGGCAATGCATCCAGCAACGGCGGCTGCCCGGGGATGGTGCGCAGCAAGGCGTGGCCACTGCTGTGGGCGGGCTGGCAGTCGATCAAACCGGCGGTGTACGGGTGCTGTGGCCGGGCCAGCAGGTCGTATTTGCTGCCGTGCTCGCAGAGGCGCCCGGCATACATCACGGCAATGGCGTCGCAGGTTTGCGCGACCACGCCGAGGTCGTGGGTGATCATGATGATCGACAGGCCGCGTTGATCGCGCAGGTCCAGCAACAGCCGCAGGATTTGCGCCTGCACCGTCACATCCAGGGCGGTGGTCGGCTCGTCGGCGATCAGCACTTTCGGGTTGCAGCCCAGCGCCACGGCGATCATTGCGCGCTGGCGCATGCCGCCCGAAAACTCGTGGGGGTAGTTGTCGATGCGCGCCTGGGGATCGGGAATGCCCACCTGGCGCAACACGTCGATGGCCTGCAACCGGGCATCTTTCTTCGATGCGCCCTGGTGCAGGCGAATGCCTTCGGCAATCTGTTCACCGATGCGCATCAGCGGATCAAGGTGGCTGCTGGGGTTTTGGAAAATCATGCCCAGTTGCCCGCCGCGTATCGCGCGCATCCCCGCATCATCCAGCTGCAACAGGTCCTGCCCGGCCAGCCTTACAGCACCGCCCTGCACCCGCAGGTTGGGCGATGGCAGCAAGCGCATAAGACCGCGACAGGCCATGGTCTTGCCCGAGCCGCTCTCGCCCACCAAGCCAAGGATTTCGCCCTCGGCCAGATCGAAAGACACGCGGTCGACCAAGGTCACCTCGCGCCCGGCATTGTTGGCGATCACGCTGAGATCGCGCACCTGCAGCACACTCATGAGCGATCCCCCAGCACTTGCGCCACGCCATCCGCCAGCAAGCTGAAGCCCATCGCCAAGGTCACGATGGCCAGCCCTGGGAAGGTGCAGATCCACCACGCGGTGGTGATAAAGGCTTGCCCCTCGGCCACCATCGTCCCCCACTCGGCGGTCGGCGGTTGCACGCCCAGGCCCAGGTAACTCACGGCGGCGCCATTGAGCAGCACCAATACGGCGTCAGACATGGAAAACACGATCGAGCCGAACATGGCGTTAGGCAATAAGTGCCGGAACAGAATGCGCCCATGGCCAAAGCCCAGGCTCTTGGCGGCCAGGGCAAAGTCGCTTTCCTTGAGCACCAGGATTTGCGAGCGGATCAGCCGTGCATACGACACCCAGCCCACCAACGCCATGGCGATATAGAAACTCTTCAGGCCTGGACCGAGGATGGCCATGATCGCCAGCATCAACACCAGGAACGGGAATGCCAGGATCACGTCGATCAGGCGCATGCAGAAACTGTCAAAACGCCCGCCGATATAGCCCGACACCGCGCCGACAAAGGTGCCGATCATGAACGGGAAAATCACCCCGACGATGGCCAACTGCAGGTCAATGCGCGCGCCCCAGATGACCCGCGACAGGATGTCCCTACCGTAGTTATCCGTGCCAAAGGGATGAGCAAGGCTCGGGCCGAGCAAACTGATATCGGTGTTTTGCGCAATCGGGTCATAAGGCGCAATCCACGGCGCACACAGCGCCAGCGCCAGCCACACCAGCAAAATCAACAGGCCCCACGCAGCCGTCAGCCGGCCATTGCGAAAACCAAAACGCAGGCGCAGACGCCACGGGGCAATCAACGGGCGGCTGCTCATTGCATCTTCACCCGTGGGTCGAGGGCCACGGTCACCACGTCGGCGATGAAGTTGACCACCACTGTCGCGCAGGCGAGCACCATGGCGACGCCCTGCACCACCATATAATCGCGGGTGAAAATGCCGCGCACCAGCAACTGGCCGATGCCGGGAATGGCAAACAGGCTTTCGATCACCACCGTGCCGCTGATCAGCCAGCCGATATTCACCGCCAGCAGGTTGACCGCCGGCACCAGGGAATTGGGCAACACATGGCGGCGAAACACGGCGGCTTCCGACAGCCCACGAGCCCGGGCGGCGGTGACATGGTCAGCCTGCAACTCCATCAGCATGCTCGCCCGCAGGTTGCGCACCAACACCGCCGACAGCGCCAGGGCGATGGTCAGGCACGGCAGCACCATGTGATGCGCCTTGTCCAGCCAGGTACGACCGTAACCGGACACGGGAAACAAGCCCCACTGCACGCTCAGCAACAGGATCAGCATCAAGCCCAGCCAGAACGCCGGCATGCCCAGGCCGACCGTGGTGAACACGCGGATCAGGTTATCCGCCCAGCCGCCCTTGTTACGCGCGGCCAACGTCGCCAGCGGCACCGCGATCAGCAGCGCCAGCACCACGCTGCCGAGCACCAATACCAGCGTGGGTTCGATGCGGGTGACGATCAGCTTGAGCGCGTCGACCTTGTACAGCAGCGATTGGCCGAGGTCGCCCTTGAGCAGATTTTTCAGGAAGTAGAAATATTGCAGCCACAACGGCTGGTCGAGGCCGTACTGGGCGCGGATTTTCAGCAAGGCGTCCGGCGTGCTGCGCGAACCCAGCAGGGCACGGGCCGGGTCGCCGGGAATCGAGCGCACCAGCACAAAGGTAATCAGGCTGATGCCAAACAGCACCGGCAGCAACTGCAGCGGCCGGGACAGGACAAAACGGTAGCGCGCCAGGTTCATCCGTCAGCCTCGATGACGCGCAAGGAAGTCCAACAGCACCGGGAAGTACGCCTGGGGTTCCTCATAAAAGGGCATATGGCTGCTGTTGGGGAAAACGTGCAATTGGGCGTGTTTGGCCGCCATTTTCATGCGCAGGGCACAGGCCGGGGTGAGTTCGTCGTGCTGGCCGGTGGTGATCAGGATCGGCATCGTGAACGCGGCCATCTCAGGGATGCGGTTCCAGTCCTTGAGGTTACCGATGTAGAGGAACTCGTTGGGACCTTGCATGGTTTCGTAAGGGCCCATGTTCCAGTCGCCGAGGGAACGTTTGACCGGCTCGGGCCATTCGTCGAGACGGCACACGTGGCGGTAGTTGAGCAAGGTGATCGCGGCCTGGTACTGCGGGTGGTCCAGGGTGCCCATGGCTTCGTGGCGCTGCATCATCGCCACGGTTTCGCTGCCGAGGGCGCCACGCAGGCGTTCGAGCTCCTGGGACAGGTGCGGAATGTCACCGACGGTGTTTTCGAGGATCAGGCTTTTCAGCGCGTCGGGGTAATGGATGGCGTATTCGATGCCCAGCCAGCCGCCCCAGGAATGCCCGAGCAGATGCACGCGGCCCAGGCCCAGGGCTTGGCGCACGGTTTCGACTTCTTCGACATATCGGCCGATTTCCCACAGCGAAACGTCGGTGGGTCTGGCTGATGCGCCCGTGCCAAGCTGGTCGAATGCAACCACTCGCAGGTTGTGTTCCTTGAGCCAGCCATGGGCGTCGCGCAGGTAGTCACACGGCAGGCCCGGCCCGCCGTTGAGGCACAGCAGCACCTCATCGCCTTCGCCAAAGCTGTAGACCACGAGGTTATGGCCGTCGACTTGCACGTTGTACTGCTGGTCGGGGGCAATTTCACGCCACATGCATACATTCCTTGTGTTGTGTCGGCCTGGCAGGTAGCGGCCGTTTATCGACCAACACTACCGAGGATGCCGCGCGTCCATAACCTAGCATTTCTTATAGGTTTGGCCTGGCAGTCCTTCGCCGGGGCGTGGCATTCTACTTGCAGCAAGTCGAGATTCAAATGAATTCGGGAGCAGAACGGATGCTGGCCAAGCTTACTGCCTTAAATCACCGTCTGATGCCGGGCAGGAGCCTGGACGAGCAGATGGACAACACGTTTATCCTCGCCCAGCAGTTGGGTTTCGATGCACTGGTGTATGACTACACCCCGGTGCCGATCGACCAGGATGGCGCCTTGATCACCCCTTCGGTGCTGGAACTGCGCAACACCCCGCCCGACTGGCACGCCTTATGGTGCAGCAAGGGCTTCTACCAGATCGATCCGGTGCAACATCTGGCCCTGAGTACGGTGTCGCCCTTCGTGTGGTCCTACGATGTCAAGGTCGACACCCCCCTGCAAAAGATCATCGATCCCTGCCACGCCCCGGTGTCGACCTACCTGCATGACCAGCAGTTGACCTGCGGCGTCAGCGTGCCGATCCACCTGCCACGCGGCGGCTTCGCCTCGCTGACCGGCTTGCGTACCGGCAAGGCCCACAGTGTGCTGCAGGATGCGCAGCAGACCTTGTCGGATTTCAGCCTGATTTCCCACGCCTTGCAGGAAGCAGCCTACCCGCTGTTCAGCAAGGAACTGCGCACTTACCCGCATATTCACCTGACCAAACGCGAACGCGAGTGCCTCAAATGGGCCGCCGACGGCCTGACCGCCGCTGAAATAGCCACGCAACTGAGCCGCTCATTGGCGGTGGTCACCCTGCACCTGGCCTCGGCGATGCACAAGCTGGGGGCCAAGAACCGCGTACAGGCGGTGGTTCGCGCCACTCATTACCGCCTGCTGGAGGACTGACCGTCCGGCAAAACCTAGCTGTTTTGCTAGTTACTTAAATTTCCATGACGCCTTATCGTGTCCCTGATCCTTTTTTCAGAGCAGGGCACGAAATGGAATTCATCGAAAAGATCCGCGAAGGCTATGCGGCGTTTGGCGCCTACCAAACCTGGTACCGCGTCACCGGTGACCTCTCCAGCGGCCGCACCCCCTTGGTGGTTATCCACGGCGGCCCCGGATGCACGCATGACTATGTAGACGCCTTCAAGGACGTCGCCGCCAGCGGCCACGCCGTGATCCACTACGACCAGTTGGGCAACGGCCGCTCCACCCATCTGCCTGACAAAGACCCGTCCTTCTGGACCGTGGGCCTGTTCCTCGAAGAACTGAACAACCTGCTGGACCACCTGCAGATCAGCGATAACTACGCGATCCTCGGCCAGTCCTGGGGTGGCATGCTCGGCAGTGAACATGCGATTTTGCAACCCAAGGGCCTGCGCGCCTTCATCCCGGCCAACTCGCCGACGTGCATGCGCACCTGGGTCAGCGAAGCCAACCGCCTGCGCAAATTGCTGCCGGAAGGTGTGCATGAAACCCTGCTCAAGCATGAAGCCGCCGGCACCTATCAGGACCCGGAATACCTCGCGGCGTCGCGGGTGTTTTATGACCATCACGTGTGCCGGGTCAACCCGTGGCCGGAAGAAGTGGCACGCACTTTCGCCCAGGTCGATGCGGACCCGACGGTGTACCACGCCATGAGCGGCCCGACCGAATTCCATGTGATCGGCAGTTTGAAGGACTGGAAATCCATTGGCCGCCTGTCGGCCATCAACGTGCCGACGCTGGTGATTTCCGGCCGGCACGACGAAGCGACGCCGTTGGTGGTCAAGCCGTTCCTGGATGAAATCGCAGATGTGCGCTGGGCGCTGTTTGAAGACTCCAGCCACATGCCGCATGTGGAAGAACGCCAGGCGTGCATGGGGACCGTGGTGAAGTTTCTGGATGAGGTGTGTTCAGTACCGCACAACGTGCTCAAGGCGGGCTGAATGCTCAAGCTGGATGCATTCCAATTGTGGGAGGGGGCTTGCCCCCGATAGCGGTGTGTCAGGAGCCAATCACTCAGCTGATACACCGTAATCGGGGGCAAGCCCCCTCCCACATTCAGGCCTCGCTAGCCTCGGGTTTGGTGACCTTCCTAGGCACCTCCGCCACCAACGGGATCTCCCTGCCCTCGGCATCAAACAGCTTGCCGCCTTTGAAGTAATCCCCATCACGCAGTTCCGACACATCACGGAAGCACAAACTGCGCTCAGTCCCCGCCACAAACACCGATTGCTGGTCCGAATTGCCCACGGTGAAATGGTTGAACGCCAGGTTCAGCAGGATCGCCATGATCGCCGAGGAGCTGATCCCCGAGTGAAAGATGGTCGCAAACCAACTCGGGAAGTGATCGTAGAAGCTCGGCGCAGCAATCGGGATCATGCCAAAACCGATGGATGTCGCCACGATAATCAAGTTCATGTTGTTGCGGTAATCGACCTTGGACAAGGTGCGGATACCGCTGGCTGCCACAGTGCCGAACAGCACAATCCCCGCCCCGCCCAGCACCGAGGTGGGCACCGCCGCGATCACACGCCCCATAAAGGGCAGCAGGCCGAGGACCACCAGGAATAACCCGCCCGTGGCCACCACAAAGCGGCTCTTGACCCCGGTAACCGCGACCAGGCCGACGTTCTGGGCGAAGGCACTCTGGGTGAAGGACCCGAAGATCGGCGCAAACATACTCGACAGCATGTCGGCGCGCAGGCCATTGCCGAGGCGTTTGGAATCGACCTTGGTGTCGATGATTTCACCCACGGCCAGGATGTCCGCCGAGGTCTCGACCAGGGTCACCATCACCACGATGCACATGGAAATGATCGCGGCGACATGGAAGGTGGGCATGCCGAAATGGAATGGCGTGGGGAAACCGAACATTGGCCCCTGGGTCACGCCGGAAAAATCGGCCATGCCGAGGAACACTGCAATCACGGTGCCGATCACCATCGCCAGCAGGATCGACAAGCGCGAAATGGTCGCGCTGCCGATCTTGCTCAGCAGCAACACCAGCACCAGCGTCAATGCCGCCAGGCCGATGTTTGACATGCTGCCGAAATCCGCGGCGCGGCTGTTGCCGCCCATGGCCCAGCGCGCCGCAACGGGCATCAGGGTCAGGCCGATAGTGGTGATCACAATACCCGTCACCAGCGGCGGGAAAAACTTGGTGATCCGCGAAAACACCGGGGTAATCAGTAGCCCGATAAACGACGCGGCCATCACCGCCCCGAGAATCGCCGGCACCCCGCCAGCGCCATCGCTGCCGACAATCGCCACCATGGTTGCCACACCGGCAAACGAGACGCCCTGCACCAGCGGCAACTGACAGCCAAAAAACGGTAGCCCCAGGGTCTGCAATAGCGTGGCCAAGCCACCGGCAAACAATGACGCGGCGATCAGCAAGCCGATGTCTGCCGGCGACAACCCGGCTGCCTGGCCGACGATCAACGGTACCGCGACGATACCGCCGTACATGGTAAGCACATGTTGCAGGCCGTAAGCCATGTTGGCGGCGACGCCGAGATTCTCATCTTCTGGCCGCTGCGGTGACGCCTTCGGGATAGTCATGGTGAGGGGTTCTCTGTTTTTGTTGTGCCGCCACTGTATGCAATGTTCGGACTGGATGTCCATAGAGTTGTATACAATCAATCGAACAAGATACCCTCCATCGGCGTTACAAAAACAATCCGGCCGAGATGAGCCAGAACGCCAAAGGACCTAGAACAATGAAAAAGGCATTACAGGGCGCCACCGTTGCACTCACGCTCCTCGGCGGTGGGGAGGCCGTCGCGCTGGAATGGATGAACAACAGCGTAGGATTTCGCTACGGCCAGCAGTTCACCAACCCGAATAACCCCGACGAGTTCAGCAAGCGCATCTACAGCTTTACCCACGCCAGCGGCTACCGGTACGGCAGCAATTTCCTCAACCTTGATGTGTTCCTGTCCGACAGCCGCGACCCGCGCAAGGGCACCGACCATGGTGGGAGTGAGGTGTACGCGGTGTATCGCCACCAGTTGTATGCGTCGCGGGTATTCGACGTGCCGCTGGGCACCGGGCTGATCAAGGATTACGCGCTGACCCTGGGCTTCGATGCCAACCGCAACAACAACTTCGCCTCAGCCAAGAAGCGCGCGCTGGTGATCGGCCCGACCTTGAAGTTCAACACCGTCGGCGTGCTGGACCTGAGCCTGATGTACTACAAGGAAAGGAACCACACCGGCATTCCCGGTGCAAAAGAGTCGAACCACACCTTCGACGACACCTACTTGCTCAACCTGACGTGGATGCGCCCGTTCGAAATCGCCAACCACGCGGCGAAATTCCAGGGTTTTATCAATTACGTCGGCGAAAAAGGCGAGGACTACCACGGCCGCGACACCGCGCCGGAAACCCTGATGCGCACCGCGCTGATGGTGGCGGTGCGACCGGGCAAAAGCGTCAAGCCGAACCTGTACCTGGGGGTGGGTTACGAGTACTGGCATAACAAGTTCGGCGTGGATGGCGGCCGGGGTAGCCGCACCTCAACGCCGACGGTGAACCTTGAGGTCACCTTCTAATACCTGAAGGAATCCGATCCAAGTGTGGGAGCTGGCTTGCCTGCGATGCCGGCGACTCGATGTGTCAGTTGCACCGGGGCGATGCCATCGCAGGCAAGCCAGCTCCCACACTTGGATCGGATTGTCACTTCAGGCTTGTGCCAGTGCCGAATTACCCTTTTTGGGCCGCGCCAGCCAGTAACCCAACACCGCCAACGGCGCGGTCGCCAACATCACGATCACCGTAATCAGCAGCGGCTCATCGATCATCCACGACACTATCAGGCTCGCGAGAAAGCACAGCCCCAGTTGCAGGGTGTTTTGCAGGGCTGCTGCCTTGCCGGAATTTTCCGCAAAGGGCATCAGCGCATTCGCCACCACGATGGGGTAACTCGCGCCGTTGCACAGCGCCATCAGGCAGAACGGAATCAGCAAGGTAGTGAGGGTCGGTACCGTCAACGTGGCGACCAGGTATAACGCCACCATGCTGATGCAGTACGCCAGCAGCAACCAGGGCAGCAGCGTCTTGCCCTGAACGTGCTGCAGGGCGCTGCGGCAACTGTAGCCACCGACCAGAAACGCCAAGGTCGGCAGCACGTAGCTCAGGCCAATGTCATTCGGGCTGTAGCCCATGCCACCGAGGATGAAGGGGGACGCCGTCAACCACGCGAAAAAGCTGGCAGAGCACGCGGCGAAGATCATGACGTTGCCGGTAAACACGCGCGAGGTGAACAACTGGCCATAGCCCAGGCGCGAAGGTGCGCCCTCCTGCGCCCGAGGTTTCGGCGGCGTACGCAGGAACAACGTCGGCAGCAGTAACAGCAGCGACACGCCCAGCAATACACCGAAGATCGCCTGCCAACCGAAGTGGTTCAGTACCATTGCACCCAACAACGGCGCCAGCGCTGGCGACAATGACATCAGTGGCATGATGCTGGCGAACACACGGTGCGCCTTGTCGGCCGGGTAGCGGTCGATGACCAAAGCCTGCCAGCTTACGGCGGCGGCACACACGCCAATTGCCTGCATAAAGCGCAGCGCCAGCAGTTGCGGCGTCGTCTCGACCCAGAACATCCCCGCGCAGCCCAGCACAAACAGGCTCAGGCCGGCGAGCAGCACCGGTTTGCGCCCCAGGCGGTCGGACAACGGCCCCCACACCAGTTGGCCCAGTGCAAAGCCGGCGAGGAAAATACTCAAGCTGGCGCCTACCGCGCCCGCGCCAATGTGCAGGTGCTCGCCCATGGCGCCGAACGCCGGTAAGTACATGTCCATGGCCAGGTAACCGAGCATGCTCAGCCCCGCCAGGTACCAGGTGAAACCAAAAGAATTTTTCATTGAAGCCTTGCTTAACCTGCCATCAAACTATTTGCTGACTGGCGCCCATTATGAAGCTGACAGTATGTGTGTGAAGCGATAATAATTGGACACTCTTATCAATATTTTTGAAGGCACTCGCCATGTGGTCCGAATACTCCCTGGACGTGGTCGACGCCGTGGCGCGTCATGGCAGCTTCAGCGCCGCCGCCCAGGAATTGCACCGTGTGCCGTCCGCTATCAGCTATACCGTGCGTCAGCTTGAGGAATGGTTGGCAGTGCCGTTGTTTGTGCGCCGACACCGCGACGTAGAGCTGACGCCCGCAGGTCGGCTGTTTATCGACGAAGCCCGTGGCGTGATGAAAAAAATGCTCGGCACGCGGCGTTTGTGCCAGCAAGTGGCGAATGGCTGGAGTGGCCAGTTGAAGGTCGCGGTGGATTCCATCGTCAAACCTCAGCGTTGTCGGCAACTGGTGCTGGATTTCTATCGACAGTTTCCCGAGGTGGAATTGCTGCTGGAGTACGAGGTGTACAACGGTGTATGGGATGCCCTGGCAGACGAGCGCACCGATATTGTGATCGGCGCCACCAGCGCGGTGCCGGTGGCCAGTCACTTCACCTTTCGCGATATGGGCTTGTTGAACTGGCTGTGCGTGGTCAGCGCGCGGCACCCACTGGCGAACATCGACGGGTTGCTGAGTGACGATCAACTGCGCCCTTTCGCGTCACTGTGCATGACCGACACCTCGCGCAACCTGCCCAAGCGCGACACCTGGACCCTGGATAACCAGCGGCGGCTGGTGGTGCCCAATTGGTCCTCGGCCATCGATTGCCTGCGTGACGGCCTGTGTGTCGGCATGGCCCCCGCGCATCAGGTGTTGCCGTGGATCGCACGCGGTGAACTGGTGGCGCTGCAGCTCAGCCGACCGTTTCCGGCCAGCCCGTCGTGTGTGGCCTGGGCGCAGAGCAAGCTGTCGCCGGCCATGGCGTGGTTGTTGGAGTATTTGGGGGATACCGAGACGATGAACCAGGAGTGGCTGAACGGAAACGATCCCTGACAATCATGGAGATCCCCTGTGGGAGCGCGCTTGCCCGCGATGGCGGAGTGTCAGTTTGCCAATATTTCGACTGATACACCGCTATCGCGGGCAAGCCCGCTCCCACAGGGTGGACGTCATTTCAATCCAATAGACGGGTGATGGCGCGCACGATCATCTCGACTTCCTTGGCATCCAGGGTCAGCGGTGGCAGCAGGCGAATGACCTTGCCCCGCGTCACGTTGATCAGCAAACCGTGCTCCTGTGCGGCACGCTGGGCCAGGTCACGATAGGGATTGGCCAGCTCGATACCGATCATCAACCCCTGCCCCCGAATCGCCAGCACCTGCGGGTGCTCACTCAACTCCACCCGCAACCGCGCCAGCAAGCGCTCACCCTGCTGCGCCGCGTTCTGCAGCAAGCCTTGTTCTTCGATGATGTCCAGCACGGTGCACCCGACCCGACACGCCAACGGGTTGCCGCCGAAGGTGCTGCCGTGGCTGCCCGGTGTAAACAACTGAGCCACGGCGGCGCGGGCCAGGCAGGCGCCGATCGGTACACCGTTGCCGAGGCCTTTGGCCAGGGTCATCACGTCCGGGACGATGCCTTCATGCTGGAAGGCAAACCAGGCGCCGGTGCGGCCGATGCCGGTCTGGATTTCGTCGAGCATCATCAGCCAACCGTGGCGCGTGCAGTGATCACGCACGGCTTGCAGATAGCCCGGCGGCGCCGGCAGTACGCCACTTTCACCTTGGATCGGCTCCAACAGCACCGCCGCGATACGCGTGCCAAATGCTTGTGTGATGGCTTCTATCGCGGCGATATCACCAAAGCCCACCTTGAGAAAATCCCCCGGCAAACGTTGGAAGCCCAGGCGCACCGATGGCCCATCGCTCGCGGCCATCGTGCCCAGTGTGCGGCCATGAAAGGCGTTTTCCATCACAACGACCAGCGGTGCTTCGATGCCCTTTTTCCAGCCATGCAGCCGCGCCAGTTTCAGCGCTGTTTCGTTGGCTTCGGCACCGGAATTGTTGAAGAAAGCGCGGTCCAGGCCGGACAGCTGGGCCAGGCGCTGGGCCAGCCGTTGTTGCCAATCGATGCTGTAGAGGTTGGAGGTATGCAACAGCAAACCCGCCTGCTCGCTGATCGCCGTCACCAGCCTGGGGTGCGAATGACCGACATTGGTCACCGCCACGCCGGCCACCGCATCCAGGTATTCGCGACCTTGCTGGTCCCACAGGCGCGTGCCCAGGCCACGGGTAAAACTCAGGGCCAAGGGTTGGTACGTGGTCATCAGGCAGGCGGCAGTCATGGTGCGGGCTCCAGTGCATCGTAGTGATGGGAGCAGTATCGTTAACCACCTGAGCTGGATAAACTGCGCATTCCTGCAATGACTTTAAATCAGGGCTTGATAATGGACCTGTTCCAGGCAATGTCGGTGTACGTGAAAGTGGTCGAGGCCGGCAGCATGACGGCGGCAGCCCAAGCCTGCGGCATGTCCACGACCATGGTCGGCAACCACCTGCGCGCCTTGGAGCAACGATTGGGCGTCAGCCTGCTCAAGCGCACCACGCGCAAGCAAAGCCTCACGGAATTTGGCGGGCAGTATTACCAGCGCTGCCTTGAGGTGCTGGGGCTGGTGGCCGACTCCGAGCAGCTTGCCGAGCAAGCCCACAGCGACATCCCCAAAGGCACCCTGCGGATCACTGCGCCCCCCGTGTTCGGCACCGAACGCCTTACACCGGCCTTGAGCGAATTTTCCCGGCGCTACCCGCAGATCAACCTGTATGTGGTGCTAAGTAATGAGCGGATGGACTTGGTCGACAGCGGCTTCGACGTGGCCATCCGTCTTGGCGAACTGGAAACCTCCAGCCTGATCGCCAGGCCCATGCAGGACTACACCCTCACCCTCTGCGCGTCGCCAGCCTACCTGGCGCGACGCGGCACGCCTTCGAGCCCAGCAGAACTGCAGCAGCACGACTGCCTGGCGTTCGCCTACCCGGCGAATGACAACTGGCGCGATACCGAAAAACTGTGGCGCATGACCGGTGATGGAGGCGAGCTGGAGGTTCCGGTGTCCGGCTCATTGACCATCAACAGCTCGCAAGGCTTGCGCCAGGCGGCCGTAAACGGCATGGGCATCATCATGCTGGCCGATGCCCTGGTGCAACCGGACCTGGAGAGCGGCAAGTTGGTGGCCTTGCTCACCACCTATAAACTGCCCAGCCGCCCCATGCACCTGCTCTACGGCCAGGACCGTTATCGCCTGCCCAAGCTACGCGCCTTTGTGGATTTCGCCATGGAGAAATGGGCGCGCTAGATACCGTGTGGCAATCGCTACATCGGTGACATCGCCACGAGTCAATGCGCGTAGGACTGTTCTGATAAATTTCCGATGTGCACACAACAAACCTAACCTCCCCCGCTTATTCGACCTTGAGCGTTCTTTCTCCAACTTTGTCTCATACAACCAGTCATACATTTCCCTCCCAGGCAAACAGAGACTTCTCTAGTGTTTCCTGCGTAACCGAAGGAATGCTTCGGTCAGGACGAAATCATCCGACGTATCGGTAAACCATGCCTTGGAGACATTCAATGACAAACTTACTCACCCCCGCTATTTCACCTTCCGCGCTCAGCTTGAACACGTTACAGCGCTCCTCAGCTGATCAACCGAACGACGCCACCCAAGAGACGAATGATCCGGTAATCGCCGCATTTGAGCGCGCAAGAGAAAACACAGGAATAGTCTCGAGCCACCTTCTTCCGTTACAGAAAGTCGCGGCGCAGACCAACTCCATCATCGGCATACGCCCAGTAGAAAACGTCGCAACCGGGTTGATCGAAGCGGGCCATCCCACCAAGGACTTTCATATCAAGGGAAAAAGCGCCAACTGGGGACCGCAAGCCGGACTGATCTGTACTGACCAGGCTTTCAGCAAGCTTGAAAAGTTCAAGGACGATGCCCCCGAAAAAGTGACCAACGCGAATAAGCAAATCCAGGCGTGCATCAGCGACGGGCATGCAGTTGCGACGCCCCTGAAGGTCCCGCGCAGCCGTCTCGACGAATTGATGAAACTCGGCCTGATCAATGAGCTGGCAACGAAAGAGCACGGCGGCACACTGAGTTTCACTGCCCAAGGGCCAAGTCAGCATCTGTACGCCTTCGAAGGTAGACGCACATCGCCTTTAGAAGACAGTTATTTCATTAGCCATCAGGGCAAGCCGGTTGATGTCCTGGCGAAACACGTAGGAAAAGACGCAATTACGGCCGACTATGACCTGCACATGGTGGCGCCCCACATCAGCGACCTGGGCCCCCAGGACAGGCTTCCAGTACCCGATATTGCACACAGTGTTTTCACCACACGTGTCGATCACTACAGACAGCAACAACCAGACCCCAGGGCTTTCCTGGTGCCGGAAGCGTTACGCGCAGACTATGAAAGCGCCGAACATTTCTATCAAAAGGAAAATCCCGATCTGGGCAATGCCACACCGCGAATAGAGCAAATGATCAGACTGATCAATGACCGGCTGGTGACTCCCCCCAGTGAAGAGCGGGTGGTACACCACAATGCAGACTCCGGCAGCTACGTAACAGATGTGAGCGCCAACTATCCGGCGACTTTCTTCTTGCCCACCAAATTGGGGCGTTTCGACGAAATCTGCATCATCAACGACAGCAAAGAAATGGCGGAACTGATCAGAACAGCCAAAGACAGTGGTTATCACGTGCCGCTGAATCCGCTCTGGGAGAGCGAAGTGGTCAGTATCAAGCGCACCGGCTTTACCCATGCACAAGAGCGGCTGGCGTCAGCCTAGCGTCAAGGTTGAACGCCTGGCGCACACAAAAACAGCAGCCTGATAACAGGGTTATCGAGGCTGCTGTCGGGCCCGCATTTATGCCGAGATCAGACCGTTGATCTTCACGGTAGGATTCACGTCAGCGTCGTAGTCCACGCCGTCGATTTCAAAGCCGAACAAACGCAGGAACTCCGCCTTGTAACCGGCGAAATCACTGATCTCGTTGACGTTGTCGTCGGTGACCTGGTTCCACAGCGCCGCCACGGCGTCCTGGACTTTCGGTTCCAGCTCGGCCAGGTCGGCACGCAGGCGGCCGTCGGCGTCGAGTTTAGGCTCGCTGCCGTACAGGCTGTCCTTGAACAGGCCGTAGACCTGCTCGATGCAACCTTCGTGGGTGCCCTGCTCTTTCATCACTTTGAACAGCAGCGACAGGTACAGCGGCATGATCGGGATGGCCGAGCTGGCCTGGGTGACCACCGCCTTGAGCACCGACACACGGGCGTCGCCCTTGAGTGCAGCGAGGTTGTCGCGCAGGGTCAGGACTTTCTTGTCGAGGTCTTTCTTGGCTTCGCCGATGGAGCCGTTCCAGTAGATGTCCTGGGTCAGCTTTTCACCGAGGTAGGTGAACGCGGTGGTCTTGGCGCCTTCGGCGAGGACGTCGGCGTCACGCAGGGCGTCGATCCACAGCTGCCAGTCTTCGCCACCCATGACTTTCACGGTGCCGTCGATTTCTTCCTGGGTAGCCGGCTCAAGGGTGGTGTCGACCACAACGCCTTTGTCGGTGTTGATACCGCGCAGGGTCACGGCCTTGCCGATCGGCTTGAGGGTGGAGGTGTGCACCACGCCTTGTGGGTCGGTACGGCGTGGCGCGGCCAGGCTGTAGACGACCAGGTCGATCTTGCCCAGGTCTTTCTTGATGGTTTCGATGGTCAGGCGCTTGATCTCGTCGGAGAACGCGTCGCCGTTGATGCTCTTGGCGTACAGGCCTTTTTCGACGGCAAACTTCTCGAACGCAGCGCTGTTGTACCAGCCGGCGGAGCTCAACTTGCCTTCTTCGCCTTCTTTCTCAAAAAACACGCCCAGGGTGTCGGCACCGCAGCCAAACGCGGCACTGATGCGCGCGGCCAGGCCGTAACCGGTGGAAGCACCGAGGACCAGCACCTTTTTCGGGCCACCTTCGATGACGCCGTGTTGAGTCACGTAGTCGATCTGTTCCTTGACGTTCGCTTCACAGCCAACAGGGTGAGCGGTCACACAGATAAAGCCACGAACCCGCGGTTTGATGATCATAAAATTTCTGCCTCTTCCAAGGTGTCGAAGGCCAGTGGTGGCCACTCAACTTCAATCGTACCGGTCTATGACGTCCGAAAAACCGAAGCGTCACGATAGTCGTAAATCTTCCGTTTACAAAATCCAATCCAATCAACGCATCGAGGGGTTAAAAACCGTGTAAGGCCTTCACAATTTCGCACTATTTAAAACGCCAATCCCGCGCAGAACGCCTTATTATGCGGTAGTTGTTTCAACATGTTTCAAAACCTAACCACTCGCGGCCACGGATCCGGACCTGTCGAATGGCGTCCTGCTGGAGCTGAGTTACATGAATATGCCTGCCTTGCGTAAAAAAGCGGTATCGGTCGCCTGGGTAATCGGCGTGTTGCTGATCATTGATGTGTTCCCCGAGACCACCCTGGTCTTTCTTGGCCTGGTGGTGGTCTGCGGCATCTACGACTTCCTGCGCAATGGCCTGTATGACGCGCCCACGATCAAGAAATACTTTATCGGCAGTGGCCGCAACACCTGGCTGCTGGCGCCGTTCAATACCCTGTTCGACCTGGTGAGCTCGCATAACCGCCATGTCTACACGATGCAGGACCTGCCACCCGCCTGGCGCGAAGACCTGCAACGGGTGATCGATGACGCTATGGCCCACAAGGACGAAATCATCGGCTACCTGGACGAACGCATGGCCGAGAAGAAGCGCGGCATGCTGTTTTTCCAGTGGTATGGCCACCCCATCGAGACCACCCTGGACATTCCGCAACTGCGCAAAAAACTCCCGTTCGTGAAAACCATTGGTGTGTCGGTGTTCAATGAGAACCGCTCGACCTCGTTTCACTTCGGCCCCCTGCGCATGATGTTCCGCGTGCTCTACAACATGGCCCCGGCGCCCCATCACGAGGGCGTCTACATCCAGGTGGGCAAGCACAAGCATTACTGGCACGACGACCCGCTGTTCATCTTCGATGACACGTTGATGCATGCGTCTTTCAACAAAAACGATGCCAAGCGTTACTGTCTGTTTATCGATATCGTGCGGCCGACCCCGGTACCCCGGGTTCTTAACGCCGTGATCGCTGGGTTTGCCGGCATGGCCTTTACCCTGCGTCGGGTTTTCTACAAAAACTGGAAGCTGATTCAGTGAGTTCTGCGGCATGATGGTGCTGGACGGTGTTTGCACTCGGCCTTGCGCCTGAGTTAAATACCGTCTCGTGCGTCCGAATTCGGCGCCCATCATTCTCAAGCCATCGCAGCCCCTCGCGGGTGCGGTGGCTGCGCTTTCAAGGAATCAGAATGCCCCAACGTCAAGTCATCAACGCCTCCGTCAGCCCCAAGGGCAGCCTCGAAACCCTGTCCCAACGTGAAGTGCAGCAACTGAGCGAAGCCGGTACCGGCAGCATCTACACCCTGTTCCGCCAGTGCGCCCTGGCCATTCTCAACACGGGCGCGCATATCGACAACGCCAAGACCATCCTCGACGCTTATAAAGACTTTGAAGTGCGCATCCACCAGCAGGACCGCGGCGTGCGCCTGGAGCTGTTGAACGCCCCCGCCGATGCCTTCGTCGATGGCGAAATGATCGCCAGCACCCGCGAAATGCTCTTCAGCGCCCTGCGTGACATCGTCTACACCGAGAACGAGCTGGACAGCCAGCGTATCGACCTGAGCAATTCCCAGGGCATCACCGACTACGTGTTCCACCTGCTGCGCAACGCTCGTACGCTGCGCCCCGGTGTCGAGCCGAAGATCGTGGTGTGCTGGGGCGGGCACTCGATCAATACCGAAGAATACAAGTACACCAAGAAAGTCGGCCACGAACTGGGCCTGCGCAGCCTGGATGTGTGCACCGGCTGCGGCCCTGGCGTGATGAAAGGCCCGATGAAGGGCGCGACCATTTCCCACGCCAAGCAACGCATTACCGGCGGGCGCTACCTGGGCCTGACCGAGCCGGGCATCATTGCCGCCGAAGCGCCGAACCCGATCGTCAATGAGCTGGTTATCCTGCCGGATATCGAGAAACGCCTGGAAGCCTTCGTGCGCGTCGGCCATGGCATCATCATCTTCCCCGGCGGCGCCGGTACGGCAGAAGAGTTCCTGTACCTGCTGGGCATCCTGATGCACCCGGATAACCGCGACCTGCCGTTCCCGGTCATCCTCACCGGGCCCAAACACGCCGCGCCCTACCTGCAACAACTGCACGCCTTCGTCGGCGCCACCCTGGGTGAGGCAGCGCAAGCGCACTACCAGATCATCATTGATGACCCGGCCGAAGTGGCGCGCCAGATGACCGCGGGGCTCAAGGCGGTAAAGCAGTTCCGCCGCGAGCGCAACGACGCGTTCCACTTCAACTGGCTGCTGAAGATCGACGAAGGCTTCCAGCGCCCGTTCGACCCGACCCACGAAAACATGGCCAGCCTGCAGTTGAGCCACGCACTGCCGCCGCACGAACTGGCCGCCAACCTGCGCCGTGCGTTCTCGGGGATCGTGGCGGGTAACGTGAAGGACAAGGGCATTCGCCTGATCGAGCAGAACGGCCCGTATGAAATCCACGGTGACCCGGCCATCATGAAACCGCTGGACGAACTGCTACAGGCCTTCGTCGCTCAGCACCGCATGAAGTTGCCGGGCGGCGCGGCCTATGTGCCGTGCTACCGCGTGGTTCAATGAATTAGCGCTCAACCGACCCTGCACAGCACGAAGTCTTGCCGACTTTGACCGCGATCACGTCGCCGGCGGGCTCGACAATGGCGTGCAGGGAAGGCGGATAATGGGGTGGCGGTTGGTCATGGTTTGTATCGCTTTAAACCCGGTGGAAGGGGGGCGAGCAAGACGGTTCAGGACCTCAAGGGGCTGATCCGCAAACCTGCCAAGGCCGTCTCCATCGAACAGATGAACCAAGCCATCGCAGCGCAGGGAGCAAACGCCGGATGATCGGGCTGGATACCAATGTGCTGGTACGCTACGTCACCCAGGATGATCCCGTTCGCCGCCGGTTGCGAGTACACGGCCACCTTCGACCTCAACGCGATCAAGACAACGGGCATGAAGCGGCTGGCCTGAACCACAGCGTTGCGGCAGCGGGCGGGCTTTGGTAAAAACGGCTTATCACCTTGATCGAGAGAAAGACTACGTGCGCACGTTTCTACTCGCAGCGCTGGCCATCGCCCCCACCCTCGCCCAGGCAGACACCATCGCCTGGCCCGACCTGCCGGAAACCTGCTTTGTCAGTGGTCGCTCTGCCACCAGCACGGACGTCGACGCTGGCTGTGCGGCGTTCCTGATCAATGTAAAAGGCAAGGCCGCCGGCACGCCGATCAAGCTGGATATTCCGCAGTACGCCCTGCACATCGACGAAACCACCGGCAAGGAAACCCCGGTGATCCTCATCCAGGCGGAGGAGAACGGCGAGGTCAAGGCAGTGGGCTACAGGGAACTGGGCACCGATCAGCTCGGTGCCGCGCTGCTGCGGGAGGTTCGACTCCTGGGCACCCAGAAGCCGATTTAGCCGAGACTCAGCGAACCCAACCGCCACCCTGCCAGTGGTACCCATCATTACGCTGCACCCAATGCGGATGCACATAGCGATAGCCCTCGCGCACCGGCTCCCAATGGCCGTGCACCGCGACATAGCGCCCGCCTTCCCAGCGCCAGTAACCGCGTGACCATATGTAGCCGTAGCGCACCGGTGGCTCGACTTCAATCACCTGCACCGGCGGCGGTTGCGGCGCGACGACTTCTACATACTCCCGTTGCACCGGCCTGCGCTCATGCACGACGCGCTCTTGCACACACCCGGATGCCGCGACGACCATGGCCGCCAATGCTGCATAACGTAGCCACATACAAACCCCTCGGGCGCTGACGCCCACCACTTACACTGCAAAAAATGCCCCCGTGTTGCAGCCGCTCTCCTGATCGGCCATGGGTCTTTTTTAACAGGTAGTGTCTGTCGGGTTGCTGAACCTGAGGGCGTTGCACTCAGGAACGCTGATGAAAGGCACCGTCAGCATTGGCCCACTCAAGCGGGCCCGAAACGCTCCAGCACCGCCGCCACAAACCGTCGTAACTTGGCAGTGCGCTGGCGATTTGCGGTATAGAGCAAATGCATCGGCCGGCTCGGGGCCTCGAAGTTCGCCAGCACTTGCACCAACTCACCCCTTAACAGCGCCGGGCGCAGGAAGTCTTCGGGCCCCAGGACAATACCGAAGCCCTCCAGCGCAGCCGACATCAACGCCCTGCTTTCGTTGATTTGCAGTCGGCTGGCAACCTGCACGCGGTAAGGTGTCGGGCCTTGGTAGAGCACCCATTCACGATCTGCCGGGCGCGACCAGAAGGCGTAGCCCAGGCATTCGTGATGCATAAGATCGGCCGGCACCTGCGGCGTGCCACGCGCCGCCAGGTACGCAGGCGAGGCGCAGACGACCAAGCGATAAGGTGCCAGGGGCCGAGCCGTCAGGCTGTTAGTAGCCAAGGGACCGATGCGAAACGCCGCTTCATAACCCTCGTCCACTAGGTCGACGAAACGATCTGTCAGGTGCAGGTCGATTTCCACCTCGGGGTTATCACGCAGAAATTCGGTAATCAATGGCATCAGGCTGTAGGAACCGAAGGTCACCGGGGCAGTAATTTTCAACTTGCCACTCGGGGTGTCATTCATGATCTGCGCCAGGGAATCGGCGGCCTCGGCCTCCGTCAGGATGTGTTTGCAGCGCTCGTAGTACGCGCTACCCAACTCCGTCAGGCTTTGGCGACGCGTGGTGCGGTTGAGCAAGCGCGCGCCGAGGCGTTGCTCCAACGCACTGACATGCTTAGCCACCATCTGCGGTGACAGGTTCAAACGCTCGGCGGCGCGGGCGTAGGAGCCCAGTTCAGCGGCCATCACGAAGGCACTCATGCTGGATAGACGGTCCATCATTCCCCACTCCCAGTAATAACAGCAACGCCAGAGCGATCATTTATCGCCAAACAGTTGCCAATCATCATAGCGACTCCCCCCTTTCAACAGGAGCAAGGCGATGAGGATCGGTGTTATTGGAGCAGGTTTTATCGGGCGCGCCGTGGCCCAACTGGCACTGGCGGCCGGGCATGAGGTGATGTTGAGCAATTCCCGCGGCCCGCACACCATGAGCAGCGTGGTCAGCGGCATACTCGGCGTGCAAGTGGGCAGCGCCGAAGACGCCGCCAAGTTCGGCGACGTGGTGCTCGTGGCAATCCCCTTGGAACATTACCGCAGCGTCCCGGCGCAATGGCTGGAGGGCAAGACCGTGATGGACGCCAATAATTACTACCCGAACCGCGACGGGCATATCCCGGCCCTGGATCGCTTTGAAACCACCACCAGCCGACTGCTTGCCGAGCATTTGCCGCATTCGCACGTGGTGAAAGTGTTCAATGCAATCTTCGCCCCCGACCTGACGCAGGACGCCCGCCCACACGGCGCACCCGAGCGTCGAGCATTACCGGTGGCCGCGGACGACGCGGCAGCGAAGGCACAGGTCATCACGTTACTCGACGAACTGGGGTTCGACGCCGTGGACGCCGGAGGCCTGGATGAAAGCTGGCGACTGGAACGGGGCAAGCCTGCGTATTGCGTCCCGCTGGACAAAGCGGGCTTGAAGGCAGCGCTGGCGGCCGCCGAGCGCACGGTTGAACTGCCGCCTGTCGAGCGCTCCCGTATTTAAAAACACAAAAAAACCGCTGACCGTTACCGGTTCAGCGGTTTTTTCGTGACCGGTGAGATCCTGATCTCAGAACCTCGCCAGCGGCTTACAACGCCAGGTCAGATGCCGGCTTGCTCGGCTCAGCCGCAGGCTTGGCAGCCTCAGGCGCCTTCACAGCGGCCTTTTGCGGAATCACAGGCGGTGTTGGCAGTTGCAGGATATTGGCGGTGTAGGCCCATTCCTTGGCAACGGCCTCAGGGCTGTCGTTCAGCTTGGTGCCGTAGCTCGGTACGATCTGGTGCAGCTTGGACTGCCACTCAGGGGTCGCTACCTTGTCCTTGAACACTTTCTGCAGCACGGTCAGCATGATCGGAGCCGCGGTGGACGCGCCTGGCGATGCACCCAACAGGCCGGCGATGGTGTTGTCGGCGGAGCTGACCACTTCGGTGCCGAGTTTCAGGACGCCGCCCTGCTCTTCGTCACGCTTGATGATCTGCACGCGCTGACCGGCCTGCCACAGGCGCCAGTCGGATTGCTTGGCGTTCGGGAAGTACTCTTGCAGCGCCTTGAAGCGGTCGTCATCCGACAGCATCAGTTGGCCGGCGAGGTACTCGACCAGTGGGTATTCACGAATACCGACTTTGGTCATTGGCCAGATGTTGTGGGTGGTGGTGCTGGTCAGCAGGTCCAGGTACGAGCCTTCTTTCAGGAACTTGGTCGAGAAAGTCGCGAATGGGCCAAACAGGATAACGCGCTTGCCATCCAGTACGCGGGTGTCCAGGTGCGGAACCGACATCGGTGGCGCGCCAACCGACGCTTTACCGTAGGCCTTGGCCAGGTGCTGCTCGGCGACGGTTGGGTTATCGGTCACCAGGAACGAGCCGCCCACAGGGAAGCCTGCGTATTCCTTGGCTTCAGGAATGCCCGACTTTTGCAGCAAGTGCAGTGCACCGCCACCGGCGCCGATGAACACGAACTTGGCGTCGGTTTCAGTCTTGGTGCCGTCTTTGAGGTTTTTGTAGCTGACACGCCACGAACCGTCGGCGTTCTTGGTGATGTCCTGCACTTCGCTCGACAGTTTCAGGTCGAACTTAGGGGTGGTTTGCAGGTGAGCGACGAACTGGCGGGTGATCTCGCCGAAGTTCATGTCGGTCCCCAGCGGGCTCCAGGTGGCCGCGATTTTCTGGTTCGGGTCACGCCCTTCCATCATCAGCGGAACCCACTTGGCGATCTGCGCCGGGTCTTCGGAGTACTGCATGCCGGCGAACAGCGGGCTCGCTTGCAGGGCTTCGTAGCGTTTTTTCAGGAACTTGATGTTGTCATCGCCCCACACAAAGCTCATGTGCGGTGTGGAGTTGATGAACGAACGCGGGTTCTTCAGCACGCCCTGCTGGACCTGCCAGGACCAGAACTGACGGGAGATCTGGAACGCTTCGTTGATCTCGACCGCTTTCGGGATCTCAACGTTGCCGTTCTTGTCTTCCGGAGTGTAGTTCAGCTCAGCC
This sequence comes from Pseudomonas sp. QC2, assembly GCF_002859085.1. Taxonomy (NCBI): domain Bacteria; kingdom Pseudomonadati; phylum Pseudomonadota; class Gammaproteobacteria; order Pseudomonadales; family Pseudomonadaceae; genus Pseudomonas; species Pseudomonas sp. QC2. The sequence continues at coordinate 128,477 of NZ_PKKS01000012.1, forward strand.
AGGGCCGAGTGACCGGTACCGGCGTTGTTCCAGCCGTTGGAGCTTTCTTCGGCCACGCCATCGAGGCGCTCGACCATTTCCATCGACCAGCTCGGTTCCAGCTCATTGAGCCATACACCCAGGGTCGCACTCATGATGCCGCCGCCGATCAGCAGCACATCGACTTTCTTTGCCTCTTCCGCTTGAACGGACGTGATCCCCAGCGACAAAGCCAGCCCCAGCAGGGCAGTGTTTACTTTTTTAAACATCAGTAGCACCTATGATAAAACGCCATCCGCCCCACCGCCCCTGACTCTCAAGGCCGCAGGGTGAGCACACAAGGCCGATGTATCGACCTCACTTTTATGTCCCTTCTGCGCTGACTTCTTATCATTATTGGCTTCAGCTACCTGGGCGACAGCCAACCGCCGGGACGTATACGGATGTACGTACCAGAGAACGACCAGACCAAGATGGCGCGCAGAATATCACGGCCAGCGCCGGATATGGGCTCGCCGGTCGAATGGCGCCACTACTTCGCCATTTTTTTAAGATCCGTCTCATGTGCCTCACAACCGCCGCAATGCACCATGGATTGGCTCACTCAAGCGTGAGCAGACAACCATCCATCTCTCTAAAGGGGCATTGCAATGCTGAACAAACTGAGCCAACTCACTCTCGCCTGCGGCGCTTGCTGGCTGCTGGCCGGCACCGCACACGCGGCCGATGGGCAGATCGAGTTCACCGGTTCCGTCACCGATAACGCCTGCACCATCACCACTGGCGACGTGAATAAATCCGTGACCCTGGACGCGGTACGCATCGCCGACTTCGCGCCCACCGTGGGTTCCACCGCCAAGCCCAAAGCGTTCTCCATCAGCCTGGACAACTGCAGCACCGCGACCCGCAAGAACGCCGCCATTACCTTCAGCGGTCAGCAGGACGCCACCGATTCGACCCTGCTCGGCCTGACCGGTGAAAACCAGGTGCGCGGTATCGCGATCCAGATCGCCGACGCCCGAAACGGTAACAAGCTGCCACTGAACACGCCGACCGCCGATTACGACCTGCGTGCGCAGTCCAACACCTTCGACTTTACCGCCGCCTACGTGCGCACCGTTGCCGACACGACCACCGGCGAAGGCGATACCGCCAAGACCACGTCCGGTATCGGCACCGGTCAGGTGCACGCCCTGGCCAGCTTCGACGTTACCTACAAGTAATTGCTCGTCAATACCGTGGGCCGTTCGCCGGCCCGCGGACTTCCAAAGGTACCTCATCATGCGTTTTAAAGTGTACTTTTTGCTGGCCCTGTTCCCGCTCTGGCACAGCGCGGCAGCCAACGCCGCCGTCACGGTCGGCGCCACGCGGCTGATCTACGACGGCGCTTCCAGCGAAGCCAACCTCACGGTCAGCAATCGCGAAGACACCTCGCCCTACCTGGTGCAGTCCTGGGTCAGCCGCTTTGGCGGCGGCAATGAAGAAAGCGTCGACAGCTTTATCGTCACCCCGCCGCTGTTCCGACTGGATGCCAACAAGGAAAACATCCTGCGCGTCATTTTTACCGGCGGCACCGATGTGCCCCAAGACCGCGAAAGCCTGTTCCTGATGAACGTCAAGGCAATCCCGGCCATGAGCGACGACCAGAAAGGCAAGAACGTACTGCAGATTGCCCTCAAGACCACCATCAAGCTGTTCTACCGCCCGGCCGGCGTCAAAGGCTCGCTCAAGGACGCGGTGGCCCAGGTGGGCTGGACGTCCAAGGCGGGGGCATTGCATTTCAATAACGGCTCCAAGCTTCACGTGGTGGTCAGCGAACTCACGCTCAACGGCCTGCCGATCACCCAGGCGCCGGATGTGCTGCGCCCCGGGGAACAGCGCGAACTGCCGATCCAGGCCAAGGCGGGCGATGAAGTGTCGCTCAGCTATATCGACGACTACGGCAGCATCGTGACTGCCCCTCTTATCCGCATTCACTGATACACGCGCACGCCCCCACCAGGAACGCCCATGCCCCGTTCATTCCGATTCACGCGCCGTCGCGCCGTGAAGGCTTTCGGCTGCCCGCTCGCGGCGGCCGTGGCCTTGCACTTGGCCCCCGCACATGCCGGCTACGAGTTCGATGCGTCGTTCCTCGAGATCGGCGGCGGGCAGAGTTCGGCGGCGGTAAAACAACAGGTCAGCGCCATGAGCGAAGGCCAGTTGCCGGGCATTTATCGGGTGGATGTGCGGGTCAACCAGCACGCGGTCGAGCAACGCGATGTGCGTTTCGTACGCGCCACCGGCACCGCGGACCGCTCGGCCACCGGGCTGTTTCCGTGCCTGGATGTCGAGTTTTTCCGCGCCCAGGGAGTGGCCGACACCGCCCTGCACAACAGAAGCGACGCCGACACCACCTGCATTGCCTTCGACCAGGGCCTGGCCGGGGTGGTCTACGACTACGACTTCAACCACCAATTGCTGTCGATCGAGATTCCCCAAGCGTACCTGGGCAGCATTCCGTTTGAGGTGCGCCGTCGACAGTGGAGCGACGGTGAGAACGTGGCGTTCACCAACTACAGCTTCAGCGGCAGCACGGCAGAGTCCGACAGCGGCCGCCGCCAGAACCAGTTCGGCAGCCTGCGCAGCGGCATCAATGCCGGGGCCTGGCGCCTGCGCAATTTCTCGACCTGGCAGAAAGGCACGGGCGACGCCGGGCGCTGGGAGTCGATGGAAACCTACGCCCAGCGGGACATGGGCAACATGATGGCGATTGCCACCCTGGGCGACGCCACCACCGAAGGCGACCTGTTCGACGCGATTCCCTATCGCGGCCTGGGCATCGCCTCGGACCTGGACATGCTGCCCGACCAGTCCCGTGAATTCGCGCCGGTGGTTCGCGGCATTGCCAATGGCCGCTCGCGGGTGATCATCCGCCAGCGCGGCTACGTGATCCATGAGCAATGGGTGCCCTCAGGGCCGTTTGCCTTGACCGATCTTTATCCCACCGCCAGCAACGGCGACATCGAGGTCACGGTGGAAGGCCCGGACGGCCAGCGCCAGGTCTACACCCAGTCGTTTTCGTCGGTGCCCTACATGCTGCGCGAGGGGCAACAGAGCTACTCCGTCTTCGCCGGCCAATACCGCCCGGCGCAGTCAGCGTTTGTGCAAGAGACCCCGACCTTCATCCAGGCCTCGCTACGCCGAGGCTTGAGCGGCAGTACCACGCTGTTCGGCGCCAGCCTGCTCAGTGATCAATACAACGCCGGCCTGCTGGGTTTCGCCCACGATTTCGCCGGCTTCGGCGCGATTTCAGTGGACGTGACCCACGCCCGCAGCGACGCCATGGGCCATGAGAAAACCAGCGCCAGCGGCCAGTCGTTCCGCTTCCGCTATTCCAAATCCCTGGCAGCCACCGACACCAATTTCAGCTTGATCGGCTACCGCTACTCCACCGGCGGCTACTACTCGTTCAACGAGGCGCTCAACAGCCGCAATGCCGGGCAAACCCTGGACACGTACCGCAGCGGCCATATGAAAAGCAACTTCACCGCCAACGTGTCCCAACAACTGGGCGGCTACGGCGGGGTGTACGCCAACGTGTCGAAAACCGCGTATTGGGACAAGGGCCAGGCCGACACCTCGATCCAGTTGGGTTACAGCGTGAGTTCCGGGAGCATTTCCTACTCCCTCGGGCTGGGCCTGAACAAAGGCGCCGACAGTCACGATCGCAGCCTGTCCCTGAGCATCAGCATGCCCCTGGGCGGTACGCGCAACCAGCGGGTCACCGCCAACATGAACCAGAGCGCGCGCGGCTCGGCGTCACGCACCGCGACCCTCAGCGGCAACGCATTTGAAGACGACACCCTGGCCTACAGCGCGGGTGTGTCACAGCAAGTCAACGGCGCCCAACGCCAGGCGGGCGGCACGTTCGCCGCCCAGTACGACGCGCCGAGCGCGATTGTGCGCGGTGCCTACAACGAGTCCACCGGCAATCGCCAACTGGACCTGGGCGTGGAAGGTTCGGTGGTGGCGTACGGCAGCAACCTGATGTTCAGCCAGCCGCTGGGCGAAACCAATGTGATCGTCGCCACGCCGGGGGCCGCCGACGTGGCGGTCACCAACAAGCGCGGGGTGCGCACCAATGCCAATGGCTACACGGTGGTGCCGTCCGCCCTGCCCTATCGCAAGAACCGTGTGTCGCTGGACACCCAGTCGATGTCCGCCGACGTCGACATCGCCGAGCCGGTGCAGGAAGTCACGCCCAATCGCGGCGCCTTCGTGCTGGCGGACTTCGACACCCGGCGCGGCAAACGCATTCTGTTCCGCATCCGCGACACCCAAGGCGAAGCCGCGCCCTTTGCCGCCCGCGCCGAACTCTTCGCGGCAGACGGCCGTTCGCTGGGCAACACCCTGGTGGCGGACAAGGGCCGCGCGTTCCTGACCGGCGTGCCGCCCGAGGCACGCCTGTTGATCAGCGTGGACGGGCAACCGTGGTGCAGCCGCGAATTGAAACTGCAAGACGACGGTCCTGCCGAGGGTGGGATTACTCAACTGAACATTCAATGTGAGCGCGCGGCCGGTGAGTCGGGCGCCAAGGATTCGTGATCATGAACATACGCAAGCGCATGACGCTGGCGCTGTGGGCCGGCGTGCTTTGCTGCCTGTCGTTCCAGGCGCAGGCGCTGATCGGCGGCAACGTCGAGTGCGGAACGCCGGGCTATCCGACCTATGGCTACCGTTTCCAGCCGGGCGAAGCGATCAATATCGAGTACAGCGGCACATGCACGATTCGCCGTGCCTTTCCCTATGCCGCAGGCGTGAACACCAGCATCACCTACGGAACCGGTTACAACCATGCCGCCCTGCAGTTTGTAGACCCCTCCAGCTGGACCGTTATGCCGCTACTTGATATTGGCCAATTCAGTGGTATCTGCCTGGGGGGTACGTGCCAGCGATTGCCCATCAACACGGTGGTGCGCTACCGCTACAACCTGGTGGGCACCGCGCCCAGAACCACCGGCACGCGCAATGTGCAGGTACGCATTGGCGTGACCTCCCTTAACTACCTGGCATGGGCCGAGTGGTTCCTGGATATGCCTTTTATGTACACCGTCTACACGCCGGCGTGCACGCTGAGCTCGCCCAGTGCAGTCAACCTGCGCTTCGGCACCATCAGCAACGCCGACCTCAGCAGCCAAGTGCAATCCACCACGGTGTCGGTCACGTGTGCGACCGCCGTGCAAGCCACGGCCACCCTGAGGCCGAGCCAGGCAGTGGTCAGCGCCACCACCGGGGTATCGCGCACCACACTGGCCGGCCTGAACATGCAGGCGATCTGGACCGACTCCTATAACCCGGTGGATTTCAGCAGTGTGCGCAACCTGCAACTGAGGACCGGCAGCAACAACGTCAATCTCAGTTTCAAACCGCAACCGGTCGCCGGCCAGTCGCCCACCGGTGCCTTCCAGAGCCAATACACCCTGACCATCGATTACCGCTGAGGCCCTTGCCATGAAAACTTCGCTGTTCGCCCTGGCGCTGCTCAGCGCCACCGCCCAGGCCGCCGACACGGTAAACATCACCGTCAGCGGCACCCTCACCCGCCCACCCTGTGTGCTGAACACCGGCACCACCCTCACCGCTGCGTTCGGCAATGTGCGCACCGACCAAGTGGCGGCCACCGAAACCGTCGCGTTGCCGGTACGCATGACGTGCCCGACAGGTTCATCGCTGAACGTCAGCTTCACCGCCAACAACGGTACCTACACCGCCACCGTGGCCAAGACCACCGCCGACAACCTCGGCGTCTCGTTACTGTGGGCGGACGACACGGCGGCGAGCCTCAACGGCACCACCAAGACGTACAGCAACCTCAGCGGCACCGTGGATATCAGCCTCAAGGCCAAGCTGGTGGAGCGCGGCACGCTGGTGCCTGGCGCATTTACCTCGTCGATGGTCATGACCCTCAATTACCTATGAAAGCGCTCACCTGGATACTGCTGGCGGTGGCCGGCACCGCCCTCGCGCAATCGGCGGATGACGCGCAGATCGACGTCACCGGCAAGCTGATCGCCCCCCCTTGCTCAGCGCGTTTTCCCAGTACGCAACAGGTGGACCTGGGCAACGTGAACCTCAACCAGTTGGCCGACGCCAGTGCCAGCGTCACCGACGTGCCGTTGGTGTTCGATTGCCAGGCCAACAGCCAAGTCAGCCTAACCCTCACGGCGGGCGTGGGCAGCGTTGACAGCCACACCCTGCTCACCAGCCGCCCGGCCCTGGGCTTGCAGCTTGGCTTGCTGAATAAAGGCGTGAAGGCTGATTTCAGCCTGGGGGAAACCGGCACCTGGCCGGTAACCGACGGACCGCTGGAACTGACCCTGCGCGTCAAGCCCGTGTCCGTGGGTGAACTGCCCGACGCGGGCAGCTACAGCGCAATGCTGTTGATGCACATCACCTACCGCTGACTACTGGAACTGCCGCGCCTCGATGCAATAGGTCAGCAACGCCTGGTCACTGTCCACGTCCAGCTTGCGCATGGCGGAGATTTTCTGCGCGCTGACGGTCTTGTTGCTGCGGCTCAGTTGCCGCGCGATATCGCTGACGCTCATGCCCGTCACAAATAAACGCAGCACTTCCATTTCCCGCGGCGACAGGCTCTGGAAGCGCTCCTGCACCGGGTACGCATTGCCCACCACCGACGTCGCCGCAGGCATAGGCGCCTGGTAATTGCGCTGGGCACTGATGGCGCCCAAGGCTTTTTCGATTTCGTCGTGCAGGTGGTTTTTCTGGATCACGCCGGCCACGCCCAGTTCTTGCAAGCGGGTAAGAATCAGGCTGTTGGAAATCATGGTCAGCACCAGCACCTGGGTGTCGGGAAAGTGGCGCAGGATGTACTCGATCAGTTTCAGGCCATCGCCGTAGGTGTCATCACCCGGCATGTTGAAATCCGTGATCAGCACTTGCGGCCGATGCGCGCGCAACAGGTCGATCAACTGGCTGGAACTGACGGCCTCGCCCACCAGGCGATAACGTGAATCGCGCTGCACAATCTCGCGCACGCCCACCAGTACGATCGGGTGGTCGTCGGCGATCACAACGTTCATGTCTCGCATTATTCAGCTTCCTTGTTCTGGGCAGAAAGTTCTGCAAGCAAGCACTGCGCCACCGCCGTCAGCCGCGCGCACAACCCGCGGATCTGCGTGGCGGCGTGGTCATCCAGAGGGGCTTCGTACAGCGCGTTTTCCCATGCCTGACACGCACCGGATAAAACCCCGGCGCGCACACTGGCCAGCGCACCGTTGAGGCTGTGCAGGCGCTGGCGCACCCGCTCGGAATCGCCGACGGCCAGGCCCTGCTCGATGTGCTGCACGTCCGCCAGCAAGGTGTCGCCCATCAATTGGCGCATGGCCGGGGACAACTCGATCCAGCCGTCACGGTCGCGGTCCGACGGGGGCACCGCCAAGGCATTTGCGCGGCGACAGTGCGCCATCAAGGCCTGGCGCAGCATGCTCATGCTCAACGGTTTGACCACCCAGGCGTTCATGCCCACCGCCAAGCAACGCTCGCCCTCCTCGCGCAGGGCGTTGGCGGTGACGCCGATAATCGGCACTTGCACGCCCTGTTCACGCAGGGCGCGGGCCAGGTCGTAGCCGTTGAGGCGCGGCATGTTGATGTCGGTGATCACCAGGTCGAACGGCTGCGAGCCCCAGATTTGCAGGGCGTGTTCACCGTCGCGCGCCACGGTGGCTTGGGCGCCGAGCGCTTCGAGCTGTTCCTGCAGCACGGCCTGGCTGACCGGGTTGTCTTCGGCCACCAGCACCCGTACGTTCAAGCACGGCGCGTCAAGACACGGCGGTGCAAACTCAGGGCTGGCCACTGAAGGGGCGCTGTCAACAATCGGCAAGGTGATGAACAGCGAAAAGCTGCTGCCCAGCCCAGGCTCACTGACCACGCGCATGCTACCGCCCATCAGCTCGCTCAGGCGCGAGCAGATCGACAGGCCCAGGCCTGCGCCGTTGCCATCCTGGCCGTTGGCCACTTGGTAGAACGGCTTGAACAACTGGTCCAGGGCTTTTTCCGGAATCCCCACGCCGGTGTCGGTGACCTGCCATTGCAGGGCGACTTCATCCGCGAACAGCGCCTGTACGGTCAACCGCAAACGCACGCGCCCCGACTCAGTGAACTTGATCGCATTGCCCAGCAGGTTATGCAGGATCTGCCGGATACGCCCCGCGTCGCCGAGCAATTGGCATGGCACTTGGGGGTCGATCTCCGCATCAATCTGCAAGCCCTTGTTGCGCGCCGTGGCGGTAAAGCCCAGCACCGCTTCCTCGACCAATTGCTGCGGGTTGAAGGGCGCCGCTTCCACGGCCATTTGCCCGGACTCGATCTTCGACACGTCCAGAATATTGCTGATCAGTTGGAACAGCACGGTGGAAGAGCCCTGGATGATTTCCAGGTACTGGCGCTGGCGCTCGCTCATGGCGGTCAGGGCCATCAGTTCCAGGTTGCCGAGCACGCCATACAGCGGTGTGCGGATTTCGTGACTCATGGTGGCCAGGAACACGGTCTTGGCTTCGTTGGCGGCGGTGGCTTCCTGACGCGCCTGGTCGAGCAGCAGCGTTTCGTCCACATGCCGGGTGATGTCGTTGCAGCCGCACAGAAACACGTCTTCGCCCTCGTAGCGCGCGGCAACCACCACCACCTGCAGGTAACGCCCCTGTACGGCCAGGCACATCTCGCCGGGGGTGTCCGGCCCATTATTGGCGCGGAGTACGTCCACCAACGGCGCGGTGCCGCCCAGCTGCAGGGCACGCTGGTTTTCCAGCAGCAATTGGCAGTCGCTGCGCCGCACCACGCACAGGCCGGCCGGGGCGTTGTGCAACATGATGCGGTTGAACGCTTCGCTCTCGAACAGACGCTCTTGGGCACGCTGGGCCGGGCTGACGATGCGGGTCTTGTACCAATGGTTGATCCACCAGCCCAGCAGCACCGCCGCCAGAAATGTAAGGCCCAGGCCCAGCAGCGGCCATTTGGCGTAGCGCAGGAAATCCTGGTAGCTGATGGCGTACAAGCCGGTCCAGTGCTCGCCGCCCTCACTGATCATCTTGAAGCGCAGGCCCTGGCTGTTAAAGCTCAGCCCAAGTGGCGCCAGGTGTTCATCGCCAAGGCTGCCGAGCAATACATCGCCCTGAGGCGAGATCAGCGTGAACTGGTTGTAGACCGACAGTTGCAGCACCCGCTCGAACTCATCGACCTGAGACGTATCGACAACCGCCGCTAACGTCAGCAGACCCTGAGGTTGGTTGGCCGGCAATACGGCGGCGGGCGCATCGAGGCCGATCATCGCGACGAGGCTGCGGGTGTTTGGATACAGCTGCAAGGGTGCACGCATCCAGCGCACGCGCCTGTCAGTGAGCAACAGGTTTTGGCTCTGCTGCAACTGGTGCAAACGGCTCACCACGTCGCGGTAGTGCTCGCGCAACAACGGCTGATGCTGGCGCAGGCCGCCGATGCCAGGGACGGCCAGGCTGGCGACGTCATTGGGGGTAAACACGAACAACTGCGGTGAGGCGTAGAACGAGCTGGCCCAATAGCCGCCGTAGTAGTCGGTCAATTGCACGCCAAACGCCAGCGCGCGGCGCGTGTCATCCGCCGTGAAATCCGCACCGTAAGACAACGTGAACGGCAACGACAGCGCGAAGCCCTTGGCCTGCACCACGACCTGCCCGGCGTCGTGCTGCAATTGCACGACCTGGGTGGATTGCACCGCCGGCAGTGGCGGCGCATTGCTGCGGCTATAGCCGACCGCAACGTTGCGCAGGAACGCCTCATGCTCATGGATGATTTCCACCACGCGGGCGAAGTGAAACTCGACTTTTTCCTGTTCGGCATCGAGCAACCTCGACACCGCCCAGTAGCAACTGCTGGACAGCAACAAGGCGAGCCCGGTGAGCAACAACAGGGCTTTGTTCAGGCGCTGGGAACTTTGCGCGAGTTTATCCAGGCGCAAGCTTGCATGTTTCATCGTCAGTACCGCAGAAGCCTGAATCAGGACGTGGAGCCTATGCGTGATCCCGGCATTGGCCAATAACGCCCGGCGAACCGGGCGACCCTTCCTTCGGGCTTCTTGACTGTGTGACCCTGGCCGCTCAGATAAGTGCTGGCGCAGGGCCATCTTCGATCAACAACGCGCTGAATTTATCCGCCGTCACGCCCTGGGAGATCAGGAAACCTTGCACCTGGTCACAGCGAATACGCCGCAGTACCGCCAGCTCCGCCTGTGTTTCAGCGCCTTCGGCAGTGGTGGTCAGCCCCAGCTTGCGGCCCAGTTCGACAATGCTTTGCAGGGCCGACGCCAGGCTTTCATTCTCGGCACAGCCGTGCACCAGCGAGCGGTCGATCTTCACTTCGTTGAACGGCGTGGAAACCAGGTTGAAGTAAGAGCTGAACCCCTTGCCAAAATCGTCCTGCGCCAAGCCAAAGCCCATCATGCGCAGGCGGCATGCTCCAGCGTAGTAGCTACTGGGCAACCGTGTGGTGGAGCTTTCCATCAATTCGAAGGTGATTTGCCGAGGCTCGGCATCGCGCTGCTGAACCTGGGCCAGCAGGCGGTCGACCAGGTCGCATTGGTCAAGCAAGTGCGTGGGCAGGTTGATCGACACCGGCAACCGGTAGCCGAGCTGCGCCCACTGGGCCTGGGCGGTCAGGGACTGGGTGAGGATGCAGGTCAGCAGTTGGGTTTCCAGGCCCAGCCGCTCGATTTCACCGAGGAACTCACTGGGCAGCAACAACCCCTCCACCGGATGGACCCAGCGTGCCAACGCTTCGGCGCCGACGATGCGCCCGTCATGCAGGGACTTCTTGGGCTGGAACCAGGCCTGGATTTCACCGTTGGCCAAGGCGCGCACCAGGTCCTCCCGGGCCAGACCGACACCGCGATGGCAGCAGGGTGTGCGGGCCTGTTCGGCGAGTTTGTCGAGGCAATCGCGCAGGGTGCGCACCTGGGGCTCGCGCACCGGTTTGGAGATCAACCCCGCGACAGTGAGGCCCAGGTTATCCGCCACCTGGCCCGCGCCCACCAGCATGCGCCGCGAGGCCACGCTCATCAGTGCCAAGGCCGGTGGCGCCTGCAGGTGCGCCAATTGCTGGATCAACTGCACGCCGTCCATGCCCGGCATCATCAAGTCGCTGAGCAACAGGTCATAGCGCTGGCGGGCCAGGCGCTGCAACGCGCTCGCGCCGTCCCAGACCACGTCGACGTCAAAGCCGCCGATGCCCTGGAACACGTTGATCAGGTACTCATGCTGAAAAGGATGGTCTTCCACAATGAGCACGCGATAGGCACTCAAAGCACGCTCCTCTGATAAGGCTGCAAGCACTGGTGAAGCACGCGCAACGTGAAGGGCTTGACCAGGCAGTGGTCCATGCCCGCGTTGAGGCAGCGCTCGGCTTCATCGAGCATGGCGTTGGCGGTGGCACCGATGATCGGCAAGGCGCAGCCCAGGCGCCGCAATTGCTCGGTGAGTTCGTAGCCATTCATGCGCGGCATGTTGACGTCGGTGAGAATCAAGTCGAACGCGGTTTCGCCCCACAGCGACAGCGCTTCAATGCCGTCGCCCGCGAGCACCACGGTGCAGCCGAGCTCTTCGAGTTGATCACGCAGGATCAACTGGTTGATCAGGTTGTCTTCGGCCACCAGCAGGCGCAGGTTGAGGTTGATCTCGGCCGGCACCTCACAAGGCGTTGGCGACGGGTGTTCCTCGATACCCTGGGCGCGGCTGACCGCGCGATTGAGCGCCTGCAGTTGGTTCAGGCCGATCTGCCAGCAGGCACCCGGCCCTTGATGGACACCATGCTCATCGGCGGCGGCCATCACCCGAGGCCCGGACCAGCGCAGCCGTTGGCCGGGGTCGACCGGGCCGGGATACAGCTCCACCAGCACCGCGCCGGGGTCGGCCTCGACCGAGTGCGGCAGGCCCAATTGCGCCCGCGCGCCCCAACGCCGCAACCAGCCGCCAATGCTTTCGGCCAGCTCGCGTACCGGCGACACTACATAGACGCGTTCGCCCAGCAAGGGCAACGCCCACGGCTCATGCGCGTATTCGTCAACCTGCTCCAACGGCAAGGTGAAGGTAAAACTGCTGCCCAGCCCCGGCTCGCTGACCAGCCGCAGCGTGCCGTTCATGAGGTGCACCAGGCGCTTGCAGATCGACAACCCAAGCCCGGTGCCCGCCACCACATTGGCATTGCCGCTGGCCTGGAAAAACGGCTCGAACAAATACGGCTGATCGTGCGCCGCAATCCCCTTGCCGGTATCGACCACTTGCCACTGCAACAGGGCGCGTTCGCCTTCGCGGCTCTCCAGGCGCAAGCGCAATACGATGCGCCCGCTCTCGGTGAACTTGAGCGCATTGTTGAGCAGGTTATTGAGGATCTGGCGGATACGCGTGACATCGCCGCGCACCTGGTCGGGCAGTTGCGGGTCGAGGCAGGCAAACAGCTGCAAGCCCTTGCTCTGGGCGGCGCCCGCGTAGCCTTGAATCACCTCCTGCACCAGCTCCAGCGGGGAAAATACGCTGAGTTCGAGGGACAGTTGCCCTGCTTCGATTTTCGACACATCCAGCACATCACAGATCAGTTGCAGCAAGTTCGCCGACGAGCCTTCGATGGCATTCAGGTAGCCGCGCTGCTGGCTGTTGAGGTCGGTGCGGGCGAGCAATTCCAGGGTGCCCAACACCCCGTAAAGGGGGGTGCGGATTTCATGGCTCATGGTCGCCAGGAACAACGTCTTGGCCTCATTGGCCGCATCCGCCAAGGTACGCGCCTGCTGCAACGCCAGCTCCACCTGTTTGCGTTCGGTGATATCGCTGAACGCGCAGATCAACACTTCTTCACGTTGATAACGGATGGGTGCGAAGCTCAGGAACAAGTGGCGACCGTCGGCTATTTGCAGCTCGTCGGTGTTGCTTTGCTCGCAGGCGTGAAAGGCCCGGCGAATCCAGTCGTGGCACAACTGCTGGCGCTCCTGCCCGTTGCCCAGCCATTGGCGCGACAAGGGATTCTCCAGCACCACTTCGCCGTCACTGCGGCGCAATACGCACAAGGCCACCGGCGCGATACGAATGACCGCGCTGCTGAACGCCTCGCTTTCTACCAAGGCTTCGATGCGATTGGCCGCCGGGATGATCAGCCGCTGATCGATACGTCGCACCAGCCGCATCATCAACAGGCTCGCCAGTGCGCACAGCAGCAGGCACACCAGCAGCGGCAACGCCAGGCTGGGCAGCAACGAACTCAGCTCCAGGCTGTAAACGATCTGCCATTGGGAATAGCCCAGGTGTTTGCGGATGGCCAAGCGGTCCGGCAACCAGCGACTGCCCTCCCAGCCGAAACTGGCCGTGGAATGATACTGGCGCAGCACCTGCGCCGCCGCGGGTTGATCGGGCGTGCTGCTGAAAATCAGCTGGCCTGCGGCGTCGAGCAACATGAAGTCGCCAGCCTTTTCATGCTGCAGGGCGTTGATCAGGTCCGGCCCACCGACCTCCAGGCCGAGCCAACCCGAGGTGGGGCTGCGGTCATCCAGGCGGGTAAAAATATACAGCGGCGAATCCAGCCGGCTTTGCTCGGTGAGCCACAGCTCGTCGCTGACCGAGACCTTGCCGGTATCGACCGCCATCAGCCGCTGCAACACCGTCTCCGGCACCGCCTCCGGTGCCGGGCCGACGGTGAACAGGCGCTCCACGCCAGGCTCGGCACGCTGGGCCACATAAATCAGGTTGACCTGGTTCGCCTCCAAGTAGTCGAGCAGACGTCGGGTCAGCCACAGGCTCCAGATATTGCCCGCCTCCCCCAGGGTGATATGCACTTCCTCGGCGGGCACGTTATTGAGGTTGCCCACGGGCGGCGTCACATGCCGCACGGTGGACAGGCCGAGGCTTTTCAACAGCGTCTGGCGGCTGACAAAAAAACTCTGCGCATCGGAAATCGCCTCATTCATATAACTGCGCCGCAACGAAATCTCCTCGCTGAACGCAGCGCGCAAATAGCTGTAGGCGCCCGCATACACACCCAACACCAACGCCAGGGCGAACAGGCGCAGCAGCTTGCGGGCGGCCTTGGGCGTGGAGAAGGTGGCGTCGAGGGGTTGCAGGAAATGTTTGAGTTTCATCACCGCAAGCGTACGGAGCACAAGGGGGCGGGAGAATAAGACGGATCTCAAAGCGCCATTGAACTCTGCCGCTAAACGCTGTTCTAGACAGGTTCGCCGCGGCGTGCGTAGCATCCGCGGCGGTCTTTCGTGTTATTCATCCCAACAGAGCGATCCATGTCTATCCACCAAACTCCCGGGCACGTGCTGCCCGCGCGCAGTGCCGCCAAAATGGAAGCGGCCATGGCCGTGGGCGCTTTCGCTATCGGTACTGGCGAATTCGCCATCATGGGCCTGATGCCCGACATCGCCCAGAACCTGGCTCTAAGCGAACCCCAGGTCGGCCACGCCATCAGCGCCTACGCCCTCGGCGTGATGGTCGGCGCGCCGTTGCTGGCCATCCTTGGCGCCAAGCTACTGCGCAAACACATGCTGCTGTTGCTCATGGGGCTGTATGCCCTGGGTAACCTGGCGACCGCGTTTACCCCCACCTTTGGTTCGCTGGTGGCCTTCCGCTTTATCAGCGGCCTGCCCCACGGTGCTTATTTCGGGATTGCCGCGGTAGTGGCGTCCAGCATGGTGCCCAACGACAAACGCGCCGGCGCCGTGGCCCGCGTCATGCTGGGCCTTACCCTGGCCATGCTGCTGGGCAACCCCATCGCCACCTTCCTCGGCCAACACCTGGGCTGGCGCTCGGCGTTTGCGTTGGTCAGCGTGATCGCCCTGTGCACCATCGCCCTGGTCTGGCAGTTCGTGCCGCACCGCCACGACGAACAACGCAGCGACCCGCGCAAAGAACTGCGCGCCTTCACCAAGCCTCAGGTGTGGATGGCATTGTCGATCGGTGCGATTGGGTTTGCCGGGATGTTCTGCGTGTTCAGCTACCTGGCGCCGACCATGCTCGAAGTGACCAAGGTATCGCCGCAATGGATTCCGTTTGGCCTGGCCGCGTTTGGCGTGGGTGGGATTATCGGCAACATCGCGGGCGGCAAACTGTTTGATCGCCTGCAGTTTCGCGCGGTGGGCCTGATATTGGTGTGGTCGATCGCCGTGTTGCTGTTCTTCCCCTTCGCCGCGTCCTCGCTATGGGGCGTGCTGCTGAGCATGGGCCTGGTCGGCACCATGGTGTCGTTGGCTGCGCCGTTGCAAATCCGCCTGATGGATATTGCCCACGAAGCACCGAGCCTGGCGGCGGCGTCCAACCATGCGGCGTTTAACCTGGCGAATGCGTTGGGGCCGTGGTTTGGCGGGATGGCGATTACGGCGGGGTTGGGATGGACGAGTACCGGTTATATCGGTGCGGTCACGGCGCTGGTCGGGCTCGGGGTTTACCTCATCGCTCGTCGGATGCACGGCGGGCAATGAGCTACTGGCCTATGAACGATTGTGCCGTAGAAATGATCCTAAGACTGGCGTACTGAGTCGGCGCGACTCTGAGTGTAGAGGCCCGCCGAACACACTATACAAGAACTATTCGCATCTAATACGAAGCGTACTTTTACGTGGCGCATTGTGTTTTTTTCTCTACAATTTGGGAACGCAAATAAAGGAATTTTTCGTGAGCAGTCCAACG
The DNA here is from genome assembly GCF_002859085.1 of Pseudomonas sp. QC2. Classification (NCBI taxonomy): domain Bacteria; kingdom Pseudomonadati; phylum Pseudomonadota; class Gammaproteobacteria; order Pseudomonadales; family Pseudomonadaceae; genus Pseudomonas; species Pseudomonas sp. QC2. Next base: position 144,160 of record NZ_PKKS01000012.1, read on the forward strand.
AATTCAAACGCCCGTCCCCATGATGATGAAATAGATTTGATTCCGCTTATTCAGACACTGTGGAATAGCAAGATAACGATTATTGCAACCACCGTGGTGGGCGCGGTTGCCGCATTGACGCTCTCTGCGACCTCGCCTGAACAATGGACTGCCAGCACTTACATCACTAAGCCATCCCTCTACAGCTTATATAAAGAAATCAATGAAAAGGACGCGCCCGCCAAGGCGAGCCCACTGTCATTGGAAACCAAGCTGTACAGCACCATACAGAATGATATTTTCTATTCCGCCATGGGTATCATGGCCGCTAAATCCGTTGCCCTCAAAGACGCCCCCCCTAAATCGGGCGGGAGTGAGCCGGTACTTTATATAGCCTCAACCACCGCGACGACGGCAGCATTGGCGTCTGCCCAGCTGAAATCCGCAATGGAGACAGCCAATACCGAAGCTATTGCGCTTAACTTACCGGCATTGGCTGCAGGGAATACGTTAAAAGCATTTAACACCCTTGATGAAATACAAACCTCCACCCAAAAAACCATCAAAAAATTCGCTTTTCTAGGTGCCTTTTTAGGGTTGGTGCTCGGCAGTATTTTTGTACTCGGCAGGTTCTTCATTCGACAATACAAACAGTCGAACTGAGCACCCGCGACGCTATAGGAGTTCTTCAGTCAGGAAACAAACAATGCAGACCAGCAGGGAAACAATAACAACAATAAACAATTTCGCGGAAAATGTTGTTTTCATCAAGGGTACTTTAAGAAAGTAAAATAATGGCCTAGCGCCATTATTGCACCGTGTCTGGCTTTTTTCACGGTGATTTTTGCTGAAAGCAACACACGTCCCTCTCCCGAGCTAGGGAGCACCAGCATCCACTCCTCGACTGAAGGAAAAATCCCCCAACCCCGTGCCCGACGCGAGATTCTTCATAAAGGCACTGTCGTCACCGCTTAAACCAGCCCCCTGTGGCGAGGGAGCTTGCTCCCGCTGGGCTGCGCAGTAACCCCATCGCGACCTCAATCGTCGTGCAGTAACCCCGAACCATACTCACCATAACTACTGCCAAGCCCACTGCCGCCAAAATTCATCTTGGCGCCTTTGCTGGGGCTATGGTCACCAAACGCCTGGCATCCGCCCGAAAAGCAGGGGTCGCTGTTCACGTTCGACGAACTCGACGAGCAAGCGCCCAAGAGCAATGTGCCGGCGATCATCATGGCTTTGGCAAGGGTTGAGATCATGTTTTCAGTTCCCTGTGGACTGGAGGTGCGGGCGTCCTCTCTTGAAGAGGATCGTAGACCTCCGCGGCGCCGGGAATGATGAAACTTGGCGGGGTGACAGGATGGGTTCAGGTTGCCGCCTTGGGTAAGGCGGCGGGGTCGATGTCAGGCTGCGCTGGATGCAGGCGCAACTTGCTCCTGGGCTCGGTCGATGAGCAGAGCGATTAGGTCGATTAGCTGCTGGATGCCCAGGACGATGGCACGGTGCGGGTCTTCGAGGTCGAACGCCAGTGTGGCGGCCATTTGGTTGGCGGAGGCGAGGTTTTCGGCGGCGTTGGCGAGGAGGGTTTCGGTGCCTATGTTAGGGCTGACGCGTAATAGGTGGCCGGTTGGTTGGTCAGCTGAGGCAGCGTTGTCAGATGGGGGCAGATAATGATGAATAGCTCTCTGGCCTGCTCCGTGAAGCTTGGCATCGCTGGGCGTAGTGTTGTGATCAACATAAGCATTGCGTGATTTGTTAGGCATGGGCGCCGCTCCAAATATTTTCGGGAGTAAAAACGCCTTAGCAATACGGACTTCCACCTCCGGCCGCTAGTTTGCAGTGGCTTGAGGAGGTTAGCTACGGAAGGTCTGAGAGGCAATTTGAGGAAGGTGTGAGATATTTCCTAGAAACGCGAGGGAAATCCGGCCGGGACCTGGAACGAATACAACTTCGCGCCGACCTCAGCGATGAGACCTAGAATGGTGAAGCTCATGATGCGGCTTTTTACGTATACCTAAAAAATACACGCACCATGAGTTCCCCGCATGCAGATCGGAGCAACTTTTCACGAATTAAGAAAAAGAAAACCCTGCGAATGCTGGGTTTTCTTTTGCAGAGCTACATATTACTCAAACGAGTACTTATTCTCAGCCATGAATGTTGGCTCTTTCCAATTAGGACCTTTCCTTATCCCTCCATCAACATTTTCAATTAACCCTTCGAGTTCCATATTGCCAACAAGCTTCAGAAGCTCTAGGTTATTTGAAATATTGACCCATCCATTCCTATTGTATAGTCGATCCAGCATCGGATACGAAACTGGCTTGTTTCTTATAATAAAAAGAACAACATCCCTTGGCGCTTCAGCGACTACAACATCATTAATATTACTCATCCTACTCTCCATATACTTGTTTAATTTCTGCAGCTATGGCTTCCGGGGTATAGAATAAATCGTCGGCGTCCCTCAGTTTGTAATCTTCCAAGGTTGCAGCATGAGCATTATTCCAAACTTTCCCTTCTACCCCATCAGCTACCCCGAGCGCCCTGTAACGCTCTAACTCTCGTATTTCGTGTGTGTAAAAACGTTTGTCAACATCAGTAATAGTGATCTGACCACTTAAGATCTTTTCTAGCCGATCGATCATAATTTTATTAGCATCCGATGGGGCAAAACGGCGGGTATGCAATTTAACTAGATCAATACCTTCCTCAGACACCGATGCCGTTGTCCAGTCCAGGTCTTGAGTGGGGCCTCCCGCTTCGTCGGGATTGTACATGCGACCGCTGTGTTCACCTTTGGTGGTTGCGCCTTCATACGGACTACTAAACACCGCATAAATCGGCGGCAAACCCGAATCTGCGGGGTAAACGTAAATACCGTCTCGGATATTCAACTGGCCAGCAATCGGAAACGACTCTACTTTGATTTCAACTGGGCTCAGCGTGATTCCGGCGTATACCGGAGTTTCTGTGGGCTGCGCTGGAGTCGCCGTTGAACTGTCACCAGGTACCGCGATCGGGAATGTCAGGGTGATCGGCGGTGTGTCTGTTGTGGTGAACGTATAGGCGTTGGCTACAGGATCAAGTACCAAAGCCATTACCGGCACCGCTGACGTTAACCCGCCGGTAGCTTGCGTAACTAGTACCGAATACTTCGATTGGTCGCCATAAATCCGATAGGGCACATCGACCGTCCCACCTACCGCCGCGACATTGAGCAAATCAGCAGGTAGGTTAGGTGCCAAGTCCTTAGCTGGCAGGTCCAGCATTGTCGTGGGCAACTCCCCGTTGCCAAGGGATTCTGAATACGTCAACGCCCCAATACCGACTGCTGTGGCTGCACCAACAACTGTACCCAGTGCGACCTTAGCTGCTTGAATCGCGGCTTCAAGTGTAATGCCTGACCCTGTCGTAATAACAATAGAACCTGCCGCAGTACTCAGTTGCGTTGCACCAGCTGCGGGAAGCCTGAACGTACGAGCGGCTTTAATCGCTGCGGCTTCAGCGGCTACCCTAGCAGCCACCCTAGCCGCGTCAGCAGCAGCTTCAGCGGCCACACGTTGCGCCTCTTCCTCAGCAGCAAGTCGCGCTTGTTCTGCGGTCTCCGCAGCAATTCTTGCAGCCATCGCCGCCGCCTCATCGGTAATACGTTTGGCCTCGGCGTCTGCACGTGCTTGGTTAGCCTGTTGTTGAAGATTCTGCTTCAGAGCATTTAAATAATCGATTTCAAGATTGCTATATTTCGCAGCATACGCAGCCTCAAGTGAAGCGTACCATTCTTTATAGTTTTTATCTGGAGGGTAATTCGTCTTACTGCCGCTGATCGCATCACTGATAAACTGACTGGTGGGATGGCTAAAAAAATCATGACCATAGTAATACTTATCAGCAATTTTTTGCTGAGCCGTGTACGCCTGTGCTTTTTGAGCGATAAGGGTGTCTATCGAACGAATATGTTTTTCAATTTGCGCGACTTCGTTCTCGGCGTTTCCTTCAGCCTGTTCTATTGAGTAAATGCTTTGTGCGATAGACGTGGGCATAGACTGAAGACTTGCTGCAAAACTCGCCTCCTGGTCCTTAACATTCTGAGCAATGACAGGGGGGAATGTATTAAGAATATAAGTACGTGTTGCTACGTTAATTAGCTGCCCGGTATGACTGTGAGAAAAATCACTGTCATCTCGCCCCCCACTTCCAAACACCTGAGGTTCATAGTTTACGGCGCCAACGTTAATAGATGGCAACTCGTACGATCCTGGGCCTGTCTGCACAAACCCAGGGCCTAGGTAACTGCCAGGATTAGACATAAAAACTCTCCTTGTTTTTGTGGTCCCTCTGCTTGTTCTAATCAGGCTACATCCAGAGGAACCGATATTGTAGTAATGCAGCACTAATTTGTATGAAATGGGCATCTGGTTCTTCACAACCTGATACGCCCTCACGAGCGGTTCCTTCCTTGGGTTGACGGGTCACCCTCGTGATTTGTACCAAAAACGCCACTCTCTACCTTCTTACAGCACGTCGCAGATGAACTGTATATTCATACAGTCATCATGAGCAACTAATTATATGCATTTATGCATAAAACTGACAAATGGTACTACTTCGTATTAGCCATTTCTGCGGGAGAACGGATCGACTGACGACCAAAAATGGGACAGATCTATTTAACATCGACTCCGCATCGCACGATCAACACCCGGCCGCTCTAGCCCATTCCTGATAAACTGCTCACCCTTCGCATTCACCCCCCCAGATCCCAATGCCCTCAGAAAAAGCTCCACCGCAAGCCCTCTCCCGCCGCTTCTCCGTCGCCCCGATGATGGACTGGACCGACCGCCACTGCCGGTTCTTCCTGCGCCTGCTCTCCAAGCACGCGCTGCTCTACACCGAGATGGTCACCACCGGCGCTATCCTCCACGGCGATCACGACCGTTTCCTGCGCCACAACGAAGCCGAGCACCCGCTTGCACTGCAATTGGGGGGTAGCGTGCCCGCCGACCTGGCGGCCTGCGCACGCATGGCCGAAGCCGCAGGCTACGACGAAGTAAACCTGAACGTCGGCTGCCCCAGTGATCGGGTGCAGAACAATATGATCGGCGCGATCTTGATGGCGCATCCGGCGTTGGTGGCGGAGTGTGTGAAGGCGATGCGTGATGCGGTGTCGATTCCCGTGACGGTGAAGCACCGTATCGGGATCAACGGGCGGGACAGTTATGCCCAGTTGTGTGATTTTGTCGGGACGGTGAAGGACGCTGGCTGCACCAGTTTTACCGTGCATGCGCGGATTGCGATCCTGGAAGGGCTGTCACCGAAGGAGAACCGTGACATTCCTCCTTTGCGCTACGACGTGGCGGCGCAGTTGAAGCAGGACTTTCCTGAGTTGGAGATTGTGCTCAACGGCGGCATCAAGACGCTGGAGCAGTGCCATGAGCATCTGCAGACATTTGATGGGGTGATGCTGGGGCGCGAGGCTTATCACAATCCGTATGTGTTGGCGGAGGTGGATCAGCAGTTGTTTGGCAGTGACACGCCGGTGATCAGCCGGGCTGAGGCGCTGGTGCAGTTGCGGCCTTATATTGCTGAGCATTTGGCGACCGGTGGCTCGATGCACCATATCACTCGGCATATTCTGGGGTTGGGCACTGGTTTTCCAGGGGCGCGCAAGTTCAGGCAGTTGTTGTCGGTGGATATTCATAAGGCGAGTGATCCGTTGGCGTTGCTGGATCAGGCCGGGGCTTTGCTGGAAGGGCGGTGAGTGTCTGTTCAGGTCCGGGGTGACTGTCCTGCCGCTATCGGGGCAAGCCCCCTCTCACATTTGGATTGTGGTGGTCATGCGGTAATTGGGTTGAACCTGCCGACCGTTTTGCCCTCCTATCTTGCAGCACGGCCGGTCATTCAAACGGCTGTTTTCAGGTTGTTGCCCTCGCAAACGATCGAACGCATTTGCGCCCTTGAGCGCCTGTCGGCGCTCGGGTAATGTCATCAGACCCACAGGACAGAGCACGCCCATGACTTCCAAGCTGGAACAACTCAAGCAATTCACCACCGTCGTAGCCGATACCGGCGATTTTTCTACCCTCGCCAAGCTCAAGCCGCAAGACGCCACCACCAACCCTTCCCTGCTGCTCAAGGCTGCGTCGATCCCAGGCTATGCCAAGCTGCTCGATGAGTGCGTACAGGACTGCAATGGTGATGTAGGCCTGGCCAGCGACCGTTTTGCGGTGGCGGTGGGTCAAGAGATTCTCAAAGTGGTGCCGGGCCGTATTTCCACCGAGGTGGATGCCCGCCTGTCGTTCGACACTGACGCCGTACTCAAGCGTGCGCACCGTCTGATCGACCTGTACGACAAAGCCGGCGTTGGCCGCGACCGTGTGCTGATCAAGATCGCCTCCACCTGGGAAGGCATCCGCGCCGCCGAGCAGCTGGAAAAAGAAGGTATCCAGACCAACCTGACGCTGCTGTTCTCCTTCGCCCAGGCGGTAGCCTGTGCTGAGGCTGGCGTGTTCCTGATCTCACCTTTCGTGGGCCGTATCTACGATTGGTACAAAAAGGCCAACGGCAACGACTACACCGGTGCTGAAGACCCGGGTGTGCAGTCGGTGACGCGCATCTACAACTACTACAAGGCCAACGGCTACAAGACCGTGGTGATGGGTGCGAGCTTCCGCAACCTCAGCCAGATCGAAGAGTTGGCTGGCTGTGATCGCCTGACCATCAGCCCGGATCTGCTGGAGAAGCTGGCGGCGGATGAAGGCAAGCTGGAGCGTAAGTTGTCGCCAGGCCATGCCGGTGAAGCGCGGGTGCATCTGACTGAAGCGCAGTTCCGTTGGGAGTCCAACGAGGATGCGATGGCGACTGAGAAGCTGGCGGAGGGGATTCGTCAGTTTGCTCGGGACCAGGAGAAGCTGGAAGCGCTGTTGTCGGCCAAGCTGTAAAAAGCGTAGGCGGCAAAAAGGGCGGTACCTTCGCGGGTACCGCCCTTTTTTTGCCTTTTGCCGGTCTCAAGCCGAGCAGCGTTCAAAGGTGGGAGGGGGCTTGCCCCCGATAGCGGAGTGACAGTCAATAAATTCATAACTGACCCACCGCCATCGGGAGCAAGCCCCCTCCCACAGTTGACCGTGTTCCAGGATTTGGATCAGTGGCGTTCCAGCGCGTTGACGAGGTCGTGGAAGGCTTCACGGTTGGACTCGTTCAAGCCCATCAGGATCTTGTGCGCTTCCAGCACCTTGACCCGCACCACTTCCTCGGACTGGTCCTGGGACGGCAGGTCGGTCAGGCATTCCGGACAGGGGATCGGGCGGTCAACGATGTTGAACACCTGGTCGAAGCCCATGGACTGCAGCAGACGGGTGATGTCTTCGTGGGTGGTGACGACCGTCGGCAACAAGCCAACCTTCTGCCGAGACAGAATGGACAACTTGGCCAAGAGACCCAGGGTGGTGCTATCGATGCTGCGGGTTTCGGTCAGATCGATCACGATCGCCGAGAAGTTCAGCGCTGTGAAGATCCGCTCAATCGTCGCATCCAGCGCCGAACACAAGGTCAGGCGCACTTCACCGACAAATTTCAGGACAAAGGTCCCGTCTTGCTCGGCGAATTGGATTCTTCCGGTACTCATCAAAGATTCCTGCTCAACACCAATAGGGCGATATCATCCGGCATCTCCCCTAGCGTGGCCAATCCAAAAACCTGCCGCAGGCCATCCAGGCTGCCGCCCGCCGACTTGACCTTTTGGGGCAAGGCGGCTTCTTTCTCTTTGAGTGTAGGCTCTGGAAGAAGGTCCAGGATACCGTCGGACATCAGCGTAAGGCTGAACGTCGGCGGTAACTCCAGAATGTGGTCTTCATAGGTGGCTTCATTGAACAAGCCCACCGGCAAACCACGCCCTTCCAGGTAACGCACACTGTCAGGAGTGTACAAAACCGGCATCGGCAGGTGACCGCCGATGCTGTAGGTCAAAAGACCGGTTTCTTCATCAATCACGCCGCCGACCATCGTCACGTGCTTGCCCAGCTTGCAGCTGATCAAGCCCCGGTTGATGTGGCCCAGCACCTGGGAGGGAGTGAACTCCGGCAAGGTGCCATTGCGTTTGGATTCGAACAGCAACCGTGTGGTCATGAACTTCAACAACACGGTGACAAAAGCAGAGGAAGCACCATGGCCGGATACATCGGCCAGGTAGAACGCGACACGCCGTTCGTCAACGCGGAAGTAGTCGACAAAATCACCCGAGAGGTACAGCGACGGGATGATCTGGTGCGCAAACTGAAATTCGTCGATGGTCCAGGGGCTGACCGGCAGCATGTTCATTTGCACCTGGCGACCGGCGTTCTGGTCTTCCTGGAGCAGGTTGAGGCTGGCTTCGAGTTCGCGGTTGGCGGTTTCGAGCTTCTCGCGATAGCGCTGGTTCTCCACCAGCAGGCGGGCACGGTCCAGGGCGCGGCGCACCGAATGCTCCAGCACCGCCAGGTCTTCCAGGGGCTTGATCAGGTAATCGGCAGCGCCCAGGCGCAGGGCCTCGACGGCATCGTTCATCACGCCCGCGCCGGACACGACAATCACCGGGGTCTGCGGCGCGCGCTCGGTCACCTGGCGAATCAGCTCGAGGCCGCCCATCTGGGGCATGCGCAGGTCGCAGATCACGAGGTCGGGCTGGTCGCGCTCGAATACCTGGAGACCCTGTTGGCCATTACTGGCCTGCAGGACGCTGAAGCCACTGTCTTCCAAATAGGCCGCGAGGCTCGCGCGCACTACTTCGTCGTCATCGATTATCAGCAGCGTGGCACTGGTTTTTTGCATGTGGGCAAACGGCGCCAGAATTAGGTTGGCGTAGGCGGCTCGGCAATGGCCGGACTCACGTACTGGATTCGCTTTCTAGCCTCTCTGTCCTACAAAGCATTGGGATTTCGCCCATGCACAAAGGTAAAGCAGAGGTGCCCTTCTAAGGCGCAGACGGTACTCCCATCCGTGAGGGGTTTCAAGCTCATGCCGATGGTCGCCGGGCGTCTTTACATCGCAAATCACCGGGAGTTATAAGAACAGGCACGACCACAACACAAAGTAAGGATGGAACCTATGAGCGAACACGAGCGCGACTATGCCGAAAAACGCGATTTCATCCGCATGCGTGTGGATGCCGATGTGGCTTTGATCCATGCCGGCCAGGAGATTGCCGGGGTATGCGTGGACCTTTCCAGCTCCGGGATGCAGGTGCAGGCACCCCGCCAGTTCAACGTGGGAGATGAATTGACCGTACGCATCGATTCGGAGCATGCCGCCCTTGCCGGCCTGGAGGCGGATACCGAAGTGGTATGGACCAAGACGGCAGGCGAAGAGCAACAGCTGGGGCTTAAGATCTTGAAAATGCGCTGAAACCCGCGCACAAAAAAGGCGACCCCCAGGGTCGCCTTTTTTTTCATTTCAAAACATCACAGCTTAAAAATCGTCAACCACCTTGCCATCCTTGACCTTGAACTCGCGGTTCTGCAGGTAGGCGTTGCGGATAAAGGTGTACTTATCGCCGGTGATCAGCTTCTCACTGTCGAGCAGGCTGGCACGGGTGTCGACAATGTTCAGGCCCATGGTGCTGTTGCGCCAGCCGATATCGTTCATATAGCGGTACGGTTGGGTGTAGCTGTCCACGTACTTGGACGGCGCATCACGCAGTGTGCTTGGGCCCAGCAGCGGGATCATCACGTAAGGACCACTGCCCACGCCCCAATAACCGAGGGTCTGGCCGAAGTCTTCATCGCTGCGTTGCAGCCCCATTTTGGTGCCGACATCGATAAAGCCCAGCACGCCGAACGTGGTGTTGACCAGCAAACGGGCGGTGTCGACACCGGCGTTATGCGGTTTGAGTTGCAGCACGTTGTTGGCCAGGTTGCCCACATCGCCGATGTTGCGGAAGAAGTTGTGGATACCGTCTTCGACAAACTGCGGGGTAATCCACTCATAGCCTTGGGCCAACGGCTTCAGGGCGTAGGTATCAACGGTGTCGTTGAAGCTGAAGATCGGGCGGTTGATGCTTTCCCACGGATCGTCTTCCGACGCTGCGTGTGCGGCAAACGGCGCCAGCAGTACAGTGGCACACACCGACAGCTGAGCGAAATAGTGGCTCCAGCGCATAGCTTTTGCTCCTTGAATGGTCTGTCATGGGCGCTATGCCCTGAATAAGGCCGTCAGTATATGACGGAAGTCGCCATTTAGGCAGCAACAAGGAAGCGCCTGACATTAAATGGACAAAATTCCTACAATTAACAATCCTGTCATCGACTTGTCATCCTGCCTTGATAGCGTTAGCGCTATTTCAGGGATGTCGACATGCCTCAACCCGAGATTGCCATCGCCAGCGCCCCCGCCTTGACTGCCGTTCTGTTTGGCCTGAGTGGCTGCCTGGTGGATTTCGGTTCCCGGGCGCGCACCGATTCACCCTCCCCCGACTCCCAAGCCACACCGGGTGCGCTGAAAATCCTGCGCAGCCTCAAGGAACAGGGTGTTCCCTGCGCCTGGCTGGATGAACTCCCCCCCGCCGTCACCACGCCCCTGGCCGCCACGCTGCCCGACTGGGTCAAGGCGGCATCGCCCTCCGCCATTCGCTGGCCCGCGCCCCATGCCTGCTGGCAAGCCTTGATGGAGCTGAATATCGAGCGCCTGGAAGGCTGCGTGTTGGTCAGCGGCGAACCGCGCCTGCTGCAATCCGGGCTCAATGCCGGGCTGTGGACCATCGGCCTGGCCTCCTGCGGCTCATTGTGCGGGATGGCGCCCGAGCAATGGCTGGCATTGAGCGAACCGGAACGCGAGCTCAAGCGCGGCAAGGCCACCCTCGCGCTGTACGGGCTGGGCGTGCACTCGGTGATCGATCACCTGGGCGAACTCGGCACCTGCCTGGCCGACATCAGGCTGCGCCAGCACAAAGGCGAGAAGCCCTGACACGGATCATGCACAGTCGACGCCAGTGGATTAATCTACAGGTCAGCCCGTAGACCTTTCTCGGCGTGCCGCGGTCTATGCCAGTGACTATCGATAAAAGGAAACATGTCATGCCTGATCGCAAAAAACTGGAAGAACAGGTCGAGATCCTGCGCGGGCAATTGGAACAGGATCCGCCGCTGTCGGAAGAGAAGCGTGAAGCACTGGAGGCTTTGATTGCCAAGTTTGAGTTACAACTTGAACTTGAACCGGCGACTCAGACACCCAGTATTTCCGATGATGTGAATCAAGCAGCCATAGAGTTCGACGCCGAGCACCCGGTGATTTCCGGGACATTGCGCAATATCATGAACACGCTGGGCAGCATGGGAATTTAATCTGCGCGCCAGCCCAGCGCAGATCCCAATGTGGGAGGGGGCAAGCCCACTCCCACAGTTGTTTACTGGCGAGCCAGGCGCACGTTCTGGAACGCGACATCCTCAGTACTGCGATACGGGTTGATATCCAGCCCACCCCGCCGCACATACCGCGCATACACCGTCAACTTCTCCGGCTTCAGCAAGCGCTGCAAGTCCAGGAAGATGCGCTCCACGCACTGTTCATGGAAGTCCGAGTGCTGGCGAAAGCTCACGATGTATTCCAGCAGGCTGGCGTGATCCAGCGCATGACCACGGTATTCCACCACGACGCTGCCCCAGTCAGGCTGGCTGGTCACCGGGCAGTTGGATTTGAGCAGGTGGCTGTGCACGCTCTCCTCGACAACGCGCGCATCATCGCAACGCAGCAGTTCCGGGCGTGGGTGCTCGTAGTTGCTGACACTGATATCCAAATCATCGATGCACACGCCGGGCAACGCCATTACGCCTTCAGCTTCACTTTCAGCCAAGGTGCGAATACGCACGGTCACAGGCTTGCCGGCAGCGGCGCTGAGGTCGATGCGCAGGGTGGCTTCCAGGCTTGCCGTATCGGCAAACGCGGTCTGGTTGAGCGAGTTGAGGTAGAGCTTGAACGACTTGGACTCGATGATGTTCGGCGAGTCGGCCGGGATGCTGAATTCACCGATGGCCACCACCGGCTTGCCCGACGGCAGCAGCCAGGACAGTTCGAAGCAGTTCCAGAAATCCACGCCCTTGTAAGGCAGGGTCTCGGCGCTCAGGCCCAGTTCGGCCCATTTGGCCGCACGCGGGATCGGGAACAACAACGAAGGTGTGTAGGTGGAGATGTATTCACTGGACTTGCCCAGCGGCGAATGTTCGGCTGCGGGATGCATGGCGGAAACCTGGCTAAATAAACCGCGCCAGTCTACCAGCCTTTGCCCCCGCGCCTAAGCGCCAGCGGATCAATCGACGTTGAGCGTGCCGACCATGCCCGCCTGGTAATGCCCCGGCAGGTTGCAGGCAAACTCCAGGCCCGTGGCCTTGGTGAAGGTCCAGGTCAGCTCGGCGGTTTTGCCGGGCTCGACCAATACGCTATTGGGATCGTCGTGTTTCATATCACCATGGCCCATGGCGCTATGATCCATCTTGCCCATGCCCGTGGAAGTGAGCATGCCACTGGCCTGCATCTGCAACATTTCCTTCTGATGCTCGGCGTGCATTGCCGCATCGCCCAGGTTGAATTCGTGCAGCAACTGGCCCTTGTTGACCAGTACAAAGCGCACCGTCTCACCGGCTTTTACGTCAATGGACTTGGGCGAAAAGGAAATGTCCTGCAGCGTCACTTCCACGGTACGCGTGGCCTTGCTCGCGGGCGCAGCCTCGCCGAACGCATAGGTATGGGCGGCATCAGCCATCGCCTCAACACTCAACGCCAGCAGGCACGTCGCCAACAACAGGGGTTTACGCAATGCCATCTGTCTTCTCCAAAATATCTGACTCATCTGAGGCACACTCTAAGCGTGCGCCGCTGCCAGCCAACTGACTGCTAGATTACAACTTTGTCAGGTTACCCCCCTGCCCTGGCCCCCAGGGTATAAAGCCGTCGTCACCCGTTGCCAAGAGCCGCCCATGAAACTGCTGATCGTCGAAGACCAACCCAAAACCGGCCAGTACCTGCGCCAGGGCCTGACGGAGGCGGGGTTTACCACCGAACTGGTGGCCGACGGTACCAGCGGTCAGCACCTGGCACTGACCGGAGCCTACGACCTGTTGATCCTCGATGTGATGCTGCCGGGCCGTGATGGCTGGCAGATCCTCCAGGCCGTGCGCACGGCAGGCCTGGACATCCCGGTACTGTTCCTGACCGCCCGCGACGCCGTGGAAGACCGCGTGCACGGCCTGGAACTGGGTGCCGACGATTACTTGGTCAAACCCTTCGCCTTCTCCGAACTGCTGGCGCGCGTGCGCAGCCTGTTGCGCCGTGGCGGTAGCACGCCGCAGGAAACCGCCTTGCAACTGGCCGATTTGCGCCTGGACCTGATCCGCCGTCGCGTCGAGCGGGACGGCCAGCGCATCGACCTGACGGCCAAGGAGTTTTCCCTGCTCGAACTGCTGCTGCGCCGCCAGGGCGAAGTGCTGCCCAAATCGCTGATCGCCTCCCAGGTGTGGGACATGAACTTCGACAGCGACACCAACATTATCGAAGTGGCAATCCGCCGCCTGCGCCTGAAAGTCGACGATAACTTCCCGAATAAATTGATCCACACCGTGCGCGGCATGGGTTATGTGCTGGAGGAGCGCGTCAATTGATCAAGCGCCTGTCCCTGGCCAGTCGCCTGGCGCTGCTGTTCGCGGCCTGCACGGCGGTGGTGTCGCTGATCGCGGGCGTGCTGTTCAACCGCGCCAGCGAGGCGCACTTCATTGAGCTGGACCAGCAACAGCTCGACAGCCAGTTGGTGGCGCTGCGCAGCACGTTGCAGGGTGTCGACTCGCCAGAATTGTTCGCGCAACGTGAAGCCCAACTGCGCGCCGAGCTCAATCGCCAACCCGAGCTGGCGCTGCGCGTCACCGCCCAAGGCCAGCGCTGGTTTGACGCTGCGCCCGGCGTCAATCTGCCCACCGGCCCCGGCCTGCACAGCCTGCAAAACGCCGGCACCGACTACCGCGTCTACAACACACCGTTGCGGGCAAACCAACCCGACTCGCCACAGTTGACGCTGGTGCTCGATATCACTCACCACCAGCATTTCCTGCAACGCATGCAGCATCTGATCTGGCTCACCGTCGGCCTGTCAGCCCTGGCGACCGCCCTGCTCGGTGCATGGGCCGCCCGCAGTGGCCTGCGACCGTTACGACGCATGGGGGAAGTGGCCGCGAGTGTGTCTGCCCACTCCCTGACGCAGCGCCTGCCCCAGCAGCACATGCCGGTGGAACTGGCCGAACTGGCTCAAACCTTCAACGCCATGCTCGGCCGCCTGGACGATGCGTTCCAGCGTCTTTCGGCGTTCTCCGCCGACATCGCCCACGAACTGCGCACGCCGTTATCGAACCTGCTGACCCAGACCCAGGTCATCCTCACTCAGCCACGGCCGCTGGAGGATTACCGCGAGGCGTTGCACAGCAACCTGGAAGAGCTGCAATGGATGGCGCAGTTGGTCAATGACATGTTGTACCTGGCCAAGGCGGATCATGGATTGCTGGTGCCTAAGCGCGAGCCTCTGGCGCTGGCAGATGAAGTGGAGGCGTTGCTGGAGTTTTTCGCGTTGCTGGCCGAAGACGCCCACGTCAGCCTGGTGCGCGAAGGCACAGCGCACACGATGGGTGATCGCGGCATGTTGCGCCGGGCGCTGTCGAACCTGCTCGATAACGCCCTGCGGTTTACTCCAGCGGGCGGCGAAGTGCGGGTGCGCATGGTGGACGGCGTGACGCTCACGGTTGAAAACACCGGAGCAGGCATTCCAGCACAGTTGTTACCGAGGTTGTTTGATCGGTTCTACCGGGCGGACCCGGCGCGGCATGAAGGCAGCAGCGAGCATGCGGGGCTGGGGTTGGCGATTACCCAGTCGATTGTGCGGGCGCATGGAGGGAGGATTTATTGTGAGTCTGGGGCGGGGTGGACGCGGTTTGTGATTGAGTTGCCCGCCGGAGATTGATGCAAGCGGTACCGGCCCTATCGGGGGCAAGCCCCCTCCCACAGTTTGAATATATTCACGCTTCACAATGTGGGAGGGGGCTTGCCCCCGATAGCGGTCTTGAATCTTACGAATATCTCAAGGCATGCGCCGGCTCAATCTTCGCCGCCCGATACGCCGGATAAATCGTCGCCAAAAAGCTCAACACAAACCCGGCCGTGCAGATCAGCAGCACATCCCCGCCTTGCAGCTCCGAAGGCAGATTGCTGACAAAATACACATCCGAACTGAAGATATGCTGCCCGGTAACCCGTTCCAGCCAGCCCACCAGCTCACTCACATTCAGCGCCGCAATCACACCCAGGATGCCGCCGATCAAGGTACCGACGACACCGATCACGGTGCCCTGCACCATGAAGATCGCCATGATCTGCCGCGGCGTCGCGCCGATGGTACGCAGGATCGCGATGTCCGCGCCCTTGTCGTTTACCACCATAATCAGCGTAGCAATGATGTTGAACGCAGCCACGGCGACGATCATCAGCAACAGCAAGCCGATCATGGTCTTTTCCATTTTCATTGCGCTGAACAGGCTGCCCTGGGTGTGGGTCCAGTCATCCGGCTTGTAGCCGGCGCCCAGGCTGGCGGCGATGTCCGCCGAGACCTTGGGCGCCGCATACAGGTCTTTCACCGCCAGGCGCACGCTTTGCACCTGGTTCGGCTGCCAATGCTGGATCTCTGCGGCGTCGGCCATGTGGATCATGGCCATGGAGCCGTCCAGTTCGGCGCCGACCTTGAAGATCCCCACCACGTTCAAGCGCTGCATGCGCGGGGTGATGCCCCCCGGTGCGGTGCTGATTTCCGGCACGATCAGGGTCAACTTGTCGCCCACGTTGAGGCGGAAGCGCCGGGCGGTGATTTCGCCGACCACCACGCCGAACTCGCCAGGCTTCAGGTCATCCAGTTTGCCGCGCACGATATGCTGGGCCACGATCGACACCTTGCCTTCCTGTGCCGGGTCGATGCCGCTGATCTCGATCGGCTGCATGGCGCCCTTGTAGGAGAACATGCCGTCCATCTGCGTGAAGGGCACTGCCGCGGTCACTTCCGGGTTCTTCATCGCGGCGGCGGCCACGGGCTGCCAATCGTTGATCGGGTTCACGCCGACGATGGTCGCGTGGGGCACCATGCCAAGGATGCGCGAGCTCATTTCGCGCTGGAAGCCGTTCATCACCGACAGCACCACGATCATCGCCAGCACGCCCAGGGCGAGGCCGATCATCGAGGTCATCGAGATAAACGAGACAAAACGGTTGCGGCGCTTGGCGCGGGTATAGCGCGTGCCGATGAAAATCGATAACGGTCTGAACATTCGCGGGCACCGTTGAAAAAATGAAAAAGCCCAGCGCTTAAGGCGCCGGGCTTGAAACGGGTCAGATGGCGACCAGATGACCTTCCTGCAGATGCAACACGCGGTCCATCTGCCGGGCCATGCTCATGTCATGGGTCACCACCAGGAACGCGGTGCGCATCTGGGTGCTCAGTTCCAGCATCAAGTCCTTGATGCCCTGGGCGGTGTGGGAGTCGAGGTTGCCGGTGGGCTCATCGAGCATCACCAGGCCTGGGTTGTTGACCAGGGCACGGGCAATCGCCACACGCTGACGCTCGCCGCCGGACAGCTCCGCCGGCTTGTGCTCCAGGCGATGGCCGAGGCCGACACGCTCCAGCAGGGCCTGGGCACGCTGGCGGGCTTGCGGGATCGCGGTCTTGCCGATCAACAGCGGCATGCACACGTTTTCCAGGGCGGTGAATTCCGGCAGTAAATGGTGGAACTGGTACACAAAGCCCAACGAACGGTTGCGCAGTTGCCCACGAGCCTTCTCACCGAGGGCCGACAGCTCTTCACCGGCCAGCCACACGCTGCCCTGGGACGGCGTATCAAGGCCGCCCAGCAGGTTCAGCAAGGTACTTTTGCCGGAGCCGGAACTGCCGACGATCGCCACGCGTTCGCCAGGGTGCAGCTCAAGTTGCAGGTTGGACAACACCACCACCGATTCCGGGCCTTCCTCATAGGATTTGCCCAGGTTGCGGCAGCTCAGGATTGCTTTTTCACTCATGCCCGATTCACTCATAACGTAAGGCCTGTGCTGGCTGGGTACGTGCCGCGCGCCAGGCTGGATACAGGGTGGCAAGGAAACTCAGGACCAACGCAGCGCCGCCCACCATCAACACGTCCTGGGCCTGAACCTGGGACGGCAAGTAGTCGATGAAGTAAACGTCGGCGTTGAGAAACTTGTGGCCGATCAGGGTTTCGAGGCCGGCGATGGCGGCACTCACGTTCAACGCAGCCAGAATGCCGACGGCCGTACCGATCAACGTGCCGACCACGCCGATCACGGTGCCCTGCACCATGAAGATCGCCATGATCTGCCCCGGCGTGGCGCCGAGAGTACGCAGGATGGCGATATCGCCCTTCTTGTCGTTCACCACCATCACCAGCGTGGAGATGATGTTGAAGGCCGCCACGGCGACGATCAGCAGCAACAGCAGGCCGATCATGGCTTTTTCCATGCGGATGGCCTGGTACAGGTTGCCGTGGGTACGGGTCCAGTCGCGGGCGTAGTACTGGTTTTCACCCAAGTGCTGGGCGATTTCCCAGGCGCCGCGCGGTGCGTCGAACAGGTCGTTGAACTTCAGGCGCAGGCCCTGCACTTGGTCCGGCTGCCAGCGATGCAGGCGCGCCAGGTCAGTGAGGTTGGTCAGACCGAGGTAGCCGTCGATCTCGCCGGCGCCAACGTGGAAGGTGCCGACCACGGTAAAGCGCTTCATGCGCGGGAACATGCCGGCCGGGGTCACGGTGACTTCCGGCGCGACGAAGGTCAGCTTGTCGCCGAGGCCCACGCCGAGCTTGGCCGCCGCCTTGTCGCCGATCACGATGCCGAAGCTGCCGGGCGCCAGGTCGTCGAGCTTGCCCTGCAACATGAACTTGTCGATGATCGAGACGTTGCGTTCCTGGGCCGGGTCGATGGCATTGAGCAGGATCTTCTGCACCTTGCCGTCGTTGGTCAGCAACCCCTGCATCTGGGTGAAGGGCGCAACCGCCAGCACCTTGGGGTTCTGCTTGACCTTGGCCGCCAGGCTTTGCCAGTCGCTGATGGGCGCATCGCCCTCGATGGTCGCGTGGGGCACCATGCCCAGCACGCGGGTGCGCATCTCATGATCGAAGCCGTTCATCACCGACAGCACCACGATCATCACGACCACGCCCAAGGCGAGCCCGATCATCGAGGTGAGGGAAATGAACGACACAAAATGATTGCGGCGCTTTGCACGGGTATAACGCGTGCCGATAAATACGAAGAGAGGTCTGAACATGTCGGGGCTTGTTCGGAGGAAAAGAAGACGTCCCGGTGGCGGGGTCTGGTAAGCAGCTTTACACTCAGACCATTACCGTTACCTGGGGTTCGCCATGTCGACATTAGATGAAGAAGAGCGCCGCGAATACTACCGTATCGACGACATGATCGCACTCCAAATCAAAAGCCTGTCTGCCCCCGAAGCAGCGAGCAAGGAAGTGTTGCTGGATGATTCGCCGCTCTTCAATCTGCTCAGCGAGCTGCACCTGAGTGAATTCGAGGCCCAGCACCTGCTACGCCAGCTCAGCGAGA
Organism: Pseudomonas sp. QC2; assembly: GCF_002859085.1. Taxonomy (NCBI): domain Bacteria; kingdom Pseudomonadati; phylum Pseudomonadota; class Gammaproteobacteria; order Pseudomonadales; family Pseudomonadaceae; genus Pseudomonas; species Pseudomonas sp. QC2. The sequence continues at coordinate 162,751 of NZ_PKKS01000012.1, forward strand.
AGGATCGCACCCTCGCGGCCTTCCTGCGTGTGCAGAACAAACGTGTCGACCTGCTCAGCCAGATCATGGCGCGCGGCTTGCTGGATGAGGTCGGCGCTCCGCAGCCGGTGATCATTTCCGAAGGTGGCATCGACTTCCAACACCCCACGCCCCTGCCGGCCGGCGCCCACTTGGCGTTCAAGCTGGTGCTGATGCCCCAGGCACTCGGCCTGCTGCTGCGCGCGCGGGTCACCCATTGCGATCCCAAAGGCACAGGCTTTGACGTCGGCACGGAATTCGAAGCCATGACCGACGCCCAGCGCCAACTGCTGGCGCGCTACATCTTGCAGAAACAGGCCCAGGAACGGCGCCTGGCGCGGGAACAAAGCGACGCCCAAGACACCTGAACTCTCGAATTCACCCCGCCGGACGACCTGGCGTAAAGGAGCAACTGTGACCCTGATCTACGGCCACCGCGGTGCCAAAGGCGAAGCACCGGAAAACACCCTGACCAGCTTCCAGGAGTGCCTCAAGCACGGTGTACGCCGCTGCGAACTGGATTTGCACCTGTCCATGGACGGCGAGCTGATGGTCATCCACGACCCGACCCTCAAGCGCACCGCCGACCGGCGCGGCAAAGTCGTCGAGTATTCGGCGGCAGACCTGGTGAAGATGGACGCGCGCAAAGGCGGCCCGGGCTGGGTCAAGCCCTGCCCGATCCCGCGCCTGGAAGAACTGTTCGAACAGTGCGACTTCGATCATTGGCAACTGGAAGTCAAAAGCGCTTCGCGCACCCGCGCCGCCACCACCGTGCTGGCGATCCGTGAGATGGCCGTACGTTTCGGTCTGATGGACAAGGTCACCGTGACCTCAAGCTCGCGGGAAGTGCTGAAAGCGGCGGTTGAACTCACCCCAGACCTGTCACGCGGCCTGGTCGCCGAATATGCCTGGCTCGACCCGTTGAAGGTCGCGCAGAACTATGGCTGTGAGTATCTGGCGTTGAACTGGACATTGTGCACCCCCGAGCGTCTGGAAAAAGCCCAGCGCCAGGGCTTGCACGTGTCCGTGTGGACAGTCAACGAACCCGCGCTGATGCGCAGGCTCGCCGACTTCGGCGTAGATAGCCTGATTACAGACTTTCCCGGTTTGGCCACTGCCACTCTCGGGAATTACTGAAATCGGTCTCCCCGGCCGGCTCAGGCCACCGGCCGGAGCCGCTCAAAAAAGCCGGTTGAGGCCGTCGTAGGCCGCGACCCGATAGGCTTCCGCCATGGTCGGGTAGTTGAACGTGGTGTTCACAAAATACTTGAGGGTATTTTGCTCACCCGGCTGGCTCATGATCGCCTGGCCGATGTGCACGATTTCCGAGGCTTGGTAGCCGAAGCAATGCACGCCGAGGACTTCCAGGGTTTCACGGTGGAACAGGATCTTCAGCATGCCTTGCGGCTCGCCGGCGATCTGCGCACGCGCCATGCTCTTGAAGAACGCCTTGCCCACTTCGTAAGGCACCTTGGCCTTGGTCAGTTCGTGCTCGTTCTTGCCGATCGAGCTGATCTCCGGAATGGTGTAGATCCCGGTCGGCACGTCGTTCACGTAGCGCCAGCTGCCATTGTCGACGATGCTGCCAGCGGCCGAACGGCCCTGGTCGTGCGCGGCACTGGCCAGGCTCGGCCAGCCGATCACGTCACCGGCGCCGTAGATGTTGGTCACGCAGGTGCGGTAGTTCTCGTCCACCTCGATCTGGCCACGGCTGTTGACCTTGACCCCGATGTTTTCCATGCCCAGCTTGTCGGTGTTGCCGGTACGGCCGTTGCACCACAACAAGGCGTCGGCCTTGATCTTCTTGCCGGACTTGAGGTGCAGGATCACCCCGTTGTCCAGGCCTTCGACCCGCTCGTACTCTTCGTTGTGGCGCACGGTGATGTTGTTGTTGCTGAAGTGGTAGCTCAACGCCTGGGAAATTTCCGAGTCGAGGAAGCTCAGCAACTGGTCGCGGTTATCCACCAGCTCCACCAGCACACCCAGGCCGCTGAAGATCGAGGCGTATTCACAGCCGATCACACCGGCGCCGTAGATGATCAGTTTACGCGGGGTGTGGCCCAGGCTCAGGATGGTGTCGCTATCGTAGATACGCGGGTGGTGGAAATCGATGTCCGCCGGGCGATACGGGCGCGAACCGGTGGCGATGATGATGTGCTTGGCCACCAGCTTCTCGACCACGCCGTTGGCGCAGACCACCTCGACGGTTTGCTCGTCGGCGAAGCTGCCGGTGCCGAAGAACAGGTCGACGCGGTTACGGGCGTAGTAGCCGGTACGCGAAGCAACCTGCTTGGAGATGACTTTCTCGGCGCTTTTGAGCACGTCCGGGAACGAGAACCAGCGGGGCTCACCAATGGCCCGGAACATCGGGTTGGTATTGAACTGCATGATCTGGCGCACCGAGTGACGCAAGGCCTTGGACGGGATGGTGCCCAGGTGGGTGCAGTTACCGCCGACCTGGCGACGGCTATCGACCATCGCCACCTTGCGCCCTGCTTTCGCGGCGTTCATCGCCGCACCTTCTCCAGCCGGGCCGGAACCCAGTACCACCACGTCGTAGTTGTAGACAGCCATGCGTACTCCTCAGAACAGGCCAGGCGTACGGTTGGACGCCGGGCTAAATCATGCCGCGGCCAGCGGTCATGAAGGACAATTTGGCTCAAGTGTGTGAACCGGGGCACAGTCTATATAAGGCGCAACGCCGCGCACATTAACCCTTGGTCGCGTCGTAGGCCAGTCTTGCCTTTACTACACAGCGCAGATTATCCCTGAACCCTGCCGCTGCCGGAAAATGAATTAACCTGTAGCCACGGATCTTTTCGGGACGGGCCATTATGCGGCATCTAGTTTTCTGTTTAATGCTGATGTTGTCGATCACCGCACACGCCAATGAGGCGGATCGGCTCAAGCAAGCCGACTTCCCGGCACAGTCCCAGGCATTGGTGCTGAAAAACCAGGCGGTGCTCACTTACCTCTGGGCGGATGTGTACGCGGCCGCGCTGTATGCCCCGGCGGACCTGAGTGCGAAGCAGGCGTGGGACCAGCAAAAGACGCTGCGCCTTGTGTTGTATTACTTTCGCGATATCGACCGCAGCGATGTGATCAAGGCGGCCACGGCCATCCTGGAGCGCCAGCAAACCAGCGCAAGCCTGAAGCCAGAGATCGAAAAACTACACACCCGCTTTCGTGATATCCAAGCCGGAGATCGATATGCCCTGGATTTTCGTCCCGGCCGTGGCCTGAATTTGGAGATCAATGGCCAAGTGGTGTTCAGCAGCCGCAATGACGCGCTGGCAAGGGCCTACCTGGGTATCTGGTTGGCGCCCAAGGGGTTGTCCGACAGCCTGCGCAGCAAGCTTGTGGACTGAGGGCCCCATCGGGGCATCGGTATCTACACAATTCTGGCTATGGCGCGGGACCTGTGGCGAGGGAGCTTGGTCCCGCTGGCGGCCTGGCAGACGACCAGGATGTTGGATCAGACTGGGTACATATCCGTTATTTAGGTAACGGCCACTATGGGTTCCGCCCTTACGGCGGGTCACTTTTGAAAGGAGCCCAAAAGTAAGCAAAACGCTCTTGCCCCAACACTCGGCACCTCGCTCACGCTCGGTGTGCCCGTAATCCGACAGGGATTTGGGGGGCCGCCTGAGATCAAAAGCAGGATCAAGATCAACAGCGGCTCGCTTCGCATCGTGGTTACCTTGGTTACCGTGGTTGCTACAGTGTTGTGCAGATAATTATGCCCATCGGGGGCAAGCCCCCTCCCACATTGAAATGCGATCAACTGTGGGAGGGGGCTTGCCCCCGATGAGGCCCTGCCAGCCTGCACAAAATCCCCAGCCATAAAAAAGCCCCGAACCAGTCGGGGCTTTTTCATTTATTGCTGATGCTTAGCGCGGGAACGCAGGCGGGTTGACCCCAGCCATGTCTTCCATCACGCGAACCACCTGGCAGCTGTAGCCGAACTCGTTGTCGTACCACACGTACAGGACAACGCGGTTGTCTTGGCTGATGGTCGCTTCCGCGTCCACCACACCGGCGTGGCGCGAGCCAACGAAGTCGGTGGAAACCACTTCCTGGGAATTGACGAAGTCGATTTGCTTGTGCAGATCGGAGTGCAGCGCCATGTAGCGCAGGTACTCGTTCATCTCTTCGCGGGTGGCGGCTTTCTCAAGGTTCAGGTTGAGGATGGCCATCGACACGTTCGGCGTCGGTACACGGATCGCGTTACCGGTCAGCTTGCCGGCCAGCTCAGGCAGGGCCTTGGCAGCAGCGGTGGCAGCACCGGTCTCGGTGATCACCATGTTCAACGCGGCGCTACGGCCACGACGATCGCCCTTGTGGAAGTTGTCGATCAGGTTCTGGTCGTTGGTGTACGAGTGAACGGTTTCGACGTGGCCGTTGACGATGCCGAACTTGTCATTCACTGCCTTCAGCACCGGCACGATGGCGTTGGTGGTGCAGGAAGCGGCGGACACGATCTTGTCGTCAGCAGTGATTTCAGCGTGGTTGATGCCGTGAACGATGTTCTTCAGCTTGCCTTTGCCAGGCGCGGTGAGGACAACGCGATCGACACCCGGGCAGGCCAAGTGCTGGCCCAGGCCTTCGGCGTCACGCCATACGCCGGTGTTATCCACCAGCAAGGCGTCCTTGATGCCGTACTGGGTGTAATCCACCTCGGACGGGTTCTTCGCGTAGATCACCTGGATCAGGTTACCGTTGGCGGTAATGGTGTTGTTTTCTTCGTCGATGACGATGGTGCCGTTGAACGGACCGTGTACCGAATCGCGGCGCAGCAGGCTGGCACGCTTGGTCAGGTCGTTCTCGGCGCCTTTGCGCACCACGATGGCACGCAGGCGCAGGCCGTCGCCGCCACCGGTTTTTTCGATCAGGATGCGCGCCAGCAGGCGACCGATACGACCGAAGCCGTACAGCACAACGTCGGTGCCTTTACGGGCCGCGGCGTTTTGCTGGCCAACCACATCGGCCATCTCTTCACGCACGAACTGCTCAGCGGTACGGCCGGCGCCTTCTTTGCGGAATTTGTAGGCCAGCTTGCCCAGGTCTACCGAGGCCGCGCCGAGCTTGAGCTCGCTCATGGCTTTGAGCAGTGGGAATGTTTCGTGGACGGAGAGTTCGCTGTCGTCGGCGGAACGGTGACGCGCAAAGCGGTGGGCTTTGAGAATCGCGATGACAGACTGGTTGATCAGGCTGCGGCCATAGATCGAGCTCACCACATTGTTATTGCGGTACAGCTGACCGATAAGCGGGATCATCGCTTCTGCGAGTGCTTCACGGTCGATCCATTCACCAAGACACTGGTCGGGCTTCTGAGTCACGGGAACCTTCCACATGTAGGGGCTGAAAAAAGGGGCTACATTATGCCGCCCGACCGTCCTCGGAGCAATGCGCGTCCTACAACAAAAACCCCTTGCCAAAAAATACCGCCGCGCTGCAGCCCAGTAAATACGCGGGTTCCAGAAGGCCACTCATTGGGGACGCAGACCAACTTGTCCGTAACCCTCCTAAACAATCGCGCATTTCGGCACTACATATTGAGTCAAAACACGCCATTGTTTGTCTTAGCCACTACATTTCCTACAAACCGTAATAGGCTCAGTCAGAAACTGACAGGCGGCACCTTGGGCCGTTACAATTACCGACTTTGTCGCAACGCTTGGAGCTCAACCTTCCGTGCCCGTTCTGCGTCTACCGCTTCTCCCTGCCGCGGCAGGTAAACAGCACTGGGGCAACCTGCCCGGTGCCGCCCTGAGCCTGGCTATCGCCGAGGCTGCCAGCGCAGCCAAGCGCTTTACCCTGCTGCTCACCGCCGACAGCCAAAGCGCCGAACGGTTGGAGCAGGAGCTGAGCTTCTTCGCCCCCGATTTGCCGGTGCTGCATTTCCCCGACTGGGAAACCCTGCCCTACGACCTGTTCTCGCCGCACCAGGACATCATTTCCCAGCGCATCGCCAGCCTGTACCGCCTGCCGGAACTGGCCCACGGCGTGCTGGTGGTGCCGATCACCACCGCGTTGCATCGCCTGGCGCCGACCAAGTTCCTGCTGGGCAGCAGCCTGGTCTTGGATATCGGCCAGAAGCTCGACGTCGAGCAGATGCGCACGCGCCTGGAAGCCAGCGGCTACCGCTGCGTCGACACCGTGTACGAACACGGTGAGTTCGCAGTGCGCGGGGCCCTGATCGACCTGTTCCCGATGGGCAGCAAACTGCCGTACCGCATCGACCTGTTCGATGACGAAATCGAGACCCTGCGCACCTTCGATCCAGAAAACCAGCGATCCATCGACAAAGTCGACTCGATCAAGCTGCTGCCTGCGCGGGAATTTCCATTACAGAAAGATGCGGTCACGCGCTTCAAGGCGCGCTTCCGTGAGCGCTTCGACGTCGACTTCCGTCGCTGTCCGATCTTCCAGGACTTGAGCAGTGGGATTACACCGGCCGGTATCGAGTACTACCTGCCGCTGTTCTTCGACGAAACCTCCACCCTGTTCGACTACCTGCCACAGGACACCCAAGTGTTCTCGCTGCCGGGTATCGAGCAAGCAGCGGAAAACTTCTGGAACGACGTGCGTAACCGTTACGAAGAACGCCGCGTCGATCCATCCCGTCCGTTATTACCGCCCGCCGAGTTGTTCCTGCCGGTGGAGGACTGCTTTGCCCGTCTTAAAAACTGGCCCCGCGTGGTCGCCAGCCAACAGGATGTGGACGCCGGCAGCGGCCGCGAGCGCTTCCCGGCGGGCACACTGCCGGACCTGGCAATCCAGGCCAAAGCCACGCAACCGCTGGAAGCGCTGTCCAACTTCCTCGGCGACTTCCCTGGCCGCGTGCTGTTTACCGCCGAGTCCGCCGGGCGCCGCGAAGTGCTGCTGGAGCTGCTCGAACGCCTGAAGCTGCGACCGAAAACCGTCGACAGCTGGCCGGACTTCGTCAAGAGCAAAGAACGCTTGGCGATCACCATCGCGCCGCTGGATGAAGGCCTGCTGCTGGACGACCCGGCGCTGGCGCTGATCGCCGAGAGCCCGCTGTTCGGGCAGCGCGTGATGCAACGCCGTCGCCGCGAAAAACGCGCCGACGCCAACAACGACGCGGTGATCAAGAACCTCACCGAATTGCGCGAAGGCGCGCCGGTGGTGCATATCGACCACGGCGTCGGACGCTACCTGGGCCTGCAGACCCTGGAGATCGATAACCAGGCCGCCGAATTCCTCACCATGGAATACGCCGAGGGCGCCAAGCTCTACGTGCCGGTGGCCAGCCTGCACCTGATCGCCCGTTACACCGGCAGCGACGATGCCCTGGCACCGCTGCACCGCCTGGGCTCCGAGACTTGGCAGAAAGCCAAGCGCAAAGCCGCCGAACAGGTGCGCGACGTTGCCGCCGAATTGCTCGACATCTATGCACGCCGCGCCGCGCGCGAAGGTTATGCGTTCGCCGACCCGAAAGCCGACTACGCGACCTTCAGCGCCGGTTTCGCCTTCGAAGAAACTCCCGACCAGCAAACCACCATCGAAGCGGTGCGCGCCGACATGCTCGCGCCCAAGCCGATGGACCGCCTGGTATGCGGCGACGTCGGCTTCGGCAAGACCGAAGTGGCGATGCGTGCGGCTTTCATTGCAGTGCATGGCGGCAAGCAAGTGGCGATCCTGGTGCCCACCACCCTGCTCGCCCAGCAGCACTACAACAGCTTCCGCGACCGCTTTGCCGACTGGCCGGTGACCGTGGAAGTGATGAGCCGCTTCAAGTCGGCCAAGGAAGTGAATGCAGCCATCGCCGATTTGGCCGAAGGCAAGATCGACATCGTGATCGGCACGCACAAGCTGCTGTCGGACGATGTGAAGATCAAGAACCTGGGCCTGGTGATCATCGACGAAGAACACCGTTTTGGCGTGCGCCAGAAGGAACAACTCAAGGCCCTGCGCAGCGAGGTCGACATTCTGACCCTCACTGCCACGCCGATTCCGCGCACACTGAACATGGCGGTGTCGGGCATGCGCGACCTGTCGATCATCGCCACGCCACCGGCGCGTCGCTTGTCGGTGCGCACCTTCGTGATGGAGCAAAACAAAAGCACGGTGAAAGAAGCGCTGCTGCGAGAACTGCTGCGCGGCGGGCAGGTGTACTACCTGCACAACGACGTGAAGACCATCGAGAAGTGCGCCGCCGACCTCGCCGAACTGGTACCGGAAGCGCGCATTGCCATCGGCCACGGACAGATGCGCGAGCGCGATCTCGAACAGGTGATGAGCGACTTCTACCACAAGCGCTTCAATGTGCTGATCGCCTCGACCATCATCGAGACCGGCATCGACGTGCCGAGCGCCAACACCATCATCATCGAGCGCGCCGACAAGTTTGGCCTGGCGCAGCTGCACCAGTTGCGCGGCCGGGTCGGGCGCAGTCACCACCAGGCGTATGCGTATTTGCTCACGCCACCGCGCCAGCAGATCACTTCCGACGCGGAAAAGCGCCTGGAAGCCATCGCCAACACCCAGGACCTGGGCGCCGGTTTTGTGCTGGCCACCAACGACCTGGAAATCCGTGGTGCCGGCGAACTGCTGGGCGACGGCCAGAGCGGGCAGATCCAGGCGGTCGGTTTCACCCTGTATATGGAAATGCTTGAACGCGCGGTGAAAGCGATCCGCAAGGGCGAGCAACCGAATCTTGATCAACCGCTGGGCGGCGGTCCGGAAATCAACCTGCGCTTGCCGGCGCTGATCCCCGAAGACTACCTGCCGGACGTGCATGCGCGGCTGATCCTGTACAAACGCATCGCCTCGGCCACCGACGAAGAAGGCCTCAAGGACCTGCAAGTGGAGATGATCGACCGCTTCGGCCTGCTGCCGGAACCGACCAAGAACCTGGTGCGCCTGACCCTGCTCAAATTGCAGGCTGAGCAATTGGGGATCAAGAAGGTCGATGCCGGGCCGCAGGGTGGGCGCATCGAGTTCGAAGCGCAGACGCCGGTGGACCCGTTGGTGCTGATCAGGCTGATCCAGGGCCAGCCCAACCGCTACAAGTTCGAAGGGGCTACGCTGTTCAAGTTCATGGTACCGATGGAACGTGCCGAAGAACGCTTTAATACATTGGAGGCGTTGTTCGAACGCCTCATCCCGAAATCTGCTTGAAGGACGCCCCAATGCGCCTGTTCCGCATTTTGAGCCTGTTGTTGGTGGTCGTGGCACCTACGGCGTTTGCCGACAGCCCGTACCAGGTGGAAATGATCCTGGTGCGCCAGAACGCCGAGCCGGTGATCAACAGCCGCGCCGCGCCGGAAAACTGGGATGCCGGGGCCGTGCGCCTGGGCGACAAGCTGAGCCCACCGCGCCTGAGCAACATCGTCGAAAAGCTGCGCGCCGATAACAGCTACACCGTGTTGGCGCACAAGGCCTGGGAACAGAACCTGGGTGAGCAGCCGGTCAACATCGCGATCACCGACGGCCAGGAGCAGTTTGGCCAGTTTCCCATCGAGGGTGTTTTGAGCCTGCAACTGGGTCGCTTCACGGACATCGACGCGGACTTTTGGATCAACACCTTCGACAGTAATGGCAGCGTGATCGCCAGCGAACACCTCGCCCAGAAGGACGTGCGCACCAAGAACAACCAGCTCAACTACCTGGACGGCGGCCACTTGGCGCTGTTGATCAAGATCACCTCGTTGACCGCCAAGCCACCCAGCGCACCACCGCCCGATATCCAGGACTGATCCAGCGCCATGCCCCTGACGTCGTCGCTGACCAAACCCCTGGCCCCTTCATGGGCCAATCGCTTCAAAGAGCAAAGCCTGGAGCGCGGGCGCCGTTATGCCCTGGAGAACCGGGTGCGCATCGTCGAATGCGGCGACAGCACCATCGTCGCCAGTTGCGAAGGCTCGGGCGGCAACGTTTATCGGCAGACCATCTCACTGCGCGAGTCGGCCAAGGGCACGCTGATCCTGGTGGACAGCCGCTGTACCTGCCCGGTGCACACCAACTGCAAACACATCGCGGCGGTGCTGCTCAAAGTCCAGGAAACCCTGGCCTATCCGGCCGCTGCACAGGATGCCGAGCTGCTGGAAAAACTCCAGGCCGTACTGGAAAACCGCGTGGCGTTGCCGCAGGTGGTCATGGAGGATGTAGTGCCCGTGCCGCGCTTGTGGCTGGCCAGTGTCGAGTTCAGTGCCTTTGAACCGCGCAATGGCAAGATGCAGCGCTACATCCAGCACCGTGCGGCGCTGTCATTCAACTACTTGGGCAACTATGTCAGCGGGCAGAAAAACGCCGACATCATCGTGCGCCAGGACACCCAGAGCCTGCGGATCAAGCGGCATCCGGAGCTGGAACAGCCGTACCGCGAACAACTGCGGCTGCTCGGCTTCAAGATCGCCACACGCCAGAGCAAAGCCTTGCCGGAAAGCGCTGGCGAGCTGTTCGAGATGGTCAATGACAGCGCCTGGCTCAACTTCACCCTCAACGCATCACCCACCTTACGGGCCGAGGGCTGGGAGCTGCAGATCGATGAGGACTTCGGCTTCGACCTGAGCACCGTCGATGACTGGTACGCCACCGTCGATGACGGGCCGGAGCGCGATTGGTTCGACTTGGAGCTCGGCATTATCGTCAATGGCGAGCGGCTGAGCCTGCTGCCGATCCTGCTGAACCTGATGCGCTCCCACACCGAGATCCTCAACCCGGAAAAACTCGCACGCCGTCGCGATGAAGAACTGATCCTGGTAAACATTCCCGGCCTGCCCAACGGTGGCCATGGCCCGCTGCAAGTGGCGCTGCCTTACGGCCGGCTGAAACCGGTACTGGCAACCCTCGGCGAGTTCTACTTGCAGGAAGCCGGCACCACCACGCTGCGCCTGGCCAAGGCCGATGCGATTCGCTTGAACCCGCTCGAAGACCTGCCGCTGCAATGGGAAGGTGGCGAGAAGATCCGCAACTTCGCCCAGCGCCTGCGGGATATCAAGGATTTCACCTGCGTAGCACCGGAAGGGTTGAACGCGACGTTACGCCCGTACCAGCTGGAAGGCTTGAGCTGGATGCAGTCACTGCGCCAGCTCGATGTAGGCGGGATACTTGCGGATGACATGGGCCTGGGTAAAACCCTGCAAACCTTGGCGCATATTCTCAGTGAAAAAATCGCCGGGCGCCTGGATCGGCCCTGCATGGTGGTGATGCCCACCAGCTTGATTCCCAATTGGCTCGATGAGGCGGCGCACTTCACCCCACAGCTCAAGGTACTGGCGCTGTATGGCGCGACACGTAAGAAACATTTTGCCAACCTGAACGACTACGACCTGCTGCTGACCACCTACGCGCTGCTGCCCAAGGACATCGAACAGCTCGCGGCGCTGCCCCTGCATGTGCTGATCCTGGATGAAGCGCAGTACATCAAGAACCCTTCCAGCAAAGCGGCCCAGGCGGCGCGCGAGTTGAATGCGCGGCAACGCTTGTGCCTCAGCGGCACGCCACTGGAAAACCACTTGGGTGAGCTGTGGTCGTTGTTTCATTTCCTCCTGCCGGGCTGGCTGGGCGACGTGAAAAGCTTCAACCGCGATTACCGCGTGCCCATCGAAAAGCGCGCCAGCGATGTACGACTGCAGCACCTCAACGGCCGGATAAAACCCTTCCTGCTGCGCCGTACCAAGGAACAAGTGGCCACGGAGTTGCCGCCCAAGACTGAGATCATCCACTGGGTCGACCTCAATGAGGCCCAGCGCGACGTGTACGAAACCATGCGCCTGGCCATGGACAAGAAGGTGCGTGACGAGATCACCCGCAAGGGTGTGGCACGCAGCCAAATCATCATTCTTGAGGCGCTGCTGAAGCTGCGCCAAGTGTGCTGCGACCTGCGCCTGGTCAACGACGCCACCCTGCCCGCCCGTGGCAGCAGCTCGGGCAAGCTCGACAGTTTGATGACGATGCTCGAGGAGCTGTTTGAAGAAGGCCGGCGGATCCTGCTGTTTTCCCAGTTCACCTCGATGCTGAGCCTGATCGAAGTCGAGCTTAAAAAGCGCGGCGTTGCCTACGCCTTGTTGACCGGCCAGACCCGCGATCGGCGCACGCCGGTGAAGGACTTCCAGAGCGGCAAGCTGCAGATTTTTCTGATCAGCCTGAAGGCCGGCGGTGTAGGCCTGAACCTGACTGAAGCCGACACGGTGATCCACTACGACCCATGGTGGAACCCGGCCACGGAAAACCAGGCCACCGACCGTGCCTATCGCATTGGTCAGGAGAAGCCGGTGTTCGTCTACAAGATGATTGCCAGGGGCACGGTGGAGGAGAAAATCCAGCACCTGCAGAAGGAAAAGTCCGATCTGGCAGCGGGCGTGCTGGATGGGCGTACTACCGGAGACTGGCAGCTGGGCAACGAGGATATTGAAGCGCTGTTTGCGCCGTTGCCCCACAAACAGGAAAAGCGCTGACTGTCAGATCGCTATCGCAGGCAAGCCAGCTCCCACAGGTGACCGCGTTTCTTCAAGATAACTGCGGTCGAATGTGGGAGCTGGCTTGCCTGCGATGGGCGCACCGCGGTTTTCAGCCGATCAACTGCGCTTCACGCAGCGCGGTAACTGCCGCCAACCAACGCGGATCCTGCTTGTAGTCCGTCGACGCAATCGCCTGTCCGCGCATGCGTGCGATTCGGGCCGATGGTTTGACCTTCATGCGCTGGGCGGCGGTCAACGCCAACTCGGCAGCCGCGCGATCATTGCACACCAGGCCCATGTCGCAACCGGCCGTCAGCGCCGCTTCAATGCGGCTGGCCGCATCGCCCACCACATGGGCCCCCGCCATCGACAAGTCATCACTGAAAATCACCCCATCGAACTGCAACTCGCCGCGCAGGATGTCCTGCAACCAGCGGCGCGAGAAACCTGCAGGTTGGTTATCAACCTGCGGGTAGATGACGTGAGCGGGCATCACCGCCGCCAGTTGCTTGCTCAAGCGTGCGAAAGGCACCAGGTCATTGGCGCGAATCTGCTCCAGGCTGCGTTCATCATTGGGAATCGCGACGTGGGAATCGGCCTCCGCCCAACCATGGCCCGGGAAGTGTTTACCGGTCGCGGCCATGCCCGCGCTGTTCATCCCACGGATAAAGGCACCGGCGAGCACGGCAGCGCGTTCGGGGTCGCCCTCGAAGGATCGGGTGCCGACCACGGCGCTGCGTTGATAGTCCAGATCGAGGACGGGGGCGAAACTCAGGTCCAGGCCCACGGCCAGCACTTCAGTCGCCATGATCCAGCCGCATTGCTCGGCCAGGTGTTCAGCATTGGGGTTGTCCGCCAGCGCACGCATAGCCGGCAGGCGCACAAAGCCCTGGCGCAGGCGCTGTACGCGACCGCCTTCCTGGTCAACCGCCAGCAACAGGTCCGGGCGCACGGCACGAATCGCCGCGCTCAACTCCCGCACCTGGCGTGGATGCTCGATATTGCGCGCAAAAATGATCAGGCCGCCCACTTCAGGCTGGCGCAACAGGTGGCGATCCTCGGCCGTCAGCCAGGTACCGGCAACGTCGACCATCAAAGAACCTTGCAGGGCAGCAGTCATAAACCTTCCTTATAGAACGCACACAACCCGTTGCTCTCACCAGGCACAGTGAGAACAACGGGTTGCGAGTAAATAGCTGAATTCGGCATGGGCCGCTAGCTTAGCGGATGCAAGCGGCTGCGCACACCCGGACGGGTCAAACCTTGGCGGGGGCCGGCGCGGATTTGCTGCGTGGGCGCAGCTGGGCGGCGGCCATGTCCGGGTCGCTCACGCCGGTTTCGGCGCGCATGCCGGCGGCAAGGAACGGCACCATCAGGCGCATGACCTGCTCGATAGAGGTATTCACACCGAAATCGGTTTCGGCAATGGCCCGCAACGCCTTGATCCCGGACATGCTGAACGCGGCAGCACCCAACATGAAGTGCACACGCCAGAACAGCTCGATCGGCGGAATACGCGGGGCGGCCTCGTTGACCAGCAACATGTAGCGGCGGAAAACCTTGCCGTACATGTCTTCCAAGTAACGCCGCAGGTGGCCCTGGCTTTGACTGAACGCCAAGCCCAACAGGCGCATGAAGATCGACAGGTCGTTGCCGCTGCGGGGCTGAACCACCAGGGCTTGTTCAACGAGGATTTCCAACAGCTCTTCCAAGGTGGGCTTGTGCTCAGCCTTTGCCTGGCGACGCTCGAGTTCACGGTCAAGACTGGCGCAGAACGGCCCCAGGAAGCGCGAGAACACGGCTTGGATAAGCGCTTTTTTCGAGCCGAAATGGTAATTCACTGCCGCGAGGTTGACGCCAGCCTTGCTGGTAATCAGCCGCAATGAAGTTTCAGCGAATCCTTTTTCCGCGAACAATTGCTCGGCAGCATCGAGAATGCGTTCAACGGTTTCCGACTGGGCCATGGCTACTCCGCCTGACAAACACTTGTTTGAAACATACGTTTCAGGTCGTGTCTTGTCAAGCCTGCGGGTTCGCTTTCCGGCCGGGCAGTCATGTATTTCATCGCTATTTAATCACATCCTTGGCGGTCTGTAGGCAGCGCTATCCCTGCCTTGTAGGACGTGTCCCCGATGACCGTCCAGCGGAGTGGCCAAAAAGGATGATTGCCAAGCGCAGTTCACTGTATATAATCCCAGTCACTGTATAAAAAGACAGAGCGATCAACATGCTAAAACTGACGCCACGCCAAGCTGAGATTCTGGCTTTTATCAAGCGCTGCCTCGATGACAACGGCTACCCGCCGACACGAGCGGAAATTGCGCTGGAACTGGGGTTCAAGTCCCCCAACGCCGCCGAAGAACACCTCAAGGCCCTCGCGCGCAAAGGCGCCATCGAGATGACCCCCGGTGCCTCGCGCGGCATTCGCATCCCTGGCTTCGAAGCCAAGGCCGACGAATCGACCCTGCCGATCATCGGCCGTGTCGCTGCCGGTGCGCCGATCCTGGCGCAGCAGCACGTCGAGGAATCCTGCAACATCAACCCGACCTTCTTCCATCCTCGCGCCGACTACCTGTTGCGGGTCCATGGCATGAGCATGAAGGACGTGGGCATCTTCGACGGTGACCTGCTGGCCGTCCACACTACACGCGAAGCCCGTAATGGCCAGATCGTCGTCGCCCGTATCGGCGACGAAGTCACCGTCAAACGCTTCAAGCGCGAAGGCAGCAAGGTCTGGCTGTTGGCCGAGAACCCTGAGTTCGCCCCGATTGAAGTGAACCTGAAAGATCAGGACCTGGTGATCGAAGGCTTGAGCGTCGGCGTCATTCGCCGCTAAAGGAGGCATCATGCAGCTCGTGCACACCCCACAACACACACAACTGTCGCTGTTCGAGGCCTTCATGGCCCAACCCCTTGCGCCCATCCTCAAGGAAACGATCGAGGCGCCCTGGAGCGCCGAGCCTGAGGCGTTCAGTGAATTGTCGTTGCGCGGTGCAGCTGGGAGCTGCCTGAGCCTGTTGGCGCCGATCCTTCGCGAATTGAGCGAAGAGCAGGACGCCCGCTGGCTGACGCTGATCGCCCCGCCCGCCAGCCTGACCCAGGCCTGGCTGCGGGACGCCGGCCTCAACCGCGAACGCATCCTGCTGCTGCAACCGCGCGGCGCGCAAAGCGCCCAGCAGTTGACCTGCGAAGCCTTGCGCCTGGGCCGTAGCCACACCGTGGTGAGCTGGCTGAACCCTCTGAATGCTGCGGCCAAGCAACAGCTGATCAGCGCCGCACGCACGGGCGATGCTCAGAGCTTGAATATTCGATTGGGATAAAAGTACGGACTTTGCGTGTGGTGTGCAGGCTTACTGTGGTTTGCAGGCTTGTTATGGTGACCGGGCTTACTGTGGTTTGCAGGCTTCTTATGGTGACCGGGCTTGTTGTGGTGAGCAGGCTTCTTATGGTGAGCAGGCTTGTTGTGGTGAGCAGGCTTGTTGTGGTGAGCGGGCTTGCCCCGCGCTGGGCTGCGAAGCGGCCCCAAAACCAAGCACCGTGGAATATCTGATGTACCGCATTGAATCTATTTAGGGCCGCTTCGCAGCCCAGCGCGGGGCAAGCCCGCTCACCACAACAGCCCAGCTCACAACCACAAGCCCACTCACCACAACAGCCCCGCTGACCAAAACTTGCACGCTCGTCGCAGACCTCAGTGAAGAACGCGTGGCCCGTCTTCTTTCTCCGGCTCGCCTTCTGCAAGGCGACCTGCCATCTGCACACCCACGCTCAACATGGCTTTTGCCACTTCCACGTGCTGGCCCTGCAGGAACACTTTGGCGTCCTCGGAAAAATCCAGAATAACCAGAGAACCTTCGTCCTCAGCCCGGCGCAGCTCGATTCGGCCGTCGGGCAACTCAACAATTTCCAGAAAGGACGTCGGCATAAAAGTCTGTTCTCCACGAAAGCCCGGGATTATATCAGTCATCCGCCCGGCTTCGTTGAGGTTCTGAAGAGGTTTCTTTACGGCTTGATGAACGGCGCCATATGAATCCGACCAACGTTCAGCACTCGTTTAAACCTTCACGAAAGCGCAACGCCATCTTTTTCAGATCCTGACGCCAGCCTTCCAACTCTTCGCGACTCAGAGGCTTGGGCTCTTCCTCTTCCAACGCAACCGCCACGATCAGGGGCTGGGTCACATCGCCCTTGGGCACATGGGGAACACGGGGCGGCTGAAACATATCCGCATGGGCCTTAAGCAGACGCGCGACCCAGCTGTCAGGGCTCTGGGCCATTTCCACCAACTCGGCCAGCTCAGGGATCGCCATGCTTTCCAGCACTTCACGACTCATGATCATTTCCGCACGGGGCGAACCGGCCTGGGGCAAGCGGTAGAACCCGGCGATCTCATGACACAAGCCCAGTAACGCACCATACAGGTGGAACAACGCGGCTTCACGCCCAGCCTGAACCAGCGCAATCGCATTCATCTCCTTCCCTTCCTCGGCACGGCCAAGGGCTTCCAGGGACAAACCCGCGAAGTAAATTTTCTGGTTGGTACGGGTATAGAGTTCGTTGGCCATGACGGCAATCTCCACAACGAATAAGCGTGATGCTCGCTGAACAGTGTCACGGATCAGCCGAACCTACTGCAAGTGCAATAAACCGCTGCTTAGGCGGGTCAAAACTCGACGTTCAGAACCAAAAAGATCCAATGTGGGAGGGGCGACGACGATTCGACTTGCCCCTTCCCACATTGGATCTTCAGCGCATCCGACGGATCAAGCGCCCTGACGCTTGTCCTCGACCTTCCACTTACCACCGTCGTAGAACGCTTTCCAGCCGGTAGGCTTGCCGTCCACTTCGGACTGCACGTATTGCTCCTTGGTCTTGCGGCTGTAGCGGATCACGGCCGGACGACCGTCGGGATCCTTCTTCGGCGCTTCACACAGGAAGTGGTACTTCGGATCGATCTCATCCTTGTGCGGCACGATCTCCAGCACCAACGGTGCACGGGTCTCGCGGTTTTTCGGGAACTGGCTGGCCGCCAGGAACAGGCCGGAAGCGCCGTCACGCAGGATGTAGGTGTCGTTGACCTTCTCGCACTTGAGTTCGGGCATCTTCACCGGGTCCATCTTAGGCGGCGCCGCGTCACCGCTTTTCAGCAGTTTGCGGGTGTTCTTGCACGTCGGGTTGGTGCAACCGAAGAACTTGCCGAAACGACCGGTCTTGAGCTGCATCTCGCTGCCGCACTTGTCGCATTCCAGGCTCGGACCTTCATAGCCCTTGATGCGGTAGGTGCCTTCTTCGATCTCGTAGCCGTTGCAATCCGGGTTGTTACCGCAGATGTGCAGCTTGTGCTTCTCGTCCAGCAGGTAAGCGTCCATCGCCGTGCTGCAGATCGGGCAACGGTGCTTGCCACGCAGTACCAGCGACTCGGATTCACCCTCATCGTCAGCCGCGATTTCATCGCCCGGCACCAGGTTGACGGTGGCCTTGCAGCGCTCTTTCGGCGGCAGGCTGTAGCCCGAGCAACCGAGGAAAACGCCGGTGGACGCCGTACGAATCTGCATCGGGCGGCCGCAGGTCAGGCACGGGATGTCGGTCATCACCGGCTGGTTGGCACGCATGCCGCTCTCAGGGCTTTCGGCCACTTCGAGCTTTTTCTTGAAGTCGCCGTAGAACTCGTCCAGCACGTTTTTCCAGTCGCGCTCGCCCTGGGCGACGTCATCGAGGTTCTCTTCCATACCGGCGGTAAAGCCGTAGTCCATCAGGTTGGAGAAGCTCTCGGACAGGCGCTCGGTGACGATGTCGCCCATCTTTTCCGAATAGAAACGACGGTTGTGCAACGCCACGTAGCCGCGATCCTGGATGGTGGAGATGATCGCCGCGTAGGTCGAAGGACGACCGATACCGCGTTTTTCCATCTCTTTTACCAGGCTGGCTTCCGAGTAACGCGCCGGTGGCTTGGTGAAGTGCTGGGACGGGTCGAGCTTGATCAGCTTCAACGTATCGCCCTGGGCCATGTCCGGCAGCACATCATCATCGCCTGGCTTGGCGATTTGCGGCATCACGCGGGTGTAACCGTCGAACTTGAGGATACGGCCCTTGGCACGCAGCTCGAAGTCCCCAGCCCCCACACTGACCGTGGTGGACAGGTATTGCGCCGGCAGCATCTGGCAGGCCAGGAACTGGCGCCAGATCAGCTCGTAGAGGCGCTCGGCGTCGCGCTCCATGCCACTGAGCTTGCTTGGCTCGGTGTTGGCGTCCGAAGGACGAATCGCTTCGTGAGCCTCCTGTGCGCCTTCCTTGCTGCTGTAGACGTTCGGCTTCTCCGGCAGGTATTTCTTGCCGAACTCGCTTTCAATGTAGGTACGCGCCATCGCGACCGCGTCCACCGACAAGTTGGTGGAGTCGGTACGCATATAGGTGATGTAGCCGGCTTCGTACAGACGCTGGGCCATCATCATGGTTTTCTTTACCCCGAAGCCCAGGCGGTTACTCGCGGCCTGTTGCAGGGTGGAGGTGATGAACGGTGCCGATGGCTTGCTGCTGGTGGGTTTGTCTTCACGCTTGACGATGCTGTAGCTGGACGCCTTGAGCTTTTCCAGCGCAGCCATGGCCTGGGCTTCGTTCAGCGGCTTGAAGGCCTCACCTTTCTCGCGGGCCACTTCAAAGCGCACATTGGCGCCCTTGGCGGTGCCGAGGTCGGCGTGGACTTCCCAATACTCTTCGGGGTTGAACGCACGGATCTCGCGCTCACGCTCCACCACCAGCTTTACCGCGACCGATTGCACACGGCCGGCGGACAGGCCACGGGCGATCTTGGCCCACAACAGTGGCGAGACCATGTAACCCACGACGCGGTCGAGGAAACGACGCGCCTGCTGGGCGTTGACACGGTCGATGTCCAGTTCGCCCGGCTTGGAGAAGGCTTCCTGGATGGCTTTCTTGGTGATTTCGTTGAACACCACACGCTTGTAGCGGCTGTCGTCGCCGCCAATGGCTTCCCGCAGGTGCCAGGCAATGGCTTCCCCTTCGCGGTCCAAGTCCGTTGCGAGATAGATGGTGTCGGCATCTTTGGCGAGCCGGCGCAGCTCTTCGATGACCTTTTCCTTGCCCGGAAGGATTTCGTACTTGGCCTTCCAGCCATGATCCGGGTCCACACCCATGCGTGAGACCAGCTGCTTGCGCGCTTTCTCTTTAGGCGTGAGTACCGGACCTTCGCCCGCGGCGGCCTTGCCGCGCTTGGCGGCAGGCTCCTTGCTGGCGCTAGCCGAACCGCTGGTGGGCAGGTCTCGGATATGGCCGATACTCGACTTCACCACGTACTCGTTGCCCAAGTACTTGTTGATGGTCTTGGCCTTAGCCGGGGATTCCACAATGACCAGCGATTTGCCCATGGATCGGAAAATTCCTGAATTCGAGAAGTGAAAGGCAGTTGGCGCCTGACGCGGCAACGCTATATATAGTGGCAACAAGGTGAGGTCAAGCGCAGTATTCTGCGCGGCCTGCCGTTATTGCCCTGAAAAAAGACTGGGTTCGGCCTGCACCAAAGCAAAGCGTGGGACCTGTTCGCCGTCAACTTCGACGGTCTCCAGGAACATGCTCAATGGGCGCACCCAAAAGCCGTAATCGCCATACAGTGCTTGGTAGAACACCACTTCTTCTTCGGTCTCGGAGTGCCGCGCCACACTGAAAACGCGGTACTGCGGACCTTTATAATGCTGGTAGAGCCCTGGTTCGACTTTCATGCTCTGGCCCTCTTACAAAATTTGTTAAAAAAAAAATACAAAACCGCCAAAAAACAAAAACCGGGGCACTGGGCCCCGGCTTCCGTCAACCCAACGCTTAGATGCGTTCGAAGACGGTGGAAATGCCTTGGCCGAGACCAATGCACATGGTGGCTACCCCGAGGTTGCCGCCATTTTGCTTCATCACGTTAAGCAAAGTGCCGGAGATACGCGCACCGGAGCAACCAAATGGGTGGCCCAGGGCAATTGCGCCGCCGTGCAGGTTAACCTTCTCATTCATCTTGTCGAGCACTTTCAAATCTTTCAGCACGGGCAGGGCCTGTGCGGCGAAAGCTTCATTGAGCTCGAAGAAGTCGATATCCGAGATGGTCAGGCCCGCGCGCTTCAAGGCTTTTTGTGTGGCCGGTACTGGACCATAGCCCATGATCGCCGGGTCCACACCCGCCACTGCCATCGAACGGATCACGGCCAGCGGCTGGATACCCAGGTCCTGGGCACGCTGCGCCGACATCACGATCATGCACGAGGCACCGTCGGTGATTTGCGACGAAGTACCGGCGGTCACGGTGCCGCCCTTTGGATTGAACGCCGGCTTCAGAGCCGCCAGGCTTTCCAGGGTGGTATCCGGACGAATGGTTTCGTCGTAATCGAACAGTTTGAGGAAACCGTTCTCGTCATAACCGTTCATCGGGATGATTTCATCCTTGAACTTGCCTTCCACGGTCGCCTTGTGGGCGAGCTGATGCGAACGCAGGCCAAACGCATCCTGGGCTTCACGGGTAATGCCGTGCATTTTGCCGAGCATTTCCGCGGTCAGGCCCATCATGCCCGAGGCTTTTGCCGCGTACAGCGACATGTGCGGGTTAGGATCGACGCCGTGCATCATGCTGACGTGGCCCATGTGCTCCACACCGCCGACCACGAACACATCACCGTTGCCGGTCATGATTGCCTGGGCGGCAGTGTGCAGCGCGCTCATCGACGAACCGCACAGGCGGCTCACGGTCTGGCCGGCGGCGGTGTGCGGGATCTGAGTCATCAGCGACGCCATGCGCGCGATGTTCCAGCCCTGCTCCAGGGTCTGGTTGACGCAGCCCCAGATCACGTCTTCGACTTCGTTCGGGTCGACCTTGACGTTGCGCTCCAGCAACTTGCTGATCAGGTGTGCCGACATGTCTTCGGCACGGGTGTTGCGGTGCATGCCGCCCTTGGAGCGGCCCATCGGTGTGCGACCGAAGTCGACAATCACCACGTCTCTTGGATTCAAGCTCATAAATATTCTCGCTCTAGTCGTCTGGGCGCTTAACCGAAGAAGCTCTGGCCATTCTTGGCCATTTCACGCAGCTTCGCGGTCGGGTGGTACAGCGGGCCCAAATCAGCGTATTTGTCAGCCAGGGCAACGAACTCAGCCACACCGATCGAATCGATGTAACGCAGCGCACCACCACGGAATGGAGGGAAACCAATACCGTACACCAGGCCCATATCGGCTTCGGCGGCGGTCTCGACGATGCCGTCTTCCAGGCAACGCACGGTTTCCAGGCACAGGGCGATCATCATCCAGTTGATGATGTCTTCGTCGGACACCTCACGCTGTTCGTAGATGACCGGAGCCAGCACTTCGTGCACCGACGGATCGGCCACTTTCTTCTGCTTGCCCTTCTTGTCGGCCTCGTAGGCGTAGAAACCCTTGCCGTTCTTCTGGCCCAGGCGCTTGGCCTCGTACAGCGCGTCGATCGCCGAACGGCGGTCGTCTTTCATGCGGTCCGGGAAGCCTTCAGCCATCACGTCGCGGCCGTGGTGGCCGGTGTCGATGCCGACCACGTCCATCAGGTACGCCGGGCCCATCGGCCAGCCGAATTTTTCCATGACCTTGTCGATGCGCACGAAGTCCACACCGGCGCTGACCAGCTTGGCGAAGCCGCCGAAGTACGGGAACAGCACGCGGTTGACCAGGAAGCCCGGGCAGTCATTGACCACGATCGGGTTCTTGCCCATTTTCTTGGCGTAGGCAACGGTGGTGGCCACGGCCAGCTCGCTGGACTTCTCGCCACGGATCACTTCGACCAGCGGCATCATGTGCACCGGGTTGAAGAAGTGCATGCCGACGAAGTTTTCCGGACGCTTGAGGGCCTTGGCCAGCAGCGAGATGGAAATGGTCGAGGTGTTGGAGGCCAGGATAGTGTCGTCTTTGACCTGGGCTTCGACTTCGGCCAGCACGGCCTGCTTGACCTTCGGGTTCTCGACTACGGCTTCGACCACCAGGTCGACATGCCCGAAATCACCGTAGGACAGCGTAGGACGAATGCCGTTAAGCACTTCAGCCATCTTCGCTGCGGTCATGCGACCTTTATCCACACGACCCACCAGCAGCTTGGCGGCTTCTGCCAGGCCTTGCTCGATACCGTGCTCGTTGATGTCTTTCATCAGGATCGGCGTGCCCTTGGACGCCGACTGATAGGCGATACCGCCGCCCATGATACCGGCGCCGAGTACGGCCGCCTGTTTCACGTCGCGGGCGATCTCGTCGTAGGCCTTGGCCTTTTTCTTCAGCTCCTGATCGTTCAGGAACAGGCCGATCAAGCTCTGGGCCGCCGAGGTTTTCGCCAGTTTGACGAAACCTGCCGCTTCCACTTCCAGGGCTTTGTCGCGACCGAAGTTCGCGGCTTTCTGGATGGTCTTGATCGCTTCAACCGGCGCCGGGTAGTTCGGCCCGGCCTGGCCAGCCACGAAACCCTTGGCGGTTTCGAACGACATCATTTGTTCGATGGCATTGAGCTTGAGTTTTTCCAGCTTCGGCTGACGCTTGGCCTTGTAGTCAAATTCGCCGCTGATGGCGCCTTTGATCAGGTTCAGTGCGGCTTCGGCGAGTTTGTCCGGGGCAACCACAGCATCGACGGCACCGACTTTCAGCGCGTCTTCGGCACGGTTTTCCTTGCCGGCGGCGATCCACTCGATGGCGTTGTCGGCACCGATCAGGCGCGGCAGGCGCACGGTGCCGCCAAACCCTGGGTAGATGCCCAACTTGACTTCAGGCAGGCCGATCTTGGCCGTGGCCGACATGACGCGGAAGTCTGCCGCCAGGCACATTTCCAGGCCGCCGCCCAACGCGATGCCGTTGATCGCGGCGACGGTCGGTACGTTGAGGTCTTCGAAATCGCTGAAAATCTTGTTGGCTTCGAGGTTGCCAGCCACCAGCTCGGCATCGGGCAGCTTGAAGTTGTCGACGAATTCGGTGATGTCAGCGCCGACGATGAACACGTCCTTGCCGCTGGAGACGATCACGCCTTTGATCGATGCATCAGCCTTGATGGTGTCTACGGCCTGACGCAGCTCGTTCAGGGTTAGACGGTTGAACTTGTTGACGGACTCACCCTTGAGGTCGAATTTCAGTTCGACGATGCCACTTTCAAGAGCCTTAACCGTGATGGCTTTACCTTCGTAAATCATCAACTGATCTCCACGATATGGAAGCTGAACAGTACACATTGGACGCTGGCCTCTGGTTGGACACTGACAGTTGCGTCAATGCTCATGCCAATCCGCCAGGCACACCCGCCAATGCGATAGTCGGGATTCTGTATGAGTCGTCTGACAGACAAACGCTCAATTCATACGCCCGTTTGATTTGGGTACGCCACCTTCATCCAATTCCGGGCAATTGTCAATCGCTCGAAAGGCTAGGAAAAACGCGACTTTCCAGTCATTTCAGAACCCCAACGGCAAGCACTCGCCCCGTCAATATTCAAATATTCACGAAATCAATAACAGAAAATATGAGTAAAAAGGCTGTACAGAACGGGATCTGCCGCTAGGCTAGCGACAACCGTAACGCGCCTGGATGAACATCCGACGCGGGAACCCTCGATTTACCGGCCTGCCTGGCCAACTCCAGCCCGATGATGATGTCGGGCTTTTTATTGCGTGGCCGTTAAGCGAGCGCCTTGAGCAACGCATCGATATCTTTCAACACACTGGCCTCGCCCTTCTCGCCCCAATACAAGGCGATCATTTGCTTGTCAGCCTCGACTTTGTAGACGTTGGCCGGCAGCGTTGCAAAATGCGGCAACAACTTCTCATCGACGCACACTTCGCGCCACTGATTGACCCACACCCCTGGTTCCAACTGCCAGTAACTCCAGATCGCCGGGGTGCTGCCACGCCGTGGCCGGCAGTACTGCGCGCACGGGCTCGGCGGCTCCTGCTTGAGCCAGTGCGGCCACTCCTGAGGGGCCAGCTGCATGGCCAGGCCGATGCGGCGCGCTTCCATGCGCAGGGCCATGCGCCCGCTCTGATGGCGCGACGGGCGCAGCCATGCCAGAGGGCTCAGAACCACCACAAGGATTGACACCACTATCCAGACCGTCATATGTGTACTCCCGAATTTCTAGATGAGCGGATTTGACCTGACGCAACCCGATCCGCTTGAAAGCAGCCATACTGAACTTATTGCAGTCCCCTGGAGGAACGCCTCATGCCCTACCAACATATTCTGGTCGCTGTCGATCTGACCGAAGAGTGCGATCCAGTGATCAAGCGCGCGCAGGAATCTGCAATCGCCAATGGCGCCAAACTGTCGCTGGTGCATATCGTCGAGCCCATGGCCATGGCCTTTGGTGGCGACGTGCCGATGGACCTTTCCCAGTTGCAGCAACAACAATTCGACCAGGCCAAAGAGCGCCTCGACCGTTTGATTCTGAAATACCCGCACTTGAAAAAGGACGACTGCCACCTGACATACGGCCAACCGCGCCAGGAAATCCACCACTTGGCCAAGGAAAAGGCTTGCGACCTGATCGTGGTCGGCAGCCATGGCCGTCACGGCTTGGCGCTGCTACTGGGCTCTACCGCCAATGATGTATTGCACGGTGCGCCGTGCGATGTGCTGGCGGTGAAGCTGGTCAAATCCTCGTAAGCTCCTTGAAGATCAAATGTGGGTGGGGGCTTGCTCCCGATAACGGTGTTTCAGTCACCCGCTGCATCAGCTGACAAACTGCTAGCGGGAGCAAGCCCCCTCCCACATTTTGGACTGCATTTCATATGAAAAACCCGGTGCTCATGCCAATGAACACCGGGTTTTTTAATGCACTGCAATCAATCAGGCATCCAGCTCGGCCCAACGCTCAACCAACACTTCCAGCTCGTGGTTCAACGTCTCCAGAGAGGCAATCACCTTGGCAGTTTCGGCCGCCGGGCGCAGGTAGAAACCTGCGTCAGCCATTTCCGCTTCGACCGCAGCGATCTGCTGTTCCTTGGCGTCGATATCGCCCGGCAAGGCCTCCAGCTCACGCTGCAGCTTGTAGCTGAGTTTCTTCTTGGCCGCTGGTGCAGCTTCCTGGGCCGGCGCAGCAGCTTCCACGGGGGCAACCACAGCGGAGGTCAGGTCGGCCTTGCCGGACTTGCTCTCAGTCACGCCCAGCAAACGCGGCGAGCCGCCCTGGCGCAGCCAGTCCTGATAGCCACCGACGTATTCACGCACCTTGCCTTCACCTTCGAAGACCAGGGTGCTGGTGACCACGTTGTCGAGGAATGCCCGGTCGTGACTGACCATCAGCACGGTGCCGTTGAAGGTCAGCAGCACTTCTTCCAACAGTTCGAGGGTTTCCACATCGAGGTCGTTGGTCGGTTCGTCGAGTACCAGCAGGTTGGCCGGCTTGCTGAACAGCTTGGCCAGCAGCAGGCGCGCACGCTCACCACCGGACAAGGCTTTAACCGGCGTACGCGCACGTTGAGGGCTGAACAGGAAGTCGCCGAGGTAGCTGAGCACGTGGCGGCTCTGGCCGTCGATGTCGATAAAGTCGCGGCCTTCGGCGACGTTGTCGATCACGGTTTTCTCCAGGTCCAACTGGTGGCGCAGTTGGTCGAAGTAGGCCACGTCGATGCGCGTGCCCTCTTCCACGGTGCCGCTGGTCGGCTGCAGACCATTGAGCATCAGCTTGAGCAAGGTGGTCTTGCCGGTACCGTTGGCGCCGAGCAGACCGATACGGTCGCCGCGCGCCAGGACCATCGAGAAGTCCTTGATCAGGAACGGGCCGCCCGGGTGCGCGAAGCTCACGTTCTCGAGAACCATCACCTGCTTGCCCGACTTGTCGGCGGTGTCCAGCTGGATGTTGGCCTTGCCGGTGCGCTCACGACGCTCGCTGCGCTCAACGCGCAGGGCTTTCAGTGCACGTACACGACCTTCGTTACGGGTGCGGCGCGCCTTGATGCCTTGGCGGATCCAGACTTCTTCCTGAGCCAGTTTCTTGTCGAACAACGCGTTGGCGGTCTCTTCAGCGGACAGCGCGGCCTCTTTGTGCACCAGGAAGCTGGCGTAGTCGCCGTTCCAGTCGATCAGGCCGCCACGGTCCAGTTCGAGGATGCGCGTGGCCAAGCTCTGCAGGAAGGCACGGTCGTGCGTGATAAACAGCACGGCGCCCTGGAAATC
This sequence comes from Pseudomonas sp. QC2, assembly GCF_002859085.1. Taxonomy (NCBI): domain Bacteria; kingdom Pseudomonadati; phylum Pseudomonadota; class Gammaproteobacteria; order Pseudomonadales; family Pseudomonadaceae; genus Pseudomonas; species Pseudomonas sp. QC2. The sequence goes on from NZ_PKKS01000012.1 coordinate 189,360, forward strand.
CTTGATGGCTTCTTCCAGCCAGGCGATGGCGCCGATGTCCAGGTGGTTGGTGGGCTCGTCGAGCAACAGCAGGTCGGGCTCGGAGACCAGGGCCTGGGCCAGCAGCACACGACGACGCCAGCCGCCGGACAATTCGGCGAGGGTCTTGTCGGCCGGCAGTTGCAGGCGGCTCAAGGTGCTGTCGACCAGTTGCTGCAGGCGCCAGCCGTCACGGGCTTCGAGGTCTTGCTGGACGTGCATCAGCTTGTCCAGGTCTTCTTCGGTGACACAGTTCTGCGCCAGGTGATGGTATTGCGCGAGCAACTCGCCCACGCCATCCAGGCCTTCGGCAACCACGTCGAACACAGTCCGTCCGTCGGCCACCGGCAATTCTTGCGGCAATTCGCCAATCTTGAGGCCCGGAGCGCGCCATACGGAGCCTTCATCGGGCTTCTGGTCGCCCTTGACCAGCTTCATCATGCTGGACTTGCCGGTGCCATTGCGGCCGATGATACACACCCGCTCACCACGGGCGATCTGCCAGGACACCTTGTCCAACAACGGCATAGCGCCGAAAGCAAGGGACACATCGCTGAATTTGAGCAGGGTCATACGCTTCTCCAAAAACTGGGCGCGCATTCTACCTGAGTTGACGGTGGGATGCGGCCGGCATTTTCGCTGCCGACACGTTCTGTAGGACATTTCCAACGAACTTGAACGAACCGCCCGGCAAAGCTTTCAACGGCTGCGGGCAAAAGGCTAAGCTAGGGGCAATCAGTGTCGGCGGTGCCGGTGCTAGTCGTGATTTCTCTGCACGGACGTCTCATGCGCAGTCGCCTTTTCAACTTTTTATCTTGTCTGCTTCTTTCCGCCACCGCCGTTCAATCCGCCCAGGCCGTGGACCTCACCACCCAACGTCAATATTACGATGAAGCCAAACGGGCCCTGGCCAAGGGCGATACCGGCCCGTACATGCAATACAGCCAGGCCCTGGCCGACTACCCGCTGACGCCGTACCTGGCCTACGACGAACTGACCGCCCGCCTGAAAACCGCGAGCAACCAGGAAATCGAGCAGTTCCTTGCCAAAAACGGCGACCTGCCCCAAGCCAACTGGATGAAACTGCGCTGGTTGCGCTGGCTGGCCGAACGCGGCGACTGGCAGACCTTTGAAAAGTACTACGACGCCAAACTCAATTTCGTCGAACTGGACTGCCTGCACGGCCAGTTCCAGCTCACGCACAACCTGAAAGCCGAAGGCTACAAGACCGCCGAAAAACTCTGGATGACCGGCAAGTCCCAACCGGCGGCCTGCGATGTCACCTTCGGCCAATGGGCGGCTGACGGCCAACTCACCGAACAGAAAATCTGGGATCGCGCCAAACTCGCCGCCGAAGCGCGCAACTACGCGCTGGCCAACAGCCTGGTGAAAACCCTGCCCACCCTCGGCGCCCAAGGTCGCTTGATGGTCGACGTGGCGCAAAAGCCCGACATGCTCAGCGACCCGTCACGTTTCCTGCCGGCGACCGAGGCCATGTCCGACGCCGTGGGCCTGGGCTTGCGCCGCCTGGCACGCCAGGATCCGGACAAGGCCATGGCCCTGCTCGATGGCTACGCCAGCAGCATGCACTTCTCGCGTGACGAAAAAGTGTCGATCGCCCGTGAAATCGGCCTGACCCTGGCCAAGCGCTACGACCCGCGCGCCCTCGAGGTGATGACCAAGTACGACCCCGAGTTGCGCGATAACACCGTCTCGGAATGGCGCCTGCGCCTGCTGTTGCGCCTGGCGCGCTGGGAAGATGCCTACCAACTGACCCGCAAGCTCCCACAAGACCTCGCCACCACCAGCCGCTGGCGCTACTGGCAAGCCCGCAGCCTCGAACTGGCCGAGCCTAACAACCCGCAAGCGCTGGTCCTGTACAAGCACCTGGCGCAAGAACGCGACTTCTATGGTTTCCTCGCGGCGGATCGCTCAAAGGCGCCGTACCAACTGAAGAACAAGCCCTTGCTGATGAGCCAGGCGCTGGTCAACAAAGTACGCAACACCCCCGGCGTACGCCGTGCGCTGGAGTTCTATGCGCGTGGCCAGATCGTGGATGGCCGCCGTGAGTGGTACCACGTCAGCCGTCACTTCAACCGCGACGAGATGGTCGCCCAGGCCAAGCTGGCCTACGACATGAAGTGGTACTTCCCCGCCATCCGCACCATCAGCCAGGCGCAGTACTGGGACGACCTGGACATCCGCTTCCCGATGGCCCACCGCGACACCCTGGTGCGGGAAGCCAAGGTGCGCGGCCTGCACTCCAGCTGGATATTCGCGATCACCCGCCAGGAAAGCGCCTTCATGGACGACGCCCGCTCCGGCGTCGGCGCCAGCGGCCTGATGCAACTGATGCCCGGCACCGCCAAGGAAACGGCGCGCAAGTTCAGTATCCCCCTGGCCTCCCCGGCCCAGGTGCTGGACCCGGACAAAAACATCCAGCTCGGCGCCGCCTACCTGAGCCAGGTGCACAGCCAGTTCAACGGCAACCGCGTGCTCGCCTCCGCCGCCTACAACGCCGGCCCCGGCCGTGTGCGCCAGTGGCTGCGCGGCGCCGATCACCTGAGTTTCGACGTATGGGTGGAAAGCATCCCGTTCGACGAAACCCGCCAGTATGTGCAGAACGTGCTGTCTTATTCGGTGATCTACGGGCAGAAGCTCAACTCCCCCCAGCCGTTGGTGGATTGGCATGAGCGGTATTTTGATGATCAGTAAGGCCTAGGCAGAGGCTGCCACACTGTTGACGATTCCTGCCGGATGTCGAGCGGGCTTGTAAAACGGGGGTGACCCTAGATTTTTGTGGTGAGCGGGCTTGCCCCGCGCTGGAGGGCGAAGCACTCCCAATCCAGTGGCCGCAGTGTAGGGGTGAGTGTAGGGTGTAGGGGTGACTGATACACCGCATCGTCCGTGTTAGGGCTGCTACGCAGCCCAGCGCGGGGCAAGCCCGCTCACTACATCGACCGCCTAGTCCTCGCTTTCCGCACCCTCAGCACCATTACTGAACTGCAACGCCGCCAACCGCGCATACAGCGGATTGCTCGCAATCAACTGTTGATGCGTACCCACCGCCACCAGCTTGCCCTGGTCCATCACCGCAATGCGGTCAGCGTTCTTCACCGTGGCCAATCGATGGGCGATCACCAGCGTGGTGCGACCCTGCATCAATTGCGGCAGTGCTTGCTGGATCAGGTGTTCACTCTGGGCATCGAGGGCGCTGGTGGCTTCGTCGAGCAGCAGTATCGGCGCGTCCACCAGCAGCGCACGGGCGATGGCCAGGCGCTGACGTTGGCCGCCGGAGAGGCCCATGCCGCCGTCGCCGAGGTGGGTCTGGTAGCCGTCGGGCATTTGCAGGATGAAGTCATGAGCATGGGCAATGCGCGCGGCGGCTTCGACCTGTTCGGTGGTGGCCGTCGGGTTGCCGTAGCGGATGTTCTCTTCGACGCTGCCGAAAAACAGCGCCGGGCTCTGGGAGACCAAGGCGAAGTGGCGGCGCAGGTCCATGGGGTCGAGTTCGGTCAGCGGGTGGCCTTCGAGCAGGATGCGGCCTTGCTGGGGGTCGTAGAAGCGCAGCAGCAGGTCGAAAATGGTCGATTTACCGGCACCGGATGGGCCTACCAGCGCCAGGGTTTCTCCGGGGTTGATGGTCAGGTTCAGGCCGTCGATGGCGTAGCTGTCGGGACGTGAAGGGTAGGAAAAGCGCAGGTCTTGCAGTTCCATGCGGCCGCTGACCCGCTCCGGCAGTTGGACGGTGCCGTCGGCGGGCGCCTGGATGTCATTGTTCGACTGCAATAACTCGCCAATGCGCTCGGCGGCACCGGCAGCGCGTTGCAGTTCGCCGAGCACTTCACTCAGGGTGCCGACCGCGCTGCCGACGATCAGGCTGTAGAACACAAACGCCGCCAGCTCACCGCCGGAAATCCGCCCGCTGATGACGTCCATGCCACCCACCCACAGCATCACCCCCACGGCGCCCAGCACCAGCATGATCACCAGGGTAATCAACCAGGCACGCTGGGTGATGCGTTTGCGCGCGGTGGTAAAGGCGTCTTCCACCGTCACGGCGAAGCGCTGTTCGTCCTGCACCTGGTGGTTGTACGCCTGCACGGTCTTGATCTGACCGAGGGTCTCGGACACATAGCTGCCCACATCAGCGATGCGGTCCTGGCTTTGTCGCGACAGGCTGCGCACGCGCCGGCCGAAAATCAGGATCGGCGCCAGCACCAGCGGCAGCGCCACCACCACGATACTGGTGAGCTTGGGGTTGGTGACAAACAGCAGCACGATGCCACCGATGACCATCAACGCATTGCGCAGGAACAGCGACAGCGAGGAGCCGATCACCGATTGCAGCAAGGTGGTGTCGGTGGTCAGCCGCGACTGGATTTCCGAACTGCGGTTGTTCTCGTAGAAGCCCGGGTGCAGGTAAATAAGATGGTTGAACACTTGCCGACGGATATCGGCCACCACCCGTTCGCCGATCCACGACACCAGGTAAAACCGTGCAAACGTGCCCACCGCCAAGCCCAGCACCAGCACCATGAACAGGCCGATGGACTGGTTGAGCAGGTGCGGCGACTGGGTCATGAAACCCTGGTCCACCAGCAGGCGGATGCCCTGCCCCATGGACAAAGTAATGCCGGCGGTAACGATGAGCGCCAACAGGGCGCCGAGTGCGTGCCAGCGGTAAGGCGCAATGAAGCGGCTGGCCAGGCGGATCGCACGGCGTTGACGGACTGAGAACATGGAGGGCATCACCTGCGCAGGGGAGATAAGTATCTACACCCAACATTGGGGGAACTTGGGCAAATAGCAATGAGTCAGGTTAATTATGCCCGCCGACGCTGATCCCTAGAGGCTATCGGTCTAACCCCTGGCTGGAAATTTGTATCGGTTTCTGGTGGACTGGGTGTTCGAACCGGTGATCCCGCAGGGAGTTGTAACAGCGTGGTCACGCGGGGGTCTTAAAGTGGGTACACAACCTGATGAGGAGACAGGCCATGACCTTGCAAAATAGCAGCGATGCCAAGATTGAAGTGATCCGCCAGCCGCAGCAGCTGCCTTGCTCGTACATCGACGCTCAGGGCCGTGAAGTGCAGATCACCGAAGAGATGATCCAGCAAGCCTGCAGCGAACTGGAAGAAAAATTGGTCAAGCCTGCCCAGCAAGGCTGAAACGCCACGCTCTTTCAAACCCGGCCCAGGTGGCCGGGTTTTTATTGGCGTTTAAATTGCCTGCGCGCCCAATGCGGACACGATACTGGCCAGGGCCGTCGACTCCCCATTGATACGCACCTTCAAACCCTCGATCTCGCGGCGTGCGGGATAATGCTTGCGCAGCAGGTCAAACGCCTTACGCTGCTCATCCACCGTTCCCACAAGGCTACGACGGAAATCCGCATCATCGCGACGCGGGTCGTACACGCTGCGGCACAGGGTCGCCAATGCCCAGGCCGGGTCAGTCGATGCATTCAAGTGCACCTCGGCCAACCACGGTGGCGGCAGCAGATCACTCAACAGGATGCTCGGCGCCTGACCCAGGTGCGCACAGAACGCCTGATAGATCTGCGCCGTGCCGCGCTGCCTGCCCTCCAGGCTGTAGCCGGCGATATGCGGCGTGGCCAGCACGCACAAATCAGCCAGGTCGACGTCCACTTCGGGTTCGCCTTCCCACACGTCCAGCACCGCTTGCAGGTCTTCACGCGCCAGCAACACCTCACGCAGCGCGGCGTTGTCCACCACCGGGCCACGGCTGGCGTTGATCAGCCAGGTGCCGGGCTTGAGCTGCTCGAGGCGCTGGCGGTCGAACAGGTGCCAGGTGGAACCGTTGCCGGACTTGGTCAGCGGCGTGTGCAGGCTGATCACGTCGCATTGCTCGATGATCTGCGCCAAGCTGACGTAGTCGCCGTCCTCGGCGATCTGCCGTGGCGGGTCGCACACCAGCACGTTCCAGCCCAGGCCCTTGAGCACCTTGACCAGCCGCCCGCCCACTTCACCCGCGCCCACCACACCGTAAGTACGCTGATTGAGGTCGGCGCCTTCGATCTCGGCCAGGGTCTGCAGGCTGCCCAGCACATAGTCCACCACGCCACGCGCGTTGCAGCCGGGGGCGCTGGACCACTGGATGCCGGCCTGCTTGAAGTAATCGAGGTCCAGATGGTCGGTGCCAATGGTGCAGGTGCCGACGAAGCGAACCTTGCTGCCCTCCAGCAATGCACGGTTGACGTTGGTCACCGAGCGCACCAACAACACATCAGCCTGCTCGACCGTAGCGCGGTCGAGGGAACGGCCGGGCACGCGGCGAATCTCGCCAAATCCTTGGAAAAATGCATCGAGCAGCGGAATATTTTCGTCGGCAACAATCAGCATGGCAGGCTCCTTTGGCGGACCCGCAGTGTACAGGGATCGCAGCCCTCGCTTACAAATCGCTAACACAGGTTTTTTCCTGACCGATGCGTCAAGGCGTAGAATCCGCCGTCCTTGCGCTGCCTTTTACTGGACACCTGTACGTGAACACTGCCACCGCCACCCTCACCCGCCCCGCCCGCATCAGCCGGGAAGTGCGCGGCCTGTTGACGCTCGCCTTGCCGATCATCATCGGCCAACTGGCCACTACGGCGATGAGCTTTGTCGATGCGGTCATGGCCGGGCGCGTCAGCCCCCAGGACCTGGCGGCCGTAGGCCTGGGCAATTCGATCTGGATCCCGGTGTACCTGCTGATGACCGGCACGCTGCTGGCCACTACGCCGAAAGTTGCTCAGCGCTACGGCGCGGGCCAGTTCAGCGAGATCGGGCCGCTGGTGCGACAGTCCTTGTGGCTGGCCGTGGTGGTCGGTATCACGGGCGCGCTGCTGTTGCTCTGCGCCGAACCGATCCTGCGTGCGATGAAGGTCGAGCCCGACCTGATCGCGCCGTCCATGGGCTACCTGCATGGCATTGCCGCCGGTATGCCGGCCATTGCGCTGTATTACGTGTTGCGCTGTTTCAGCGACGGCCTGGGCCGCACGCGGCCGAGCATGGTGATGGGCCTGTGTGGCCTGGCGCTGAACATTCCGCTGAACTACATCTTCATCTACGGTCACCTCGGCCTGCCAGCCATGGGTGGCGTGGGGTGTGGCTGGGCCACGGCCATTGCGATGTGGGTGATGATGCTCGGCCTGGCCGGCTGGACCCGCTGGGGCCCGGCCTATCAGAGCAGCGAATTGTTCAAGCGCTTCGACTGGCCGCAATGGGCGGTGATCAAGCGTGTACTGGGGATTGGCCTACCGATTGGCATCGCGATTTTTGCCGAATCGAGCATTTTCGCGGTAATCGCCTTGCTGCTCGGTAGCCTGGGGGCCACGGTAGTGTCCGGCCATCAGATCGCCCTGAACGTCAGCTCGCTGGTGTTCATGATCCCCTACTCCTTGAGCATGGCCGTCACCGTGCGCGTCGGCCAGGCGCTGGGCCGTGGCGAACCGCGTGAAGCGCGCTTCGCCGCCGGTGTCGGCATGGGCACTGCGCTGGCGTATGCCTGCTTGTCTTGCAGCCTGATGCTGGTGTTTCGCGAGCAGATTGCGGCGATCTACACCCCGGACCCGGTGGTGATTCACTTGGCGTCGATGTTGATCGTGTTCTCAGCGCTGTTCCAGTTCTCCGACTCCATCCAGGTCACGGCGGCGGGCGCATTGCGTGGCTACCAAGACACGCGCGTGACCATGGTGCTGACCTTGTTCGCGTATTGGGGCGTGGGCCTGCCGGTGGGTTATGCCTTGGGCCTGACCGACTGGCTGGGCGAACCCAGCGGCCCAAGCGGCTTGTGGCAAGGGCTGATCGTAGGCCTGAGCTGCGCGGCGGGGATGTTGCTGGTGCGCCTGGCGCGCAGTGCACGCCGGCGCATTCGCGCAGACAAGGCGTTGGGTTAAACGGAGTTCTTGCGGATCCAGTACAGGTACGTACCGGCCTGCTCCTGCTGATCCACCAGTTCGTGGTCCAAGAACACGCAGAACTTGGGAATATCGCGACGCGTGGACGGGTCGGTCGCGATCACCTTGAGCAAGCCACCGGGCGGCAGGTCGCGGATGTGCTGGTGCAGCATCATGACCGGTTCCGGGCAGTTGAGGCCGGTGGCGTCGAGGGTGCCGTCTACAGGCATTTCTTCTGGATGACTCATACTTCACTCCTGAAACAGACCCGCTCTACTGTGGGAGCGGGCTTGCCCGCGATGACGGGGGCACATTCATCATAGATATCGACCGTTATACCGCTATCGCAGGCCAGCCAGCGCCCACATTTGAGCGGTGACCGCCCTAGACTCAGCGGGCCTTGGTTTTCTTCGCTGTTTCCAGCCGACGCAAATGGCAAGTCACTTCCTCACGGTCGTGATACAGCTGCTTGCAGCCGATCTCCACACGAATACCACGCGCCTTGAAGCCCTCTTCGATACGCTCCAGCAAGCGCTTCACTTCGGCGTAACGCTGTTTCATCGGCAACTTGAGGTTCACCACCGCCTCGCGGCAATGCCCCTCGCCGATCCAGGTTTCCAGCAGTGCGGCGTTACGCGCCGGTTTCTCGACAATATCGCAAACCATCCAGTCCACCGGCTGCTTGGGCACGAAGGTGAAGCCGTCGGCCATCAAGTGTTGGACCAGGCCGGTGTCCATCAGGCTTTCGGCCATGGGGCCGTTGTCGATGGCGGTTACCAGCATGCCACGGTTGACCAGTTGCCAGGTCCAACCGCCCGGCGCTGCGCCGAGGTCGACGCCGGTCATGTCGCCGTGCAGGCGCTCGTCCCACTGGTCGCGGGGAATGAAGTGGTGCCAGGCCTCTTCCAGCTTGAGGGTAGAACGGCTGGGCGCATCCCGTGGGAATTTCAGGCGCGGGATGCCCATCGGCCACATGGCCGAGTTGTTCGACTCGGCCAGCCCCATGAACACTTCGCGGCCGCTCTTGAAGGTCAGCAGCAGGCGCGGCTTGCTCGGGTCATCGACCAGCTTGCCGGCGTTCAGCAAGGCTTTGCGCAGGTGCACTTCGAACTTCTTGCAGAAGTTCGACAGTTCCTTGCCGTCGTTGGTGTCGACCATCTCCAGCCACAGGCTGCCGCACACCGGGAATTCGCGCAGGTGGGCGAGGATCACGCTGATGCGGTCGGTTTCCGGCAGGTCGATGAATACCCCGCGCGCCCATTGCCGCGGGAAGATCAGCTCGGCAAAACGCTGGCCGTGCATCAGGCGCTGGGCGCCGTCTTCTTCGGTGCAGACAAATTCGGCGCAGGCGCTGCCGGTCTTGGCCTTGGCGTAGCCGGAAACGTTCAGGCGCGCGGCGTGTTCCGCGATCTCGGAACAGACTTCGCCTTCAAAACCTGGGCGGCAGTGCATAAAAAGGGTGTTCATTGAATCTCCTGGCAACTGGCTTGCGCTATCGCAAAGCCTGTCATGAAAACGCGCGCATGATAGCTGAGTTCGGAACCTTGGTTCTGTCCATAGAGTCCAGTAATTAGCCAGCTACTGAAAACAGGGCTAGTTTGAAAGCTCTGTTCGTCCCGTCAGGTCCGTAGCCGTGCGGACCATAAGGAGTCATGTAATGTCATCCCTTGATAGCCTGAGAACCCTTAAAACCCTGCAAATCGACGACAAGACCTATCACTACTTCAGCTTGCCCGAAGCCGCCAAGAGCCTGGGTGACCTGGATAAACTGCCGATGTCCCTCAAGGTGCTGCTGGAAAACCTGCTGCGCTGGGAAGACGACAAGACCGTCACCGGCGCCGACCTCAAGGCCATTGCCGCCTGGCTCAAAGAGCGCCAGTCCGACCGCGAGATCCAGTACCGCCCGGCCCGGGTATTGATGCAAGACTTTACCGGCGTTCCCGCCGTGGTCGACCTGGCCGCCATGCGCGCCGCCGTGGCCAAGGCCGGGGGCGACCCGCAGCGCATCAACCCGCTCTCCCCCGTGGACTTGGTGATCGACCACTCGGTGATGGTCGACAAATTCGGCAACGCCGATGCCTTCGAGCAAAACGTCGACATCGAGATGCAGCGCAACGGCGAACGCTACGCCTTCCTGCGTTGGGGCCAGAGCGCCTTCGACAACTTCAGCGTGGTGCCGCCGGGCACCGGCATTTGCCACCAGGTCAACCTCGAATACCTCGGCCGCACGGTCTGGACCAAGGACGAAGACGGCCGCACCTATGCCTTCCCGGACACCCTGGTCGGCACCGACTCCCACACCACCATGATCAACGGCCTCGGCGTACTCGGCTGGGGCGTGGGCGGTATCGAGGCCGAGGCGGCGATGCTCGGCCAGCCCGTGTCGATGCTGATCCCGGAAGTGATCGGTTTCAAGCTCACCGGCAAATTGAAAGAAGGCATCACCGCCACCGACCTGGTGCTGACCGTGACCCAGATGCTGCGTAAAAAAGGCGTGGTGGGCAAGTTCGTCGAATTCTACGGCGACGGCCTCGCGGACCTGCCGCTGGCCGACCGTGCCACCATCGCCAACATGGCCCCGGAATATGGCGCCACCTGCGGTTTTTTCCCAGTGGATGAAGTGACGTTGGACTACCTGCGCCTGTCCGGCCGTCCGGCAGAAACCGTGAAGTTGGTGGAGGCTTACACCAAGGCCCAAGGCCTGTGGCGCAACGCCGGCCAAGAACCGGTGTTCACCGACAGCCTGGCCCTCGACATGGGCAGTGTCGAAGCCAGCCTTGCCGGGCCGAAACGCCCGCAGGACCGTGTGTCCCTGCCGAATGTCGGCCAAGCGTTCAGCGACTTCCTCGACCTGCAATTCAAACCCGCCAACAAGGAGGAAGGTCGCCTCGAAAGCGAAGGCGGCGGCGGGGTTGCCGTGGGCAATGCCGACCTGGTGGGCGAAACCGACTACGAATACGACGGCCAGACCTATCGCCTGAAAAACGGCGCGGTGGTGATCGCCGCGATCACTTCCTGCACCAACACCTCCAACCCCAGCGTGATGATGGCGGCCGGGCTGGTGGCGAAAAAGGCCGTGGAAAAGGGCCTGACCCGCAAGCCCTGGGTGAAAACCTCATTGGCACCCGGTTCCAAAGTGGTCACCGACTACTACAAGGCCGCGGGCCTCACCCAGTACCTGGACAAACTTGGCTTCGACCTCGTGGGTTATGGCTGCACCACCTGTATCGGCAACTCCGGGCCGTTGCCCGAGCCGATCGAAAAGGCCATCCAGAAAGCCGACCTTGCCGTGGCGTCGGTGCTGTCCGGCAACCGCAACTTCGAAGGCCGCGTGCACCCGCTGGTGAAAACCAACTGGCTGGCTTCGCCGCCGCTGGTGGTGGCTTACGCGTTGGCGGGCACCGTACGCATCGATATCAGCAGCGAGCCGCTGGGTAACGATCAGGACGGCAACCCGGTGTACCTCAAGGACATCTGGCCGAGCAGCAAAGAGATCGCCGACGCGGTGGCCCAAGTCAGCACCGGCATGTTCCACAAGGAATACGCCGAGGTGTTTGCCGGTGACGAACAGTGGCAAGCCATTGAAGTGCCACAGGCCGCCACCTACGTGTGGCAGAAGGACTCCACCTACATCCAGCACCCGCCATTCTTCGATGACATCGCAGGTCCCTTGCCGGTCATCAAGGACGTCCGAGGCGCCAACGTGCTCGCCCTGCTGGGCGATTCGGTCACCACCGACCACATCTCCCCCGCCGGCAATATCAAGACCGACAGCCCCGCCGGCCGCTACCTGCGCGAGCAAGGCGTGGAGCCACGCGACTTCAACTCCTACGGCTCGCGCCGTGGTAACCATGAAGTGATGATGCGCGGCACCTTTGCCAATATCCGTATCCGCAATGAAATGCTCGGCGGCGAAGAAGGCGGTAATACGCTGTATATCCCCACCGGCGAGAAAATGCCGATCTACGATGCGGCGATGAAATACCAGGCTTCGGGCACGCCGCTGGTGGTGATTGCCGGCCAGGAATACGGCACCGGCTCAAGCCGTGACTGGGCGGCCAAGGGCACCAACTTGCTGGGCGTCAAGGCGGTGATCGCCGAGAGTTTCGAGCGGATTCACCGCTCCAACCTGGTAGGCATGGGCGTGCTGCCGTTGCAGTTCAAGCTGGATCAGAACCGCACGTCGCTCAAGCTGACCGGCAAGGAGAGGATCGACATTCTCGGCCTGACCGACGTAGAGATCACCCCGCGCATGAACCTGACGCTGGTGATTACACGGGAGGATGGCAGCAACGAGAAAGTCGAGGTGCTGTGCCGGATCGATACGCTGAATGAAGTGGAGTACTTCAAGGCGGGCGGGATTCTGCACTATGTGCTGCGCCAACTGATCGCATCTTAAGAGCACCGCAAAACCAATGTGGGAGGGGGCAAGCCCCTCCCACATTTTGACCGCGTTTAACCTTTCAGATCAGCCGAACAGCCACTTCCACAGCAGTACCAAGACAACCACAGCCAGCACCGGCCGCGCAATGCGGTAGGCCTTCGGGTGCTTGCGCTTCCACTGCTTGACCACACCACTGAACTTGTCGCTGAAGGTCTTGCTCCAGGCATACGCCTGGTTGATCCCGCCAACGCGCTCGTCATCCAGGTTCTGCGGTGCCGTCGCGCGGCCCAATTGCTTGCTGACCCAACGGTTGATACGGGTCATCACGCGATTGCTCAGCGGCCGTTCAATGTCACAGAACAGAATCACACGGGTCTGCTCGGTTTCGTTCTTGACCCAGTGCACGTAGGTCTCGTCGAACATCACGTCCTCACCGTCGCGCCAGGCATACACCTGGCCGTCGACGAAAATGCGACAGTCGTCGGAGTTCGGCGTGGACAGGCCCAGGTGGTACCGCAGGGAACCGGCAAACGGATCGCGATGCGGGTTCAGGTGGCTGCCGCCCGGCAACAGCGCGAACATCGCGCCCTTGACGTTGGGAATGCTGCTCACCAGCGCCACGGTTTTCGGGCACAGGGCCTCGGCCGATGGCAGGGGTTTGTCGTACCACTTGAGGTAGAAACGCTTCCAGCCCTTCTTGAAGAACGAACCGAAGCCGGCATCGTTGTTCTTTTCCGCCGCGCGGATGTAACCCTCGTCGAACAGGTGCATGGCCTCTTCGCGGATCACTTCCCAGTTGTCCTTGAGCACATCCAGTTCCGGGAACTTGCTGCGGTCCAGGTACGGCTTGGACGGCACGGCCGAAAACAGGTACATCAAGGCGTTATACGGGGCGAACAGCGCCGAATGGTTGACGAACTGGCGCAACATCGGCAAACGCGCCTTGCCGCGCAGGTGCACATACAGCGTGCTGCCGATAAACAACGCCAGTACCGACAGCTTGGCGGCCAAAGAAAAGGTCATGCAGCAACTCCTGGAAATAATCGCCTGGCCAACAGCAGACGTAGCAGCCGGCCATGATAAACAGTTGGGCCATTATGCAGAAGGCCTAGCTTAGCAACGCTGATTCACATCAACCGATGACTGTGGTGAGCGGCTTCGTTGTAGTGAGCGGGCTTGCCCCGCGCTGGGCTGCGAAGCGGCCCTCACACCCGTCACCGCGTTTATCGCTGGAGAAATGCGGTGGCCTTATTGGGGCTGCTTCGCAGCCCAGCGCGGGGCAAGCCCGCTCACCACAACAAGCCCGCTCACCACAACAAGCCCGCTCACCACAACAGGCCCACTCACCACAACAAGCCCACTCACCACAACAAGCCCGCTCACCACAGTAAGCCTAATCACCACAGGACATGCATCAAGCCTGGTTCTCTTGCTCGGTGAACAAATCGCTGAACAGCATGCTGGACAGGTAGCGCTCACCGGAGTCCGGCAGGATCACCACGATGGTCTTGCCTTGCATTTCCGGCTTCTCGGCCAGGCGCACTGCCACGGCCATGGCGGCGCCGCAGGAAATACCGCACAAAATCCCCTCTTCCTGCATCAGGCGCAGGGCCATGGCCTTGGATTCGTCGTCGGTCACCAATTCAACGCGGTCGACCATCGACAAGTCCAGGTTCTTCGGCACGAAACCGGCGCCAATGCCCTGGATCTTGTGCGGGCTGGGCTTGATCTCTTCGCCCGCCAGCGCCTGGGTGATCACCGGCGAGACAACCGGCTCGACGGCCACCGACAGGATCGGCTTGCCCGCGATGTTCTTGATATAGCGCGATACGCCGGTAATGGTACCGCCGGTCCCCACGCCCGCGACCAGCACGTCCACGGCGCCATCGGTGTCGTTCCAGATTTCCGGGCCGGTGGTTTTCTCGTGGATCGCCGGGTTGGCCGGGTTTTCGAACTGGCCCGGCATAAAATAGGTCGCCGGGTCGCCAGCAACAATTTCAGCGGCCTTGGCGATGGCACCGGGCATGCCCTTGGCCGGCTCGGTCAGCACCAGCTCGGCGCCAAGGGCCTTGAGGACCTTGCGCCGCTCGATGCTCATGGACGCCGGCATGGTCAACAGCAGCTTGTAGCCACGGGCCGCAGCGACAAACGCCAGGCCGATGCCGGTGTTACCGGAAGTGGGTTCGACAATGGTCATGCCGGGCTTGAGTTTGCCGGTGCTTTCGGCGTCCCAGATCATGTTTGCGCCAATGCGGCACTTCACCGAATAGCCCGGGTTGCGCCCTTCGATCTTGGCCAGGATGGTCACGCCGCGCGGTGCGATACGGTTGATCTGCACCAGGGGCGTGTTACCGATGGAGTGCGCGTTGTCTGCAAAGATACGGCTCATGACGGGTCCTATTGCTCGATTTCCGGAAGGCCCCAAGGGTATGCCTCAGGCTCAGAGGCGTCCAGTCGGCGGAACGTTGCGGCGCTCCCGGCAGTCCATGCCCTATACGGACAGAGGACCCTCCCCATGAAACGTCGCTACAGTTGGCCGCTATGGACCGTCGCCGGGCTGGTGGTGGTGCTGGTTGCCGTGAACATTGCACTGCCCTATCTGGTGCGCAATTACCTGAATGAAAAGCTCGCCGACATGGGCGATTACCGCGGCCAGGTGGCCGATGTGGACCTGGCCCTATGGCGCGGCGCCTACCGGATCAACGGCCTGCAAATCGTCAAAGTGGACGGCAAGGTGCCCGTCCCGTTCGTCAAGGCGCCGCTGATCGAGTTCGCCGTGAGCTGGCATTCGCTGTGGTACGACCATGCGGTGGTGGCCGAGGGGCACTTTGTAAGACCGGAGATCAACTTCGTCGACGGCGGGGCCAACAAACAGGCGTCCCAGACCGGTAAAGGCACCGACTGGCAGGAACAACTGAGCAAACTGCTGCCGATCACCTTGAACGAGGTGCGTATCGAAGAGGGCAAGATCGCCTTTCATAACTTCAGTTCCAAGCCCCAGGTCAACATCAACGCCACGGACGTCAACGCGAGCTTCTTCAACCTGACCAATGTGGTCGACGTCAAAGGCAAGCGTGACGCGCGCTTTGAAGGCAAGGCGTTGCTGCAAGGCCAGGCGCCGCTGGAAGCCACCGCCACCTTTGACCCGTTGAGCGACTTCGAAGAGTTCGAATTCCGTTTCCGCGCCAAAGACTTGCAGTTAAAGCGCATGAATGACTTCGCCTCGGCCTACGGCAAGTTCGATTTCAAAGCCGGCACGGGCGACGTGGTCATTGAAGCCCAGGCCGAAAAAGGTCAGTTGACCGGCTACATCAAGCCGTTGCTGCGGGATGTAGAAGTGTTCGACTGGAAACAAGACGTGGAAAACAAAGACAAGAACATCTTCCGCTCCATCTGGGAGGCCGTGGTCGGCGCCAGTGAGACCGTGCTGAAAAACCAGAGCAAAAACCAGTTCGCCACCCGCGTGGAGCTGAGTGGCAGCGTGCATCAGCAAAATGTCAGCGCGTTCTCGGCGTTTTTGGCGATTTTGCGCAACGGGTTTATCCAGGCCTTCAATGCGCGTTATGAACAACCCAAGCCCTCGGCGGATTGAAGGTGACCGGTCATTCAGAGACTGAATAATCCGCCTGCGTTCACAGTCGCCGGGGCCGCGCGGTATAGTCCGGGCATTGATGAATTCGAGGAATGACCGATGAAGTTCGAAGGCACCCAGGCCTACGTTGCCACTGATGACCTGAAACTGGCCGTCAACGCCGCCATCACCCTGGAGCGGCCACTGCTGGTCAAGGGCGAGCCCGGCACCGGCAAGACCATGCTCGCCGAGCAACTGGCCGAATCCTTCGGCGCCAGGCTGATCACCTGGCACATCAAGTCCACCACCAAGGCGCATCAGGGCCTGTACGAGTACGACGCGGTCAGCCGCCTGCGCGACTCGCAGCTGGGCGTGGATAAGGTGCACGACGTGCGCAATTACCTGAAAAAGGGCAAGCTCTGGGAGGCCTTCGAGTCCGAGGAGCGGGTGATCCTGCTGATCGATGAAATCGACAAGGCCGACATCGAGTTCCCCAATGACCTGCTGCAAGAACTCGACAAGATGGAGTTCTACGTCTACGAAATCGACGAGACCATCAAGGCCAAGAAACGCCCGATCATCATCATTACCTCCAACAACGAAAAAGAGCTGCCGGACGCGTTCCTGCGCCGCTGCTTCTTCCACTACATCGCCTTCCCCGACCGCGCCACCCTGCAAAAGATCGTGGATGTGCACTACCCCGACATCAAGAAAGACCTGGTCAGCGAAGCCCTCGACGTGTTCTTCGACGTACGCAAGGTGCCGGGCCTGAAGAAAAAGCCCTCCACTTCCGAACTGGTCGACTGGCTCAAGCTGCTGATGGCCGACAATATCGGCGAAGCCGTGCTGCGCGAGCGCGACCCCACCAAGGCCATCCCGCCGCTGGCCGGTGCCTTGGTGAAGAACGAGCAAGACGTGCAGTTGCTGGAGCGTCTGGCGTTCATGAGCCGTCGCGGTAATCGCTGATGTTGCTCAACCTGTTCAATGAAATGCGGGCCGCCAAGGTGCCGGTGTCGGTGCGCGAGCTGCTCGACTTGATCAACGCGCTCAAGCAACGCGTGACCTTCGCCGACATGGACGAGTTCTACTACTTGTCCCGGGCGATCCTGGTCAAGGACGAACGGCACTACGACAAGTTCGACCGGGCCTTTGGCGCCTACTTCAACGGCCTGGAAAAACTCGACGACCACTTGCAGGCGCTGATTCCCGAGGACTGGCTGCGCAAAGAGTTCGAACGCTCGCTGACCGATGAGGAGCGCGCGCAGATCCAGTCCCTCGGCGGCCTGGACAAGCTGATCGAGGAATTCAAGAAACGCCTGGAAGAACAGAAGGAGCGCCACGCCGGCGGCAACAAGTGGATTGGCACCGGCGGCACCAGCCCGTTTGGCTCCGGGGGTTACAACCCGGAAGGCATCCGCGTCGGCGATGCCGGCAAGCGCCAGGGCAAGGCCGTGAAGGTCTGGGACCAGCGCGAGTACAAGAACCTCGACGATCAGGTCGAACTGGGCACGCGCAATATCAAGATCGCCCTGCGCCGCCTGCGCAAGTTTGCGCGCCAGGGTGCGGCGGAAGAGCTGGATATCGACGGCACCATCGACCACACCGCCCGCGACGCCGGTTTGCTGAATATCCAGATGCGCCCGGAGCGGCGCAACACCATCAAGCTGCTGTTGCTGTTCGATATCGGCGGCTCGATGGATGCCCACGTGAAGATCTGCGAAGAGCTGTTCTCCGCGTGCAAGACCGAGTTCAAGCACCTGGAGTACTTCTACTTCCATAACTTCGTGTACGAGTCGGTGTGGAAGAACAACCAGCGCCGCACCTCGGAACGCACCTCGACCCAGGACCTGCTGCACAAGTACGGCGCCGACTACAAAGTGATCTTTATCGGCGATGCGTCGATGGCGCCGTATGAAATCACCCAGGCGGGCGGCAGTGTCGAGCACTGGAATGAAGAGCCGGGATATGTCTGGATGCAGCGCTTCATGGCCAAGTACAAGAAGCTCATCTGGATTAACCCGTACCCGAAGGACACGTGGGGGTATACGGCGTCGACGGGGATTGTGCGGGAGTTGGTGGAGGATCAGATGTATCCGCTGACATTGCGCGGGCTGGAAGAAGGGATGCGCTTTCTCTCCAAATAGGCGGCGCCCGCAATAATGCAGGAAATCTAATGTGGGAGGGGGCTTGCCCCCTCCCACATTTTAAATGCGGTGTTATGCAAATCGGCGTAAATACTCGATGTGCTGCCGATGCGCCGTCTCCTGCACCACTGGCGCCAACCTCACCTTCTCCCCCGGCAGACACTGCGCCAGCCGTGCCAGCGACAACGGCGTCAACGCCCCCAGGCGCGGATAGCCGCCAATGGTCTGCCGGTCATTGAGCAACACAATCGGCTGCCCATCCGGCGGCACCTGGATCGCGCCCAACGGAATCCCCTCGGAAATCAGCGACGGCCCCTGGTACTGCAACGGCGTGCCGAGCAAGCGCATGCCCATGCGGTCGGCGCGGCTGTCGAGGGCCCATTCAGTGTTGAACGCATCGAACAGGCTCTGGCCGCTGAACTGGCCGATCTGTGCGCCGACGATCACGTCCAGCGGCGCCTTGGCCGGCAACGTCTGCGCGCTCAGCACCTTCATCGCACCGCCGGTACCGGAATAGGCCAACCGCCCGCCTTCGGCCAGCGCCTTGCCGAAACCGTCCAGCCCGCCCAGTTCCTCACGCACAACGGTGGCGCAACTGCCGAGCACCTCCGGCGCATCAAACCCGCCGGGCGCCGCCAGGTAGGCACGCGCGCCGCTGAACGGCTGGGTGAAACGCAAGCGTTGGCCCTTTTGCAGGATAAAACTGCGGCCGGGGCTGATGGCGCGTTCGTCGATATAGGCGCCCAGGTCCGCACCGGCCAGGGCCAGCAGGCAATACTCCTCGGCCTGCACGGTAAAGCCGCCCAAGGTGATTTCCACCACTGGCGCGTCCAGCGCGTTGCCCAGCAGCCAGTTGGCCCAGGACATCGACACCCAATCCAGCGCCCCGCCCTGGGTCACGCCCAAATGGCGCACGCCAAAGCGACCGGCGTCCTGCAACAGGCACAGCGGCGTGCTGGCCTCGATGATCAAGCGGCTCATGCCTGCGCCTCCAACGGCGTGTCGTCGCCACCCAATGTGATGAATTCAGCGCGGTCGACCGCCTCGAAGCGCACGGTGTCGCCCGGCTGCATCAGGCTGTAGCCCTCGCGCTCGCGGTCGAAGAGTTTGGCCGGCGTGCGCCCGATCAGGTTCCAGCCGCCTGGCGACACCACCGGGTAGGCGGCGGTTTGCCGTTCGGCAATGCCGACGCTGCCGGCCGCCACGCGTTTGCGAGGGGTGTTGAGGCGCGGGGTGGCAAGAATTTCATCCACCAGGCCCATAAAGGCAAAGCCGGGGGCGAAGCCGAGGGCAAACACCTGGTATTCGTGGGCACTGTGACGGCGAATCACCTCGTCGATGGCCAGGCCGCTGCGCTGGCTGAGCAAGGTCAATTCCGGGCCGACGCTCAGGTCGTACCACACCGGCAGCACATGACATTGGCCGCTGCCCTGGGCCTGCGGCTGCAGGTCGGTGAGGGCCAGGTCGATCAGCTCCCGTGCCTGGGCCGGGCTCACTGCGCTGAGGTCGTAATGCACCATCAAGGTGGTGTAGGACGGCACCAAGTCGACCAATGCGACGCCAAAACCGCTGCGCAGGCGTTGGGTCGCGGCCAGCATCCACGGCATGTTGGTTTCGGCGATTGCATCAAACAGGCGCACCATCAGGCAGTCGATGGCCACCACTTCAATCCGTGGCTTCATGCTGGCTTCAATGCCTCGCGGATGCGCTGCACCGCCGCGACCGAGCTGGCGTTGTCACCGTGTACGCACAGCGTATTGGCCTGCAGCACCAGGGGGCTGCCGTCGCTGGCGATCAGCGCTTCGCCGCGTGAAATGGTCAGGGCTTGCTGCACGATGGTGTCGGAATCGTGGTGCACGGCACCGGGTAGTTGACGCGAGACCAAGTGCCCCTTGTTGTCGTAGGCGCGGTCGGCGAAGGCTTCGAACCACAGGGTTACACCGTATTCGTCGCCCAGGGCCTGGGCCGCGCTGTTGTCGCGGGTGGCGAGCAGCATCAGCGGCAGTTCGCCGTAGGCCGCCACGGCCTGGATCACCGCGCGCAATTGGGCCGGGTTGGCCATCATGTCGTTGTACATCGCGCCGTGGGGTTTGACGTAGCTGACACACCCACCTTGGGCCCGGCAAATACCGTCGAGCGCACCTATCTGGTAGTGCAACAGGTCCTGGATTTCCTGGGGTGTGTAGGCCATGGAGCGGCGACCGAAACCTTGCAGATCCTGATACGCCGGGTGCGCGCCGACTTGCACGCCATGCTTGAGCGCCAGGCTGACGGTCTTGCGCATGATGCTCGGGTCGCCGGCGTGAAAGCCACAGGCCACGTTGGCGCAATCAATGAACGGCATGACCTCGGCGTCCAGACCCATGGTCCAGTTACCAAAGCTTTCGCCGATGTCGCAATTCAGTAAAAGTCGGCTCACGGTCTGTCGCTCCTGTAGGCTTTATTTTTTTGTAGTGTGGGATTTTTTACACAGAACTCGCAACTTGTCCTGACACCCCAACGGCGCTTATCGTGGAATGGCTCGATTTTTGGCGCTGGCCCGGTACGGCGTCCAACTAATAAAAACCGATCCATGCATAAGAAAAAGTTGATCCCATGAATTTGAAGTTCCTCGAAACCTTCGTCTGGGTGGCCAAGCTCAAGAGTTTCCGCCTGACCGCCGAGAAGTTGTTCACCACCCAGGCGTCGATCTCCAGCCGCATCGCGGTGCTGGAAAGCGAGCTGGGGGTGAAGCTGTTTCTGCGCGATTCGCGTGGCGTGAGCCTGACCCCGGAAGGCTTGAAGGTGCTCGACTACGCCGAGCAGATGATGGTGACCATGCAGGGCTTGAAGCAGTCCCTGGAGACCACCAGCAGCAAGGTCGGACGCATTCGGATCGGCGCCATGGACACGGTGATCCACACCTGGCTCAGCCCACTGGTGGCGGAACTGATGGACCATTTCCCGTTGGTGGAAATCGAATTGGTCGCCGATACCGCGCTGAACCTCAGCGATCAGCTGCAAAAAGGCTTCCTCGACCTGATCCTGCAAACCGACCTGCTGCGCCTCGAAACCGTGCGCAGCCTGGAACTGGCCAGCCACCCCATGGCCTGGATCGTCGCCAGCCAGTCGATCTACAACCGTGACTACGCCTCCCTGGCCGAACTGGCCCAGGAGCGCATCATCACGTATTCGAAAAACTCCCACCCGCACCAGGACGTTATCAGCCTGATGCAGGCCAACGGCGTGGCCGCGCCACGGATGAACTGCGTGAATTCGGTGTCGGCGATTACGCGGTTGTTGCGCGATGGTTTTGGCATTGGCGCGCTGCCGCCGGTGCTGGTGCGCGAAGAACTGGCGCGCGGGGAATTGGTGATGTTGCCGATGGCGCAGAAACTGCCGAATTTGCAGGTGGTGGTGTCGTGGCGCGTGGGGGTGGAGTTGGTGGAGGAGATTGTGGGGTTGTGCCACAAGGTGGTGGCGCGGTATGCCGAGGAGGTCGGTGCGGAGCGGATGGTGCTTAGTGCACAACCTCACTGAAGACACTGGATAAAACTGTGGGAGGGGGCTTGCCCCCGATGGCGGTGGTTCAGTCACTGATCTATTGACTGACACTCCCCTATCGGGGGCAAGCCCCCTCCCACATTTTCCCCGAGTTGAACCTTTAGAGGCCCTTGAGATCTCGCTCTTCGATCGGCCGGCTCTGGCGCAGGCGCTTGCCGCCCAGTACCACCCAATCGATCAGGCGGAACAGGCACTCGATGCCGAACGACAACAGCATCGCCCCGCCCAATCCCCAGCCCATGGCTTCGGGGGTCAGCAGAATCTGATAGCTGTAGCCCTTCCAGGTTTCCTGGCGAATATCGGGGTCGGCCGCCACCGCCACTTGCAGGGCGCGGATGTACCACGGGCCTTGCATGGCCTGGAATTGCTTGTCCAACGCCACCTGGCGGTCAAGCATCGCGCCGAGGCTGTTGGCGTCGCTCTGGAACACCGGGTCGTCACTGGCACGGTAATGCGCCACCAACGCCTTCAAGTCACCGTTGAAGAACTGCCGTGCGGTGGTTTCAAACCCACTGAGGCCGGTCTGGGCCTCGATCAAGTGGGCTTCGACGCGCTTGGCGTAGTCGTTGATAAACCCGGGCACTTGCACGCCGACCAACAGGCCAATGGCAAACAGCACCAACCGCAGATAACTGAGCAACATGGGCGATATCCTTACTCGGTGATGCCCTGGCTGACGCATTCACCGCGTCGCCACAGGCTCCATTGGCCCGGTTCGTAGCGGGTCCAGTTTTCGTTGTCGGTCAAAGGCTCGGTGGCGATCACCGTCACGACATCATTGGGCGTGGTTTCGGCCTGAAAATCGACGATCACGTCGACATCTTTCAGGCGTGCAGGGCCGAAGGGTGCGCGGCGGGTGATCTGCGCCAATTTGGTCGAACAGTAGCAAAACAGCCAGTCGCCATCACTGAGCAGGCAGTTGAACACGCCTTTGCTGCGGTATTCGGAGCAGGCTGCGATCAGGTCCGGCAGCACCTGTTCAAGGTCCACCGGTTCAGGGAAGGCCTCGCGCACGCGGTTAAGCAGGTCGCAGAAGGCCGCTTCGCTGTCGGTGTCGCCCACCGGGCGGTAAAAGGTGGCGCGGGGCTTGAAGTCCGCCAGCTGGCCGTTGTGTGCGAAGCACCAGTTGCGGCCCCACAGTTCGCGCACGAACGGGTGGGTATTGGCCAGGCTGACCTTGCCGACATTCGCCTGGCGGATATGGCCAATCACCACTTCACTTTTGATCGGGTAACGCTGCACCAGCAGCGCGACTTCCGATTCACTGCTGGCAGCCGGGTCCTGGAACAGACGCAGGCCACGGCCCTCGTAAAACGCGATGCCCCAACCGTCACGGTGGGGGCCGGTGCGCCCACCGCGTTGCATCAGCCCGGTAAAGCTGAACACGATGTCGGTGGGGACGTTGGCACTCATGCCCAATAATTCACACATGCCAGGGCTCTCGCTGCAGGGCGGACGACGTTAAAGGCGCGGTTCTACGCGCATACCGCTCACAGGTGCAGGACGGCGGAAAGACACGTCGTCTTCATCTTCATCCGGTTCGGCGGCCAGGGCCGCATCGGCGGCGGCCTTGCGCTCACGGCGGGCGTTGGCGGCGCGCTCGATGGGCCAGCGGATCAGCACAAACACGATGTACACGCCAAAGGCGATCATGGTGTACATGAACAGATCGGAGATGGCCCGCCAGGCGTTGTTGCCGACCTTGAGCACCAGGTCCAGGGCGGTGATGGCCACGGCCGGGGCGAACTGAGTCTTGACCGGGTCGACGATGGTCGGGCTGAACAACAGCACCGCCATCAGCAATTGCAGCGGCTCGCGCAGCCAGCGCCAGATCCAGCGGGTCATGCGCCACCACACCAACAGGCAGCCCAAAGCGGCGAAGGCGTAAAGGCCCCAAGCGGTCAGATAGTCGTTCTCGGTCATGGTGTCCATGGCAAGGTAGGCAAACAGGCGGCTATGATAACGGCTTTTGCGTGTCGCGGCTGCAATGCCTGCCACCGTCCGCCAGATAGAGAATAATCCATGCCTATATCGCTCCCCCCGATTGCCCGCAAGGCCCCAGGCCCAGATCCGTACGCCTGGCTGCAGGAGCGTGACAGCGCTGAGGTGCTCGACTACCTCAAGGCCGAAAACGCCTGGCAGGAAGCCCAGCTCGCCGACCAGCAGGCGCTGCGCGAAACCCTGTTTGAGGAGATCAAGGGCCGCATTCTCGAAACCGATCTGTCCCTGCCCTCGCCCTGGGGCCCGTACCTCTACTACACCCGCACCACCGCCGGTGACGAGTACGCCCGTCACTACCGCTGCCGTCGCCCGGCCGACGACAGCAACCAGGTGGATGACAGCAGCGAGGAGTTGTTGCTGGACCCGAACGTGCTGGCCAATGGCGGTTTCTTCTCCCTCGGCGCGTTCAGCATCAGCCCCGACCACCAGCGCCTGGCCTACAGCCTCGACACCAGCGGTGAAGAGATCTACACCCTGTACGTGAAGGAATTGGCGACCGGCAAGGTCAGCGAACTGGAATTCCAGGACTGCGACGGCAGCATGACCTGGGCCAACGACAGCCTGACGCTGTTCTTCGGCGAACTGGACGACACCCACCGTCCGCACAAACTGTATCGCTACCGCCTGGATGGCACGGCCGCGCAGGAAGTGTTCCATGAGCCGGACGGCCGATTTTTCCTGCATTGCTACCGTTCCAGCTCCGAGCGCCAGTTGCTGCTGTCGCTGGGCAGCAAGACCACCAGCGAGGTCTGGGCGCTGGACGCCAACCAGCCGCACCTGGACTTCACCTGCCTGGCGCCGCGGGTCGAGGACCACGAATACGATGTCGACCACGGCCAGCTGAATGGCGCGTGGACCTGGTTTATCCGCAGCAACCGGGAGGGCATCAACTACGCACTGTTCGTGGCAACCGACATCGGCGACATGCCGACCGAGGATGAGTGGCAAAACCTCATCCCCCACAGCGACGAGGTGATGCTCGACGGCGTGAGCCTGAATACCAGTGCCATGACCCTGAGCCTGCGCATGGGTGGCCTGCCGGTGATCGAAGTGCACCCGGAAGGCCTGCCGGCCTATCGCGTGGAATTGCCTGACGCCGCCTACAGCCTCTACGTACAGAACAGCCTGGAGTTTTCCAGCAACAAGATCCGTCTGCGCTACGAAGCGTTGAACCGACCGGCCCAGGTCCGCCAACTGGAACTGGCCAGCGGTGCGCAGCAGGTGCTCAAGGAAACGCCGGTACTGGGCGTGTTCAACGCCGATGACTATGTGAGCCAACGCCTGTGGGCCACCTCGGCGGATGGCACCCAAGTGCCGATCAGCCTGGTGGTCAAGCGCGACCACCTCGGTAAACCTGTGCCTTTGTACCTGTACGGCTACGGCGCCTACGGTTCAAGCCTCGACCCGTGGTTCTCCCATGCCCGCTTGAGCCTGCTGGACCGTGGCGTGGCCTTCGCCATTGCGCATGTGCGCGGCGGCGGCGAGCTGGGCGAAGCCTGGTACCGCGCGGGCAAGCAGGAACACAAGCAGAACACCTTCAGCGACTTTATCGCCTGCGCCGAACACCTGATCGCCCAGGGCCTGACCACCGCCAAGCAACTGGCGATCAGCGGCGGCAGTGCCGGCGGCCTGCTGATCGGCGCGGTACTGAACCAGCGCCCGGCACTGTTCCAGGCGGCGATTGCCGAAGTGCCGTTCGTCGACGTGCTCAACACCATGCTCGACCCGGAACTGCCCCTGACCATCACCGAGTACGACGAGTGGGGTAACCCGCAGGAGCCCGAGGTGTATGCACGCATCAAGGCCTACGCGCCGTACGAAAATGTCAGCCCCCAGGCCTACCCGCACATGCTGGTGATCGCCGGCTACAACGACAGCCGCGTGCAATATTGGGAAGCCGCCAAGTGGGTCGCCAAGTTGCGTGACACCAAGACCGACGACAACCTGCTGTTGCTCAAGACCGAACTGGGCGCCGGCCACGGTGGCATGAGCGGTCGTTACCAGGGATTACGTGACGTAGCGCTCGAATATGGATTTGTGTTCAAGGCGTTGGGGCTGGTTTAAGGAACTTAGCCGGGCGGTTCTGTCTGAACACAGGACCGCCCTACATGATTGATGGACCAAGATTGCAGCCATGGCACTACCGACACATATGAATACCGAGATCCGTGACATGCTCATGGACTGCGGCTTGTTCGACCCGCTGTTGCCGGAGGATTTTCACATCGCCGCCGGCTACTTCAATATCAGCAGCATTGCCCGTGACGAGGTGATTTTTCTCGAGGGCGATGCCGGCACGTTCATGTGCATCCTCCACAGCGGCCAGGTGGCGGTGCAGAAAACCCATCACGATGGCCAGCGCCTGACGATCGCCACCCTGCGCAGTGGCCGGGCTTTTGGCGAAATGGCGGTACTCGACGGCGAACGACGCTCGGCCAGTTGCGTGGCGGCGAGTGACTGTGTGCTGTTGAACCTGGGTAAGGACGCTCTGGAAAAGATGCTCAACGAAGCGCCCAGGGTGGCCGCCAAGATCATCCGAGCGATCGCCATTGCCCTGTCCAAACGCCTGCGCATGGCCGACGGCCAATTACTCTCGCAACAGTTTTAACCGCCGGGCGTCTTCGGCTTGCTGTCGTTTTGCTGCAGGCCGGGCACGGTCTGGTCCTTCGGCGGCGTTGGCAGCACGATGGGCACCAAGGGTGGCGAACCGTTCGTCTTGGGCACGGCAGGCGGGGTCACTTGCGGGTACAGCGTCGGCGTCGGGGTGCCCGGTGCGCCTGGCGTTGGGGCTGGCGCGACCGGTACGGTTTGCAACTCCTGAGCCTGCGCCGCACCCAAGGCGAGCGCGCTCAACACAATGACCGTTAGAATGCTGCACTTCATCGATGGCTCCATGGCCTGACCGGAATGTCGTAAGGCTACTCCCAACCGCGCAAGAATGCCCTTCCCAATGAGATTTCCATGAAACGTTTCGTTCTGCTGGACACCACCCCGATCCCCGACAACGGCGGTGCCTTGTGCCTGTTCGAATACGGTGAAGATTTCGTCATCAAGATCCAGGGCGGTGACGGCGGCCAATTGATGAACACGCGCATGCACGGCTCCGAAGACGCCCTGGCGGAAATCCCCTGCCGCAAAGTCGCCGGCCGCCCCGGTTCGCGGGTGTTGATTGGTGGCTTGGGCATGGGTTTTACCCTGGCCTCGGCACTCAAGCATTTAGGCAAGACCGCCGAAGTAGTCGTCGCCGAGCTGGTGCCCGGCGTCGTGGAATGGAACCGCGGACCACTGGGAGAAAAATCCGGCCGCCCGTTGCTGGACCCGCGCACGGTGATCCGCCTGGAAGACGTGGCCAAGGTGCTGCAAGCCGAGCCCCAGGGCTTTGACGCGATCATGCTGGATGTGGACAACGGCCCCGAAGGCCTCACCCAAAAAGCCAACAGCTGGCTCTACTCCGCCGGCGGCCTGGCGGCATGCGCCAAAGCCCTGCGCCCCAAAGGCGTACTGGCCGTGTGGTCGGCCAGCGCCGATAAACTGTTCAGCGACAAACTGCGCAAAGCCGGATTCAAGGCCGAAGAAGTGCAAGTGTTTGCCCACGGCAACAAGGGCACGCGGCATACCATCTGGATTGCCGAGAAGCTCAAAGGCTGAACGCACTGTGGGAGCCCCCCAAAGCTAACCACGATGCGAAGCGAGCCGCTCTTGATCCTGATCTTGATCTAGCTTTTGATCTTAGGCGCCCCGTCAAACACGCTGGCCGGAATTCGACAGGGATTTGGGGGGTAAACCGGCAGGGATGCCGGTTTAGCCGCCCCACGCCATGGATGGCGCGTGGCGGCGGCCCCCCAAATACCTGTCGGATTACGGGCACACCGAGCGTGAGCGAGGTGCCGAGTGTTGGGGCAAGAGCGTTTTGCTTACTTTTGCGCTCTTCAAAAGTGAGCCGCTGTAAAAGCGGAACCCATAGTGGCCGTTACCTAAATAACGGATATGTACCCTGTCTGATCCAACATCCAGGTCAGCCGTCAGGCCGCCACGGGAGCAAGCTCCCTCGCCACAGGTCCTGCGCCATACCCAGAATTGTGTAGATACCGAGGCCCCGATGGCGCTGAATCAGTCACCTGATGAATCGACTGACACACCGCCATCGGGGGCAAGCCCCCTCCCACATTTGGATCGCAGCCTAACAATTAGATGGTGGTCGGCCGTTAGGCCGCCAGCGGGAGCAAGCTCCCTCGCCATAGGTCCAGCCCCATACCTATACGGTGAACCTCATACACCCAGGTGCCCAAATCACAGCCAAACCAGCCCCCACATTTCGTCCCGCATCAGTTTCGAGATTTACGGTAATCAATCACATACGGCACTTTTTTGTCGAAAGTCTTCTCCAGCTCATCGCGGTCCAGCTTGGTCATACCGCCCAACTGATGGGCAGTAAACCCGCTGTCACCGACCTGCGCCCCCGGCGCCAAGCTGACCATCCGCTTGGCCACCGCCTCAATGGCGTCGCTATAGCCGCCCTTCTTGTTCAGATTGAAAGCCCCCAGGTCGATCTGCGTGCGCAACCAGTTCCCCCAGTAAAACTCCAGGAACTCCGGCGCAACTTCGCCAGCATCAGGCTTGCCATAAGCAGCCTTACGAGTGAAATACACCAGGCTGCGAAAGGTGTCGTCCTGCAGATGCTTGAACCCCAGGTGAGCCGGCAACTGCTCAGGCGGCAGGGCCTGGCCTTGATTGTCCTTGAGCCAGACTTTGCGCGCGGCCTGCATGCGCTGCCAGAAACGCTGCATGTCCGGGCTGTTGCTGAAGTCATCCGTAACCTTGACCCACATTTTCAAGCGGGGGCCGCCACCGGGCACTTCCCACAAGGTGGTGAAGCTGTGGTGACCGTCGGTCAGGTACAACTGGCCACCGGGGCCGACCACCACGGTTTTCATGTCCTCGGGATGGCTGCCCACCGGGTCCTTGCAGGTAAAGCTGGCAGGCTTATGCAGGTCGGCGCCCTTGGGGACTTTATCCGCCTCGCCCTGGCCATTGGTTTCACAGTATTCATCAAAGACCTTGGCAGGTTTGTCGGCAAACAGCCCGAGGCTGTAGTAAATCTGGTCAAAACCCACCACGGCCTGGGTCGGGTGTAATTGTTCGAGGGCCACCTCGATCACCTGCCCAGGCTGAGGTGTAGAGAATGCCTGGGCGTGGGCAGCCATCCCACACAGCAACAATGCAACAGTCCATGAATGCAGACGCATGAGTTTCAAATCCTTATCGATAAAGTGAAGCGGTTATTTACAACGCGAGCGGCTAGAATCAACCCTATCCGTGAACCATCAAATAGCCAGGAGCCATGATGAGCTCAACCAACCCGCCCTCCCACACCGCCAAGCTGGACCGCATCCTCGCCGATGCCCAGCGCGACCGGGAAATGGGCTACCGCGACAAAGCCTTGAAGATGTACCCCCACGTGTGCGGCCGCTGCGCGCGTGAGTTTGCCGGCAAACGCTTGAGTGAACTGACCGTACACCACCGTAACCACAATCATGATGACAATCCCCAGGACGGTTCCAACTGGGAGTTGTTGTGCCTGTATTGCCACGACAACGAGCACTCGCGTTATACCGACCAGCAGTATTTCGGCGAAGGCTCCACCAGCAGCCCGACGATTGCCAAGGCCACGCATAACCCGTTTGCGGCGTTGGCGGGGTTGATGAAGAAAGACGACTGAATGGGGTCAGCGGGCTAGCGCTGCGCAACAGCCCCAATAAAGCCAGCTAAACAGGCGGTAATTGGCGTTGGGGCCGCTTCGCGCCCCAGCGCGCGGCAAGCCCGCTCACCACATTGTTTAGGCCAATCCCCGTATAATCGCCGTTTTTCTCCAAGGCACCCTTCCCCGTGGGCAATAAACGCTACAGCTGCATCGGTCTGTATAACCCCAAATCCCCCGAAAACGTCGGCTCGGTCATGCGCGCCGCCGGCTGCTACGGCGTGGCCTCGGTGTTCTACACCGGCGTGCGTTACGAGCGCGCCCGGGACTTCATCACCGACACCAAGAAAGTCCACCACGACATTCCGCTGATCGGCATCGATGACCTGAAAAAGATCCTGCCGCTGGGCTGCATTCCCGTTGCCGTGGAACTGGTGGAAGGCGCCCGCCCGCTGCCGGAATACACCCACCCCGACCGCGCGCTGTACATTTTCGGCCCGGAAGACGGCTCCCTCGACAAAGAGATCCGCGACTGGTGTGAAGACGTTGTGTACATCCCGACCACCGGCTGCATGAACCTCGCCGCCACCGTCAACGTGGTGCTCTATGACCGCCTGGCCAAGGGCAACAACACCCGCTCGGGCCCCAAGTACTGATTTTTTGGGAACATCCGGCGCCTGCGGGCAGTCAGCTATTTATCACTAGCCCTTGTTGGAGACAGACCATGAGCGACAGCAAAACCTTGCGCCCTATCATCGAGCACACCCCGTTTGAACCTCAGCCCACGCAAAACGTGCACGGTTGGGAACGTATCGGCTCGGTGGCCGGTGGCGTGATCATGGTCGGCAAAGGCCTGCGCCGTGGCGGGCTTTTCGGCTTGATCCAGATAGCGATCGGCGGCGTGGCGCTGGCACGTGGCTTCACTGGGCACAGTTCGCTCAAAGACAAGCTGGAACAGGGCCGCCATGAAATGAACACGGTGCGCACGAAGATCGAACGAGCCGGGGAAGAGTTGAAGAACTTGAAGACCAAAGCCGAAGTGGCGGTTGAGAAAGCCACCAAAACCGCTGGCTGACGCCACGCTCAAAGAGATTGAAGATCCCACGGTGGGAGGGGGCTTGCCACCTCCCACCGTGGTTTTGCGTCAATGCAATAATTTGGAATCCAGCACCACTGACGACTCGCCGATGATGCTCTCGGCCAGTTGCACGAACTCCGCAGTGGTGATGCTGTTTGCCCGCATCACCGCTTGCGCGAGATCATCCAGTGAGCGCTTGTTGTGAGTCTTCACGCGGATCTCGCGGTCCAGCTCCTGCAGCACCACCACCGCCCGTGACACCGTCGCGCCGCTGACGTGTTCGCCACGCAGGCTGGTCACGTCCTTGCCTTCCTTGGCCAGGCGCGCCTGTATCGCCTGATACCGCTCATCGGTGATGCCCCCGGCTCGGCGCACCAGTTCAATGGCGTAGTAGTCGGCCAGGCCTTCGCTGATCCAGTCACTGGTGTCGTGGTCATTGAAGCGGCCAATCGCCTGCACCACCTCACGCACCAACGGGCTGCTGCCGTTTTCGCTGACCAGCGGCGTGCGGCTGTTGAGGTAGATCGAGTCGCGTGCCGAGAACGCCCCGCGGCGCATCGGGTCGCTGGCGCCCACCACCAGCAGCTTGGCCGGATGCCGCGGGAACGCGGCTTCCACCTGAGGCCAGACGAAGGTCAGCAACGTCAGTACATCCATACGGCGCATCGCCTGGCCCTTGGGCGAGGCCACGGTGACTTCCGTCTCGCCCAGGCGCACGCGGCGGCTGCCGAGGTTGCCGGCAAGCATCCAGCCGGTGGGCCGGTCAAACAGGCGTGAGACGTTGTCGATACGGAACGTGTTCTTGCCGATGCGCGGCCAGGCGGTCTCGACACTTTTCCAGCCGGCCGGCAGCTCGAACACCAGGCGCGAGACCAACTCGACGCCATCCTGCTGGTCAAGCCGTGCGGTTGGCACCAGGTCTTCACCGCGAAACAGCGCCCAGCTCGGCGTCATGCGCGCTTCATAGATACCCGGTTTGCGCGCGTGGGTAAGGCGCACGCGGTAGGTCAGGCTGGCTTTGCTGGCGCCGGGCTGCCAGAGGCCACGGTGCTCGTTGATGCTCCACTGGCCGTCGGCCTTGAAGTCGCTGTAGTCGCCATCGCGGCCCAGGTCGAAGTTCAGGCTGCGTACCGCCGAGCCCTGGGACAGGCTTACACGTACCTCGGCCTGATCGCTCTGGGGCAACAGTTTGACGTGATAATCCAGGTCGACTTTCTTTGCGCACCACGCCGGCGTGCTCAGCGCCAGCAGCACCACAGGTACCGCCCGCTTGAATCCCCCCCTCATACCCACTCCTTGTTCAGCCCGCGCGGAAAATCAGGTAATCCTCCCAGTCATCCTCGGGCACGCTGCCTTCGCTGAGCATGCGCCCGGACTGGGAAATACGTTCATGGTGCACGGCGTCGCGGTCGCCGCAGACCAGGTGGTGCCACAGCGGCAGGTCCTTGCGTTCGCTGACCAGCCGGTAGCCGCAGGTCGGCGGCAGCCATTTGAACTGGTCGGCCTGGCCCGGGGTGAGTTGGATGCAGTCCGGCACCGACGCACGGCGGTTGGGGTAGTCGGTGCACTGGCAGGTTTTCAGGTCGAGCAGCTTGCAGGCGATACGCGTGTAATAAACGCTGTTGTCGTCTTCGTCCTCAAGCTTCTGCAGGCAGCACAGGCCACAGCCGTCGCACAACGACTCCCACTCCTCCTGGTCGAGGTGTTCAAGGGTTTTGCGTATCCAGAAAGGTTCGACTTTGGCGGCCATGGCTCTACATCAGTATCGGTAGGTGAAAAGGCCGCCAGTCTAGTGCCCACGGCGCCTGGAACCAAGCGCTAGCGACTGGCGGTGTAACAACACTTGTCAGTCTAGTGGCCGCGCAGTAGCTTTGAGCGCCGAATTGACGATCAGGAACTGCTCATGACCCGTGTTGCCGACTATCCGATCCACACCCAGTTCACCGACCGCTGGTCGCCTCGTGCCTTCACGGGCGAGAGCATCTCCCAGGAAACCCTCCTGAGCTTTTTCGAAGCCGCACGCTGGGCACCTTCCGCCTACAACTCGCAGCCGTGGCGCTTCCTCTACGCGCGCCGCGACACGCCGGACTGGGAGCGTTTCCTCGGTTTGCTGAATGAATTCAACCGTGGCTGGGCCCAGCATGCGTCGGCCCTGGTGATCATTGCCTCGAAAACCGACTTCATCGCCCCCGGCGCCACGGAAGAAACCCCGGCCCTGTGGCACACCTTCGACACCGGTTCCGCGTGGGGCCACCTGGCGCTGCAAGCCAGCCTCAGCGGCTGGCACACCCACGGCATGGCCGGCTTCGATCAGGAACTGACCCGCAAAGAGCTGAAAATCCCGGAAGGTTATGCACTGCATGCCGCCGTGGCCGTGGGCAAGTTGGGCGATAAGTCGACATTGCCTGAATACCTGCAAGGCCGCGAAACACCCAGCCCGCGCAAGCCGCTGAGCGAGCTGGTGTCCGAGGGTGATTTCAGCCTCTAAGCCTGACGCAATCCGAAATGTGGGAGGGGGCTTGCTCCCGATTGCAGTGGATCAGTCAAAGCAATTAGTGACTGTCACTCCGCTATCGGGAGCAAGCCCCCTCCCACATTTGGAGTTGCGTTGTGTCAGTAACCGCGCTCGAAATCCACTTCGCCGCGCAGCGCTTCCTTGGCCTCATACGCCCGCAGGTTTTGCACAAACAGCTCCACCATCAACTCCGGCGACGTCGGCGCCGAGCTGTGCCCGGTCAGCAGCAGCCCCCAAGCGGTCCAGAACGGATGACGCTGCGGCAACGGCTCCTGCCGGCAGACGTCGATCACCGCGCCCGCCAAATGGCCCTCTTTCAACGCCTCGACCAGGTCGGCATCGACCACCGCCACTCCGCGCCCGACGTTGATGAACAAGCCGGTCGACTTGAATTGCTTGAACAGCGCCGCGTCGTACAGGTCATGGGTACTCGGCGTGTTGGGCAGCAGGTTGATCACGTAGTCCACCTCCCCCACCAGCCGGCCCAGTTGGTCGAGCCCGGCCACTTCGATAAACGGCGCCTGTTCGCGTGCGGTGCTGGCGATGCCGTACAGCTTCACGCCAAATGGCAGCAGGAAATCGGCAACACGCTGACCGATATCGCCGGTGCCGACGATCAGCGCCTTGCGCCCCGCCAGGCTCTGGCCCATGCGGTTGTCCCATTTACGTTCGACCTGGCTGACCAAACGCGCCAACACTTCGCGCTCGTGCCCGAGCATGTAGGTGAGGACAAACTCGGCCATGACCTGGCCAAAGATGCCGACTGCACGGGTCAGGCGGTAATCGCGGGGCAGGCCTTCGGCCAGCAACGGGGTGATGCCGGCCCAGGTCGATTGCAGCCATTGCGGATGATGGCCTTGACGCAATAACGTCGCCAGCAGGTCCGGCTGGCCCAGCCATACCGGGCAATCGGCGGCCAGGCGTGACAGCTCGGCCGAGTCGCCGCTGGTCAGCACTTCCAGGTCCGGTGCCGCCTCTCCCAGTAATTGGGCGTAGAGCGGGTGATCCTGTTCAGCAATCAGAACACGCATGCTTAAAACCTTTCAAAAACAGTACGAGCGGCCGCCCGCATCCTTACGGCCACCGCTCACTTATACGATTCCATTAAAGCAAGTACCCCGAACGGGGCACGGATCGATCACATCGGGTCGTTACGGCGCAGCAGCTCTTCGGGCAAGTGTTCGATGTACTCGTCCTCGGCCGGCGGCATTTGCAGGTGGTAGCCCTGCTTGTCGAGGTTTTCCAGGACCACAGCGATGTCCTCGCGGGACAGTTTGCGCTCGGGCGTCAGCACCATGTCGAACGCGTGATGGGCCTTGCCGAAGGCCTCCATCAACGGTTCAGGCACCCGCTCCAGGGCATCGCTTTTCAGCACGTAGAGGTACATCCCGTCTTTTTTCTTGCTGCGATAGATGGAGCAAATACGTTTCAAGGCTGTTCTCCGGCAGTGGCCAGGCTGTCGAGCAGCGCCTGGCCCATCAACTCGCGGCGCCAGCCACGCAGCGAGTCTGGCAATTTATAAGGCCCGTCGGGGTAGCCACTTTTGACCAGGGCCTCCAGGGTTTTCTTGCGCAGCATCAGTTCCGGCGCCATGTCCAGGCGCTCGGCGAACGTTTGGCCCAAGGCGCGCAGTTGCTTGATCAGAGCGGCGGCATCCACCGGCAACGGTTCGGCGACGGCGGGCGGCCATTGGTCCATCGGCACGCTGCCGGCCCGCTTGATCAGGTCCAGCAGGAACTGGCCGTCCTGACGCACGGTGCGCGGGTGCATGTCTTCGATCTTGCCCAGGGCGGCGAGGTTATCCGGCTGGGATTTGGCCAGGGGCCACAACGAGTGTTCACGAATGATGCGGTTACGCGGCAGGTCACGCGCACGGGCCTGCTGCTCGCGCCACGCGCACAGTTCACGCAGCACGGCGAGTTGGGCACGCGACAGTTTCCACGCCAGCTTGGCGTCGCGGTACACCTCGTACGGGTCGACTTCGCGGCGCAGGTTGGCGACCAGTTCGGCACCGTCGTCCAGCACCCAGGCGTACTTTTCGTCCGACAGTCGTGGACGCAAACGCGTGTAAACCTCGGCCAGGTGCACCGCGTCTTCGGCGGCGTAGCTGATCTGCGTCTCGGACAGCGGCCGCTGCAGCCAGTCCGAGCGGGTCTCGCCCTTGGGCAGCTCGATATCCAGCACGGCTTGCACCAGGCGCGAATAGCCCATGGAAAAACCGAGGTTCAGGTAAGCCGCCGCCAATTGGGTGTCGAACAACGGCACCGGCAGGCTGCCGGTCAAGCGCAGCAGCACTTCGAGGTCTTCACTGCACGCGTGCACCACCTTGATCACCGCCGGGTTTTCCAGCAAGGCGGCCAGGGGTTGCCAGTTGTCGATGGTCAGGGGGTCGATCAGGTAAGCGCGTACGCCATCACCGATCTGGATCAGCCCGGCAATGGGATAAAAGGTGTCGACCCGCATGAATTCGGTGTCGAGGGCGACGAATGGCAACTGCTGCCATTCGGCGCAGTGCTGGCCGAGGCTATCGTTGTCGCAGATCCAGTGAATATCGATGGCCACACGGCTCTCCCTTGAAGAATGGCGCGCAGTATATATCGCGAAAGGGACTTGCGAGCATTCGCAGTGCACAGGCGACCATGAAAACTCAGACAGGAGGTGAAGAATAGTCCGACAGGCGGGACTTATCCTCTCTTACGTAACACATAGACCCGCCACAGGCTTGAGCCCGGCATGAATTCCTGATGATGCAGAACCTTGAAGCCGGACTGGCGAAACTCGTCCTCTACGGCGGTACGAGAAGGCACGGAGACAATCACCGTGTCGCGGCTGACCCGGTGAAACTCGCGCAGCAACGCCAGTCGCCCTTCGCTGCTGGGTACATGGCGAAACAATTCCAGGCAGAAAATGCAGTCCACCGCATTCGCCGACAACCCGATGGAAAACGCCGAGCCCTGGAACGTCTTGACGCGCTTGAGCAACGACACGGGGTGGTGGGTGCGAGCGTGGTCGAGCATGTCCTGGGAATTGTCCGAGGCCAGGATCACCCGGTTGACGTGTTCGGCCAGCACCGGCCAGAAGCGCCCCGAGCCGCAGGCCAGGTCCAGCAACAGCCCGGGTTCACCGGCGACTTTCAGCGCCTGGCGCACCATCCATTCGTCGCGCCACGACGCCAGGCGCTGTCGCAGCCCGGGCGGATGTGTTTCGCCGCAGACCCTGGCGTGCTCACGGTCGCAACGCTCGGCGTATTCGATCTCGATGGAGGAAGGTGATTGTGGCGACATCGCGGGCTCATGTGGGTTGAACGGTAGTGAACGACCTTGATTCGTAGCTTAACCACTGCAATGTCAAAAAAAGGTCGAAGCCTTCACTGCCGTAAACCTGATCACGCCGGGTGCAGGTACCAACGCCAATCCTGCTCGCCCACTTCGCCCATGAACTGGCGGTATTCGGCGCGTTTTACCGCCAGGTACACGCCGAGGAATTCACTGCCGAATGCCTCTCGCGCCCAGCGTGAATCTTCAAGGGCACGCAGGGT
This sequence comes from Pseudomonas sp. QC2, assembly GCF_002859085.1. NCBI lineage: Bacteria > Pseudomonadati > Pseudomonadota > Gammaproteobacteria > Pseudomonadales > Pseudomonadaceae > Pseudomonas > Pseudomonas sp. QC2. Next base: position 225,750 of record NZ_PKKS01000012.1, read on the forward strand.
GGTCAACCAGTCGGTGGGCAGCAATTCCTTGGCCTGGGCGTAACCGTTGCCTTCTACCGGGGCGCCGGGGTCGCGTTGTTCACGGATGCCGCGATGGATGCCGGCCAGGATCGCCGCCGCGGCCAGGTAAGGGTTGGCGTCGGCGCCGCAGATACGGTGTTCGATATGCCGGGAGTGGGCCGGCCCGCCCGGTACGCGCAGGCTGACAGTGCGGTTGTCCACGCCCCAAGTGGCGGCCAGCGGCGCGTAGCTGTTGGCCTGGAAGCGGCGGTAGGAGTTGGCGTTGGGGCAGAACATCAATAGCGAATCGAGCAAGGTGCTGAGCATGCCGCCCACCGCCTGGCGCAACAGCGGCGTGCCGTCGGTGGCTTCGCTGGCGAACAGGTTGTTGCCCTCGGCATCCGCCAGGCTCACGTGCATGTGCATGCCGGTGCCGGCAAGGTCGTCGAACGGCTTGGCCATGAAGCAGGCGGTCATCCCGTGTTTATGTGCCACGCCCTTGACCAGGCGTTTGTAGCGCACGGCTTCGTCCATGGCTTGCAGGGCGTCGGTGCGATGCTCCAGGGTGATTTCCACTTGGCCCGGCGCGTATTCGGAAATCGCCGTGCGCGCAGGAATGCCCTGCAGTTTGCAGGCGCTGTAGAGGTCGGCGAGGAACGGCTCGATCTGCTCCAGTTCGCGCAGGCCGTAGACCTGGGTCGAGCGCGGGCGCCCGCCATCCACATCGCGCGCCGGTTGCGGGCGGCCATTGCTGTCGAGCTTCTGGTCGAGCAGGTAGAACTCCAGTTCCGCCGCCATCACCGGGTAATAACCATCGGCCTTGAGGCCGTCGATCACCTTGGCCAACAAATGCCGGGGGTCGGCCACGGTCGCGGGCAGGCCTTCTGTCGGATGCATGCTGACTTGCACCGCTGCAGTGGGGATCAGCCGCCACGGCATGCGCTGCAAGCTGCCGCTGATCGGGTAGGCGCGGCAGTCAATATCGCCCACGTCCCAGACCAGCCCGGAGTTTTCCACGTCGTCGCCGTTGATGGTCAGGCCAAGAATGGTGCTGGGCAGCGGCCGACCACTCTCATACACCGCCAGCAACTCATCGCGGTGCAACAGCTTGCCGCGCGGTACGCCATTGTTGTCGAGGATAAACAGCTCGAACATTTCGATGTCCGGGTGCTGTTCGAGGAAAGACTGGGCTTCGTGCAGACTGGCAAAAACACTCATGGGCATTCTCATACGTATGTGTCGGGCAGGCGCACAGGCGCGCGCCATCCAGGGGATGGATCAACGTAGGAATAAGGTGTCTGGTGGGCGTGCGTGTCGGCAGTGGAACAGGGCCCAGAACGCGAGATCGGACGGCAGTATCGCGGGGTGAGTGTCGGAGGAGCCGTCCATGCGGGAATCACAGTGCGAGAGATAAGCGCGAGCGTCACACGCCTGTATAGGTGTTTAAATCCAGGGTTGACGGAGTTTGGTTGCAGCTTGGCTAAACATTCGACGCACCTTGCCACCCTGCCCCGTGCTGGAAATAATGAGCGCCCTCGACATGCCCCAAGGACTCGACCGCATGAAAGCTCTTTTAGCCCTGTGTGTACTCGGTCTGGCGACCAGCGCCCTGGCCGACACCGCCCCCTCGCGCCTGGACGAAGTGCTCCAGCGCGGCACGCTGGCGGTGTGCACCACCGGCGACTACAAGCCTTACACGTCCCTGCGCGCCGATGGCAGTTATGAAGGCATCGACATCGCCATGGCCGAGTCCCTGGCAAAAAGCCTCAACGCTAAAATCCAATGGGTGCCCACTACGTGGAAAACGCTGATGCCGGACTTCCTGGCCCAGCGCTGCGATATTGCCGTGGGCGGAATTTCGGTGTCCCTGGAACGCCAGAAGAAAGCCTTCTTCAGCCAAACCCTGGGCGTCGACGGCAAGATCCCACTGGTGCGCTGCGCCGATGTACAGCGCTATCAGACCGTCGAGCAGATCAACCAGCCCCAGGTGCGCGTGATCGAACCGGCGGGTGGCACCAACGAAGTGTTCGCCCGCACCCATCTGGGCCAGGCGCAAATACGTTTGCACGACAACGTGACCCTCTTCGACGAGCTGCTGGCGGGTAAAGCCGACGTGATGATCACCGACGCCAGCGAAGCGCGTTACCAGCAAAAACTCAAGCCAGGCCTGTGCGCGGTCAACCCGGAGCGGCAGATGCAGTACAGCGAAAAAGCCTTTTTGCTGCCGCGTGATGATGTGGCGTGGAAGAGCTATGTCGACCAGTGGTTGCACTTGAGCATGGCCACCGGGGTGTATGACGGCATTGTTAATCAATGGCTGGCGGCGCCTTGAGCCACAGGCGTCTACGCTGTGGTCACACCAACAATAACGAGGGATGGGCCATGAAGGGATTGCTCCGACTCACCTGGCTGCTGCTGTTGTGTTTCAGCCAGGTGCACGCCGCGACGACTCAGGACGAGGACGCGCAGGCGGCCAAGGCATTGCTGGAAAAAGCCTTGGCTTACTACAAGAGCAACGGCGACAAGGCGTTTGCCGCCTTCAGCCGGCAGGGCGAATTCGTTGACCACGACCGCTATGTGTTCGTGGTCGACACCCAGGGCGTGTTGCTGGCCAGTGGTGGGCCCTCCTCCGCCTTGATCGGCCGCGATGTGTCTGAAGTGCTCGGCCCGGATTTGCGTGAGTCGTTCAAGGACGCGCTCAAGCGTCCGGAAGGCCAGGGCATCCAGCAGGCCGACTACCGCTGGCAGAATTGGAACGATGGCAAGGTCGAGCATAAACACGTGTTTTATCAGCGTGTGGGCGAACGCATCCTGGCGGTGGGTTATTACTTGCCTCGGGCCACGCCGGAACAAGCCAGGGCCTTGCGCAACAAGGCGGTGAACGCGTTGCTCAAGGATGAAAGCGGTACGCTCAAGGCCATTAACTCATTGCAGGGGGGGTTCTTGCAGGATGATCTCTATGTGTTTGTGGTCGACCTGAATACCCAGCGCTATGTGGCCCATGGCACTAATCTGCGGCTGGTGAATACTGACTTCAGCAAGATCAAGGATCCGGATGGCAAGCCGGTGGGGGAGCCGATTCTCAGGATGATGGCGGAGCAGGATCAGGGGGAATACAAGTACCGTTGGAAGAACCCGGTGACTGACAGGGTTGAGAATAAGCATGCGTATGTGCGCAAGGCTGGGCATTTTATGGTGGCGGTCGGGTACTACAGCCCTTGATGGGGCTTTGACTGTGGGGGCTGCTCAATCTAACGGTAACTCCGCGATCCAAATGTGGGAGCGGGCTTGCTCACGAAGGCTACCTGGCAGATGACCAGGATGTTGGATCAGACCGGGTACATATCCGTTATTCAGGTAACGGCCACTGTTGGTTCCGCTCTTACAGCGGGTCACTTTTGAAAGGAGCCCAAAAGTAACCAAAAGGCTCTTGCCCCAACACTCGGCACCTCGCTCACGCTCGGTGTGCCCGTAATCCGACAGGTATTTGGGGGGCCGCCGCCACGCGCCATCCATGGCGCGAGGCGGCGGCCCCCCAAATACCTGTCGAATTCCGGCCAGCGTGTTTGACGGGGCGCCTGAGATCAAAAGCTAGATCAAGGTCACGATCAAGAGCGGCTCGCTTCGCATCGTGGTTACGGTTGAGTGCTACACGCTTGTGTAGATAACTCGGCGTCACTGCGGTTTATTTTGCCTTGTCCTCACGGCCGCGCAGCACTCGGTTCGGCATTGCGATTGCCGCCGCTAGCCCCAGCAGTGACACCGCTGCACTGACCATCAGCAAATGTCGGAATGTCACCGCCAACTCGCCGCGCAGGGCGTCCTGCGCTGGGCCGGGGGCGGCGTTGAGGCCGTCGAGCAGTACGTTGCCGGAACTGCCTTCCGCCACCACTGCGCCGGTGGCCAGGTGGGCGAAGCTGGAATCTTGCAGCAGCGCCAGTAGCAGTGCCGACATGCACGCTACCCCCACGGCCCCGCCCAGGGAGCGGAATAGGTTGGTGGTGCTGGTGGCGACGCCGATGTCGCGCTGGTCCACCGAGTTTTGCGTACCTACCAGCGAGGTGGGGAATTGCATGCCGGCAGCGATGCCGCACAGCAGCATGAACATCGCCGTCAGCCCCACCGCCTGGGGCGCGCTCAGGGCCATGCCGAGGATGGCGAAGGGGCTCAGCAATGCGCCGCTGAGGATCATCGGTTTATAGCGTCCGGTCACGGAGGTCATGCGCCCGGCAAAATAGGCGCCCATCGGCAAGCCCATGGCCAGCGGCAGCAGGTGCAGGGCCGCGCTGTCGGCCCCGGAGCCGGTCACCGTCTGATAACGCAGCGGCATCAGCACCGTCAGGGAAATCGCCTGGAAACTGGTGAAAAAGATCGTGCACCAGCACAACACCGCGCTGCGGTTGGCGAACAGATGCATCGGCAGCAACGGCTCGCGTGCGCGGCGCTCGTGCCACACGAATAACGTCAATGCCACCAAGGCAGCCAGCAACAGCCCGAGCACTTCGTCGTCACGCCAAGGGTGGCCCTGGCCGATTTCGGTGATGCCCAGCAGCAAGGCGGTCAGGCCGATGATCATCAGCACAGTGCCGAGGTAATCGATGATCGGCTTGCGTTGCGGCACCGGCAGCCCCACCAGGGTGCGATGGGCCACGTACCAGGCGCCGGCGCCCAAGGGTAGGTTGATCAGGAACACCCAGCGCCATGACAGGTACTCGGTCATGTAGCCGCCGAGCACCGGCCCGGCGACGCTGGCCACCGCGTACATGCTGCTGAAATAGCCCTGGTAGCGCCCGCGTTCGCGGGGCGGGATGATGTCGCCGATGATCGCCTGGCTCACCGAGATCATGCCGCCGGCGCCGATGCCCTGGAGGATCCGCGCCAGCACCAGTTGCTCCATGCTTTGCGCCATGCCGCAGAACAGCGAGGCCAGGGTGAACAGGCCCATGCCGATCAGCATCATCGGCCGGCGCCCGTAGAGGTCACCGAGCTTGCCGTAGATCGGCACCGCCACGGTCATCGCCACCATGTAGCCGGAGATGACCCAGGCCAACAGGTTGACGTCGTGGAACTGCGCGGAGATGGCGGGCATGGACACGGCGACAATGGTCTGGTCCAGGGCCCCCAGGAAGATCGCCATCATCAGTGAGGCGAGGATGCTGCGTACGGCGGGCAGCGGCGGAGCGGGCTGATTGAGGTGCGTCACGGCAGGACCTTCGAGCAAGGCCCGCGGGAAAAGGCGGCCCGCTGGAATGCTCGATACGATAGCAGGCTATTCGATAGCTTCGTAAGGAAGTCCAACGTAATTTTCTGCGATGGTTTTGCGCCCCGCCTCCGAGTGGATGAAGTATTCAAGCTCACTCTCGGCGATGCGCTGGCTGAAGCCGTCCGCCTCGGGAAACTGGTGCAGCATCGAGGTCATCCACCAGGAAAACCGCTCGGCCTTCCACACCCGCCGCAGGCAGATGGCGGAATAGCGCTCCAGCAAGTCCACCCGCCCTTCGCCGTAGACCTTGAGCAAAATCCGATACAGCGTGCTCACATCGCTGGCCGCCAGGTTCAAGCCCTTGGCGCCGGTGGGCGGCACGATATGCGCGGCGTCCCCCAGCAGGAACAGGCGCCCGTACTGCATCGGTTCCACGACGAAACTGCGCAGCGGCGCGATGCTTTTCTCGATCGACGGGCCGGTTACCAAGTCCTCGGCGAGGTGGCTGGGCAGGCGGGTTTTGAGTTCATCCCAGAAGCGCGCGTCGGGCCATTCATCGATCGGTTCGTCCACCGGCACCTGCAGGTAATAGCGGCTGCGGGTCGGCGAACGCATGCTGCACAAGGCAAAACCACGCGGGTGCTTGGCGTACACCAGTTCAGCGTGCACCGGCGGTGTATCGGCAAGGATGCCCAGCCAGCCGAAGGGGTAGACCCGCTCGAAGACCTTGAGGGACTCCGCCGGGATCGATTGACGCGCCACACCATGGAAACCATCGCACCCGGCGATGTAGTCGCACTCCAGGCGAAAGGCTTCGCCCTGATGCTCAAACGTCAGCCAGGGTCGATCACTTTTGAGGCCATGGGGCTGCACGTCACGGGCTTCGTAGAGGGTGATCGCGCCAGCGTCGGCGCGGGCGGCCATCAGGTCGCGGGTGACTTCGGTCTGGCCGTAGACCATCACCGACTGACCGCCGGTCAGTGCCTTGAGGTCGATATGGGTAAGCTGGCCATTGAGCGCCAACTCGAAGCCATCATGCACCAGGCCTTCGCTATCCATACGCTGGCTGACGCCCGCCTGCCTCAGCAGGTCGACCATGCCTTGCTCCAATACGCCGGCTCGGATGCGGCCTTGCACGTAATCGGCGCTCTGGCGCTCTAGGATAAGGGTCTCGATACCGGCATTGTGCAACAGCTGGCCGAGCAACAGTCCCGAGGGACCGGCGCCGATAATGGCGACTTGGGTTTTCAGCGTTTTCATTATTTTTATCGCCCGCATGCTTCACCCGAACGGATAGGGTGAAAGAATTGTCAGTGGTCTTGTAGCTGACATTTTTCACTTGAGTGGCCAGCATAAGAAGGTGAAAACTGAGCCAAAGCCTGCGCTTTTTGCCAATCGGGGCGATTACCGCACCACTCTCCTGGGTATCGGATTGAAACCATGACCAAAACCGCGATTCCGGTCTTCAAGCTTTACGGGGAAAACCAGCAATGGCCGACGCCCGATTTGTTGCACTGTGAAACCATTTCCCGACGCAGTCGGGAATACCAGTGGGAAATCCAGCCCCACCGGCACGCGGATCTGTGCCAGTTGCTGTATGTGCACAAAGGCCAGGCAGAATTGGAGATCGAAGGTCAGCGCTCCACGTTGAACGAAGCGACATTGCAGGTATTGCCGCCGCTGTGTGTGCACGGGTTTCGTTTTTCCGAGGATGTCGAAGGTTACGTGGTGACGCTCGCGGCGCCGCTGGTCAGCCATTTGCAAACTCAGTTGGGCACCACGGTCGACGGTTTACAGGCGCTGGGCAACTACCCGGCGGGCAAGGACAGTGATTACCTGAACAGCCAGTTCGCCCGCTTGCAGGATGAATACGCCGACGAACAACCGGCGCGGGACATGATGATGCATGCGCTGGTCAGCGTGCTGCTGGTGTGGATCAGCCGCCAAGCCATCCAGCGTCGCCACCCACGGGCGCCACGGGGGCGCGAGTATTTTCGCAAGTTCACGCAATTGGTCGAGCAGCATTACCGCGAACACCCGAAGATCGAAGACCTGGCCCACAAACTGGGCATCTCGGTCTCACACCTGAACGGCACATGTCGGGAATTGGGTGGGCAGCCGGCGCTGCAGATCATGCACGACCGCCAATTGCTGGAAGCCAAGCGCCTGCTGACTTACACCAGCATGACCATCAATGAAATGTCAGAGGTATTGGGGTTTTCCGACCCGACCAACTTCTCTCGACTGTTCCGCCGACGCGTCGGGTTCTCGCCCAAGGCGTTTCGCGAACAACTCAAGGCCGAAACACCGCAGCGCTAACGGTCAGAGCGGGTTTCCACATTTGCATCCCCTAAGGGCGGTTTTTAGCGCAACGCGCTGAAACTGCCAGTATGGGGAACGCATTGATCCTGATGGCAGCTGATCGCAAAGGTGGGCTGCATACGGGTCTGCTCCACGCGGTAGGCGGCAGTCCCGTACAGTGCGCTGGCAATGGCGCACAGGCTGAAAATCATCAGGTACTTTCTGGTTTTAATGCTCATGGCACAGACCTCTGAGCGGATCTACACGGTGCTGTCTAAAGCATAGGTCAACCAGGCCAAGTTGCCATTATCGGGCGACATTCAACACGTTTATGTCGGCCTAGAGACCGACATCCCACGCCGGCTCTTCCGGGAACCTCAGCACCAGGAAATCCAACAGGCTACGCAGTGCCGATGGCATGTGCTTGCGCGAGGCGTAGACCGCGTAGATGTTCATCTGCCGAGGCTCAGCCTCGGGCAGCAGGCGCACCAGTTCGCCACGGCGGATGTAATCGCCGGCCTGGTAAGTGGGCAGCATCGACACCCCGGCCCCGGCCAGCGTCACTCGCAACAAGGTGCTGGCTTCGTTGGAGGTGATGTTGCCGTTGATGGGCACCGAGACGTGCTCGCCACCCTCTTCGAAATGCCACAGGCTTTTGCCGAAATAGGAATGGGTCAGGCAGTTGTGCGAGGCCAGTTCTTCGACTTTCCGAGGGGCCGGATGCGCCAGCAGATAGGCCGGTGAGGCACACACCACGGAGCGGCACACGGTCAGGCGCCGTGCAATGAGGTTGGGGTCCAGGTCGTTGCTGGTGCGGATGGCCAGGTCGATGCGTTCATCCACCAGGTTCACCGTGCGATCGAGCATTTGCAGGTCGACAGTCACCAGCGGGTAGCGCGTGACGTACTCGGCGATGGCCTCGGCCAATTGCGCCTGGCCGAATGAGGTGCTGACACTCAGGCGCAGCAGGCCACGGGGCGCGTCATCCGGTTCGCTGACGGCGGCCTGCATATCGCAACACAATTCCAGTAATTGCCGACAACGTGGCAGGGTTTCACCGCCTGCCGCCGTGAGGCTGAGCTTGCGCGTGGTGCGGTGCAGCAGGCGTGCGCCGACCCAATCTTCCAGCTCGGCCAGGTAGCGCGACACCACCGGGCGCGACAGGTCCAGATGATCGGCAGCGGCGGACTGGCTGCCCAGGTCCACCACCGTGACAAACACGCGCATTGCTTGAAGACGATCCATGATCTGCCCGATTTCAGAAACAAACTATGTCCCAGCATCGCATTTTTAGTCTGGTTTTGTGCAACTAAGCTCTGTGCATCCCTTACCGATGCTGGAGCTGACCGATGTTCTCAACCCTCAAGCGCTTGACCCTGGCGACCGCCGCCCTGGCCTTCGCCGCCCATGCGGCGGCAGCCGACCTGACTCTGGAGGTGTACAACCCAGGCGAGGCCGCGATCTTTCCGGTGAGCTCGGTGCTGGTCAGCGGCGCCAAGGACGCGATCCTGGTGGACGCCCAATTTGGCAAGGGCCAGGCCGAACAGTTGGTACAGAAGATCCGCGCCAGCGGCAAACACCTGACCACCATCTACATCAGCCATGGCGACCCGGACTACTACTTCGGCCTCGATACCCTCACCGCCGCCTTCCCCGACGCCAAGGTGCTGGCCCCGCAACCGGTGGTCGACCACATCAAGGCGACCGTGGACGGCAAGCTTGCGTTCTGGGGACCGAAAATGGGCGCCGATAAACCCGCCCGAACCCTCGTGCCGCAGGTACTCGAAGGCCACAGCCTGAACCTCGAAGGCCAGCAACTGGACGTAATCGGCCTGGACGGCCCGCAGCCGGACCGCAGTTTTGTGTGGATCCCGTCGATCAAGGCCGTGGTCGGTGGCGTAGTGGTCGCCGAAAATATTCACGTGTGGATGGCCGACACCCAGAGTGCGCAATCCCATAAAGACTGGCTGACCACCCTGCAACGCATCGAAGACCTGAAGCCGCGCACCGTGATCCCAGGCCATTACCTGGGCACACCGTCTCTGAAATCCGTGGCCTTTACCGCCGACTACATCAAGGCCTTTGACGCCGAGACCACCAAGGCCAAGAACTCCGCCGCCCTGATCGCGGCCATGAAAAAGCGTTACCCCACCCTCGCCGACGAAAGCTCGCTGGAGTTGAGCGCTAAAGTCGCCAAGGGCGAAATGAAGTGGTGAATGGTGTTAAACCCTAACGTACTGGAGAACGTCATGAGCAAGATTGCAATCATTGGGGCCACCGGCCGTGCCGGTAGCCAACTGCTGGAAGAAGCGCTGCGTCGTGGGCATAGCGTTGTGGCGATTGCGCGTAACACCGACAAACTGGCGGCGCGCCCGGGTGTCACCGTCAAGCAAGTGGACGCACTGGATGCAGATGCGCTGCAACAGGCCATCAGCGGCAGCAACGTGGTGATCAGCGCAGCGCACTTCGCCACCCTACCCGCCAGCGCCGTGATCGCGCCGGTGAAAAAAGCCGGGGTGAAACGCCTGTTGGTAGTGGGCGGTGCCGGTTCACTGCTGCTGCCGGGTGGCGGGCGAGTGATCGACAGCGAGGGTTTCCCGGCAGAGTACAAGGCCGAAGCCAGTGCCGGCGCAGCATTTCTCGAAGCACTGCGTCAGGAAAAAGAGCTGGATTGGACCTTCCTGTCGCCGTCGGCGGAGTTCGTTGAAACCGAACGCACCGGCACATTCCGTGTAGGTCAGGATGATCTGCTGGTCAGCAGTGAAGGCCGCAGTTGGATCAGCTTTGCCGACTATGCCATTGCCCTGATCGACGAAGTGGAATCGCCCAAGCACTCCCGCCAACGCTTCACCGTCGGCTACTGACACAACACAGTTAAAACGGTGGGAGGGGGCTTGCTCCCGATGGCGGTGGGTCAGTTGGAATATCGTTGACTGAACCACCGCCATCGGGGGCAAGCCCCCTCCCACATTGGGATTTTCAAGTCGCTGGAAACGTTGAATCGCACAAGCACTCGCACCGAACGCTTCACCGTCGGCTACTGACACAACACAGTTAAAACTGTGGGAGGGGGCAACCCCCCTCCCACATTGGGATTTTCAAGTCGCTGGAAACGTTGAATCGCCCAAGCACTCGCACAGAACGCTTCACCATCGGCTACTGACACAACACAGTTAAAACTGTGGGAGGGGGTTTGAACTGGTCAAGTAATCTTGGACACCGATTACGGTTCACGCCGCCAACCTTTCCTTCACGACCGGCGACCTGTAGTCGTTATAGCTGTGAGGCCTGCTGATGTTGTAGCGCGAGACATAG
>NZ_PKKS01000013.1:0-41796 GCF_002859085.1 Pseudomonas sp. QC2
CGGTGGAAACGCCCAAAGCATCCGGAGTCAGCACTTCAAGAGGCTTCTTCTTGGCTTTCATGATGTTTGGCAGGGACGCATAACGCGGCTCGTTCAAACGCAGGTCGGTGGTGACGATGGCTGGCAGTTTCAGCGAAACCGTCTGCGCGCCGCCGTCGATTTCACGGGTCACCGCTACGCTGTCGCCGTTCACTTCGACTTTCGAAGCAAAGGTGCCCTGGCCGTAACCGGTCAGTGCAGCCAGCATCTGGCCCGTCTGGTTGTTATCGCTGTCGATGGCTTGTTTGCCGAGGATCACCAGTTGAGGCTGTTCCTTGTCGACAACCGCTTTGAGCAACTTGGCCACGGCCAGGGAGGTCAGCTCTTCAGCGGACTCGACCAGGATAGCGCGGTCGGCGCCCAGCGCCAGGGCGGTACGCAGCTGCTCTTGAGCAGTGGTCGGGCCGATGGAAACCACGACGATTTCAGTCGCCACGCCTTTCTCTTTCAGGCGTACGGCTTCTTCCACGGCGATTTCGCAGAAAGGGTTCATCGACATCTTGACGTTAGCGAGGTCGACGCCGGAATTGTCCGCCTTGACGCGAACTTTCACGTTGTAATCGACAACGCGTTTGACAGCTACAAGAACCTTCATGGATTCCTCGTTACTCTCCGGTGAAAAGAAAGTCGCCTAGGCGAACCTGGCGGTTGATGCTCATCGGCACACAAGGGCACCTCCAAAAACGTCGGCGGATGACCTTGCTCACGGGAAATGATGACCGTTCGTCAGTGGTGACTGAGAGGTCATTCTTTATCGCAGCGTGTAAACTGCGCGCCATCGTTTGGGCGCGCGTCACCTGTCGTGCTTTTGGACGTGCTCTTGAAACCTGCTGTCTGCCTACGGTAAGCGCAAAACCGACCGTATATTGACCGGAACGCCTATTCTGGTCAATACGGCAAAATAGCCAGTCATAAGCCGCGCCTCTTTGATTTACCTAGCCTGCGGGCAATTCAAACAAACGTTTGTATTGGACGCTGGCAGTGGTGTAGATATAATGCGCCACCTAGAGAGAAAGGTGGGTCATCCCCTGCCATTTGGCGCAGTGATGACGGACACGACACCGAACCTCCACCCATTAGAAAAAAAGCCTGTTGAGCCTTGAGTAGGAGATAGCCTGTGGAACGCGAATACATGGAATTCGACGTGGTCATCGTCGGCGCTGGCCCGGCGGGCCTGTCTGCCGCCTGCCGACTGAAGCAGAAGGCCGCCGAAGCCGGTAAGGAAATCAGCGTCTGCGTGGTCGAGAAAGGCTCCGAAGTCGGCGCACACATCCTGTCCGGTGCTGTGTTCGAACCACGTGCCCTGAACGAACTGTTCCCGGACTGGAAAGCACTCGGCGCCCCACTCAACACCCCCGTGGTGCGCGATGACATCTATGTACTGCGCAGCCCCGAAGCCTCCACCAAGGTTCCCGACTTCTTTGTGCCCAAGACCATGCACAACGAAGGCAACTACATTATCTCCCTGGGCAACCTGTGCCGCTGGCTCGCCCAGCAGGCCGAGAACCTCGGCGTGGAAGTCTACCCAGGCTTCGCCGCCCAGGAAGCGCTGTTCGATGAAAACGGCGTGGTCCGTGGGATCATCACCGGTGACCTCGGCGTTGACCGTGAAGGCAACCCCAAAGAAGGTGTCTACACCCCAGGCATGGAACTGCGTGGCAAGTACACGCTGTTCGCCGAAGGTTGCCGTGGCCACATCGGCAAGCAACTGATCCAGCGCTTCAACCTGGACAGCGACGCCGACGCCCAGCATTACGGCATCGGCTTGAAGGAAATCTGGGAAATCGACCCGGCCAAGCACCAGCCAGGCCTGGTGGTGCACACCGCCGGTTGGCCGCTGGACATCATGAGCGCCGAAAACACCGGCGGCTCGTTCCTGTATCACCTGGAAAACAACCAGGTGGTCGTCGGCCTGATCGTCGACCTGTCCTACAGCAACACCTTCCTCTCGCCTTTCGATGAGTTCCAGCGGCTCAAGCACCACCCGGTGTTGGCCCAGTACCTCGAAGGCGGCAAGCGCATCAGCTACGGCGCCCGTGCCATCTGCAAAGGCGGCCTGAACTCGCTGCCGAAGATGGTCTTCAAGGGAGGCGCGCTGATCGGTTGCGATCTGGGCACGCTGAACTTCGCCAAGATCAAAGGCAGCCACACCGCGATGAAGTCCGGCATGCTCGCCGCCGACGCCGTGGCCGACCGCCTGTTTGCCGAGTCCGAAGGCGGTGATGAACTGACCGCTTACGTCGACAGCTTCAAGTCCAGCTGGCTCTACGAAGAACTGTTCGCCAGCCGCAACTTCGGCCCGGCGATGCACAAGTTCGGCCCGATCATCGGCGCCGGCTTCAACTGGTTCGACCAGAACATCCTGGGCGGCAAGATGCCGTTCACCCTGCACGACACCAAGCCGGACTACGCCTGCCTCAAGCTGGCCAAAGACAGCAAGAAGATCGACTACCCCAAACCCGACGGCAAGCTGAGCTTCGACAAGCTGAGCTCGGTGTTCATCTCCGGTACCAACCACGAAGAAGAGCAACCGTGCCACTTGAAGCTCAAAGACGCGAGCATCCCGATCGGCACCAACCTGCCGCTCTACGATGAACCGGCGCAGCGCTACTGCCCGGCCGGCGTGTATGAAGTGATCACGAAAGAAGATGGCGAGAAGCGCTTCCAGATCAACGCCCAGAACTGCGTGCACTGCAAGACCTGTGACATCAAGGACCCTTCGCAGAACATCACCTGGGTCACGCCGGAAGGTGCAGGTGGGCCGACTTACCCGAATATGTAAGCTGGCTTGCACATTAAGGCTCCCAAATCGGGAGCCTTTTTTATGAGTGCAAACACGGTCAAATGTGGGAGGGGGCTTGCTCCCGATAGCGGTGGGTCAGCTACAGATTTGCTGACGGATACACCGTCATCGGGAGCAAGCCCCCTCCCACATTTGGATATGTGCTTTGCCTGGAATGACTATGCAGCCCGCTCTTCGCCAGGGTTGCGCTCGAAGTAGCGCTTGTACTCTCGACTGAATTGCGACGTGCTCTGATACCCCACGTTATGCGCCGCCTGCGCCACCCCCATGCCTTCCACCAACAGCAATTGCTGGGCTTTGAGCAACCGCAGACGCTTCAGATATTGCACCGGTGACAACAGCGTGCAGCGCTTGAAGTGCTCATGAAAAGTCGACGCACTCATGTGCGCATACCCCGCCAGCGTCTCGATATTCAGCGGCTCGGCATAATGGGCATGCAGGTGATTCAACGCCGTCGCAATCCGCGAAAACTGCCCCTGCTGTTCCACCAACGCCCGCAACACATCCGCCTGTGGCCCACGCAATGCAGTGAAGAGTAATTCTCGTACCCGTGCCGGGCCCATGATCCGGCTTTCCAGCGGATCGTGCAGGCACTGCAACAACCGCTCGACACACCCGCGCATCGCATCATCGAGCACCACCGAGCTCATCGACTCCAGCGTCTGCGCCGTCGGCGGCGGCCCGGCCTGAATGCCCATGGCCATCACCAACTCGCCCAGCACCACGCGATCAATGCCCACCGTCACGCCCAGCAGCGGCGCATCCGGCGCCATGGCAAACGTCTCGCACTCGAAGGGCACCGGCATCGCCTGGATCAGGTAGTGCCCGGCGCCATACTCCAGCGTACGCGGGCCCAGGTAGGCGACTTTGCTGCCTTGGGCGACAAACATCAGGCTCGGCTCATAGATCTGCGGCCCGCGTGCCACGTCGCAACTGGCACGCAATACCTGCACACCGGACAAGTGTGTCGGCGAGAAACCGTCACGGGGCGTCAGCCCCTCAATCAGGGCAACCAGCGGGGCGTTGGCATCAAGATGGCGGGTCAACAACATGGCAAAAAACTTCGCTGAAAAGGGATGAGAGCATCATCGCAGGTCCGGCGACACAAAAACCCAAACACAGGGCACTCCCGGACGAATAGGCATGAGACTCGGAGCAATCACCATGGCCGCATCCGGGACCGGCGCGGAAAATGGCCCGCCTCACTTTCCAACGCTTTTGCGAGGTTCCACCATGTACACCGCCATCGGTTATGCCGCTCAGTCGGCCACCACTCCCCTCGCCCCCATGTCCTTCCAGCGCCGCAGCCCGCGCGTGGATGACGTGGCCATCGAGATCCTGTACTGCGGCGTGTGCCACTCCGACATCCACCAGGCGCGCAACGAATGGGGCATCGCCGTGTACCCACTGATGCCGGGCCACGAGATCGTCGGCAAGGTCACCGCCGTCGGCGCCAACGTCACCGCGCATAAAGTCGGCGACCTGGTGGGCGTGGGCTGCATGGTTGATTCGTGCCGTCACTGCGACGCGTGCAAAGCGGACCTGGAGCAATATTGCCTCGAAGGCCCGACCATGACCTACGCCACCCCGGACCGCGTAGACGGCAGCAACACCATGGGCGGTTACTCCGACAGCATCGTGGTCAGCGAACACTTCGTGGTGAAGATCCCAGCCAAGCTCGACCTGGCCAGCGCCGCGCCGATCCTGTGCGCCGGTGTCACCATGTACTCGCCGATCAAGCACTACGGCATCAAGGCCGGCGACAAGGTCGGCGTATTGGGCATGGGCGGCCTGGGCCATATGGGCATCAAGCTGGCCAAGGCGATTGGCGCAGAAGTGACCTTGTTCACCCGCTCCGCGAGCAAGGCTGAAGAAGGCCGTCGCCAGGGTGCCGATCACGTGATCGTGTCCACCGACGCCGAGCAGATGAAAGCGGCCGCCGGGCACTTTGACTTCCTGCTGGACACCATCCCGGTGCAGCACGACCTGAACCCCTACCTCGACGTGCTGCGCTTTGACGGCGTGCACATCCTGGTCGGCCTGATCGAACCGGTCGACCCACCGGTCAACGCCGCCAAGCTGATCATGGGCCGCAAAGTCCTGGCCGGTTCCTTGATCGGTGGCATTGCCGAAACCCAGGAAGTCTTGGATTTCTGCGCCGAGCACGGCATCAGTTGCGACATCGAAATGCTCGACATCCGCAACATCAACGAAGCCTACAGCCGCATGATCGCCGGCGATGTGAAGTACCGCTTTGTCATCGACATGGCGACCTTGAAGGTCTGATCAGCCTTTAGCGCCCAACTCCGCTGACAGCCGCGCTGCCACCTGTTTGATCACAGGGATCAGCTCGGCCATCTTCTCCAGCGGCATGTAGGGCACGGTACTGGCGATGCTGATGCCGGCGACGATTCGCCGGCTGGCATCGCGCACCGGTGCCGCCACGCAGCGAATCGACGGTTCGTTGTCTTCCAGATCGAACGCATAACCGCCCACCACGTATTCACGCATGCGCTGCTCGAACTGTGCCCAGGATTGCTCCGGGTGTTGCGGCCATTGCAGGTTTTTCCCACCCGCCGGCAGGCTGGTCTCATACAAACGCTGCCACTCCTCGACAGCGTCATCCAGCAGCATCGCCTTGCCCACGCCCGTACGCGCCAACGGCATGCGATGGCCCACCCGTGAGCGCATTTCCGGGCCGTTGCGACCGGGGTTCTTGTGCAGGTACAGCACGTCGTCGTATTCGCGGATGGCCAGGTGGATGGTGTCGCCGGTCAGTGCCGACAGCTCATCCAGGTACGGGATGGCCAAGGTCACCAATGGCAGCTCCTCGCGCGCCTGAAAACCCAGCTCGATCAACTTTGGCCCCAGCAGGTAACCGACTTGCGGCACCACGCGCAGGTAACGTTCCTCCACCAGGCAACTGGCCAGTCGGTGCGTGGTGCTGCGGGTGGTGCCGATACGCCGGGCGATCTCTTTCAGATCCCGCGCACCGGCCGCCACCGCCTGCACCACGCCCAGGCCTCGCAGCAGGGTCTGGGTGCCGGTGGGGGCGGCTTCTTTGACGGGGGTGTGGGCGTTTTCCTGCATATCGGGCCTATGTGGTGGTACGAAAACGAGCGGCATTATGGCAAATACCGCCCCTCAATACAGCGACGATCCCATGTGGGAGGGGGCAAGCCCTAATGCCAGTCAGTTAAGAAGCAGCAAGAGCGAAAAATAACCCGTGGCGAGGGAGCTTGCTCCCGCTGGACTGCGTAGCAGTCCCAGTCTTTTGAAACAAAGAGCTGGGGCCGCTTCGCGACCCAGCGGGAGCAAGCTCCCTCGCCACAGGTACGGTGCTCACCCTTAACTGACTGGCATTAGGGCTTGCCCCCTCCCACATTTGAATCTTCACAGGGCGTGAATTCAGCGCTGTTTCATACGGTCGATGATCACCGCCAGCAACAAGATCGAACCCCTGATCACATACTGGTAAAAGGTATCGATGTTCTTCAGGTTCATCGCGTTCTCAATGATCGCCAGGATCAACACCCCGGCAATCACATGCCGGATCATGCCGATGCCGCCGCTCAGCGATACCCCGCCCAGCACGCAGGCGGAGATCACTGTCAGCTCAAAGCCCTGGCCGATCATCGGCTGGCCGGAGGTCATGCGCGACGCGAGGATGACCCCAGCCAAAGCGCCAACCAAACCGTGTACGGCGAAGATGATGATCTTGGTGCGATCGACGTTCACCCCGGCCAGCAGTGCGGCTTCCTGGTTGCCGCCAATCGCCATGGTGTTGCGCCCATAGGTGGTGTAATTCAGCAGCCAGCCGAAGAACACAAAGCACAGCACGGTGATGATGATCGGCACGGGCACACCCAGCAGCTGGCCGTTGCCGAACACGAAGAAACCTTCGTCCATCACGCCGACGGCCTTGCCGTTGGAGAAGATATAGGCCAGGCCGCGCACGATCTGCATGGTCGCCAACGTGGCGATCAACGCATTGATGCGCAGCTTGGCGATGACGATGCCATTGATCAGCCCCACCACCAGCCCCATGGCCAGTGCCGCCGACACGCCGAGAGCCACGCTGTCGGTGTCGCGAATCACAATGCCCGCCACCACGCCGGCGCAGGCAATCACCGAGCCCACCGACAGATCGAAGTGCCCCGATGCCAGGCAGAACAGCATGGTGCAGGCGGCAATGCCCACCGTTGAAATCGCCAGGCCCAAGCCACGCATGTTCAGCGGTGAAAGGAAGTTGTCGATAAACAACGCACTGAGCAAAAAGATACCCAGCGCGGCGAGCAGCATCACCCAATCATCGAGAAACTTGCGCTGATTGAACCCCGGCCAGAAGCCCTTTGCAGTTTTTACCTCAGACATCATTCACCTCGAATTCTTCAAGCCCGCGAACGCGGGAGAGCCAGTTGCAACAGCCGAGCCTCATCCGCTTGATCGCGGGTCAATTCACCCGTGAGGGCACCTTCGCTCATCACCACGATACGGTCGGAGATGCCCATCACTTCCATCAGGTCGCTGGACACTACGATCACCGCAATACCACTGGCGGCCAGGTTATGGATGATCTGGTAGATCTCCGATTTGGCGCCGATATCGATGCCACGGGTCGGCTCGTCCAACAGCAGCACTTTCATCGGCATCGACAGCCAGCGGCCAAGAATGGCCTTCTGCTGGTTGCCGCCGGACAGGTACATGATTTTCTGTTCGGCATTCGGCGTTTTGACTTTCATCGCCTGGATTTGCTGGTCAGCGTTGCGCTTTTCCCAGCCGTCACGCAGCAGCCAGCCGAACGTGGAATGGGCACCGCGCGCACTGATATTGATGTTCTCGGCCACGCTGGACAGCGGAATGATGCCCTCCTTCTTGCGGTCTTCCGGGCACAGCAGCACGCCGGCGGCAATGGCATCGCGAGGTGAATGCAGCGGCAGTTTTTGCCCACAAAGCTCAAGGCTTCCTGCGGTGCTGCGGGTCAAACCACTCAGCAGCCGAAACAGCTCCGTGCGCCCCGCCCCGACCAAGCCGAACAGGCCAAGAATCTCGCCTTTGTGCACCTGCAGGCTGACCGGCTCACGCAGCCCTGGGCCAAGCAAACCGTCGACCTTGAGCGCCACTTCGCCCCGCTCACGCGGCCGGTAGTCGTAGATGTCCTGGATATCGCGACCGACCATGCACGTCACCAACTGGTCATGGGTCAGCGCGCTCATGTCGTCGAACGTGCGCACGTAGCGGCCGTCCTTGAACACCGTGACGGCATTGCAGATGCGGAACACTTCTTCCATACGGTGCGACACGTAGAGCACCACTTTGCCCTCGTCGCGCAGGCGCGTGATGATTGCCATCAGGCGGTCGATCTCGCGCGCCGAGAGGCTGCTGGTGGGTTCGTCGAACGCGATCACATGGGCACCACGGGACAGCGCCTTGGCGATTTCCACCAGTTGACGCTGGCCCAGGGACAGGCGGCCGAGCTTTTCCTCCGGATCAATTTCATCCGCCAACCCCTTGAGGCAGGCCAGCGCCTGCTTACGCAACAGGCTGCGATTGACCACACCGAAACGCGACGGTAAATGCCCGAGGAACAGGTTCTCGGCCACGGTCATTTCCGCCACCAGGTGCAGTTCCTGGTGAATCACCGCCACGCCGCTGGCAATGCTGTCGGCGGCGTTTTTGAAGGCCATGGTCTGCTCGCCGATCTGCAGCGTGCCACTGCTTGGGATGTAGGCGCCGCCAAGGATTTTCAGCAGGGTCGACTTGCCTGCGCCGTTTTCGCCCATCAACGCGTGCACCTCACGCGGCCGCGCTTCAAAGCTGATCTGCGCCAGCGCTTTCACACCGGGAAATTCCTTGCCGATGCCATTGAAGCGCAAGGCCGCGCCGGTCATTTCCACAGCCCGATTTTGGTCAGTTCTTCCTGGAAGTTGGCGCGGGTAATCAAAGTCACTTCGTCCATCGCGGTGTACTTGGCGGGCTCTTTACCGGTGGTGACCCACTCGTACATCGCCAGCGCCGTGTTGTAGCCCTCGATATGCGGACTAGGCAGCATCGAGCCGAAGAAACCGCTGTCGGCTTTCTTCAATTCGCCGATGGCGTCGGTGCCATTGATGCCGATACCGATCACGTTGGCCGCTTTGAAGCCGGCGCTTTCAGTGGCACGCACGCCGCCAAGCACGGTGTTGTCATTCATGCCGCCGATGATCAGGTTTTTCGCGCCGCTGGGCAGCTTGACCAGGGCCGAGTTGGTGGCGTCCATGCTGCCGGGAACATCCAGGGTCTTGAGGGCGGCGGTCAAGATGTGGTCCTTGGGAATCCCCGCCTCTTCAAGGGATTTGATCGAACCGTCGGTGCGTTTTTTGCCGGTGTCGAGTTCGTTATAGGTGTTGATCACGGCGTAGGTGTCTTTCCAGTCCCAGCCACGTTTTTTCGCTTCGGCGGCCATGGCCGCGCCCTGCTTCTGGCCCACTTCGAACGCGGCCATGCCCAGGTAGGGCACGTCTTCCATGAAGTTGCCTTTGGCATCGACAAAGCGGTCATCCACCGCCATTACCTTGAGGCCATTGACCTTGGCTTTGGCAACGATGGCCGGGCCGAGGGACACGTCAGGCGGGCAGATCACAAAGCCTTTCGCGCCATTGGCGGCCAGGCTGTCGATGGCCGAGAGGGTCTTCTCACCATCCGGCACGGCGATCTTGATCACGGTAAAACCATGTTCCTTGCCGGCTTTTTCGGCGAAGGCCCACTCCGTCTGGAACCAAGGTTCTTCGGCCTGTTTGACCAGGAAACCGATCTTCACTTCTTCGGCGAACGCAACGCCGCTGAGCGCCATCGCAAGCGCCAGGGCGCCTAGGGTCTTCTTGAACATGAACCACCTCATTCTTGTTATTGGAAAACGATTTAGTCGTGGTACATCACCGACCGCCCGCCATCGATCATCAGGCAGGTGGCATTGATAAAGGGCGCCTCGTCGGTCGCCAGGAACAGCGCAGTCATCGCCACTTCAATCGGCTGGCCGATGCGCTTGGGCGGGTGCAGGTCGAACGCGCGCTGGCGCTCGGCCTGGGGGTCGGGGAAAGCGTTCCAGTAGTCGACGTTGAGCTGGGTTTCGATGTAGCCCGGCGCGATGGCATTCACGCGGATGCCCTTGGGCGCGTATTCAATGCCGAGGGCACGCGTGAGGCCGAGCAGGCCGTGCTTGGCGACGGGATATGGAAAGCAGCCGGGAATGATGTGACTGGAATGGGTGGAAGCAATGTTGATGATGTTGCCGATGCCCTGCTCGATCATGTGCGGCAGCACCGTGCGGCAACCGTACCAGGCGCCGTCGAGGTCGATGGCGAAGCAGCGGCGCCAGTCCTCGTCAGTCATTTCCAGCGGGTCGCGGAACACGTTGACGCCGGCGCAGTTGACCAGCACGTCCACGCGGCCGAAGCGCTCGATGGCGAGGTTCACCAGCGACTGCCATTGCTCTTTGGAGGTGATATCGACGGCTTGCGCGTAGATATCTGCACCGCGTTCGCGCCAGTGGGCGGCGACCTGTGCGACTTTGTCGCCTTGGATATCCGCGATTACCAACTGCGCCTGTTGGGCCTGAAAGCACGCAACGATGGCCTCGCCAATGCCTTGGGCGGCGCCGGTTATGATCACCACTTTGCCTTTGAGGCGCTCGCCGTAGGTTGGCTCGGGCACGGCGGGAAGTGACAACGGTTGTGCCTGCATCGCTTCACCTGTTTTATTTTTGGTAGTGAGTGCTGATGCAGCCGACTATAAACCCATCATTTGAAATATCTCAATATATAAATTTGCATCCCACATTATGAGCAAAAGCAAAAAAAATGTGGGAGGAGGCAAGCCCCTTCCCACAGTTGATCTTCAGTGTTTGAAGACAGGGGGTTAGCCCAGTGCAAAGTCGCGCAGCGCATCACCTTCCATGCGATAGCGCACCCACTCCTCCTGCGGCTGGGCGCCGATGGATTTGTAGAAGGCAATCGCCGGCTCGTTCCAGTCCAGCACGCTCCACTCAAAGCGGCCGCAGCCGTTATCGAAGGCGATCTTCGCCAGGTGGCGCAACAGCTTCTTGCCCGCCCCGCCGCCGCGCTGTTCCGGGTTGATGTAGAGGTCTTCCAAGTACAGGCAATTACTGCCCAGCCACGTGGAATAGCTGAAAAAGAACACCGCAAAACCAATCGGCACGTCATCGCGCGAGCAGATCAGGCCATGGGCGGTGGCGCCCTCGCTGAACAGGCTGCGCTCAATGTCCACCACACTGGCGATCACTTCGTGCCGGGCCTTCTCGTACTCGGCCAGCTCAGTGATGAACGTCAGGATCTGCGCAGCATCGCTGGGCACGGCGGGGCGAATCTGGATGGTCATGGGCGAGCCTTGGCAATTTCAAAGCACACATACTAAGGCGCTTTCATGACGAGTTGCAGCGCAATTTCGTGGTCACCGACACACAAAATCTTACAGGAGACACAAGACCGTTCGTCGCCATCAAGGCACGAACACGAAACCAGGGCTGACCAATAGTAGGTAAGGACATTAATCATATGGAGACACCCTCATGAAAAATTCCAAGTTTGCTGCCCTCGCCCTCACCGGTCTGTTGTCTGCTGCGTCGCTGAGCGCCTTTGCCGCCAGCTCGACCACCGGAACGACCGATCCAACGCCTGATGCCACCACCGAATCGCAGAAATCCATGGGCACGGGCCTCGACACCAACGGTGGCGCGATTATCCAACCGGGCGCCGATCCTCGCACCCAGGGCAATGACACCCAGCGCCAGGCGCCTGCCGCCGTCGGCAACGGCAAGATGGGCCCTGCGATCAATCAGCCGAACATCAACAAGGGCGATGATTCCAACGTCCCAGGTGCGCCAAAACAACCTGCACCTTGATTCATCGCACGCAAGACGAACACCCGATCATTTCCCAGTGAAGAGGTACGCATGAACGTCGACAAAGACCTTGAAAAAGAAGTCCTCACCCGCCTGCTGCACGCTCATCCCCATGGGTTGGGCAAGGAGGTGCTGGATAACTACCGCGGAGAGAAAGTGGTCGCCAGTGCCTTGGCATTTCTGCAAGACCGCGGGTTGATCAAGGATGGGCATGTGACCACCGACGACGCCGGTGAATACGCGTTGAATTTGCCGATCAAGCTGACCGCGTCGGGTGTGGATGAGGCGCGCAAGCTGGAGTCTGAAACCAGCCAGTAACCTTGATAGTGAGCCAAATGTGGGAGAGGCTTGCCCCCTCCCACATTTCTCGACTGGTATTTACTGCTCGAGTAGGGCGTCGACTTCGGCGGTGCCAGGGGACGTGGCCGGGCCCCAACGCGTCACGGCCAGTGCCGCCGCCGCATTCGCCCGCTGTGCCGCTTGAGCGGGTGCCAGGCCATTGGCCAACCCTGCGATAAACACACCGGCATGGGCATCCCCTGCGCCGTTGCTGTCTACCGCCCTCACCTTAAAGCCCGGTACATGTTCCGCCTGGCCCTCGCGGCTGACCCAGCAACCGTTCGGCCCATCACGCACCACCAGCAAAGCGTTTGCGGGCAGGTGACGATTGAGATCGATCAGCGCCTGCGCAACCGTACGCGCACCGGTAAACGCCAGCGCTTCCGGACCGTTGCTCGTCCAGATATCAATACGCGGCAACAACGCCACCATCAGCGCCGAATCCGGTGCCTTGACCAACGGCCCCGGGTCGAACACCACAGTGATGTCACGCGGTAGCGCCAAGAGCCAATCGAGCAATGCCTGTGCCTTGCCTTCCAGCAATAAGCTGTAGCCGCTGACGTACACATAATCGTCCGATTGCGGCAGCACGCCCGCCAAGTCCTCGGCGCTCAAATCACCTTCGGCGCCGATATGGGAAATGAACGTGCGCTCAGTGGTGGCCTCGGTCAGCGACACACACAAGCCGGTGTCTTTATCCGTGCTGGGCGCCTGGGCCATCTCCACACCCTCGGCCTGCATCGCCGCTCGCGCCAGGTCGCCGAAGCGCCCGTTGCCATGTCGCCCCAGGTAGACCACCGGCAACCCATTACGCCGCGCGGCGGCCATTACGTTAAAGCCACCGCCGGCTTCGAAACTGGCCGATTGCGCGAGCACGTCGCCGCCGGTGGCGGGCAAGGTATCAAGGGCCATGACCAGGTCGACAATGACCTGGCCGGTGTGCAGCAATCTAGACATTAGCGCTCTCGACTAAAGCCGGGCGACGGTCAGACGCACCACCCAGTACCGCATAAATCCCGCCGGCCACCAGGAAGGTGACGATCCAGCCCAGGCCGTTGTGGCCCAGCCAGGAGTCCGACAACGGCCCGGCGAACCAGATGTTTTCGGCGGTGGTGCCGATGGTGGTGAAGCTGAAACCCAACACGATCGCCACGGCCCAGGCGCCGAACGCACGCCACTCCACGCCGCCGCGATACCAATAGGCGCTGCTGGGGCTGACGTCCAGCAGGTCCTTGGGGCTGTAGTAGTGACGGTGGATCAGGTCGACCACGAAGATACCGACCCACGCGGTAATCGGCACCGCCAGCAGCGAGATGAAGGTGATGAAGGGGCCGTAGAAGCTGTCGGCGATCAGCATGAAGTAGATCGAGCCGGCGAAGATCGCCACGATGTCGACGATCACCGCATGCACGCGCTTGACCTTCAAGCCGAGGGTCAGCGTGGTGAGGCCGGCCGAGTACACCGAGAGGTTGTTGGAGAGCAGCAGCCCGCCGAACGCGGTGATCAGGTACGGCACCGCCATCCAGGTCGGCAGCATGTCGCGGATCGCGATGATCGGGTCGGTGGCCGAGGCCAAGTCATTGTTGCCCACCGACAGCAAGCCGCCGAGGGTGATCAGCAACACCAGCGGAATGCCCGCACCAAACGCGGCCGACGCCACCAGACGCACCGCCTTGACGCTGCGGTGCTGGTAACGCGACATGTCGGCACCGGCGTTGGCCCAGCCAATACCGGTACCGGCGGCCATGGTGCCGACGCCGATGATCATCGCACTGAGCGGTGCCGGGGTAGCGTTGAACACTGCGCTCCAATCGATGGTGGCGCAGAGGAAACCGCCGACCAGGATGTTCAAGGCGCCGAACACGTAGGTGGCCCACTTCTGGATCACCAGCAAGGTCGCGTGGCCCAGGCCGGAAACGGACAGGGTCAGCAACACAAAGATGGCGATGAAGATCAGCGTGAGGACCGGCGCGCTTTTCGCCTCTACCGGTGAACCGAACAGGATCGAACACAACGACAGCAGCACAAAGGCGGCGGTGGTGGTGTTGACCGTTTCCCAGCCCAGCCGTGACATCAGCGACACCAACGTCGGGCCGATATTGCCACGCACACCGAAGATGGCGCGGGACAGCGTCAGGCTCGGGGCACGGCCGCGACGGCCGGCGATGGAGATGATGCCCACCACCGCAAAAGAACCGGCGGCGCCAAGGATCGCGACGATGACGGCCTGCCAGATGGCCAGGCCACGAAACGCGACCAGGGTTGCGCCAAGCGGCAAGCCGAGGATGCTGATGTTGGCCGCGAACCACACCCAGAACAATTGCAACGGGTGACCGTTGCACTCGGCCTCAGGGACCGGTTCGATGCCGCGCGTTTCCAATTGCCCGGCGCTTTGGCCGGAAGAGGTGCTGCTCATGATGGGGTGCTCCTGGTGCCTGTATTGTTGTGGTTGTGGCAGAGAATCAAAGCGAAATGTCTATTCGGTCTCCATGACTCGACGCTATCGAATGTGGGAGCGGGCTTGCTCGCTCCCACATGTTTGCCTGCGGCGCTTATCGCAATTTGAGCAACGCTTGAACCAACGGCTGCACATCCAGGCCATTGACTTGCTTGACCTGTTCGATCATCGCCTCAGGCCAGCACTGCATGCCCAGGCACGCACCGAGCATGGCGCCAAGAATCGCGGCGATGGTATCGGTGTCACCGCCAAGACTGGCCGCCAGGCACAGTGCTTCGAACGCATTCATCTCGCCCACCGCCACTTGCTGGGCCAGGGCAAACGACACCACCACCGACTCCTGGGAAGCCACGGAGGTGCCAATCAGTTCGTACAGCAGGTCGGCGAACAGGGCCTTGTCGCCGCTGCCGACGCTCAAGGTCCGCGCCCAACTGATGCGGGTGGAAATCCGCCCACCGGCGATCCAATGACCGTGGCCTTCCGCCTGCTGCGCGACCTGCGTGCCGATGTTCAGCGCTTCGCCCAGGTCCACGCCGTTGATACCGGCCGAGACCACCGCCGCCACCGCCGCAGCGCTGGAGATGCCCAATGTGGTGTTGTGGGTGACCTGGCACGCCTGGATCACCGCCTGGATAAACTGCGCCGGGTCGCTGACATCGGCGGCAATGCCCACCGGGGTGATACGCATCGCTGCGCCGTTGGTAGTGCCGTAGCGCCCGGATTCTTCCGGTGTGTGCCCGGCGAGGATCATGTCGATCGCACGTTTGGTGGAGGGGCCGAGCAAGTCCTGGGAGCCCTTGGCGCGCATCACCGCTTCCCAGTCGATCAGGCGCTGGGCGAGCACGGTGGGTTCGATTTTGCCTTGGCCTTCCACCAGCAATTCGCCGACCAGGATCGCCTGCTCGGTGTCATCGGTGATGGAGCCCGCCGGCATGTTGGGCGCGATAGGCTGGTCGGCGTCGGCATCTTCAAGGCCGGTGATGGCACCAAAACGCGCTCGGACTTGTTCGCGGCTCAGGGACTGGGTCGGCATGCCCAGGGCATCGCCCAACGCCAAGCCGTAGAAAGCGCCGAGGGCGCGATTGTGCGGGATCATTTCGAGTGTCCAAACTGAAGGTGCAGGCGAAAGTGCAGCGGGTCGAGCAAGCTTTCGACGTATTCCATGAAACGCTCGCGACGGTCGTAAGTCGTACGCGAGGCCTTGAGGAACACCGTGCCTGCGGGGCGGCCAAGCAACTCGGCGTCTTCGTCGCTGAGCGGTTCGGCGCCGATCCACTGGTCACCTTCGGCGCCAACGTAGCCGTAGGCGGCCAGGGTGATGGTCAGGGAATCGTCGATCAGGCCAACCCGAGGCAGGCTTTCCAAGCCACCGGAAGCCGGCATCAGCGAGCGCTCCAGGGACACGGCTGTACCATCAGTGGTCCGTCGCCGGCGGTCGAGCGCAATGAATTGGTCGCTGCCGAAACGGCTGAACAGGTCCGGGCGGGTCACCGCTTCCAGGCGCAGGATGTCGGTGTTCACCCGCGCGCCGGTGTCGGCCAGGGCCTGGGCCCAGCCGCTGCGTTGGTCGAGCACCATGCCGTCAAAGGTGACGATGGAGCCGACGCCGCTTTGGGTCGCGATGTAATTGCGCCGCTTAAGCTCGGCGAGGGCTTCGCGCAGGGTACCGCGGCTGACCGCGAACTCTTCGGCCAATTGGTGCTCGCCCGGCAGCAGGACACCGTCGGCCATCACCCCACCCTCGATACGGCGGATGAGCTCGTCGACGACGCGTTTTTTCTTATCAAATCGAACATGTCTAATCATGTACAAATTGATAACCGAAAGCGCCCGTTGGCAGCAAGCAAATTATTTCAGGAAAAAGAAAAAACCGACTTCAGGGCTCCAGGCCGATGGGGAAAAACGCCCCGCCGCTCCAGACGCCAAGCCAGTTCTGACCGTTGATCGGACGGCTCACCGCCAGCTCCACCAACTGGTAGAACGCATTGCGATGCACCAAGGCTTCAAGGTTGGTGCGCACCCGTAGGTAAGGGGCAGGCGCCTGGGTAACGGGGTCAATCACGACCCGCAGCGGGTGTTCCAGGCCAGCCTCGATCTGATCGTCCACGTTGGTGGTGAAACGCAGCAACTGACCTTCGCCCTGCCCTTCTACCTCCAGAGTAACGGCGACAAACGGCGCATCATCGACGGTGATGCCGACTTTTTCTACGGGAGTGACCAGAAAGTAATCATCGCCATCGCGGCGAATGATGTTGGAGAACAACTTGACCATCGGCTTACGCCCGATCGGCGTGCCCTGGTAGAACCAGGTGCCATCACGGGCGATACGCATGTCGATATTGCCGCAGAAGTCCGGGTTCCACAGGTGCACCGGCGCCGGTCCTTTGCCTTTGGGCAGTTGGGCCAACAAGTCGTTGGCCTTGGCGGAATCGGTCATGGTGCTCTCCTGATGCTTATTGATTGCTCATCCCCAGCAGGCCTCGGGCGTACTGCGCCAGCGGACGGGCAATCAAATCTTCTGGCTTGTTGTCGTGGAACGTCAGTAAACCGCCACGACTGCGAATACGTGCAGTATCAATCAAATACTGGGTGCTGGTCTCGATCAACATGATCTGGATGACACCGCTGTCCAGGCCAACGCGGTCGAGGGCTTCCTGATCGGCCCACTCATCCGCGTTACCGATGCGGTCATCGGCCTTGGCGAAGCGGCAGTACAGCAGGTAGTGAGCGCCCGCCGCACGGGCTTCGGCCATCGCCTGTTCCAAACCTTCCGGCTGGCGGGCACGGCGCACCATGGGGAAATATTCGACAAAACCGTTGAAGGCTTCCTCGGCCACCACGTTCGGGCGCGGATAGGCGCTGCCCGGTGGTACGAAGGCGCCCTGGGCAATAAAGATAAAGGAGTCCGGCTGCACGCGAATCGAGGCGGTGCGACGGGTATCGCTGTGGTCCAGCAAGCCGGCGTCACTCATCTGATAACGGGTGCCTTCGGCCATATCGCTGACGGTCATGCAACCACTCAGCGTCAACGACACCAGCAACAAAACCAGACTACGCATCCTAATCCTCCAGAAGCCGGTGACGGAAAACCGGCGAATGGGCGTGAGATGCAGGTTTTGCGCCATTTGGTAGCAACATATGACAAATGTGGGAGTGGGCTCCTCCCACACTGGGTTGTGTGTTGCCTTGGGGGTGGGTCAGCCGCCGATAATTTTCATGATCGTGGCGCCGCCCGAGAACGCTACTTCCTGCTTGTCACCCAAAGCCTTCATCAACAGACCTTGCAGCGCCGGCAGTGCTTGATGGCGCGGCTTGTCCAGCAGGTCGCCGACATAGTGACGGTTGCTGGACGACAGGCACCCGTGCAGCCAACCGGTGGACGACAACCGCAACCGTGAACAGGTACGGCAGAACGGCACGCTTTCGTTAGCGATCACACCAAAGAAACCCTTGCCCGGCACTTCGTAGCGCACCGCGGTGGCGTCCACGGGAGCGTTGGCTTGCAGGTATTCATACTGCTCGCCGATCAGGCTCAACAGTTGCTGCAGGCTGACAAATTGCTGCAGGAACGCGTTGGAATCCTTGGCCAGGTGGCCCATGCGCATCAGCTCGATAAAACGCAGCTCGTAGCCACGCTCCAGGCAGTAGTCGAGCAGCGGCATGACTTGGTCGAGGTTCTGGCCGCGCAATGGCACCATATTGACCTTGATCTTGATCCCGGCGGCACGGGCCTGGTCCATGCCATCAAGCACGGTGGCCAGGTCGCCGCCACGGGCGATGCTGCGGAAGGCGTCGGGGTCCAGGGTGTCGAGGGAGACGTTGATGCGCTTGATCCCGGCCTCCACCAGCAATGGCAGTTTGCGCGCCAGCAGTTGGCCGTTGGTGGTCAAGCTGATGTCACTGAGGCCCATCTGCCCGACTGCGCCCATGAAGGCCTCCAGCTTGGGGCTGACCAACGGCTCACCGCCGGTGATGCGCAGGCGGTCGATGCCGGCCGCTTCAATAAGGTATTCCACGCCACGGGCCATGGCCTCGGCCGAGAGTTCGTCCTGGGCAGCCACCAGCCGCTTGCCATTAGGCACGCAGTAGGTACACGCGTAATTACAGGCTGAGGTCAGGCTGATCCGCAAATTGCGAAAACGCCTGCCTTGACGATCAACGATCATGGATCACTCCGGCAGAGGATGATTCGGGCGCACTAAAAGCTGACTGATAAATCAGCTTTTAGCAAGAGTCCATGCCTGAGTATATTCCTGGGGTACTACGCGTGGCAGCAAATCATTACGTGGACGGCGATTCCAGCGGTGGCTGCTCGGAACTGTGTTTGCGCTTGTTGCCCATGCGCACGCCGATGTCCATCAGGAACTGGAAGAAACCTTCCTGGTCTTCCAGCACATTGCTCCAGAACGGCGAGTGGTACAGCGCCACGGCGCCGTGCACCAAGGCCCACGCGGCGCAGTAGTGGAAATACGGCGGCACGTCTTCCAGCTTGCCTTCGCTGATGCGGCCTTTGATCAGCAGCGTCAGGCGTTCGAAGTTCGAGGCGCGGATCTTGTGCAGTTCCTCGACCATCTCCGGCACCTGGTGGCCCTTGACCACCTTCTCTTCCAGGCGGTCGAACAGGCGGTAGCGCTGCGGGTCGCGCATGCGGAACTCGAAGTAGGCGCGGGACAGGGCTTCCTTGTCCTTGTCGACGTCGGCCGAATGCAGCAGTTCGTTCAAGTCGCGCTCGTAGTCGAGCATCAGCCGCAGGTAGATCTCGGCCTTGGACTTGAAGTGCTTGTAGATCGTGCCTTTGCCGATACCCACGGCATCCGCAATCATCTCGACGGTGACGCTGTCTTCACCTTGTTCGAGGAACAGCTTGAGTGCGGTGTCGAGAATTTCCTGCTCACGGCGGCGAAACTCACGGACCTTACGGGGTTCTTTGTGCATGAGTAAGAGGTCTGCAGAGGTCGATAGAGGGAGGGTTACGCAAGGCCACGTATACGTGACGATACGATTTACCCGATGCGAGGGATTATCCCGACTGAACGGTCGTTGGGCAATGTCTATGTGAACCCGGAATGCACTTTACTTTCAGCACGCCAACGTTTTCATAGATATCAGTCAGAAATAACACGCAAAAACCGCACCCGTGCACCGGCCTGATGAGAACTCAAGCGAAGCGCGCGTATTCCAAATCTGTTTAAAAAACGACCAGTCGCGACTGGACTGAATCGGATACTGATCAATACTTCAACTGTCGGCGTGACATCTCCCCCAAGTGAAGCGCCGACCTGGGTACCAACGGACCGCGTGCCCTTGTTTTACTCCTAATGGTCTTAGCCCGGATTCGCCCCCCCAGAACCCGGGTTTTTTTTGCCTGCGATTTAGTTATCTACACAATGCTGCAGTGAGCGGGCTTGTCAGCTTTTGAACGTTGTGCGTCAGCCGGCGACGTGAGCCAGCGGGAACAGACGCTTGAAGTTTGCAGTGGTCTGTTCGGCAAAGCGCTCGTAGGACTCACCGCGCAGCATCGCCAGGTAATCCGCCACATCGCGCACATACTCCGGCAAGTTCGGCTTGCCGCGATGGGGGATCGGCGCCAGGTACGGCGAATCGGTCTCCACCAGCAGACGGTCGGCCGGCACTTGGCGTGCGACGTCGCGCAGGGCGTCGGCGTTGCGGAAGGTGACAATGCCCGACAGCGAAATGTAGAACCCCAGGTCCAGGGCCGCCTTGGCCATGTCCCAGTCTTCGGTAAAGCAATGCAACACACCGGCCTGCGGCAGCGCGGCTTCGCGCAGCAAGGTCAGGGTGTCGGCACGGGCGCCACGGGTGTGGACGATCACCGGTTTGCCGGTCTGCTGGGCGGCTTGCAGGTGCAGGCGGAAGGACGCCTGCTGCAACTCGGCGGCTTCGGGTTCGTAGTGGTAATCCAGGCCGGTTTCGCCGATGGCCACCACGCGCGGGTGGTTCAGTTCGCCCAGCAACCAGTCGAGGGCCGGGGCTTCGCCGGGCTTGAGGTCCAGCGGATGGATACCCACCGAGCAATCCACATCGGCATAACGCTCGGCGAGGGCTTTAACGTCGGCGGCGTTTTCGGCGCTGACGCCGATGCACAGGAAGTGCCCTACCCCGCGCTGGCGTGCGGCTTCGAGCGCGGCATCAAGGGAGCCGTCGTGCTGGGCCAGGTCGAGGCGGTCAAGGTGGCAATGGGAATCTACGAGCATAGGTATCTACAACTTCAGTCACGAAAAGTGTCTGGCCGACGATACACCCGCCGGCCACGGAAATTAACGGCGGCCGAGCAAACCGACCCACTGCACCAGCAGCGCTTCAAGCAGCAGCACGCGGTTCAGGTTGGCCTTGCCGAGCACTTTCTGGCGCTGCGCGAGGATCCAGTCCTGGATAGTCAGGACTTTGTCCTGGGCGCTTTTCTGCGCCAGGTACTGCACCACCTTGCGCATGTCCGGCAGGCCCAGGCCGTTTTCATCCTGGGTCAGCTGGTAACGCAGGATCAGGCTCGACCAGTCGCAGAACCAGTCGAACAGCAACAGCAAGGGAATGTCCTTCCAGGCAGTTTCTGCCAATTGGGTGGCGGACATTTCCTGCTTGATCAGTTTCTTCACGCCATCCACCACCAGCGCGCGCTGCTCACGCACGCCCTGGGCTTGCAGCTTCACCGCCGCCAACGGCGAGCCGGCGGCCAGCGTCAGCAACTCGACGCGCTCGTCCTCGGTGCAGTCCGGCAACGCCTTCCCCAGCCACTCAAGGCTCATGGCCTCGCTCGGCAGCGGACACGCCTGCTGCACGCACCGGCTGCGGATAGTCGGCAACAGACGGCTGGACTGGTGGCTCACCAGCAACAACACGGTGTCGCCGGACGGCTCCTCCAGGCTTTTGAGCAACGCGTTGGCGGCGTTGATGTTCATCGCCTCCACCGGCTCGATCAGCACCACCTTGCGCCCGCCCATCTGCGCGGTTTGCACCACGAAGCTGACGAGGTCACGCACTTGGTCGACCTTGATCGCTTTGTCGGCTTCCTCGGGTTCCAGCACGTAGTTATCCGGGTGGCTGCCGGCCTTGAGCAACAGGCACGACTTGCACTCACCGCACGCTTCCAGATTGACTGGACGCTGGCACAGCAAGCTGGCCATGAGCCGCTCGGCCAGGTCACGCTTGCCGATCCCCACCGGCCCATGCAACAGGTAGGCGTGCGCGTGCTGGGCGCGGCCGGCCAGTTGTTGCCACAGGCTGTCCTGCCACGGGTAGGCTTCAGCCACGGGCGCGCTCCAGCAGGGTCGGCAACAATGCATCGATGGCTTGCTGCACGTGGGCCAGCGGCTGGGCAGCGTCCAGCAGGTAATAACGCTCAGGCTCGGCGGCGGCGCGTGTGAGGAACGCGGTACGGACTGCGTCGAAGAAAGCCTGGCCTTCGAGCTCGAAACGGTCCAGACGGCCACGGGCACTGGCACGGGCCAGGCCGACTTCCACCGGCAGGTCGAACACCAGCGTCAGGTCAGGGCGCAAATCGCCTTGGACGAAGGTTTCCAGGGTGGCGATGCGCGCCAGGGACAAGCCGCGGCCACCGCCTTGGTAGGCGTATGTGGAATCGGTAAACCGGTCGCAAATCACCACGGCACCACGGGCCAGGGCCGGACTAATCACTTCGGCCAGGTGCTGGGCGCGCGCGGCAAACACCAGCAGCAACTCGGTGTCCGCGTTCATCTGTTCTTCACCCGGCGCCAGCAGCACTTCGCGGATGCGCTCCGCCAGTGGCGTACCACCCGGTTCGCGGGTCAACACCACCTCGATGCCTTCGCTGCGCAAACGCTCGGCCAGGTAATCGCGGTTGGTGCTTTTGCCGGCGCCTTCGGGGCCTTCCAGGGTAATAAACAAGCCAGTCACAGGCAGTCCTTAGTCAGAGTCATTGCGGGCTTTGCGGTGCGGCGGCGTCGGGTGCTGGAGCCGCCGGCGTTTCGGCGGGCGCATCGGCCGGTGGCGCTGCATCTTCCGCAGGCTTCACCACCGGCGCCGGGCTGGAGCGGTAATCGGCGCGGCGCTTGAGCTGGAACTCACGCACGGCGGCATTATGCGCATCCAGGTCATCGGAGAAAATATGGCTGCCGTCACCCCTTGCGACAAAATACAAGCTGCTGCCCGGGACCGGGTTCAGCGCGGCATGGATCGCCTCGCGACCGACCATGGCGATGGGCGTCGGCGGCAGCCCGGCGACCATGTAGGTGTTGTAGGGGTTGGCTTCCTTGAGGTGAGCGCGGGTCAGCTTGCCGTTGTAGCGCTCGCCCAGGCCGTAGATGACCGTCGGATCGGTCTGCAGCAGCATGCCGATCTTCAGGCGACGCACAAACACCCCGGCGATCTGCCCACGCTCTTCAGGCACGCCGGTCTCTTTTTCCACCAGCGAGGCCATGATCAGCGCTTGATAAGGGTCGGTGTAGGGCGCATCGGCGGCGCGCTTGCTCCACTCCTGGGCGAGGACATCGTCCAGGCGGTTATAGGCTTTTTTCAGGAATTCGACGTCGGTCATGCCCCGCACAAAACGATAGGTATCCGGGAAGAACCGCCCTTCGGGAAACACGCCGGGATGACCGAGCTTGTCCATCACTTCGCTGTCAGTCAGGCCCGAGAGGGTTTGCACGATCTTTTCATGCTTGGCCAGGGCCGAGCGCACCTGGCGGAAGTTCCAGCCTTCCACCAGTGTCAGGCTGTATTGCACCACTTCACCGCGCTGCCACAGGCCGATCAAGCCCTGCGCCGTCATACCGGGTGTCATGCGGTATTCGCCGCTGTGCAGTGGCTGGCCGTCGAGGTTGAAGCGCCAGTACAGGCGCAACCAGAAAGCGCCTTCAAGCACGCCGTCGGCTTCCAGGCGATTGAAGGTGCCGGTAGGGGTCGCCCCCGCCGGTACATCGAGCAATTGCTCCTGGGTCAGGTTCAAGGGCTGCTTCAAGGCAGAATCGAACTTCCAGGCCGAATAGCCCAACAGCAACGCCGCCGAGAACAAGGCGATCAGCAGCAGTACAACCAGTTTTCGTATCAACTCAAATACCCAATAGTGCGCGAACAATGCCCTGCAGTTTACGGGTGAGCGGCCCAACCGGCCAGCTCATCGCAGCGCACCCACGCACCGGCCAAATGCCATAAACGCTGTTGCACACAAAGACTTCATCGGCCTGCTGTAACTGCTCAAGGCTGATGTCGGCCACGGCCACCGGGACGCCCAGGGTTTGCGCCTGGGCCAGAATCTCGGCGCGCATCACGCCGGCAACCCCACAACGATTCAGATCGGCGGTTAGTAACAAGCCGTTGCGCACCAGGAACAGGTTGCTGAATACGCCCTCGATGACGCGTCCAGACACATCCAGCATCAAGCCTTCGGCATGCTCGGCATCCTGCCACTCGGCGCGGGCGATCACCTGCTCCAGGCGATTGAGGTGCTTGAGGCCGGCCAGTAACGGCTGCTCAGCCAAGCGGGTAGCACAGGCAAACAGGCGGATGCCGTCGGCTGCATGGGCATTGGGATAGGTAGCGGGCGGACTGCCCTGCAAGATACGGCGCGCCGGGGCGCCAGGGGTGATGCCATAACCGCGCAGGCTGTCGCCACGGGTGAGGATCAATTTGAGAACGCCATCGCCGAGGGCGGCGGCAAAGGCCAGCACTTCGCTGCGGATCAGCTCCTGATCCGCAACCAAAGCGAGGCGCCTGCACCCCTCTTCGAGGCGTTGCAGGTGACGGTCGAGCAGCACAGGCTGCCCGGCCTTGACGGCGAGGGTCTCGAACAGCCCATCGCCATACGCCAGGCCACGATCTTTCAGAGGCACGCTGTCCGCTGGCTGACCGTCGACCCAGCTGTGCATCACTCGGCGAACCGGCGGAACACCAGGGAACCGTTGGTACCGCCAAACCCGAACGAGTTGGAGATTGTCACGTCGATCGGCATGGGCTGCGCTTCGTGAGGCACGAAGTTCAGGTCGCAGCCTTCGTCCGGCTCATCCAGGTTGA
Source organism: Pseudomonas sp. QC2 (assembly GCF_002859085.1). Classification (NCBI taxonomy): domain Bacteria; kingdom Pseudomonadati; phylum Pseudomonadota; class Gammaproteobacteria; order Pseudomonadales; family Pseudomonadaceae; genus Pseudomonas; species Pseudomonas sp. QC2. Next base: position 24,547 of record NZ_PKKS01000013.1, read on the forward strand.
TGGTCGGCGGAGCGACCTGATCCTTGATGGCCATGACGCTGAAGATCGCTTCAACCGCGCCCGCCGCGCCCAGCAAGTGGCCGGTCATGGACTTGGTGGAACTGACCGCCAGCTTGTACGCGTGCTCACCGAACACCGACTTGATGGCTTCGGCTTCCGCCAGGTCGCCCGTCGGGGTCGAGGTGCCGTGGGCATTGATGTACTGCACCTGGTCCGGGTTGACCTTCGCATCGCGCAGGGCGTTGGTGATGCAACGCGCAGCACCGGCACCGTCGGACGGTGGCGAGGTCATGTGGTAGGCGTCACCGCTCATGCCAAAGCCGATCAGCTCGGCGTAAATGGTGGCGCCACGCGCCTTGGCGTGTTCCAACTCTTCCAGCACCAGCGCACCGGCACCGTCGGACAATACGAAGCCATCACGGCCCTTGTCCCACGGACGGCTGGCACGGGTCGGCTCATCGTTGCGGGTCGACAGCGCACGGGACGCGCCGAAGCCGCCCATGCCCAGGCCGCAGGCCGCCATTTCGGCGCCGCCGGCGATCATCACGTCGGCTTCGTCATAGGCGATGTTGCGCGCCGCCATGCCAATGCAATGCGTACCGGTGGTGCAGGCGGTGGCAATGGCGTAGTTAGGTCCCTGTGCGCCCAAGTGGATGGACAGGAAACCGGAAATCATATTGATGATCGAACCCGGCACGAAGAACGGTGAAATTCGACGGGGGCCGGAATCGTGCAAGGTGCGGCTGGTTTCTTCGATATTGGTCAAACCGCCAATACCCGAACCCATGGCCACGCCGATGCGGTCACGGTTGGCGTCGGTGACTTCCAGGCCGGCGTTACGCACCGCCTGAAAACCGGCTGCCAGGCCGTATTGAATGAACAGGTCGAGTTTGCGGGACTCTTTTATCGAGAGATATTCCTCGACATTAAAACCCTTTACCGAGCCGCCAAAACGGGTGGAATAGGCAGAAAGGTCCGTGTGTTCGATCAGACCAATACCACTGCGGCCAGCCAGAATGCCCTGCCAACTGCTCGGCACATCCGTGCCCAGTGGCGACAACATACCCATACCGGTGACTACGACGCGTCTACGCGACACAGCACTCTCCTTTTTCTTGATGACGACACTTTGCATCAGAACCGACTTTTCATCAGCGCTTAAAGAAAAAACCGCACGCCGTTACAGCAGTGCGGTTTTTCCCTGACAGCAAGCGACGACTACAAACTATTACGCCTGGTGGCTAGTAACGTAGTCGATAGCAGCTTGAACAGTAGTGATTTTTTCAGCTTCTTCGTCCGGGATTTCGGTCTCGAATTCCTCTTCCAGAGCCATCACCAGCTCAACGGTGTCAAGGGAATCGGCACCCAGGTCTTCTACGAAGGAAGCAGTGTTGACCACTTCTTCTTCTTTAACGCCCAGTTGCTCGGCGACGATTTTCTTGACGCGCTCTTCGATGGTGCTCATACCTTGTTTAACTCCTAATGGACAAATTCAGGCAGCTGGCCAGTGGGTAAGTGTATAGAAAGCCATTTCAGCTTTTCAACTGAAAGCTTCACCCTGTACCCGGTCGGCCACCTGCCTATAAATTAAGTTGCAGCTTTATAACGGATTTTAGACAGCTCGTATGACATTTTTTTGAAGCGATCCGTCACAATTTAACTCATGTACATCCCGCCGTTCACCGGGATTGTAGCCCCAGTCACGTATGCCGCACCGTCAGATGCCAGGAAAGTGACCACATTCGCGATCTCTTGAGCCTGGCCCAGACGGCCCAGCGGAATCTGCGTCAGCAAGGCTTCACGCTGTGCTTCCGGCAGTTCGCGGGTCATATCGGTGTCGATGAACCCTGGGGCCACCGAGTTGACCGTAATCGACCGCGAGCCGACTTCACGCGCCAATGCACGACTGAAACCTTCCAGACCGGCCTTGGCGGCTGCATAGTTTACTTGGCCTGCGTTGCCCATGGCACCCACTACGGAGCCAATATTGATAATTCGGCCCCAACGCGCCTTGGTCATGCCACGCAAAACGCCCTTGGACAGGCGAAACAGACTGTTCAAGTTGGTATCGACCACGTCGTACCACTCGTCGTCTTTCATGCGCATCATCAGGTTATCGCGGGTGATACCGGCGTTATTCACCAGAATAGCCGGTGCGCCGAACTGTGCAGTGATCTCGGCCAATACCGCAGCCACGGACTCATCGCTGGTCACGTTCAGCTCAAGACCGGTGCCTTGCACGCCGTTTTCCTTCAGGGTCGCGGCGATACGCTCGGCGCCCGAGGCGGAAGTGGCGGTGCCGATCACAACGGCGCCCTGACGGCCCAGCTCCAGGGCGATCGCCTGGCCAATGCCACGGCTAGCGCCGGTGACCAGTGCAACTTTACCTTGCAGACTCATGCAGGCTTCTCCTAAGTTCGGGATCAGGGTTCAGGCCAGTGCCGCGCGAGCGGCAGCGAAGGCATCCGGGGTATTCAGGTTAGCGGTCGACACACCGTCGGCGCAGCGTTTGTTCAGGCCGGCCAGGACTTTGCCCGGGCCGCACTCGACCAGCTCGGTGGCGCCATTGGCAGCCAGGGTCTGGACCGACTCAACCCAGCGTACGGGCTTGTAGAGCTGTTCCAGCAGATCGCGCTTGAGGGTCTCGAGGTCGGCGGCCACTGCCGCGCTGACGTTCTGCACCAGCGGGATCTGCGGCGCCTGCCAGTTGATGGCGGCGATGGACTCGGCAAAACGCTCGGCCGCCGGGCGCATCAACTCGCAGTGCGATGGCACGCTCACCGGCAACGGCAATGCGCGCTTGGCGCCACGCGCCTTGCAGCCTTCGATGGCACGCTCAACGGCAGCCTTGGCACCGGCGATCACCACCTGGCCAGGGGAGTTGAAGTTCACTGCGCTGACGACCTCGCCTTGGGCCGCTTCGGCGCAGGCTTCGATCACCACGGCATCGTCCAGGCCCAGGATAGCGGCCATGCCGCCCTGCCCGGCCGGAACGGCTTCCTGCATCAGTTGACCACGACGCTCGACCAGCTTGACCGCTTCACCGAGGGTCAGGCTGCCCGCCGCCACCAGGGCGCTGTATTCGCCCAGGCTGTGACCGGCGACGAATGCCGGGCGCGCGCCGCCTTCCGCCAGCCACAAGCGCCACAAGGCGATCGAAGCGGTCAGGATGGCCGGTTGGGTTTTATCGGTTTGATTGAGTTGTTCTTCCGGCCCCTGCTGGGTCAGTGCCCACAGGTCGTAACCCAGGGCGTCGGAAGCTTCCTTGAAGGTGTCCAGGATCAATGGGTATTGCGCGCCCAGCTCGGCCAACATGCCGAGGGACTGCGAACCCTGCCCTGGAAAGACGAATGCGAGGGATGTAGACATGTAACAAGCCCCTAATGATCTGGTCGTCAAAAATGCGCACTCCTACGGTGGGAGCGCACGAAACTGACAGATTGGATGGTCAATTGAACTGGCCGGTCACATTTAAGCACTCCCGGGCCGATTCGCCTAAGGCAACAGATCCTCAAGACGCCCATGCAAGCGTTGCGGCAGGTTCTCCTGGATCTCGATCAAGGCCCGCGCAATCGCGCTTTGAAAGCCCTCGACGCCTGCCGAGCCATGACTTTTCACCACGATGCCCTGCAACCCCAGGAAACTCGCGCCATTATGCCGCGCCGGGGCCAGATCAGCCTGGAGGCGGCGCATCAACGGCAGCGCCAGGGCGCCCACCATGCGTGACACCAGATTCTGCCTGAACAACGCTTCGATACGCGTGGCGATCATGGTCGCCAGGCCTTCGCTGGATTTGAGCAGGATATTGCCGACAAAACCGTCGCACACCACCACGTCCGCCTCGCCACGGTACAAGCCATCACCTTCGATAAAACCGACGTAGTTCAGACCCCGCGCGCCTTGCAGCAAGGTGGCCGCCAGCTTGACCTGCTGGTTGCCCTTGATGTCTTCGGTGCCGATATTCAGCAAGGCCACCCGCGGGCGGGCTACGCCCAGCGCTTCGGCGGCCACCGAGCCCATCACGGCAAACTGGAACAGGTGCTCGGCACTGCAATCGACGTTGGCGCCCAAGTCCAGCAGTTGGCAATAACCTTTCTGCGTCGGAATCGCCGCCACCATCGCCGGCCGGTCGATGCCGGGCAGCGTCTTGAGCACATAACGCGACAATGCCATCAACGCCCCGGTGTTACCGGCGCTGACACAGGCCTGCACCTTGCCGTCGCGCAGCAACTCAAGGGCCACCCGCATTGACGAGTCGGGCTTGCCACGCAGGGCCGCCGCCGGCTTTTCATCCATACCGATGGTTTCGCTGGCCGCTGTAACCGTCAGGCGCGCGCGATCCACCGCCGGATGGCTGGCAATCAGTTCTTCAAGTAAGGAGGGTTGACCGACGAGGGTCAGGTGCAGCGAGGGTGTGGCGGACAGGCTGGCAATGCAGGCCTGAACAATGCTGCGGGGACCGAAGTCCCCGCCCATTGCGTCTATCGCGATGACTAGAGCAGACAAGTGATTACTCGTCAGCGCCCTTGTCGATCACTTTACGGCCACGGTATACGCCTTCTGGCGATACGTGGTGACGCAGGTGAACTTCACCGGTGGTCTTTTCTACGGACAGGGTGCTAGCCTCGAGAGCGTCGTGCGAACGACGCATGTCACGGGCGGAGCGGGATTTTTTGTTCTGCTGAACAGCCATAATTGATTAACTCCTAAACGTTTGGGTCACGCTTTAACTGCGCCAATACACTGAACGGGTTGGACCGCGTTACCTCGTCCTCGCTCGGTTCGGACTCGTCATCGAGCCCCTCCGGCTGCTGGCATTCTTCCGGATGATGAGCAGGCACAATGGGCAAGGCGAGCAGAAGCTCCTCCTCGATCAGTGCATGCAGATCCAATGGATCTTCGCCCAGTTCCAGCACGTCATAACCTTTCGGCAACGACTGGGTATTCGCACCCTCCTTCACCACGGCATAACTGCACTCGCTGTGGATCGGCAGGGTGACCAGCTCAAGACAACGCTGGCAAACCATTTTGACTTCGGTGTCGATAAAGCTGTGAATTACCACAGATTTACGTTCATCTCGTTCAAAAACGAATTTAGCCTGGACCGTACCGACGGTGTCGGAAAGCGGGTCGCAGAGTCTCTCCAAATCGGCCAACAGCAACTCACCTTGAAGGGAAGTGCCACGATCAGCCAATTTGCGCGGGTCAACGTGAGGTGGAATCGGGTCATTCAACATAGGCGCAGCATTATAGGGATGCACCCAGCCATGTCAAAGGAAATTCAGCCCTGTGCGTCAGCCGGTCACGCCGCTAGAATCCGCTGCCGCCCTGAGGAGACGCCCATGCTGCCTTTATTACTCGCATCCAGCTCGGTTTATCGCCGGGAATTGCTGAGCCGCCTGCACCTGCCGTTCATCTGCAGCTCGCCGGATATCGACGAAAGCCACCGTAAAAATGAATCCGCCGTCGAGCTGGTCAAGCGCCTGGCCGAACAAAAAGCCCGCGCCCTGGCCGCCAGTCATCCGGGGCATTTGATTATCGGCTCGGACCAGGTCGCCGCGCTGGAAGGCCGGATCATCGGCAAACCGCACACCTTCGAAAATGCTCGCGAACAGTTACTGGCTGCCAGCGGCAAACGCGTGAGTTTCCTCACCGGGCTGGCACTGCTGAACAGCGAGACAGGGCACTGCCAAGTCGACTGCGTAGCTTTTACAGTGCACATGCGCGAGCTGGACGCTGAGCGTATCGAGCGCTACCTGCGCATCGAGCAGCCGTATGACTGCGCGGGCAGCTTCAAGGCAGAGGGGCTGGGTGTGAGCCTGTTCCAGGGTACCGAAGGGCCGGACGCCACCAGCCTTGTCGGCTTACCGCTGATTCGCCTGGTAGACATGCTGCTGGCAGAGGGCGTGCAAATCCCCTAAGAACAGCACACAACCAAATGTGGAAGGGGGCTTCCCCCCTCCCACATTTGGAACTACACCAGGCTTGAGACTTCAGCGTAGCGTCGGGCCTTGGAAGCCCATGTACAGCGCCAGCTTCTCAGCCACACTCGAACCGAGTTTCTTGGAGAACCGATCAAACGGCGATTCCTCAACCGTGAAATCCACCAACTCCTTCTCGCCAATCACATCCCGCGCCACCGAACTGGCACTGCCCAGGCCGTCGATCAAGCCCAGCGGCAACGCCTGCTCGCCGGACCACACGAGCCCGGAGAACAGCTCCGGATGGTCTTTATCTTTCAGGCGATCGCCACGCCCTTGCTTCACGCTGGCGATGAACTGGCGATGAGTGGTGTCGAGCACGCCTTGCCAGAACTGGGTTTCATCAGCTTTTTGCGGCTGGAACGGATCAAGGAACGATTTGTGCTCACCCGAGGTGTAGGTGCGGCGCTCCACCCCCAGCTTCTCCATGGTGCCGACAAACCCATAACCGGCCGCCGTTACACCGATGGAACCCACCAGGCTGGCCTTGTCGGCATAGATCTGGTCAGCGGCGCTGGCAATGTAATAGGCACCCGAAGCACCCAGGTCGGAAATCACCGCGTACAGCTTGATATCCGGATGCAGGCCACGCAGACGGCGAATCTCGTCATACACATAACCCGACTGCACCGGGCTGCCGCCCGGACTGTTGATGCGCAGGATCACGCCCTTGACCTTGGGGTCCTCGAACGCGGCACGCAGGCTGCTGACGATGTTGTCGGCGCTGGCAGACTCCTTGTCGGCAATCACCCCGCGCACTTCGATCAGGGCGGTGTAGTGGGCGCCACGGGTCGCGCTTTTTTCCATGTCCATGAGCGGGCTGAACAACGCCAGCATGGCAATCAACCAGACAAATGTCAGCAGCTTGAAGAAAATCCCCCAACGCCGCGCACGACGCTGTTCCTGGACGCTGGCCAGGAGGGTTTTCTCCAGCAGCTTCCAGCTTTTGTCATCACCGTTTTCAGCCTTTTCGGGCGCTTTCCACTCGTCACTCATGCCATCAACCCCAGCAAAGACTTATTGGGCCCGGCTGAGCCAGGCCTGCAATTCGGAAAAATGATCAATCGTCAGCCTGGGCTCATAGCGCTGCAAGGCCTCGGCCGCCTGGGCGCCATAACTGACCGCCACACTGTCCATGCCAGCATTGCGCGCCATCATCAGGTCGAAGGAGGCATCCCCCACCATCAACGCCTGGCGTGGCGACACACCGCAGTGCGCCAGGATCTGCTCCAGCATCAGAGGATGAGGCTTACTGGCAGTTTCATCGGCGGCGCGGGTGATATCGAAATAATCTTCCCAACCGTGGGCCTTGAGCACCCGGTCCAGCCCGCGACGGGCCTTGCCGGTAGCGACCGCCAGGTGATAACCCTCGGCGCGGAACGCATCCAGCGACTGCACCACCCCCTCGAACAACGGCGAAGGCGTGGCCTCCAGGGCGATGTAGTGATCGGCGTAATGATCTCGGAATGCAACCAACTCAGCGTCGCTGATCTCGGGGTACAAGGTGCGAATGGCCTCAGGCAAGCCGAGCCCGATAATGCCCTTGACCGCGTGGTCAGTGCACAGCGCGAACCCCGAACGGGTCGACGCGGTGTGCATCGATTCGACGATCCGACCAATGGAATTACACAGGGTGCCGTCCCAATCGAAGATCAGCAGCTTGTAATCAGGGTGCGACACTCAAACGCTCCACGGTCTTGGCCCACATCTCATCGACCGGCGCCTGCAGCTTCAATTCGCCACCATCGGGCAGCGGCACGGTGAGCATGTAGGCGTGCAGGAACAGGCGCTTGCCGCCTAAATCACGGATTTCCTTGGAGAAACCCTCGTCGCCGTATTTGGTATCACCGGCGATGCAATGACCCGCATGCAAGGTGTGTACGCGAATCTGGTGGGTACGGCCGGTTACCGGCTTGGCCTCGACCATGGTGGCGAAGTCACCGAAGCGACGCAGCACCTTGAACAGGGTCAGGGCTTCTTTACCCTCCTCGTCCACCTCGACCATGCGCTCGCCGGAGCGCAGGTTGCTCTTCTGCAAGGGCGCGCGAACGCTTTTGATCGAGCTGGCCCAGTTGCCGCGCACCAGCGCCATGTAGCGCTTGTCTACGCCATCGCCACGCAGGGCGGTGTGCAAATGACGCAACATGCTGCGTTTCTTGGCGATCATCAGCAGGCCGGAGGTGTCACGGTCCAGGCGATGGACCAATTCCAGCTCCTTGGCGTCCGGACGCAACTGACGAAAGGCTTCGATCACGCCGAAATTCAGGCCACTGCCGCCGTGAACCGCAATACCGCAGGGCTTGTTGATCACGATCAGCTTGTTGTCTTCGAAGACAATCGACGCCTCAAGGCGCTGCAACAGACCTTGGGCCAGCGGGACAGGTTCATCACGCTCAGGCACGCGCACCGGCGGCACACGGACGATATCGCCCGCCTGCAACTTGTACTCGGGCTTGATCCGGCCCTTGTTCACCCGCACTTCACCTTTACGCAAGATGCGGTAGATCAAGGTCTTGGGCACGCCTTTGAGCCTGGCCAGGAGAAAATTATCGATGCGTTGGCCGGCATATTCCGGCGAGACCTCGAGCAGCTGGACGCTGGGGGTCTGGGGGGCGGTAGTCGTCATGGCGGCGATGATAACAATTTTTTATGGAATTGAAGCACTTAATCATTGCTGCTATAGTCGCGAACGCCGCCAAAAGCGGCCTGGACAGAGGACTTGCGGCAAATTGCCGGCCCTGACCATCGCAATTCATCAGGACGCGAGGCCGTCCTACGGGGCTTTCGCCACCTTGGAAGGCTCGGGATTGTAACAAGCGCAGGTGACATGAGGCCTGAAGCGAGTGCAGTACGCAGAGTGATTACTCGCGTTTTGCGCCGATATTTACGGCCAGTTCACAAAGTGCAGTCAGTCTTGAGCCACACCATGGCGAATGCTTCGGAAACAACGCCTGTTAAGAGCTGAGTGAGAGCGCGATCGCCCACACCTAGTCTTGTTTAGCCATGAGCGTGGACTCCCCATTGGAGTACACGGTAAATGCCAACCCGCTGCGGATTCTGCGCGCGGCAGCACCCGAATTATCAGGGATACGTGTAGGGTGGAGATGCACAACCGTCGGACCGTGTAGCACTAGGCTTATATTTAGACGCTTCATCTCGTCCACAGTCGCCGGTTGATTCCTCCTCCTGACCTTAGCTTTTGTTGAAGTGGTGCCTTTGTCACCACCGCTAACAAGCAGGACGCGTCCGTCGCGATACCGGCCCAATTGGCCTGTTATTGCTGGACACTGGAGTGGCCAACCACTCTTGACGCACCTGACACCGACCGTGAGAAGTCGTGTGTGCCGAACGCCGTTTCCGGCAGCCCGGAAACCGACGGTACAACATGAAAAGAATGCTGATTAACGCAACTCAACCCGAAGAGTTGCGTGTTGCACTGGTAGATGGCCAACGCCTCTACGACCTGGACATCGAATCCGGTGCACGCGAGCAGAAGAAGGCCAATATCTATAAAGGCCGTATTACTCGCATCGAACCAAGCCTTGAGGCTGCCTTTGTCGATTTCGGCTCCGAGCGCCACGGCTTCCTGCCCCTCAAAGAAATCTCCCGCGAATACTTCAAGAAAGCACCTGAAGGCCGCGTGAACATCAAGGACGTCCTGAGCGAAGGCCAGGAAGTCATCGTTCAGGTCGAAAAAGAAGAACGTGGCAACAAGGGCGCAGCCCTGACCACCTTCATCAGCCTGGCAGGCCGTTACCTGGTCCTGATGCCGAACAACCCACGTGCCGGCGGTATTTCCCGTCGCATCGAAGGCGAAGAGCGCAACGAACTGCGTGAAGCGCTGAACGGCCTGATCGCACCGGCCGACATGGGCCTGATCGTTCGCACTGCCGGCCTGGGCCGCAGCAGCGAAGAAATGCAGTGGGACCTCGACTACCTGCTGCAACTATGGACCGCCATCAAAGAAGCGTCCCTGGATCGTTCCGCGCCGTTCCTGATCTACCAGGAAAGCAACGTGATCATCCGCGCCATCCGCGATTACCTGCGCCAGGACATCGGCGAAGTGCTGATCGACAGCGTTGAAGCACAGGACGAAGCCCTGACCTTCATCCGCCAGGTCATGCCGCAGTACGCCAGCAAGATCAAGCTGTACGAAGACAGCGTCCCGCTGTTCAACCGTTTCCAGATCGAAAGCCAGATCGAGACCGCCTTCCAGCGCGTGGTCGAACTGCCTTCCGGTGGCTCCATTGTGATCGACCCGACCGAAGCCCTGGTGTCCATCGACATCAACTCGGCGCGCGCCACTAAAGGTAGCGACATCGAAGAAACCGCCCTGCAGACCAACCTGGAAGCGGCTGAAGAAATCGCCCGCCAGCTGCGCCTGCGCGACATCGGCGGCCTGATCGTGATCGACTTCATCGACATGACCCCCGCCAAGAACCAGCGCGCCGTGGAAGAGAAAGTCCGCGAATGCCTGGAAGCTGACCGTGCCCGCGTACAGGTTGGCCGCATCTCGCGCTTCGGCCTGCTGGAAATGTCCCGTCAACGCCTGCGTCCGTCCCTGGGCGAAAGCAGCGGCATCGTCTGCCCGCGTTGCAACGGCACCGGCATCATCCGTGACGTCGAGTCGCTGTCCCTGGCGATCCTGCGCCTGATCGAAGAAGAAGCCCTGAAAGACCGCACCGCCGAAGTCCGCGCACAAGTGCCGATCCCGGTCGCCGCGTTCCTGCTCAACGAAAAACGCAACTCGATCACCAAGATCGAACTGCGCACCCGTGCCCGTATCGTGATCCTGCCGAACGATCACCTCGAGACGCCGCACTTCGAAGTGCAGCGCCTGCGTGATGACAGCCCGGAAGCCCACAGCGGCCAGTCCAGCTATGAAATCGCCGCTGCCGCCGCCGAAGTGGAAGAAGTCCAGCCGGCCGCTGCGACCCGCACCCTGGTTCGCCAGGAAGCCGCTGTGAAGACCGCCCCTGCCCGCGCCAACGCACCGGTGCCGACTGAAGTGGCTGCACCGGCTGCCGCACCGGCCGCCCTGCCTGAGCCAAGCCTGTTCAAGGGCCTGGTGAAGTCGCTGGTCAGCCTGTTCGCGACCAAGGAAGAGCCCGTTGCTCCGGTGGTGGTTGAAAAACCTGCCACCGAACGCCCGGCGCGCAACGAAGAGCGTCGCAACGGTCGCCAGCAGAGCCGTAACCGTAACGGTCGCCGTGACGAAGAACGCAAGCCTCGCGAAGAACGTGCACCGCGTGAAGAACGCGCGCCACGTGAAGAGCGTGCGCCTCGCGAAGCCCGTGAAGAAACCCCGACCGTAGCCCGTGAAGAACGCGCACCGCGTGAAGAGCGTGCACCACGCACCCCACGTGCTCCGCGTGAAGATCGCAAGCCACGTGGCGAGCGTGAAGAACGTGTGCGTGAACTGCGCGAGCCGCTGGATGCCGCTCCTGCCGTCGCCGCCGAAGCCGTCAGCGAAGAACGCCCGGCTCGCCAGCCGCGTGAAGAACGCGCGCCACGTGAAGAACGCCAACCTCGCGCTCCGCGTGAAGAGCGTCAACCACGTGCCGAGCAAGCTGCTGCCGCCGCCAGCGAAGAAGAAGTACTGACCGGCGAAGAGCAACCGCAGGAAGACGGTCAGGAAGGCGCCGAAGGCGATCGTCCACGCCGCCGCTCCCGTGGCCAGCGTCGTCGCAGCAACCGTCGTGAGCGTCAGCGTGATGCCAACGGCAACGTGATCGAAGGCTCGGAAGAGACCGGCGAAAACGCAGAAGCCGCTACCAGCGAACCGACGGGCGCCGAACTGGCTGCCGGCCTGGCTGTTACCGCTGCCGTTGCCAGCTCGGTCATCAGCGCACCTGCTGAAGCCCAGGCCCACGAGCAGGCTGAGCGCGCTACTGCTGCTGTCGAAGAGACCGTCATCGCAGAAACACCTGTTGCCGAGACGCCAATCGTTGAAGCACCTGCTGTTGAAGCATCGGTTGCTGAAGCGCCAGTTGTAGAAGCGCCGGCTGTCGAAGCCACCACCCCAATCGAAGCGCCGGTTGTGCCGGAAGTGGAAGTTGTTCCGGAAGTAGAAGTTGCTCCGGTTCAAGAAGCCCAGCCAGAAGTTGAAGTGGCAGCGGTTGAAGAAGCACCGGCGATTGAACCTCAGCCAGTGACTGAAACAGTCGTTGAAGCTCCGGTTGTCGAGGCGGCTCCAGAAGTTCGTGAAGTTCGTGAAGAACAGACCGCCTTCCAATGGACTGCCGAGCCTGCCGCGCCGGTTGAAGCGCCAGAACCTGCCCCAGTGGTAGAAGACGCGCCGGCACCGGTTGCCGAAGTCGTGGTTGCCGAGCCAGCCCCCGTGGTTGAGCCTGCTCCGGTCGTTGAACCTGCACCCGTGGTTGAAGCGCCGGTGGTTGCCGAAGTTGCCGCGCCAGTGGTTGAAGCAGCACCGGTCAGTGCCCTGACCGAAAACGGCCGTGCCCCGAACGACCCACGTGAAGTGCGTCGTCGTCGCAAGGAAGCTGAAGCCGCTGCAGCGGCTGCAGCGGCTGCCGCAGCACAGGAAGCAGAGCAAGAGAGCAAACCTCTCGTCTGATTCCGTCAGCAATTAAAAAGCCCCGCCTGAGTGATCAGGCGGGGCTTTTTATTGAGTGCCAGACACTGAGTTTCCGGCCTGGAATACAGCCAGCACCTACAGCTAGAGTGGGGAGAAATTCAACGACTGCGGCAGGTCGACGTCCCAGAGCACGCCCGGATCATCAACAGGTACTTCAAGCAGCGTCGCCTGCGCAAACAACGGCTTGGCCCCGCGATCACCGGTCAGTTCCATCAGCCCTGGCCGAAATGCCTGGCTGAACGCGACAGGATGCCCATATTGCCCATCCTGTACCGGCACACTAATACACCCTTCCTCCAGCCCATCAATCACCTGTTCAATGCTCGATGCCCGAATAAACGGCATATCCCCCAGCAGCACCAACCAGCCTTCCGACTCACCGCTGGCCGCAACCGCCGCCGCAAGGCTGTCACCCATGCCGGCCGAGCGCAGCAGCAACACCTTGCAACCGTAGGCCTCTGCCAGACGAATCACTTCAAGCCGATCTGGTGAAGTCACCACCCAGCGCTCAACCACATTGCCCGGCAAATTCACCAGCACCTGCTCGATCACCGGCCGCGCCACACCATCCAAACCCACACAATCGGCCAGCAACTTATCCTGGCCAGCCCCCGCCACAGCGCGGAAACGACTGCCCTGCCCCGCCGCGAGCACTATCGCAGTGACTGTCACTGCGCCACCACCGGCAACGGCTTTTTCTGCATCGGCGCCACGCCATTCTTGATCGCGACAATTTCCGCCATCAGCGACAACGCGATCTCCGACGGGGTGTGACTGCCGATATGCAAACCAATCGGCCCATGCAAACGTGCGATGGCCTCGGCAGACAACCCCAGCGCGGCGAGGTTTTCCCGACGTTTCTGGCTGTTGACCCGTGAACCCAGCGCGCCAATGTAGAACGCCGAGGAATTCAACGCCGTCAGCAACGCCATATCGTCCAGGCGCGGATCATGGGTGAGGCAGACGATGGCAGTGCGTTCATCCGTTTGGATATTCAGCACGGCCTCATCAGGCATGCCCGGTACGAACCGGCCGTGCTGCTCTTCCCAACCGTAGACGAACTCGTCGCGCGGGTCGCAGATGAGCACTTCGAAATCCAGCAAGCGCGCCATCTCTGCCACATAGCGGGACAGCTGCCCGGCGCCGATCAGCAGCAAGCGCCAGCGCGGACCATAAATGGCCCGCAGGCGCTCGCCGTCGAAGGTGACTGCATCGGTCTTGCTTACGCTGCTCAAGGTCACGTCACCGCTGGCCAGGTCAAGCTCACGCGCGACGATCTGATGATCTTCACACCGCGCCAAAAGCTCCAACACCCACGCCCAGTCGCCCACACGCTCTTCGGTCAAGCGCAAGGTGCCGCCACACGGCAGGCCAAAACGCGCGGCCTCATCACGGGTAACGCCATAGGTCACTAACTGGACCGGCGGCCCATCGGCAGGCAAGCGCCCATCCTGTAGGCGCGCAATCAAGTCGTCCTCGATGCAGCCGCCCGACACCGAGCCGATCACCACACCATCGCCCCTCAGCGCCAGCATGGCGCCCGGTGGACGCGGGGCACTGCCCCACGTCTGAACGACGCTGTACAACACGACTTGCTGCCCGGCGCGGCGCCACTCGAGCACGCTGCGCAGGACATTCAAATCCACACTGTCCACAAAACCTCCTGCAAGCGTTAAAAGCGATTTACTTACTGTAAAACAAAAGACCCAAAGTGACGCGCCAGAAACGCAAACGCCCCGAACCAGTCGGGGCGTTTGTGCGTTGCGGTCGGCGTTAGTTCACGCCATCAGCGATTTACTTGACCACGGGTGCAGGGCCTTCGGCCACGCCCAGGTCATCGATTTCGCGGGTTTCCGAGATACCGGTACCGCCAGACGCCAGCTCGCTTTGCAGCTTGTCGGTGTCCAGTTCCTTGACCCACTTGGCCACAACGATGGTGGCAACGGCGTTACCCACCAGGTTAGTCAGCGCACGGGCTTCGGACATGAAGCGGTCGATACCCAGGATCAGCGCCAGGCCGGCAACCGGCAGGTGGCCTACGGCCGACAGGGTCGCTGCCAGTACGATGAAGCCCGAACCGGTCACGCCTGCAGCGCCTTTGGAGGACAGCAGCAGCACCAGCAGCAGGGTGATCTGGTGGGTGATGTCCATGTGGGTGTCAGTCGCCTGGGCGATGAACACGGCAGCCATGGTCAGGTAGATCGACGTACCGTCGAGGTTGAACGAGTAGCCAGTCGGGATCACCAGGCCAACGACGGATTTCTTAGCGCCCAGACGCTCCATCTTGATCAGCATGCGTGGCAATGCGGATTCGGAAGACGAAGTACCCAGAACGATCAGCAGTTCTTCACGGATGTAGCGGATCAGTTTGATCACGCTGAAACCGTGGGCGCGGCAGATACCGCCCAGCACCACCAGTACGAACAGCAGGCAGGTGATGTAGAAGCAGATCATCAGCTGGCCCAGTTGCACCAGGGAACCTACACCGTAGGCGCCGATGGTGAACGCCATGGCGCCCAGGGCACCGATTGGCGCGAGCTTCATGATCATGTTGATGATGTTGAACATCACGTGGGCGAAGCGATCGATGAAGTCCAGGACCGGCTTGCCGTAGGCACCCAGGCGATGCAGGGCGAAACCGAAGATCACCGAGAACATCAGCACTTGCAGGATGTCGCCGTTGGCGAAGGCGCCGACGATGGTGTTAGGGATCACGTTGAGGATAAAGCCGACGATGCTCTGGTCTTTACCGGCAGTGACATAGGCCGCTACTTTGGAGGCGTCCAGGGTCGCTACGTCGATGTGCATGCCGGCGCCCGGTTGCACAACGTTGACCACGATCAAGCCGATCAACAGCGCGACGGTGGAAACGATTTCGAAGTAGAGCAGCGCGTAGCCGCCGGTTTTGCCGACCGATTTCATGCTTTGCATGCCAGCGATACCGCTGACAACGGTGCAGAAGATGATCGGGGCGATGACCATTTTGATCAGTTTGATGAACCCGTCACCCAGTGGCTTGAGGGCCACACCGGTCTCCGGGTAGAAGTGACCGAGCAAAATACCGATAACGATGGCAACGATCACCTGGAAATACAGGGATTTGTAGATTGGCTGACGAGTCGTCATTGCAAAGTTCCTCAATCGTCCCGTGTGGCAAATATCCGCCATTGCCCACGACACTTGAATTGCGAACCCTCCTGCACTGGAGGGATTTGTTGTTTGCGAGGTCTGTAGGTCCAGCCTGCGCTGTCATCCTTATCGCAAACGCCGTGCCACTTTGCTGAAAAACCTTAAAGGCCTTTAGACATCAGGGCTTGGGGTTTGCAGACGCCTTCCTAAGCGCCGCAACACGTGGCGGATTTCCGCCGCCCCGTTCAATCCCGTCCTACAATTTGGCGGATATCCGCCTTGTGACCCTCTGCAGTGATGGCTACCATCCGTCCTTCCATGGACGAGGCCTGCGCATGCGTGAACGTACCATCGCCAGTCATTACGCCCGGGCAGCCCTCGGCGGGGCGCGACGGGCCGGTTACGACTATTCAGGGCTGCTGCAACAGGTAGGCATCACCCCGGAACTGTTGACCGAACCCCGCGCCCGCATTGCGCCGGAGCAATTTACCCGGCTGCTGCAAATGCTCTGGCTGGCGCTGGACGACGAATACCTGGGCTTCGCTGAAGGCCCGAGCAAACGCGGGACCTTCGCCATGATGTGCCACGCGCTGATCCACTGCCGCACCTTGGAGAAGGCTCTGGAACGCGGCTTACTATTTTATAGCCTATTCCCACAGGGACCGCGCTGGCAGCTGACACGCGAAGGCGATATGGCGCGCTTGAGCCTGGACGATTCGACGCTGTGGGACCCGGATCACTTTCTCAGCGAATGCCTGCTGGTGATCTGGCATCGCTTGGGCAGCTGGCTGATAGGCCAGCGTATCCGGCTGCATGAGTCCACCTTCAGCTACCCGATGCCGGCTCACGCCAGCGAATACGACCTGCTCTTTCCCTGTACCCAGGTGTTTGGTGCACCGACGAGCAGCCTGGTGTTTCATAGCCGCTACCTGAGCCTGCCGCTGTTGCAGGACGAACGCACACTCAAGCACTTCCTAGAGCGCTCACCCGCCGACTTGCTGTCCCGGCCGGATGAAGGCGACAGCTTGAGCAGCCAGTTACGCCGCTTGCTGAGTCGCGACCGCACCTCCTGGCCCGACCTGGAAGCCGTCGCCCAGCATTTGCACATCAGCCCCCAGACCCTACGCCGGCATTTACGCGAAGAAGGCAACAGTTTTCAGGCGCTCAAGGATGAGCTGCGGCGGGACATCGCCATCTATCATTTGGGCCGGGAGGATTTGTCATTGCAGGCGATTGCCGAGCAGTTGGGTTTTTCCGAACCGTCGGCGTTTCATCGGGCGTTCAAGAAGTGGACGGGGTTGACGCCGGGGGCGTATCGCGCGCAGGAGAGTTAGAGGGGCAGCGCCTGGACTGGCGGTATCGGGGGCAAGCCCCCTCCCACCTTTGAACGTGTTCACACATTAATAATGTGGGAGGGGGCTTGAACTGGCCTAATGATTTTGGACACTTCAATCGGGCGCTATGATAGCGCCCAAATCTGAGGTGTTTGGATATGCGTAAATCTTATTCGAGTGAGTTCAAGCTCAAGGCTGCCAGCATGGT
>NZ_PKKS01000014.1:0-204887 GCF_002859085.1 Pseudomonas sp. QC2
ACGACCATAGAGCATTGGAACCACCTGATCCCATCCCGAACTCAGAAGTGAAACGATGCATCGCCGATGGTAGTGTGGGGTTTCCCCATGTGAGAGTAGGTCATCGTCAAGATTAAATTCCAGAACCCCATTTGCGAAAGCAGATGGGGTTTTGTTTTGGGCGGTCGAAAAACGGGCGTGGCAATTCCACACTTCCTCTGTTGGCTTCAAGCAATCCGGCATCGTCTGTGAATACGGTATCTTCAAGAGCCCACGCCTACCCGTTACGGCCTACCAAATCATGCTCCAACCTGCCGTTGGGCAAATGGATACAAAGTGTTTCTGCATTTTTGGTATGGTGCAGCACATTTTCACAGGGATTGATCTTTCATCCGCAGGACGCGGCGTCGACCTTCTTCAACGAGATGCTGTAGAAATGCCTGAACCGATAACGATCAAGGATCACGAAAAAGAGAACCGCCTGGTCAACAAGCGCCTTCTCGCCTGCGCGTTGCTCGTGATTGGCATCACCTGTGCGCTGGTGGGGCGCATGTACTTCCTGCAGGTCGTACAGTTCGACTACCACTCCACGATTTCCGAGAACAACCGCGTCCACGTGCTGCCCATCACGCCGACGCGTGGGTTGATCTATGACCGTAATGGCGTCGTACTGGCCGATAACCGTCCCAGCTACAACTTGACCATCACCCGTGAGCGCACCACCGACCTCAAGGGCGAACTGGACGCCATTGTCAACTTGCTGCGTCTGCCCGCCGAAGACCGCGCTGTATTCGACAAGGCGCTGAAACAGGCGCGTCACCCTTTTGTGCCTGTGACATTGTTTTATGAACTCACCGAAGAGCAGATCGCGCTGCTGGCCGTAAACGAATTCCGTCTGCCTGGGGTAGACGTAGAACCGCAATTCGTTCGCCACTACCCCTTGGGCGCTCACTTTGCCCATTCGATCGGTTACGTAGGACGGATCAACGAGAAAGAATCCAAAGCCCTCGACTCGGTGGAGTACCGCGGTACCCAGTCCATCGGCAAGACCGGTATTGAGCGCTTCTACGAGTCCGAGCTGCATGGCCACGTAGGCTATGAGGAAGTCGAGACCAATGCCCAGGGCCGCGTACTTCGCGTGCTCAAGCACACCGACCCGATTCCCGGCAAAAACATCGTCCTGAGCCTCGACGTCCATCTCCAGGAAGCGGCAGAAGAAGCCCTGGGCGATCGCCGAGGTTCGGTGGTTGCCCTCGACCCGCAAACCGGTGAAGTACTGGCGATGGTCAGCAAGCCGAGCTTTGACCCGAACCTGTTCGTTACCGGTATCAGCTTCAAGGAATATGCTGCGCTGCATGACTCCATCGACCGACCGCTGTTCAACCGCGTTCTCAGAGGGCTCTATGCGCCTGGCTCGACCATCAAGCCGGAAGTCGCCATCGCCGGCCTGGACAGTGGCGTCGTCACCGCCCAAACCCGCGTGTTCGATCCCGGTTACTACCAACTGCCGGACTTTGACCACAAATACCGCAACTGGAACCACAGCGGTGACGGCTGGGTAGACATGGACGCGGCGATTATGCGCTCCAACGACACCTATTTTTACGACCTCGCCCACAAGCTCGGCATCGACCGCCTGCACGACTACTTGGCTGAGTTCGGCCTGGGTCAGAAAGTGTCGCTGGATATGTTCGAAGAGTCAGCTGGCTTGATGCCCTCCCAGGCATGGAAGCGTGCCACCCGCCGTCAACCCTGGTTCCCGGGTGAAACGGTGATCCTCGGCATCGGCCAGGGCTATATGCAGGTCACGCCGCTGCAATTGGCCCAAGCCACCGCGTTGATCGCCAACAAGGGCGTGTGGAATCGACCCCACCTGGCCAAGACCATTAATGGCGTGCCGCCGGTGGACGAAAATCCCATGCCCAACGTAGTCCTCAAGAACCCGCACGACTGGGAGCAGGTCAACCACGGCATGCAACTGGTGATGCACGATCCTCGCGGTATTGCCCGTGCCGCCGCACAAGGCGCGCAATACCGCATCGCTGGTAAGAGTGGTACGGCGCAAGTGGTGGCGATCAAACAGGGCGAGCGTTACAACCGTGAAAAGACCCTGGAACGACATCGTGATAACGCGTTGTTTGTCGGCTTCGCGCCAGCTGAACACCCGAAAATCGTGATTTCGGTAATGATCGAAAACGGCGAGGCCGGTGGTCGCGTTGCAGGACCGGTCGTGCGCCAGATCATGGATGCCTGGTTACTCGATCAGGAAGGCCACTTGAAACCGCAATATGCGACCCCGGCCAAAGCGCCTGGAGACCCAAAGGTTTAAATCAAACCGTCCACTCGTCCCATCGCTCTACGTCCTCATAGACAAGCCAGGGCACATCATGGGCTGTCCAGATGTGCGCGGTGGGCCTGGCGCCCGGATCATCATCCAGCGTCGCCACCCGCACGATGACGTGCGGTTGATGCCCACGCTCCGCCATCAGATGTGAGCCGCAGCGCGAGCAGAAATGCCTGAATTTACCCGGCGACGATTCAAAGGACGCCAACAGCTCCGCGCCCTGGGTCCAGCGAAAGTGCTCACGCATCACGCCGGCTGTCGCTACGAATGCCGCCGCATGCACCTTGCGGCAGCTGTTGCAGTGGCAGTGGCTGATGGGCATGTCGAGGCCGTCTACCTGGTAGCGCACGCCTTTGCAGAAGCAACTTCCATTCAATGGGTCAGTCATAACGTATTGCCGGTTCAAGGATGGGGTCATCATCATTGCTTACAACCTAAGGTTGCGCATTATTTGATGTCGCCTACTGTCAATGGAGGAGGTGACTTATGCACGTATTAGATCGCATAGAACGAAAAGTCCTGCTCAACGCGTCACGTAAAAAGGTGTGGGAAGCCCTCACCGATGCCGAGCAATTCGGCAGCTGGTTTGGTATCGCTCTAAAAGGCAAAACCTTCGTTGCTGGGCAAACCCTCGAGGCGCCTATCACTTATCCGGGGTACGAACACGTGATCTGGAAGGCCAAAATCGAACGCATCCTGCCGCAAACGCTGTTCTCTTTCTGGTGGCACCCCTTCGCGGTCGAGAAGGGCATCGACTACGACCAGGAAACCCCGACACTGGTGGAATTCACCATTGAAGACCGAGCGCCGGGCATTCTGCTGAGGGTGGTCGAATCGGGCTTTGACGCCGTGCCTCAGGCCCGTCGGCAAAAGGCCTTCAAGATGAACTCCCGTGGGTGGGACGAGCAGATGGGCAACATCGAAACCTACCTGAACCAGGCCCGCCAGGCCTGATCCCGATGGGCATCAGGGTTGATGCCCGTTTTTCCTGTCGAAGCCTCGCAACAAATTTACGAGATTAAGATCTGCGCACGCGGATGCCGAGTAGAATCACGCCCTGAAAGCGATTCCTGAGGTGCGGTACGGTGGATTTACAGCAGGGTTTTGTCCTGACCCGGCATTGGCGCGATACGCCGACGGGCACGGAGGTCAGTTTCTGGCTGGCCACCGACCAGGGCCCGAGGTTTATCCGCCTACCCGTGCAGACCTCCGTGATGTTCGTCCCCGAAGCCCATCGCAAGCCGCTGGATTGGCTGCTCAAGGGGGAGCGCGATATCGAATTGCGCCCGTTGCAGCTATGCGATTTCCACCACCGTCCCGTCCTGGGCTTGTATACGCGTCAGCATCGCCAGGCGATGGACGTGGAAAAGCGCCTGCGCGCCGCGGGTGTCGATGTCTACGAAGGCGACGTGCGCCCACCCGAGCGCTACATGATGGAGCGTTTCATCACGGCGCCCGTGTGGTTTGGCGGCACGCCCGATGCCAGCGGTGTGCTCTGCGACGCACAGATGAAGCCCGCGCCCGACTACCGCCCGCCGCTGAAACTGGTATCTCTCGACATCGAGACCACCGCCCAGGGCGATCTCTATTCGATTGCCCTCGAAGGCTGCGGCGAGCGCCAGGTGTACATGCTCGGCCCGCCGAACAAAACTGACGCGGTGGACTTCAAGCTCGACTACTGCGACACCCGCGCCCAATTGCTCGAGCGCCTCAACGAGTGGCTCGCCCAGCATGACCCCGACGCGATCATCGGCTGGAACGTGGTGCAATTCGACCTGCGCGTCCTCCACGAACACGCCCAGCGCCTCAACGTGCCGCTCATGCTCGGGCGTGGCGACGAGCCGATGGCCTGGCGCGAGCACGGCAGCCGCAACCATTACTTCGCCGCGGCCGCGGGGCGGCTGATCATTGATGGTATCGAAGCCCTGCGCTCGGCCACTTGGAGCTTCGAATCCTTCAGCCTGGAAAACGTCGCGCAAACCCTGCTGGGCGAGGGTAAGGACATCTCCACACCGTACCAGCGCATGGATGAGATCAACCGCATGTTCGCCGAGGACAAGCCCGCCCTGGCGCGCTACAACCTCAAGGATTGCGAACTGGTTACGCGCATTTTCGAGAAGACCGAACTGCTCAAATTCCTGCTGGAGCGCGCCAGCGTCACGGGATTGCCGGCCGACCGCAACGGTGGCTCCGTCGCCGCGTTCACCCATTTGTATATGCCGTTGATGCACCGCCGGGGCTTCGTCGCGCCGAACCTGGGCGACAAACCACCCCAGGCCAGCCCCGGCGGCTTTGTCATGGACTCACGCCCCGGTCTCTACGAGTCGGTGCTGGTGCTCGATTACAAAAGCCTCTACCCGTCGATCATCCGCAGCTTCCTGATCGACCCGGTCGGCCTGATCGAAGGCCTCAAGTACCCGGATGACAGCGACTCGGTGGAAGGCTTTCGTGGCGCACGTTTTTCCCGCACCCGGCACTGTTTGCCGGCCATCGTCGCGCGGGTTTCCGAGGGCCGTGAAGTGGCCAAGCGCGAACACAATGCACCGCTGTCCCAAGCCCTGAAAATCATCATGAACGCCTTCTACGGTGTACTCGGTTCCAGCGGGTGCCGCTTTTTCGACACCCGACTGGCCTCGTCGATCACGATGCGCGGCCACCAGATCATGCGTCAGACCCGCGAACTGGTCGAAGCTGAGGGCTACGAGGTGATCTACGGCGACACCGACTCCACCTTCGTCTGGCTCGGCAGCGCGCACTCCCAGGAGGAGGCCAGCCGCATCGGCCGAGGGTTGGTGCAGCACGTCAATGACTGGTGGCGCGAGCACTTGCACACCACATTCGGCCTGCAAAGCGCCTTGGAATTACAGTACGAAACCCACTTCACGCGCTTCCTCATGCCAACCATCCGTGGTGCGGAGGAGGGCAGCAAAAAGCGCTACGCCGGCCTGGTGGTTCGCAGCGATGGCAGCGAAGACATGGTCTACAAAGGCCTGGAAACCGTACGCAGCGACTGGTCGCCGCTGGCCCGCCGGTTCCAGCAGGAACTCTACCAGCGCATCTTCCATCGCCAGCCCCATCAAGACTACATACGCGACTACGTACGCCGCACCTTGAGCGGCGAGTTCGATGAGTTGCTGATCTACCGCAAACGCCTGCGCCGCCGGCTGGATGATTACGAACGCAACGTGCCGCCCCATGTGCGCGCTGCGCGCCTGGCCGATGAGTACAACGACCGCTTGAACCGGCCGCGCCAATACCAGCGCGGTGGCTGGATCAGCTACGTGATCAGCGTTAACGGCCCGGAACCGTTGGAAGTGCGCCAGGCGCCCATCGACTACGACCACTACGTCACCCGGCAATTACAGCCGGTGGCCGATGCGATCCTGCCGTTCGTGAATGACGATTTCAGCACCCTGGTCGGTGGGCAAATGGGCCTGTTTTAAAACGCTTGCCTCGTTTGTGTGAGTGCCTGCACTCTTGGGCACTGACGACCCAAACACGGCGCCGCTTCCATGACCCAGATCACACTGACCGGCACCACGGTCGAACTCCTGCCCCTGCAAAGGGCACACAAGGCCGCCTTGCTCGAGGCCGCCGCCGATGGCGAACTGTGGAACCTCAAGGTCACCCACGTACCGGGCCCGGACACCGTCGATCAATACATCGACACCGCCTTGGCGGGCCGCGACGCTGGCACCATGATCCCCTTCACCCTGGTGCGCCGCGATACCGGCCACGTGGTCGGCAGCACGCGGTTCTGGAAGGTCGACCGGGTCAATCGCAAGCTGGAAATCGGCCATACCTGGCTGGCGCTGTCCGCGCAGAAAAGCGGCATCAATACTGAAGCCAAGCTGCTGTTGCTGACCTACGCTTTCGACGTGCTCGACTGCGTGCGCGTGCAATTCACCACAGACGAACTCAACGAAAAATCCCGCGCGGCGATTCTGCGGCTCGGTGCCGTGCAGGAAGGCATCGTGCGCCACGAACGCATCATGCCCGACGGCCGCAAGCGCAACTCGGTGCGCTTCAGCATCATCGATTCGGAATGGCCGCAGGTGAAAGCCAACGTGCAGGCCAAACTGCAACGCTAGGAGGAAAAGCCCATGTACACGCTTTATGGCATCGACGAGTCCGGCTCCTGCATGATCGAAATCGCCCTGCAGCGCTGTGCGGTGCCATGGCGACGGGTAGATGCAGCCTCTTGGGCCGACGGCGAGGGCAGCGACGAACTGGCCCGCATCAACCCGCTCAAACAAGTGCCCACCCTGGTCACCCCCGACGGCCAGGTGCTGTCGGAAAGCGCCGCGATCCTGATCCACCTGGGCCTGGAGTTTCCCGCTTCTAACCTACTGGCGGGCAACCGCGCGCAGATCATTCGCGGCCTGGTGTACATCGCTGCCAATTGCTATTCGGCGATAGGCATCATCGACTACCCGCAACGCTGGCTGGGCGACGTCAATGAAACGGTGCAGGCGCAACTGGTCACCGGCACCCGGCGCTACCTGCACCAGGCCTGGGTGGTGTTCGCCGATCAGTTTGCCGACCAGTTGTTTGCCGCCAACAACGCGCCCAATGCGCTGGGCTTGATGGCGGCTGCAGTGTCGCGCTGGGACGAGGCGCGGGAGGCGTTGAATGGCCTGGCGCCGGGCTTTGCCCAGACACTCGCGCAAGTGGATGCCGACCCCCTCGTAGCGCCCGTATTTGCTCGGCATTGGCCGGAATGGAAGGTCTCATAATGTTTCCGCAATCAGTGGAAACAATGACAGCCACATCCACCAAACCCTTGCGTAGCGGGCGTCCTGACCTACGCTTTCTTAAAGTGGTGTAGGAATCATCCTTGAATTTGACTGTCGCAGACATGAAACTCAAGAACCCTGCATGGAATTTAAAGGAGGTGCGCATGCTCATCCGGTCGCTGACCCTGGCTACCTTGATGGCTTTTACGGGGCCGCTGTTGGCTGCTGATGATATCAACCCGCTCAAGCAGGACTTGGGCAAAGCCCGGCCGCTGGTGGTGGTGGAGCTTGATGCCGGCAACGACACCTTGGCGACCCTCAAGAAACAGTTGGACGAGCCTGCGACCAAGCAGTCCTTTGAAGAACGCAGCATGGTGTTCTACACCGTGAAGTTCGGCAGCATCGGTGCCGAAGGCGAGAAGTTCGCCAAGGACCCCAAGGACAACAAAAAGCTCACGCCGCCAGAAACCAACGCGCTGATACGCGCCCTCAAGCTGGGTGCGGGCAGCGGCACCAAGGTGATCCTGGTGGGCAAGGACGGCGAGAAGAAACTCGAGAAGACCGTGCCACCGGATACCCTCGACCTGAAGGAATTTTTCAGCGCTATCGACCAGATGCCGATGGCTGAAAAAGAAGCCGCCGCCGCCGCGGAACCTGAACCTGCAGCACCGCCGCCAGCCAAGGGCGCCAAGCCTGCCAAGCACGGCAGCAAGCCAGCCCCTCAGCCCCTCGACGACTGAAATACAAATCTCCAGGTGGGAGCTGCGGCGCCGCTCCCACAGTTGGATCTGCTGCGTCCTTAAGTCGGTGCCTTTTCCCCAACCGCCTTACGCACCGGAAACGGAAAGTAGAAAAACCGCAGGAACGCCACCCGCTTGATCACTTCCCCGATCAACAACGGCACCACCACCGCCACCACAAAACCGATGCAGGCCGCGATAAGCGCGGGCAGCCCCAGACGCTCCATCAGGTCGAAGGTCTTGTGTTGGATTTCGCCGTGGAAGATCAGCAGGATCAGCGTCGACTGGCCGATGTAGGTCATCCCGCGCGTGATCAGCGCCGACACCATCAGCACCCGCGCCAGCGCCCAGCACGCGTACACCCCAATCACCGCCATCAGGCTGGTCCACAGCCAGTGATCGTAGCGACGCTGCGCCAGGTCCATGGTGTCACCTCGGTAGAGGAACACGGCGGCAAACAGCACGACCGACACCAACAGGGTCAGCAGTGAACCCGCATGGGTGCGCAGCCAGTCCCGCAGCAGATAGCCGTAGATGAAACAGGTGCTGCTGATCAGGGTGATATCCAGGCTGAACGGTAGGCCCGGCAGTACCCAAGTGCTGCCGCCCAGGGTCACCGGCCGTTGCCAGAACCACGGCAGCGTCCAGATGCCGATCAGCAAGGGCACCAGCATTACCAGGCAACGCACGGCCAGCGGCAGACGCTGGATCAGTCGGAGCACGACCCAACTGAACAGGATCGCCACCCAGAAGTGTGGCAAAAACCACAGCGCCTGCCACGGGATGGTGTCCACCGAGGCATACAGCACGCCGCCGATATCCGGCAGCAGCGGCTGGCCACGCAGGATACTGCGCACGGTCACATAGGTGAGCATGGTGAAGAAAAACGGCTTGAGCAGGCCGTCAGCCTTGCGCACGGCCATCTCCACAAAGGGTTGTTCAGGCTTGAAGAACACCCCGGACAAAAAGAAGAACAACGGCAAGATGAACGACGCCAGTATCGGATACAGCACGTCCGGCGAGGTGGCGACGAACCAGCTGTGTGCATACACGATCACCAGGATGCCGATGCCTTTGGCGATATCCATTTGAATCCAGCGATGTTTCATCTGAGTCGTCCCGATCGATCGTTCATGCCTTGCGCCACGGCTTCAGCCACAGCCCCATCCCGAGCAACACCACGGCGCCGGCCAGGGTGCTCAGCCCCAATTGCAGCCACACGCCCTCAATCCGAAACAGCGCCAACGCCGCCGCGCCCATCAGCACGCCACTTAGCAACCATTGCCGCGCCCAGGGCAGGGCACCCAGCAAGCCCTGGCGTTGCATCAACAGCAACGCGGTGCAGAGCACTCCCGCCAGGGCCGCCAACGGAATGCCCGCCAGCCCGAATACAAACGGCAATACCCCCAGCAACAGCACATTGACCAGGCTGCCGAGCAGCTCGCACCGCAGTGGTTGGCGCGTGTCACCGGCGGCGTAGGCATAACGTGCGAGCAGTGCGTTCCAGGCGCCGAATACCAGCGGCACGGCAAACCAGGCCAGCAGCAGCGGCAACGGTGAGTCCAGCGATTGCGCGGGCAGCAGCAACGCCACCAGGCTCGGGGCCGCCGCCACCAGGCCGACGCCGGCGGGCAGGGTCAGCACGCTGGCGGTCTCCAGGCCACGCTTGAGCAGGGCCAGGCGCTCATCGCCCTGGCGGCGGCTCATCATGCCCAGCAGGACCTGGTTGAGGCTCATCAGCGCAATCAGCGGCAGGTTCATCAACTTGCGCGCCAGGTTGACCCAGGTCACCGCGCCTTCGCCCAGTAACGACGCCACCAGCCGTTCGATCAACGCCAATCCTTGGCTGGCACCATTGCTCAATAACAAGGGACCGATGCGTTGGCCCAATTCCCGCAGCGGCGCCAACGACAGCTGCCCATGCCACGGCCGCCAGCCCTGGCGCCACATCGATGGCAACAGCGCCAACGGCATCAACAGG
Source organism: Pseudomonas sp. QC2 (assembly GCF_002859085.1). Taxonomy (NCBI): domain Bacteria; kingdom Pseudomonadati; phylum Pseudomonadota; class Gammaproteobacteria; order Pseudomonadales; family Pseudomonadaceae; genus Pseudomonas; species Pseudomonas sp. QC2. Next base: position 9,781 of record NZ_PKKS01000014.1, read on the forward strand.
CTGCCCGCCAGACAGGCCAGCGCCAGCGAATGCGGTTGGGTGGCGGTGCCGGCCAGTGCGAGGTAGGTCACCGGCGGCAGGTTGAACAACAATGAGCCCAAGCCTGCCAGCACAAAACGTTCGCTGGCCTGCAAAGGAATGCTGAACAGCGCATGCAGCATCAGCCCCGGCACGCACCAGGCGACAATCTGCAAGTTATTGCTGGCGAGCGCCGTGGCACTGGCCGCCAAGCCCGGCCCGAGCAATTGCACCAGCCACGGCGCCAACAGTGTCAGCAGCAGGCTGGTGACCAGCGCGATCAGCAGCAACGCCGGGAACAACACCGCCAACCAGCCTAGTCGCTCGTCGTCCTTGCGCGCCAGGTACAGCGGCAGCGCAGCGGCGCTCAGCACGCCACCGGCCAACGACATGCGCAGCGCCTCCGGTAAAAACAGGGCGATCAGGAACGCATCGCTGCGTTCTCCTGCGCCCCAGGCCGCCACCAGCAGCCATTCACGGGCAAAGCCCAGGCACAGGCCGAGCAGCGTCGCCAGCGTCAGCCAGACGGCGGAGCCCAGCATCAGGGCTGCGCGCCATCAAGCACGGATTCGCGAACGGCCACGCTTTTCACCTGCGGCAGGCGCGCCGGAAACAGTCGCCGCGCCTCCAGCACATTGATCCCGACCATCAGCCAGAACAGCGCAACCATCACCACCGCAAAGCTGAAGTAATGGTCGAACAGACCGCTGACCAGCGCCGAGAGAATCCCGGCGGTGGTGCCCAGCCACAGTGCATTGTCCTTGGTCAGGCGGATCGGGCCGCTGTCCGGGCGCGCTTCACGCCACCAGCGTACCGTCACCGCCACAAAGAACAGCATGCCGACGATGCCGGTCTTGTAGATGAAGTTCAGCCACAGGTTGGAGATGCCCAACAAGTCGGTGCCCGGCACCGGCGGGTCGACCTTGAAACCGATGCCGAACGGATACGCCAACACCGCCTGCGGGAACATGCGGTATTCGTCGAAACGCACTTCGGTACTGGCGTTGCTCGAAGAAAAAATCGTCGCCAGGCGTTCCTGCAACGGCGGATACGCGATCACCAGCGCCACCGTCAGCGCCGCGCCGATCATCAGCAAACGCCCGGTGTACGGCACCCGGCGCGTGGCCATCCACAGCAGCACCAGCGCCAGGCTGACCATCGCGCCACGGCTACTGGCCAGCAGCAACGCCGCCGCACCGAGGCAGGCCACGCTCAGGCCCAATGCGCGTTTCCAGCCTTGCTCGGTCATGCCGAAGCAAAAGGCCAGGGGCAGCAGCAACGCCATGATCCCGCCGATGGCATTCGGGTGCATCCACGGTGAGCCCATGCGCGAAGACATGGCCTCCAGGCCGAATTTCAGCATGTCGAAGTTGCCGTAATTGAACAGCGCCAGGATCGGCGCAATACCGGCCCCGGAGCGCGTGCGCACAAACACCGCGATCGACAGCACCAGCATCGCCAGGCTGCCCAGCAGCAAGGCGATCACCAGGGATTCGCGGTGCTTGTGGTCCACCAGCAATTTGGCGCAGAGGAACACCGACGAGAGGCTCAGCAGCCAGCGCAACCAATTGGCCACGCCGCTGGTGTCGGCGTGGATGGTGACCTGGCCGACGATAAACGGGAACACGCTGAACAGCATCAGCCACAACAGCATCTGGTCGGTGGGTCGGCGGGTGAGGCTCGGTGGGTCGGGCAGGCGTGTCAGCAAGTTGTGCCACAGCACCGCGCCCCAGGTCAGTGCCAGGATGGCTTCGCTGACGGTGCTGCGAATGCCCAGGTTGACGGTGGAGTACGGCATGAACGTGGCGACCAGGGCAAACAGCAACAGGCCCCAGAACGGAAAGCGCAGGATGGTCACTGCCCCGGCCAGGCCGATCACGGCGAGGAACGCCTTGGCCGGTGACAGCAGCAGGGCGAGGGCGCCAAACAGCAGCCCAAAGAGGATCGCGACGAGACTGGGCAGGTTCACGTTCACGTCAGCTCCTTGATCAGTTCGGCCAGGCGCCGTTGATAAGCGTGATGGTTGAAGCGTTCCGCCCATTGCCGGCGTTGCTCGGGCGATGCTTCATCGGCCTGTTCGCTCAGGCTGACCATCAACTGCGTCAACGCCGGGCCATCGGTGGGCGAAAAACGCGGTGCCGACGGTGGCGTGATCTCATCCAGCGACGTGCCGCTGGCCACTGCCACCGGGGTGCCGACGCTCAGGGCTTCGATCACCGGCAGGCCAAAGCCTTCGGCGTACGACGGTTGCCACAGGCGCGAGGCCCGGCGGTACAGCGCGTGCAGTTCGGCATCCGACACGCCACTCAGCGCGCGAATGCCCGGCAGTGCGCGCTGCGCTTCAGGCAGATGGTCGAGGCTGCCCACCAGCACCAACTCCGGCACGGCGGGGGACTGACGCCGCGCCTGTTGCCAGGCCTCCACCAGGAACGGCACGTTCTTGCGCAGCTCGCGGGTGCCCACCAGCAACCAATAGCGCTCGGGCAATTGCCGTGCGCTGAGGTCCGCTGCCAGTGCGGAAAAACCATCGACCTGGTTGGGCAGCACGCGAATCTTGCCGGCTGCCTTGGGGAACAACCGCGCGGTTTCATCGGCGCTGTACTGCGACGGCGTCCACACCCGGTCGGCGCTGTGCACCGCGTAGGCAATCGACAGGCGATCGCTGGTCTTGTAGATCAGCGCCTTCAAGCGGTTGGCGTGGTAGTTGTTCAGGGTGATCTGGAACAGGTCGTGCAACAGCACCACGGTGCGCAGCCCCTTCGGCTTGGGCGGCAAGGGCAGGCCCATGTTGAAGGTGCTGATGTACAGATCGATATGCTGCTCACGCAAGGCACGCGGTAGAAAACCGGCCTCGAAACGCAGGCGATTCTGCGGCTGGTGCATGGCGGTCTTGGCACAGCCCCAGGCCGGGCAGTGGGCCTGCAAGCGGGTTTCATCGCCCAGGGGCGCCACGGTAAACCGCTCAAGCTCAATGCCCGGCAGGCTGTGCAGGGCGCTTTCCAGCGCGTACACCTGGCGGCTGATGCCCGATTGCGGCGAGGTGCCGACGGTGCGGTAATCCAGGCCTACACGCATGCGGGCTCCTTTTGATTTTGCGGTGAAAGGGCGGCGTACACCGTTTCCAGTTGGCTGGCGGCGACGCTCCAGTCATGGGCGCGACGCACATAGGCGCGGCCGGCTTCGCCCATGGGCGCGGCGGCGTCGGGAAATTGCAGCAGGCGCACCACGGCATCCGCCAGCTTGGCGGCGGTTTGGCCGCCGAGGTAGTCCAGGCCTTCCACCAGGTCCAGCCCCGATACACCTTGCTCGGTACTCGCCAGCGGCAAGCCGGCCGCCAGCGCTTCGAGCACCTTGAGCTTGGAACCGCCGCCATGGCGCAACGGCGCCAGAAACACCGAGGAACTCGATTGCAGGCTCAGCAGGTTGGGCACAAACCCCTGCCACTCAATGCGCGGGTCCTGCCAGCGCTCCCGCCAGGTGTCGGGCATGCCGAAGCCGCACACGCTCATGCGCGCGTCCGGGCAACGCTCCCAGACCTTGGGCAGGATCTCGTCCAGGGCCCACTCGATGGCGTCCACGTTGGGGGCGTATTCATAATTGCCGAGGAACAGCACGCGGCGTGCCGACGGGTCAGGGCGGGCGGCAGCGAAGTGGTCGCAGTCCACGCCATTGACCACCACCGACACCGGTTTGCCGGCGATCTTTGCCAGGGTCTGTGCATCGCTGTCGGTCACTGCCACCACCTGCGTGGCCTGGCGCATCACGCGACGTTCCCAGCGGGTGTAGCGCCATTGATCGTAGCGAATGAACGGCAGCGACCAACCCGGCAAGCGGTCGTAGGTGGCGGCGCCAAGGGCTGATTCAACGTTGTGTTCCGTCAGCACAAAGGGTTGGGATTTACGCGCCAGCGCCGCTTCGTACGGCTGGAAGCTGTAGCTGTGCTCGATCTGCACCACGTCCCAGCGCTCACCCAGCAACCAATTGAAAGTGTCCTGCAATTCACCCGACAGCCCATTCACGCTGGCCAGCAGCGGGTAGGGCGCGAACAGCCCGGCCAGCAGCGTTGTGGCGCTGCGCAGCGGGCGGCGCGGCAGGATGATCAGTTGTTCGAGAAACGCTTCCAGCACCTTGCGGTCGGTGAGTGACACCGGGTGTTTGTCCTGCAGCAGTAGGGTGATCTGGTGCCCACGTGCGGCCAGGCTGCGCAGCAGATGGAACTGGCGCGTCTTGCCGCCGCTGGTGGCGGGCCAGGGTGAGTAGGGCAAAATCCACAGAATGCGCATGGCAGGCCTCACTCCCATAACAGAATTTGCAGGTTCGACTTGACCGGTACGGTCAGGCCATTGGTACCGCTCACCGGCGTTTGTGTGCCGCGCAGCGGGTCGTACAGGGTGGCGCTGGCCAGGCCCGGCAAGTGCGCGCTGCCACCCTGGGCTGACCAGAAAAACCACAGCTTGCGGCCGTCGGCGCGGGTCCAGCCGATGCTGAACAGGCCGTCCGGCAGCTGGTCGGCGACCGGCGGATCGCCCGGCGTGAGCTTCGGTCCGCTGACGTCGAGGAAATTCTTCAATGCGGTGTAGACGGGCTTGGGGTTAGTGTCGATATCCAACAAGCCATAGGACTGATCACGGATGCTGGCGCGCTGGTCCAGGTCGCTCAAGGTGAACAGGAAGATCTTGTCGTAATCCATCGCACTCATCAGCGCCAGGCGGCGAACCACGTAGTCGGCCTGTGCCTGGGGCGTGATGATGTCCTGGGCGTCTTTGGGCCCCTTGTAGGTTGACCAGCCCCACTCGGTGCTCCACAGGGTATTCACGCCGCCGTTGCGCAGGGCCTGGTTGAGCTGGGTGGTCTTGGCGATGAAGTCCAGGTTGGCCGGGTCGTTGCCTTCGGGCAATTGGGTGTAGGGGTGATAGGACACCACCGTATTCAGGCTGGCCACGCCCAGCGCGCCCAACGCGTCGAACATGGTCTGGCCATTGGGCATTTCGCTGAAGAATGCCATGCCGGCGGCCACCACGGGTTTGTTCGGGTTTACCACCCGCAACGCTTGGGTGGTGGCGGTGAGCAGTTTGGCGTAACCCGCCGGGTCTGCCGCCGGGCGCCAGAAGCCCAGCAGGTTCGGTTCGTTCCAGACTTGCCAGGCATCGACGCTGGGGTAGCGCTGGGACAGCAACGCCATGCGGTTGGCGAACACGTTGGGGTCTTTCGGTGGGTACTGGTCCGGGTACATCGACAGCGGCGGGGCACTGGTGATAAAACGCGCCGAACCGACCAGGTAAAACACCGACTTGATCTGGTTCTGTTGCAGCTTGCCTACCAGTTCATCGAGGGTCGCGAGCTTGTATTGATTCTGCGCAGTCTCCAGCTGATCCCAGTGCAAATCCAGGCGTACCCACTCCAGGCCCAGAGCCTTGAGACGGTCGATCTGCTTCTGGTAGCGCTCGGGGCTGAACCACAAGAACTGCGCGTTCACCCCCAGGAAATCCTTCCACACCACCTCCTTGCTGCCCTTGAGCACATGGCTTTCGGCGTCCGCCTGGCGACCCCACAAAAATGCGCTGAGACCCAGGGCCGCGACCACCGCGAAGGTGGCAAGGTAGGTGCGTTTACGTGCCATAGGTCGACCCTGCAATGGCTTCTTCGAAGAGCTGCTTGAATTTCTGCGCCGTCAACGGCCAAAGACGTTCGCGGCCAATCTCCCCGGCGCGTTCGGCCCAGTCCCTGGCCAATAGCGGCGTGCGTGCCAGGCGTAACAGTTGTTCGCTGAGCGCGGCCACATCACCTTCGGGGTAGATCGCACCGTTGCCGCTGGCGACTTCCTCGGCGAACGCGCGCGCATCGGAGGTGATCGCGCCGCGCCCGCAGGCGGTGGCCCAGGACAACGCGCCGCTGGTGCCGCGCTGGCGCCCCAGCAGGCCGAGTTTTTTCGATTCGCGATACGGCAGCACCATCACATGGTGCGCCTGGATGGTCTGGGCAATTTCATCGGCGGGCAGGTTCAGCCGCCAGTCGATGCAACCGGTCAGGCCCAGCGCGGCGATCTGCGCGGTCAACTGCTCCAGGTAGTTACCGCCCGCGCCAAACGCCATTTCCGCGGCGGTGCCACCGGCCAGGGTCAGGCGCACGCGGTCGCGCAATTCGGGGGCTTGCTTGAACACATCCGCCAGGGCCTGCACCAGGTCTTCGATGCCTTTGCCACGGTAGATAAACCCAAAGTACAGCAGGTGCAGCGTGTCGAGCGACGGCAACGGTGCCGGTGGAACGGCGAGGTTGGCGTGGTTGATCACCGCCACTTTGCCGGCAGGCAATTGCATGCGCTGGCTCAGGCAGTCGGCGCCCAGGCGGGTGAGGGTCACCAGCCGGGTCAGGCCCTTGGCAACCTGGCGTTCTTCGCGCAAGGTCAGCGGGTCGGCCAGCACCACGGCGGCCTGGGGCAACGGGCTGGGCAGGCGCTCCAGCAGGTTCAGCGGAAACGGCAGGTGCTCACGCCGCCACACCATGCGCTCCGGGTCATGCACGGTGGCCGTCAATGGCAATCGGGGGTACGCCTTGCGCAGTTCACGCAAGGCCAGGAATTCCCCCAGCCGCCCACCGCCCAGTTCGGCGTGCACGAGGTCGACGGCTTGCCAGTCGAACGCGCGGATGGCTGGCTGGATCGCCTCGGAGTTGCCCGCCACACCGGCCAACGGCGTCAGCACCGTCACACCAAGGTGTTCCAAGGCCGTGCGGAAATGGTTCGCGTAGTCGGCGATCCCGTTTTTCTCCGGCGGCAAGGGTGCGAGCAGGGCGATCCGCATCAGAACGCCCCCCGGTATTTACCGATGGTCTGCAGCACCTTGCTCGGCACTTCGAACTTGCGCCGATTGATGATGATGCCGTCCACCTTGCCGAACGCGGTGTTGAGGATCGACAGCGCATGCTCGACCACCGGCACGGTACTTTTGCGCGCTTCCACCACCAGCCCGATCAGGTCGGCGCGGCGCAGCGCGATAAACGCTTCGCGGTTGTCCAGCAGGGCCGAGGCGTCCAGCAGCACTACTTCACCCGGCGCCGCGGGCTCCAACCCGCCGACGCGCACATTGACGCCATTCTCACGCAGCAGCTGGCGCAATTGCTCGACCACAAAGGTCACCCCTTCGCCGTGGCGTGCCGACGTCAGCCCCAGCACCAGGCCCTCTTCGGCGATGCGGTCGGGCTGCAGCAAACTGTACAGCCGGTAGATGCTCGCATTGAACGCGTTGGCGCTTTGCGCGGTGGTGGTGTCCAGCTCCGGCAGGGTGGTCCACAGCGGCAGGCCGAATTTGCGTTCCACCAGGCCACCGTCGTGAATGCGCTGGTCGAGCAGGTAGCACAGGTAGATCACCAGCAAGCCGACGACGATGGCAAACGGGATCGCCAGGAACAGCATCACCAGGGTTTTCGGGAAGATCCGGCCCGGGTTCAGGGTGGCTTCTTCGATCACGGCGATGTTGCTGATCTGGCTGTTGTCCAGCTCGCGGTCGATGCGCGATTTTTCCAGGTTGTCCACGTACAGTGCGTAGTTGCGCTCGGTGGTGTTCAGCTCGCGGGAGAGGCGCGCCAGTTCGGGTTCGATTTCCAGGGCTTGCTTGCGTTGTTCTTCGAGGTTCAACAGTTGTTTTTGCTGTTGGACCAACTGGGTACGCAGCGCCTGGTTGTTGCTGGTTTCGTCCAGCAGCACGCGCTGCAGGTGGATTTCCAGGGTGTTCGGCGCGCGGTTCTCCGAGGCTTGCACCGTGTTGCTCTCATTGGCGACCTGAACCTGCATCGCACGGATCGAGGCATCGAGGGCTTTGACCGGCGGCGCGTTGTCGGTGTAGGTGCGCATCATGTCGGCCTTTTCCAGCAGCTTCTGGTTAAGCAGGCGACGCAAATCCTGCTGCTGCGGGTTCAGTGCGATCTGGCGCACCGTGGTGACTTCCTTGGGCTGGCCCTTGAGCTGGCTGCGCGTGCTCTGGATGGCGCTGTCGGACGAAGCGATCAGTCGCGTGGTGTTGAAGGTCTCGCCGCGCAGCACGTTGATGCGCTCGGACAGGTCTTCCAAACGGTCGGTGATGCTGGCGGCGCCGATCTCATTCAGGTGGATGAGGATCTGCTGCTTGTAGCTCTTGATCTCAGTGGCGCTGTTGGCCGCCTGGCCTTCGTAGAAGGCGTACAGGCTCTTGCGGCCCAGGGCCTGGGTGCGTTCGTTGATGTAGGTTTCGACCCAATCCTTGACCACCGCCTGGGCGATCTCCGGGTCGCCCCACTTGAAGCTGATGTCCATCACCGTGGAACCGGCGGCGTGGCTCACCTCAAAGTTCTTTTCCAGGCCGGCGGCCAGGCGTTCCACCGGGGTGGTTTTCTCAACCACACCGACGGTTTCCAGCACCACGCGGATGCCGTCGAACACCGCCCCCACGCCGCTCTTGACGTAGTATTTGGTGCGCTTCCAGAAGCCTTCCGGCGGCGGCGCGTTGTCGATCACTTCCAGGTAATGTTCAGCCACGGCGCGCACGATGGGGCGACCGGTGAGCAAACGCTCCTCGTCGACAATCGGGTCACGCTGGGTGCTGGGCATCACCAGCGCCTGGCGGTTGCTGATCTCGATCGGCAGGGTCGAATCACGCCCCGGTTTCACCAACAGCCGCGCAGTGGATTCGTACTTGGCCGGCAGCAGGAACGCCCCCAGCAGGATGATCACCAGCGCGGCAATCGCCGCCAGTTTGAACTCGTGCCGGAAGATGAAGAACAAGCGCAGAAGATCACGAAAAGAACGGATCTCGATCATTGGGATGTCGCTCCTTTAGTTGTTGCCGCCGCTGGTTCGGGTGTAGTTGTAGCCAACCCCAATGGACTTGGTGAACGGGATCAGTTGGTTCATGTAGGTGTCCACCCCTTGGATCCGCTCGCCCACGTTCGACTTGGGCACGAACACCACATCGCCACGTTGCAGGTGCACGGGTTTGCGGCCATTGGGGCCGGTGTTAAGCAGTTGGCTGAAGTCCAGGAAATACGCGCGATACGCGCCCTGGGCGTCTTCGCGCAGCAGGGCGACCATGCTGGCATTGCCTGCCGGGCTGACCCCGCCGGCACCGATAATCGCCTGCTCCAGGGTGTTGGCCGTGGCGATTTGCACCGCCGTCGGGTTGTTCACCGCGCCGCCGACAATGATTGAACTGGCGGGCGCCTGGTTGATGTTCACCGTCACGCGTGGCTCGCGGTACACCGGGGCGAGCTTGCTGGTCAGCTCCGTGGCCAGCTCCGAAGGCTGGCGCCCGGCGACCTGGATCGGCCCCAGGAACGGGTAGTTGATCTTGCCGTCGGTCTGCACGGTGTACAGCGTCAGCTCGTAGATGGTGCTGACGTTGAACGCCGACAGCGTCGGCATCTCGCCGGCATCGCGCACGATGCGCAACTGGTCGCCGATGCGGATGCGCTCCACCGCCGGTGGCAGCTGGGCAAGCTGGTCGAGGGCGCGCTTGCCGGCCTCGACGGTGTCGCTGTCCGGCGGGACGATGCGCGCCGGTGTATTGCAGGCGGCCAGGGCCATCATGGCCACGACGAGCAGGGTTTGTTTCATCAAGGGGGACTTCCTGTAGGTCATGATGCTCACCTCCAATAACCGGGAAACATGCTGATGCGCCGCTTGAGGGCGAGGGGGAGGCGACGCTCCAGATGGCCCAGCCGATAGCCGAGCAGTTTGAACGCACTGCGCACCAGCACTTCGGGGACGCGGTGCAAGGCGCCGGCCTTGCGCAAGGCTGCGAGTTCGGCCAGCACATAGCGCTTGCCTTCGCCCCCCGCATCGCCAAAGGCCTGCTTGATCCACGGCTCGCGGCCATAGAACACACCAATGTCGAAGTAGCGGTGAAACTCATCCATGAGCTTGTAATCGTGGGAGTGATGCACCAGCGCCGTGGCGGCGTAGCGCACCTTGTAGCCGTCGAGCAGCATGCGCGCCGCCACGAAAGCGTCTTCGCTGCCGATCACGTCGGCCGGGAACCCGCCCACCGCTTGCAGCACGCTGCGCCGGTACACGGAAAACGAGTCGGAACTGAAGCAGGTCTTGATCCCCAGTTCCGGCGCATCGGCCAGGCTTTTGCTGCGGCTCTGTTCCGGGTAGTTGAAGTGCCGCGATTGCGCGCCCAGCACACCGGCGTCGGGGTGGGGCAACTGGCGCCCGTAGGCCACGCCGTTGAGTGGGTCCTGCTGCAACTCCGCGAGCAGGTTGGCGAAGGTTTCCGGGGTGGCGGGAATCGCGTCCTGGGTCATCACGATCAACGCGTCGCCGCTCACCTGTTCGCTGGCCCAGCGCCGGGTGCCGCCGTGGTTGAAGTCGCGCGCGTCGATCACCTCGACCCGTGCACCAAACGCGCGAAAGCGCGCCACGGTGTCATCGCTGGAGGCGCTGTCCACCACCAGCGTTTCGTCAGGTTGCAGGGTTTGCATCTTCAGCGCCGGCAGCAAGCGGGCCAGGTGGCTGGAGGCGTTACGGGTCGGGATGATCAATGAAGTGCGCATGTCATTTTTTCACGTCTGCCGGGGCGCGCCCGTAGATGTCGTCGAAGCGCACGATGTCGTCCTCGCCCAGGTACTCGCCGCTCTGCACCTCGATCATCACCAGGTCGATGATGCCGGGGTTGGTCAGCCGGTGTTTGTGCCCGGCCGGGATGTAGGTGGACTCGTTGGCGTTGATCAAAAATTCACGCTCGCCGTTGGTGATCTGCGCCGCGCCGCTGACCACCACCCAGTGTTCGCTGCGGTGGTGATGCATCTGCAGTGACAGCGACGCCTGGGGCTTGACCACGATGCGCTTGATCTTGAAGCGACTGCTTTCCTCCAGCACGGTGTAGGTGCCCCACGGCCGTGTGACCGTGCGGTGCAGGCTGTACGCCGGATGGTTCTGACGCTTGAGCTCGGCAACGATGTAGCGCACGTCCTGGCTGCGGTGGGCGTCGGCGATCAATAGCGCATCGGGGGTGTCGACGATGATCAGGTCGCGCACGCCCACGGCGCCGAGTACGCGCTTGGGCGAGTCGATGTAGCAGTTGTGCACGTCATGCAAAATCGCTTCGCCATTGACTTGGTTGCCATGCGCATCGCTGGGGGTGAGCTGGCGCAGGGCCTCCCACGAGCCAATATCGCTCCAGCCGATGTCGCAGGGCACCACGGCGACTTGCTTGGACTTCTCCATCAGCGCCACGTCGATGGACACATCCGGCGCACTGCCGAATGCTTCCGAGTCGAGTTCACGCTGGCGTGAGGTTTTGTTTTGCAGGCTCTGGCTGTGGTCCAGCGCGGCGCGGGCGGATTCCAGCACGTCGGGGGCATGGGCGGCGAGTTCCTCCACCAGGGTGCTGGCCTTGAAGCAGAACATGCCGGCGTTCCACAGGTGCTTGCCGCCGTCGAGGTAGCCCTGGGCGGTGGCCAAGTCGGGTTTTTCGACGAAGCGCTTGACCCGGTTGCCGGTGCTCAGCGGCTCGCCCTGTTCGATATAGCCAAAGCCGGTTTCCGCGTGATCGGGCTGGATGCCGAAGGTCACCAGGTAGCCGGCTTCGGCCAGGTCGCGGGCCTGGGCCACGGCCTCGGCGAACGCCACTTCATTGAGGATCAGATGGTCGGCGGGCATCACCAGCAACTGCGCCTCACCGCCGAAATGTTCCTGCACATGCAGCGCCGCCACGGCAATCGCTGCCGCCGTGTTGCGGCCGAACGGTTCGAGCAACAGGTCCAGGGGCAGGTGGGCCTTGTTGACCAGGCGGTAGTCATCCAGGGTGCGGAACAGCAGGTCGCGGTTGGTCACCGTCAACACGCTTTCCACGCCGGGCAATTTGGCCGCGCGCTGGAAGGTTTTCTGCAGCAGGCTCTGGCCATCGCGCATGCGCATGAACGGCTTGGGCATGTTCTGCCGCGACACCGGCCACAGCCGCGTGCCCGAACCACCGGAAATGATGCAGGGAATTAATCCGTTGAGTGTGTTCATCAATACACTTCCTTGGTGGAAAGGACGGCGGGGACCGTCATGAAGACGATGTACAAGTCAAACCACACCGACCACTTGGAGATGTACTCCAAGTCGTACTCGACACGTTTCTGGATCTTGAACAGGGTGTCGGTCTCGCCCCGGTAACCATTGATCTGCGCCCAGCCGGTGATGCCCGGTTTTACCCGGTGCCGTGAGCTGTATTCGCTCACCGCCACCTCGAAGGGAACGCCTGCCGCCTTGGTCGCGGTGGCATGCGGGCGCGGGCCGACCATGGACATGTTGCCCAGTAGCACGTTGAACAGCTGTGGCAGCTCGTCGATGCTGGTCTTGCGGATGATGCGGCCCACGCGGGTGATACGTGGGTCTTCGCGGGTGGTCTGGCGTTCGGCGGTGAAGTCGCTCTGGTCGGTGTACATCGAGCGGAATTTGAACACGCGGATTTCGTTGTCGTTGTAGCCATAGCGGTTCTGGCGAAACAGCACCGGGCCCTTGGAGTCGAGCTTGATCGCAATCGCCGTCGCCAACATCACTGGTGACAGGCACACCAGCGCCAGGCTGGCCAACAGTAAGTCCTCGCAGCGTTTGATCACCGGCGACCAGCCGCGCAGCGGCAACTGCGAGGTGTTGAACATCAAGATGCCGCCCACATCGGTGATTTTGCTATGGCCGTAGCGCAGGGCAGCCATGTCCGGCACCAGCATGACATTCACCGACAGCTGCCGCAGGCGGTTGACCAGCCCGTGGATGCGCTGCTCGGCGGCCCAGGGCAGGCAGATCATCACCTGATTGACCTGCTCGGCGCGGATCAGCTTTTCCAAGTCGCGGGTGTTGCCCAGCAGGGGCAGGTTGCTCAGTTCCTTGGGAATGCGCTCGGTGCGGTCGTCGATAAACCCCACCAACCCGGAGCGGATATCACCGTTGCGCTGCAGGTGATCGGCGACATGCACAGCGGTGTCGGTAAACCCCAGGATCACCGTGCGTTGCAGGTATTTGCCGGCGCGCATCAGCCGGCTGTACAGGCGCAGCATCACCAGGCGCTCAAGGCAAAACAAGCCCAGGCTGGCGATGTACCAGACCACCAGGTTACGCGGGGTCAATTGCGGGAAAAACTGCAGGATCTGGTACATGAACAGCAGAATGCAAAACGCCGCGGTCCAGGCCTTGATCTTGATTTTCAGGCGCAGGCGGTTGCTGAACAATTCCTCGGAATAGATGCCCAGGGCCTGGAACAGAATAATGGTCAGGACCGCGAAAAAAACCAGCAGGCCCAGGAAGTGGGCGCGCAGCTCGGGGTCCATCGGGTCCAGGATGAGCACCAGGACCAGTGGGGGTAAAATGGCACTCAAGCCATGGATCAACTTGACGAATACAACAAAGAACTCAACAAAACCGGCGCGCGTTAAAAACAGGCTGTCGACGGACGACTTATCTCGCATATAAACATCCCTCATTGCACTCCAGATTCCACTGTTCGGCTATTGGCTCAATAAGGCGGCGAGCCGCTTTAGAACGTAGGCCGAACGACTACTCTGGGTAATACGCAACTTTCCAATTCAAATGCACGATACAAAAACAACTAACCATTTGAATTGATCTTGCGGGGGTAGTGACTAAAGGAGTGTTCCTTGTATGGTTAGTCAATTGATTGACGATGCTGCGGGAGTGGCGTGCTAGATAGGTTAAACGGTCTTTTTTGAGGCATTTTATTGACGTTCCTTGTCTGAAAACTCAGTCATTGGCTGTGTTTTTGAGTGTAGGAACAAATGCAGGATTTTGCCTGCTTAAAGGCGAAACCTTTTTCGAAACGAGGTAGAAAAGGGGGACAAAGAGGGTCTGGCAGGGCGCACTTAGTGCCCTGCCACCGGGGCTTTCGCCGGAGCAGAAGTTGCTTTTCAAACTCACTGTAAAATTGCGTGGTTCACCGTAGAAGTTGCCCCAGGAGGCGGTGCCGACCGTGTTGTAATAGCTTTTGTCGAACAAATTGTTGCCGTTGAGGGCCACGGTCCGGGCATCCAGGCGCAGCCGTCTTAATTAATAATGTTTCGCATCACACAGTCGTTGGGCGTAACCCTTCGCAAGTGCCGCAGCGCAATGTATCCAGCACAATTTTTTGTCCGCCCTGGGTGCACGGACTAATCTGCAGGCTTTTCCCGGTGGAAGGCTTGAGCATGATCGACCTGGCGACCCTGGCGGTTTTTTCCGGTGCTGTGCTGTTGTTGCTGTTGTCCCCGGGGCCGAACATGGCCTTTGTGATCAGCCATGGCGTCACCCACGGTTGGCGCGGGGGGATGGCATCGGCCCTGGGTATCGGCGTGGCCGACGTGCTGTTGACGGCCTTGACCGCTACCGGAGTGACGGCGTTGGTTGCCAGTTGGCCGCCGTCCTTTGATGTGATCCGGTATGCGGGGGTGGTCTACCTGTTGTGGCTGGTGTTCAAGACCTTGCAGAAAAGCCCTGGGCCGGACGCGGCGCACATCAACCGCGTGCCCTTGGGCCGGGTGTTTCTGCAGGCCATGCTCAATAGCCTGCTCAACCCTAAGGCGTTGTTGTTTTTTGTGGTGTTTTTGCCGCAGTTTGTACGTCCGGAAGCAGGGGCCATTGCGGTGCAGTTGATGGTGCTTGGGGGGGTGTTGACCTTGATTGCAGCTGTATTTCATGTGCTGCTGGGTATTTTTGGGGGTGCGCTGAGGCGGTTTTTTGCTGGTCGCTCAAAAGGTGCTTGGCTACAGAAATGGGGCTTGGCGACGGTGCTGACGGTACTGGCGGTGCGTTTGGCGGTGATGTCTCGGCCTGCGTGACTTGAGAGCACGGCTTAGCCAAATGTGGGAGCTGGCTAGCCTGCGATGTGGGTACCTCGGTGTATGAGGTTCACCGTGGACCTGTGGCGAGGGTGCTTGCTCCCGCGGGCGGCCTAACGGCCGACCGCAATCTGACTGTTGCACCGCGATCAAAATGTGGGAGTGGGCTTGCTCGCGAAGGCGGCCTGGCGGGCGATGTGGGTGCTGGGTCAGACCGGGTACATATCCGTTATTTAGGTCACGGCTGCTATGGGTTCCGCCCTTACGGCGGGTCACTTTTGGAAAAGAGCCCCAAAAGTAACCAAAAAGGCTCTTGCCCCAACACTCGGCACCTCGCTCACGCTCGGTGTGCCCGTAATCCGACAGGTATTTGGGGGGCCGCCGCCACGCGCCATCCATGGCGCGGGGCGGCTAAACCGGCATCCCTGCCGGTTTACCCCCCAAATCCCTGTCGAATTCCGGCCAGCGTGTTTGACGGGGCGCTTGAGATCAAAAGCTAGATCAAGATCAAGATCAAGAGCGGCTCGCTTCGCATCGTGGTTAGTGGAGGGGCTGCACAGTTGTGTCGATAACTTTGGTTATCGCCGGCGAGCCGGCGCTTGCAGGTGTTTTGCAGAATCAGCCTAACCGTGCAGCCGCGCGTGCGACGATCTCGCCGCGCACCCTGCGCGATTCGGTGGTGCGTTTGTTGGCTTCTTCCAGCACGTGCTGGGGCGCGGTGTCCGGGCGGCCGGAGTTGAAGGGGGGCGCCGGCGCGTATTCGATCTGCAATTGCACCAGCTGCGCCGCCGCTTCGCTGTACAGTTCGGCCGCCAGGCTCAGGGCGAAGTCGATGCCGGCGGTGATGCCGCCGCCGGTCAGCAGGTTGCCGTCACGCACCACGCGGGCCTGCACGGGGATGGCGCCGAGCGGGGCGAGCATGTCGTGGTAGGCCCAGTGGGTCGTCGCCTGGCGGCCACGCAGCAAACCCGCCGCGCCCAGTACCAGCGAGCCGGTGCACACCGAGGTCACGTAGCGCGCGGTTTGCGCCTGGGCCTTGAGGAAGTCCAGGGTCTGCGGGTCTTCCATCAGTGCGCCCACGCCGGAACCGCCGGGCACGCAGATCACATCCAGGCGTGGGCACTCGGCATAGGTCATGGTCGGGGTGAACACCAGGCCGGTGCTGGAGGTGACGGGTTCCCGGTCTTTCCACACCAGGTGCAGTTTCACATCCGGCAACGAACCCAGTACGTCATAAGGGCCGGTGAGGTCCAGCTGCTGGATGCCGGGGAACAACAGAAAGCCGATCTGCAAGGTCATGAATGAAGCTCCGTCAAAGGGGTGGACGGCTTCACTCTAGAGGCCTAGGCTTTGGCGAATACGCCATTGAGCCCACGAATCACGCCAATCATGCCTCGAATCGTCCATGTACTCGCTTTCGATAACGCCCAAGTGCTCGATGTCACCGGGCCGCTGCAAGTGTTCGCCTCCACCAATGACCTGGCGCGCCAGCGCGGCGAACCCTTGCCGTATGCCGTCTCGGTGATCGCCGCGCAGGCGCAGCCGGTGATGACTTCCGCCGGTCTGGCGCTGGTGGCCGAGCCGCTGCCTGCCGTCGATACGCCGTGCGACACGCTGGTGATCGCAGGGGGCTGGGGTGTATACGGCGCCGCCGAAGACCCGGCGCTGGTCGATTGGGTGCGGGAAAAAGCCGAGCACACGCGGCGCATGGCGTCGGTGTGCACCGGCGCCTTCCTGCTGGCCGCCAGTGGCCTGCTCGACGGTTGCCGCGTGGCCACCCACTGGACGCGTTGCGAAGAGCTGGCGCGCAAGTTCCCCTCGTTGACGGTGGAGTCCAACCCGATTTTCATCCAGCAGGGCGCCGTCTGGACCTCCGCCGGTGTCACCGCCGGCATCGACCTGTGCCTGGCGCTGGTGGAAGAAGACCTGGGCCGCGCGGTGGCCTTGGAAGTGGCGCGGCACTTGGTGGTGTTCCTCAAGCGCCCCGGTGGCCAGTCGCAATTCAGCGTGACGCTGTCCCTGCAAAAAGATGACAACCGTTTCGCCGAGCTCCACGCCTGGATGGCCGAAAACCTGACGTTGGACCTGAACATTCCCACCCTGGCCGCCCAAGCGGGCATGAGCGAGCGCAGCTTCGTGCGCCATTACCGCGCCGAAACCGGCCAGACTCCGGCGCGTGCCGTCGAATTGATCCGCGTCGAAACCGCGCGCCGACAACTGGCCGACAGCACGGCGTCGATCAAACGCATCGCTGTGCAGTGCGGGTTTGGCTGTGAAGAAACGTTGCGGCGCAGCTTCCTGCGCGCGCTGGACGTGACGCCCCAGGCCTACCGCGAGCGCTTTTCGCCCAGCAACGCCAGCAGCGCATCAAGCGTGGCTTGCGGCGCTTCCTGAGGAATATTGTGGCCCACGCCTGGCAACACCTGGCGCCGGTAAAACCCGCTGAAATGCTCGACGTCATCATCCACCTCGGGCGGCGGACCTACGCCGTCATCGGCGCCGCACAACGAAATGCTCGGCACCGAAATCGTCGGTTGCAGTGCCAGGGCCTGCTCGATGGATTCCAACGCCGGGTCGCCGGGCGCATACATGAAACGGTGGCGATAGGAGTGAATCACCACCTCGACAAAATCCGGGTTATCGAACGACGCCGCCGTCTGGTCATACAGGCCCGGCCCTTCGGCCCAGGACGGCGACCACAGTGACCACAATAGCTTGCAGAGCTCACGGCGGTTGGCAGTCAAACCGTCGACACCGCGCTGGGTGTGAAAGTAGAACTGGTACCACAAGCGATGCTCCGTCACAGGCGTGCGTGGCGTGAGGGATTTGCCGATGTCCTGGATGTTGTAGCCATCGCCGGTCACCAACCCACGCACCCGTTCGGGCCACAGCGCCGCGACGATACACGCGGCACGCCCACCCCAGTCATAGCCGGCGAGGGTGGCTTGCGCAATGCCCAGCGCATCCATGAAGTCCAGCAGGTCCTTGGCCAACGCTGCCTGCTGCCCGGAACGCATCACCTGCTCATTGATAAACCGCGTCGGGCCATAACCGCGCAGATACGGCACCCACACCCGACAACCGCGCGCGGCCAGCACCGGCGCGATCTCGTCATAGGCGCGCGGGTCGTAGGGGAAACCATGCAGCAGGATCACCGGCGCACCCTCGGCAGGGCCGTGGGCTTCATACGCCATGTCGAGCATGGAAGTGCGCACGGAGTGCAGGGGGAACGCGGTGGTCATGGTGGGCTCCTTTCAGGTGCTGGAACGCTAGCCGATGGGCGTGACGGGATGGCGCACGATTGAAGGCCGTAGCGTGACGTGTCGAGACCGTGGTCGAGGGCCTGCCCATCATGCACACGCCACCTCAGGGTTGCCAGGTGGTTTTCTCGCCGCTGAGCTTACGGTCCAGGAAGGTCGCCGCGCTGATCAGCGCCAGATGGCTCAAGGCCTGGGGCGTATTGCCCAGGTGGCGCGCCTGGCTGTCGAATTCTTCGGCGTACAAACCCAAGGGGTTGGCGTAGCGCAGCAGTTGTTCGAATTCCAAATGGGCCTTTTCCACTTGACCGGCACGGGCCAGGCATTCGACGTACCAGAATGAGCAGGCCGCAAACGCGCCTTCGGTGCCTTGCAGGCCGTCGATCTGGCTGTCGTCGTTGCGGTAGCGGTAGACCATACCGTCGCGTACCAGGCTTTTCTGGATGGCTTCCAAGGTCGAAAGCCAGCGTGGATCGGTCGCCGCGACAAAGCGCACCAATGGCATCAGCAGCATCGAACCGTCGAGCGCGGTGCTGCCGGTATGCTGCACGAAATGCCCGCGTTCTTCGTTCCAGAAATTGCTCCAGATGTCGGCGTAGATCGCTTGGCGGGTTTGGTCCCAGCGCGCGAATGGCGCCGGCAGCGAACGCTTGGACGCCAGGCGGATGGCGCGGTCCAGCGCGACCCAGCACATCAGCCGCGAGTGCAGGAAGTGATGCTGCTCGCCGCGCATTTCCCAGATGCCCACGTCCTCGGTGTTCCAGATTTCGCAGACCTGGTCGGCGACATCGACGGTGTGTTTCCAACCCTCGTGGGAGATGGCTTCCCCGTACTTGTTGACCAGGTACACCGCGTCCATCAGCTCGCCGTAGATGTCCAGCTGGATCTGGTCGAACGCCTCGTTGCCGATGCGCACCGGTTTCGCGCCGCCGTGGCCGGTAAAATGATCGAGTTCGGCCTCCGGCAATTCCTGGCGACCGTCGATGCCGTACAGGATATTGATCTTGGTCGGCTGGCTGCAGCAGTCGCTGACCCGTCCTTTGAGCCAGCGCATATAGGCGTTGGCTTCTTC
Source organism: Pseudomonas sp. QC2 (assembly GCF_002859085.1). Lineage (NCBI taxonomy): Bacteria > Pseudomonadati > Pseudomonadota > Gammaproteobacteria > Pseudomonadales > Pseudomonadaceae > Pseudomonas > Pseudomonas sp. QC2. The sequence continues at coordinate 28,915 of NZ_PKKS01000014.1, forward strand.
GACAAAGCCCAGGCGCATGAAAGCGTAGACGGTGAACGACGCATCGCGGATCCAGGTGTAGCGGTAGTCCCAGTTGCGTTCGCCGCCCGGCGTTTCGGGCAAGCCGAAGGTGGCGGCGGCGATGATCGCGCCGTGTTTGCGCGAGGTCAGCAGCTTGAGGGCCAGCGCCGAGCGGTTGACCATTTCGCGCCAGCGTCCACGGTAGTTCGACTGCGCTATCCAGCCACGCCAGTATTTCAAGGTGTGGGCCAGTGCCAGGTCGGTGCAACGGCTGTCCACGCGTTCATCGTCCTGGCCGCCGAGGACGAACTCGGCGCCTTCTTCCTGGTCCAGGACAAAGCTGGCCACGGCGGCGCCGTCCTTGATCTGCAGTGGATGGCTGCCGGACAGGCGCAGGCCGGGTTGGCCGTCGGCACTGAAGACGACGGTGCCGTCGTCGATGTTGGCGTGGGTCGGCGTGCGGGCGTAGTCATGCCGTACCGCGCAGCGCAGATGAATATTGGCCTTGCCACTGACTACTCGCACCCGGCGGATCAGCAACGGCAGGTCATCGATTTCTTCGCTGATGGCCAGCAGGTCAGTGATCTCCACCACGGCTTCGTCGCTGAGCCAGCGGGTTTGCAGCACGTTGGTGTCGGGCAGGTAGATCTGTTCGCGGCGCGCGTTGGGCAGGTCCGGAGTGAGTTGGAAAATCCCGGCATCAGGGCTGTCCAGCAGCGAGCAGAAGATCGACGGGCTGTCGAATTCCGGCCAGCAGAAGAAGTCGATACTGCCTTTGTCGTTTACCAATGCGGCACTGCGCATATCGCCAATGATGCCGTGGGCATCGATGGCGCTCTGTGGTTCGTTCTTCAAATCAACCATTGCCACGGAACTCCGGATAAAGGCTCATGCCGCCGTCAATAAAGAGTGTGCTGCCTACGACATAGTCGGAGGCATCGCTGGCCAGCCACACCACGGCGTTGGCCACATCTTCCACATCGCCTACGCGACCATAGGGAATCAGCTTGAGCAGCTCTTTTTCTGCCGCGCCTTCGGTGGCGGCACGATTGATCGCCGTACGGATTGCCCCCGGCGCAATGCCGTTGATGCGGATGCGCTGTTCGCTGACTTCCTGGGCGAGGGTGCGCATCAGCATTTCCACGCCGCCCTTGGATGCTGCGTAATTCACGTGCCCGGCCCACGGGATCAATTGGTGCACCGAGCTCATGTGGATGATTTTGCCGGCAGCCCGCGACACGCCTTCGCGCACGCCCTGGCGATTGAAGATGCGCACCGCAGCGCGGGCACACAGGAACTGGCCCGTCAGGTTGACGCCGATCACCGCATTCCAGTCGTCAAGGGTCATGTCCACCAGGTTGGCGTCCTTCTGCATGCCGGAGTTGGCCACCAGAATGTCCAGGTGGCCGAAGGCATCCAGGGTCTGAGCAAACAGCCGTTCCACATCTTCTTCTATTGAAACGTTGGCGCCGATGGCAATCGCCCGGCCACCCTCGGCGTTGATCTGCTTCGCCAGGGCCTCGGCCGGCGCGGCCTGGCTGTTGTAATTCAGCACCACGGCCGCTCCGGCTTGCGCCAGGGCCTTGGCCGCGCCGGCGCCGATTCCTGAACTGGCGCCTGTCACCAGGGCCACTTGTTGCTCCAAAGAGATACGCATTGCTCACCGACCTTAAATACGTGAGTTCCAGTAGCTGACTGGCCGCGCGCAGGGGAAGTTCATCCGTGTGATTTTAGCGACTACAACCATGGTGAAAAATGGAATAACAGAACTATAAAAAATAACCATAAGATACTAAAAAACCGCTCAAAAGCGTTTGACAGGCTTTTTCGCCACGTGTCTTATAGGCACACCTCAACCCGCTCCGTTGGTAGTTCGGAAGTCATCGCGGGGCCACCTATAAGAGATACCTATGTGCCTTTCGGCCGATATAGGGGAACTACCTGGTCAGGTAAAAGCAGCGGCCTTAGTTGGCGTGCCTAAGTTAATTATCTTCGATTGCGACGGCGTACTCGTCCAAAGTGAAGAAATAACCCTGTCTGTGTTGATCTCCATGCTTAATGCGCTTGCTTCGCGCGACAGGTTGCTTGATGTAACCCGCTTTATTGAACACTTCCGTGGTCGCAAGATTGCGGATTGTCTGCGCGAAGCTGAACAGATATTAAATCTCACGCTGGACACTGAGTTTGAACAGCGTTTTCGCCAGCAGGCCCTGGAAGCACTGACACTCAGTTTGAAGGCGACTGAGGGGATGGTTGAAGTATTGGAAAGCCTGAAGGTTCCCTATTGCGTCGCCTCAAGTGCGCCGCGCAATAAGATAGAACACTGTCTGCGTATTGCTGGACTGTTTTCTTATTTTGAAGGGCGAATATTCAGTTGTTATGAAGTCGGTCGCTGGAAGCCTGATCCGTTGGTGTTCCTGACGGCGTGTGACACTTACAACGTCGATGTCAGTGACGCGTTGGTGATTGAAGACAGTGTTACGGGTATTCAGGCGGCGGTCGCTGCCAATATTAGTGTTATCGGTTTTGGTCCGACGTATCGGCATTCACAGTTGGTCGCAGTCGGCGCAGTGCCGATTACCGATATACGTGAATTACTGACCGTTTTTAATTGATCTCATTACTCAGGGAGGAGGCGTCGTGAACACACTTGGTTACCTGGAACAACTTAAGCGCAACGATCAATGTTCGCAAGTTTGGTGGGATTCATCGCCTGCTGTGTACCTGCCTTACAAACACCACTTGCTGGAAAAGTACCCGGCGGCGGCTACCTATATAGAAAGGTTGATGCCGGATGATTTTTCCAAACCCTGGGGCTTGTGCAGTGTGACCACCAACCCCCGATTGGTGACGGCCGTTATCCTCGAAAAGCGTGAGTATTGGTCTTCACGCTTCAACCTTGCCAGCCTCTCTCCGGATGAGTTGCGCAAGCAGCTGTACAACGAAGTCATCATCGAAGGGGCCGCGAGTCTCCAGCCGCGCTGGGTGCAATCGGCACAGGCCGAAGGCTGGATTTCCGCGCAGGTCGACCCGGTGGATGTGCGCTGCGCCGAGCGCATGACGGCCAGGGGCCTGGAGCTGCAGCGCCTGGCACCGAACGTGATGGTCAAGGTGCCGGGCAGCTTGGAAGGCATGGCAACAGTCGAACAACTGGTGGCCCAAGGCGCGTCGGTCAATATCACCTTCTGCTTCACGGTCGCTCAGTTCCAAGCCGGCATCCAGGCCATCGAGCGCGGCCTGGCGACGGCGCGCAGCAACGGTGTCGACACCGCCCACTGCAAACACGTTATCACCTTCATGATTGGGCGTTTCGCCTGCCAGCCTGAATTCACGCTGCAAGCGGCCGAACGCGGCCTGGCATTGAGCGCCGAGGAACTGCGCTGGGCCGAGTTGATGATTTACGAGCAGATCCAGGCGCTGGTGGCGGCCTCGACCGTGCCGGTCAAAACCCTGCTGTCGAGCATAAAGGTCGACGTGGACGAGCGGGGCAACAAGCACTGCTGGCACCTGGAAAAGACCGGGCAGACCGCGACCTGCTACACGCTGACCCCCGACATCGTGGAGTTTCTGGTCGAGCGTGAAAGCCACGGTAAACCGGTAGTGCCCGCCGTGGGACCACAAAAGCCGCCTGCGTCGACGTTCGCGAAGCTGATTCGCATCCCGTACTTCTATGAAGCCTACTTTGTCGACAGCATCGAGCCGTACGACTTTGGCAACCACGAGGCCTTCCTCAATGCCTGCAATGAGGCCAACAGCGCACACCGGCGCCTGGCCGACTACTGCGTTCGGCTCTGCCCGGTGACAAAACCCTTCAAGCGCGCCCTCAACGCGTTGCTGGCGGCCGAATTCGGGGTGATCGCATGAACCGGATGATCGGGTTGTGGGCACATCCACGTTCGCGCTCCACCGTGCTGGAGCGGGTGTTTATCGAGCGGGGGGATTTCGAGGTTTTCCACGAGCCCTTTGCGCATATGGCGTTTTCAGCGGATTCGGCGATTCCTTCGGATGAGTGGGACCACAGTTTGCCCACGACTTACCAGGGTATAAAAGAGCATCTACTCAAGGCCCGCGAACGCACTAATGTGTTTCACAAAGATATGTGTTACCACTGCCTGGACGATTTAAAAGTGGACAGTGGTTTTCTCGCGCAACAGGCCAATATCTTTCTTATTCGCGAACCCGCCAGCAGCATTATTTCTCATCATCGGGTGCACCCTGATATGCCGTTGCAGGCCATTGGGCATAAAGCGTTGTACGACATCTTCTGTGTGGTCACCAAACTGACAGGCAACGTGCCTTATGTGATTAATGCGGATGACCTGGCCGCCGATCCGGAACGGGTGATTCGCAAACTGTGTGATTACTTGGGTATTGAGTTTCTGCCACACGCAATGACGTGGAAGCGCGAATGCCCACAACAATGGAAAACCTGGCGCAGTTGGCATGTGGCTGCAGAAAACAGTGAGCGTATTGTGTCGCCGGAAAAAACATCGGTCGACTTGCGGGCATTCGAGCAGTTTCCGAAATTAAAGGAAATGTACGAATACCATCAAACTTTTTACGCGCGCATGAATGAGTTTTGTCAATAAGGATTGTTGTATGAAAAAGCTGATTGTGACCGGGGCAGCCAACGGAATTGGTCGGGCAACTGTAGAGATGGCGATTCAACAGGGCTACTTCGTTATCGGTGCCGACAAGGACGCCGAAGGTCTGAACGTACTGCAAGGTCTTTACGGTGCCGATGTCTTCGAGGCGCATGTTGCGGACTTTTCCGACATGAACGTTATCAAGGGTTTTATTCCTACGCTGTATGAGCGCCATGCGACTATTTATGGGTTGGTCAATAACGCCGGCATTTACCACGGTAAAAGTGTCTACGCCTATTCCGACGAACAGATAGACGAGATCCTCACCGTCAACCTCAAGGCCCTGGTGTACCTCTCCAAGGATTTCGCCGAGCGGGAAATGCGGCACGAAGCCCCGCGCAGCATCGTCAATATCGCCTCGGTGGCCGGTGAAGTGGGCAGCTGCGACGCTCTCTACGGCGCCACCAAGGCGGCGGTGATCGGCCTGACCAAGGCCAACGCCTGGAACTTTGCCCCGTTCGTGAGGGTGAACGTGGTGTCGCCGGCGCTGATTCATGAAACCGCCATCTACGGCACCATCCCCGAATACCGACGCGCCGAATATGCCCGCCAGGAGGTCCTCAAGGACCCGATCCTGCCGAGTGGGGTGGCCGAGGTCATCTTGCTGCTGGTCGGTGATGCCATGCGGCACATCACCGGCCGGGTGATTCCGGTCGACAATGGAGCCTACCCACGATGAGCCATCCAGTGCGCAAGAAAAAACTGCTGCTGGTGGGCGCCGGCAACCTGTGCCTGCAGATCCTCAAGATTCTGGCGCCGAAGAACGCCTTCGAATTTGTAGTGCTGGGCCGCACTGAAGAAGCAACGATTCGGTTATGCAACCTGGTGGCGTTGTCGTGCGCACAGCTGGGGCAGTTCATCGCGATAAAGCCGGTGATTGCCGACCTGACCGACATCGGCAAGGTCGCGCGGCTGCTGCGTGAAGAAGCCCCTGACATGCTGGTGAACTGTGCATCGCTGCAGTCATGGCGGGTCATCACCGGGTTGCCCAAGCTCTCCTTTGAAAAGCTCGACCAGGCCCAGTTCGGCCCCTGGCTGCCGATGCACCTGACGTTGATGCATTGCCTGATGCAAGCAGTAAAAGCGTCCGGCATCACCACCAAGACCGTGAACGCAGCGTTCCCGGATGCGGTCAACCCGATCCTGGCGCGCATCGGTCTGGCGCCGGACATCGGCGTGGGCAATGTGGCCAACCTGATTCCCGCCGTGCGTTTTTCCATTGCGCGGTTGCTCGAATGTGCGCCCGCCGATGTGCAGGTGCAGCTGTATGCCCAGCATTACTTCAGCCATTACGTGCCACGCGGTGGCCTGCCTCCACGTGCCAGCTACCGCCTGTTGTATGAGGTGCGCGACCGGCCGGAGGTGGCTCGCCTGCCGGCCGAGGCGATTTTTTCTACGGTGAAATCCGAGTACCGCCGCCTGGGTGGGGTGGACGGGCAGTTCCTCACCGCGTGCTCCGCCGTCACCGTCATCGAAGGGCTGTTTTCGTCCACGCCGGTGTTGGTGCATGCGCCAGGCCCTCTCGGGCTTCCGGGCGGCTATCCGGTGCAGTTGCAGGACGGGCGGATCGAGGTGCAGTTCTCCGAGGCTTGCCCAATGGACGAGGCGGTGCGCATCAACACGATCTGCCAGAGCCAGGATGGCATCGACGAAATCCATTGCGATGGTTCCGTCACGTACAACCCGCAGTGCATGGCCGTCATGCAATCGATGCTGGGCTATTCCAAGCACACCATGTCGATCGAGCAGTCCGCCGAGTTCGCCTACGAACTGGCGAGCAAGTACCTGTCCTTCAAGAATTCAACCTGGTAGGTGTGTGATGAATCAGATGTCGGGGCGTAAGCACAACGAAGTCGCCAGTTATGCCACGCAGTATTCGGCGGATTTCGTCGAGCGTTGGGATGAGTTGATTGATTGGGAAAAGCGCAAGGAAGGGGAGGACGGGTTCTTCGAAAAGCTGCTGCGACGCCACGGCGTGCAGTCGGTGATCGATGTGTCGACGGGCAGTGGCTTTCATGCGGTGCAGCTCAAGCAGGCGGGCTTCGATGTCGTCGCCACGGATGGCAGCAGCACCATGTTGACCAAGGCGCGAGCGAACTTTCGCAAACACGGTCTGGACATCCAGTCCCATTACCGCGACTGGCATTCACTGGATTCCCAGGAGCTTGGCCAGTTCGATGCGGTGGTGTGCCTGGGCAGTTCACTGTGCCATGTGTTCGCCGCGCACGATCGGTTGCGGGTGCTGGCGAAATTCAGGGCCTTGCTCAAGCCCGGTGGCCTGCTGATTGTGGATCAGCGCAATTTCTTCGCCATCCGTGCCGGCAAATTCAAAGCCAGCGGTCAGTACTACTACTGCGGTACGAAGGCTTCGGTCAGCCTGGGGCGGGTTGATGAGCACCTGTGTGAGTTCATCTATTCGTTCGATAACGAGGAGCAGTACAGGCTGCAGGTTTACCCCCTGTTGCCGGGGGAATTGAAGGGGGAGGTGCTCAAGTCCGGGTTTACCGACCATGAGAGCTACGGTGATTTCGAACGTGACTACGACATGATGGATTGTGATTTCGTCATCCACACTGCGCGCGCCGAATAAGGAGGCTTGATGAGCACACTTGTACAGAGCAATGCCCGCCCATTGGACAGCGTCGTGCTGGCGGTTGTCCTCACAGGGTTCGTGGCCAGTACCTATGGCTTTGGCGTTTACCTGTTCGCCAACCTGGTGGTGGACATGCGTCGCGACATCGGTTTCGACTACACCACGGTGGGCCTGATCACCGGCGGCGCGCAGATCGGCTTCCTGCTGTTTTCATCGGTCACCAGCGTGATCAGCCGGTATTTCGAGGGCTGGAAAATCAGCCTGGTGTCCACGGTGATGACCTCCCTGGCGCTGTTGGGCCTGAGTGTCAGTGACAGCATTTGGTTATCGGGAGCCCTGCTGATCCTGCTCGGCGGCTGTTCCGCCTCGGTGTACATCCCGTTGGCGGAAATCGTCACCAAGGGCTTCAGCCCCGGCAATCGCTCGCGGGTCATGGGGCTGATCTCCAGCGGCACCAGCTATGGCGTGTTTATCAACGGCCTGCTGGTGTCGTTCCTGACCCTGAATGGCGGCTGGCGCTCGATCTGGCTCACCGCCGGGCTGATCTCGGTGGCCCTGTGCGTGGTGGCCTGGTTTCTGTTGCGCAACCTGGCCGCCAGCCAGGACCGCGGGTTTGCCGGGGAGCGAGCCACTGCGTTTGACAGCCGCCAACCCTGGCTCAGCCGCTCGTTGTACCTGACCTGGGCAATCGCCTTCCTCAATGGCATGGCGCTGCTGCCGTTCCAGACTTACCTGGCGCCGTTCCTTCGCGATGAACTGGGTGTGTCGGTCCAGGATGCCGGGTTTATCTGGACCACCATCGGCGCCGTGGGCATGGCGTCGGGCTTTTTGGTGGGCTGGATTGCCGACAAGGTGGGGGTGCGGGCGTCGCTGGCGATGTGTTTCCTGAGTGCGGGGCTGGCCGCCACCCTGGTGTTCAGTTTCAACAGCCTCCCGCTGTTCTACCTGGCCGCGTTTTTGTTTGCGCTGGCGTTCTATCCCATCTTCGGGCTGGTCCCCAGTTACATCGGGCAAATTGTGCCGGTCAGCCGACTGACCCAGGCCTTCGGTATTGCCAACGTATTGATCGGCCTGGGTGGGGTGTGCGGCAATTTCCTCGGCGGTTTTTCCAAGGACCTGACCGGGTCGTTCTCGACCGTGTATTGGGTGGTTGCGCTGCTGCTGTTCGTGCAATGCGTGATGGTGTTCATGCTGGGTAAACAACCTGTTTCGGTGACGGAGGGTGAGCGGCCATGAGTTATTTTCCAGACAGTCCAAACCAGAATCTGCATGCGTTTGCGTTCAACCACCGGCGCACCGAACACGCGCAAACGAACCATAAGCCAGCCGTGATCTGGATGACGGGTATCTCTGCGTCAGGCAAGTCGACCATTGCCGATGCGCTGGATATTGCCCTGCAGGAACAAGGGCGGCTCACCGCCATTATCGACGGCGATTCGGTGCGTGGCGGGCTGTGCCGGGACCTGGGTTTTACCGACAGCGACCGCGATGAGAATATCCGCCGGGTCGCCGAAGTGGCGCGGTTGATGCTGGAGGCGGGGTTGCTGGTGATCGTGGCGTTGATTTCACCTTCGTCGGCCAGCCGGCATTACGCGCGCTCGATCATCGGCAATGAGTTTTTTGTCGAAGTGCATGTGGATGCGCCGTTGGAAACCGCCGAAGAGCGTGACCCCAAGGGGCTGTATAAAAAAGCCCGCGCAGGCTTGATCAAGCACTTCACCGGGATTGACTCCCGCTATGACGTGCCGGTGTTTCCGGAAGTGCACTTGAATACCCAGGCGCTTTCAGTGGCGCAGTCTGTCGAGACGATTCTGGACTGGGTGGCGCGCAACGACGCTCGCACTTAGCCGTTGGTCTTTGCGCCGAGATGCCAATGTCTGCAACTCGAAAAAACAAGGTAATCTGCGCCATCGCAGGGAGAACGTGTTTTTTCAGGAGCAGGCATGACACATTTTACGGGCACTGCAAAATCGATCCGTCTGATTGGTGGGGCCCGGGTATTGGACTTTATCAATACCACCAATGGCCGGCGTCCCGGCACCGCACTCAAGGTCATCGAAGAGCGGCTCACCAGTTTTCAGTTTTTCTTCGAATGGGCCTTGCATGCGTCATTGATCTCAGCCCGAGAGTTTGATGACTACAAGCCCATGGTGTTCGAGTCGTCGATCGCCTACCAACCGGACCTGGACGCGGTTATTGCGTTCAGGGAATGCCTGTATGAGGTGTTCTATCCGTTATCAATGAATCACGCCGCCCCCGACGAGGCCTTGCAGCAGATCAACCAGATGTTCCAGCAAGGCGTCGCCTGGCGGGTGCTGCGGTCCGTCGACGGTAAGCCCGCCTGGGCGTGGAAAGCCTGCACCACGGCGCAGGAACTGACGGCCATGGTGCTGGGACGCCTGGCTATCGAGGCCACGCAGTTGCTGGTTTCGGGTGATCTGCACGCGCTACGCAGTTGCAGTGCCACGGACTGCGATTGGGTGTTCATGGACATTTCCAAGAACAAACAGCGCAAATGGTGCCAGATGAGCGTGTGCGGCAGCCGCGAAAAACTCAGCCGTCTCAAACAGGTGAGCGCTCCCCATTAGGTTCTGATCCGCCGTTGACTCACCACATTGCCGCGCTTCCTGCTCAGGTTGGGCGGTAATGCTGTCCAACATAGGGGGTTATCTCTCAACCCTGCCGATGCTCTTCCTACTTGGGTTCTGGAAGTTTTCAGCTGTCTCAGGAACCGCTTCCCACCGTTCTGCCACACAGGATATGCCTGCCTCTGCTGGTTGCCTGGACGGCTTATTGAGCGTCAGGGTCGCTGGGACGGTGAGGTCAGGCGCCTGAACACACTGAACTGGAGAACCAAATGTCGGTATCAGCATTCAATCAGAGCGTCGCTCCCTCCACCGATAATGCCCCTCTTGCAGAGGCAAAACCCAATACTGAGCGGTCTGGTACCTCATCAAGTGCCCAGATCACGGTAGGTGTCAGTTTCACATCGCAGTCCAGCCAAAGCGGCCCGGTATTCGGTGGTCCGCCGCCGCGCCCAGTGCCGGACGGTGTGCGCCCGAACCCCGGCCCGCCGCCGCGTCCAGACCCGACGTTACCGGACCCTTATTACTCTAAACAAAGTAATGAGCAATTGGCCCAGGGGCTTCTGGATAATTATGGGGCGTTCAAGGGCCGCTGGCCTTCACGCAGTGTGACGCCCGAGAGCGTGCAGAAGATGGCCAATCGACCGTTGACCGGCAACCCCTCCCTGGACCCGAATATCCGACTGGCGAAGGAACTGTTGCGGCGTCCCGGTCTGATGCAAGCGCTCGATAGAAATGGCAGTACGGGGGCATTGGATGGCCGTTTGTCCAAGGACGACATCAGTAGTGTTGTTCGTTCCGATAACCCGTTGAAGTTGAATAACGACAAGCAACTCGTGCGAGAAATGCTGACCCATTTCAATTCTCTGAAGGGCGGCTACTTCAACAGCACGATCAAGCTCCGCGACCTTAGCGCACGTGCGTCGCAAGCGTTGACCGGCAACCCGTTCAGCGACCATCTCACCCAGCTGTCGAGGGAAGTGATGGCCCGTTCGGACCTCAGGTCGATGATGGACAACGTTGACGGTTGGCGTCGCGATGGAAAGATCTCTCAGCAGGAGTTGTACCAACTGCTTCGTTAGGTGTGGGGCAGCCCTCTGTCGCGGACTGCGCGGCAGAGGTTGGCAAACGCGTGGTACGGGAAATACAGATACACCCGCAGGAACCGTTTTCAAAAACGCACCACAGAGTAAATATCCACCGGTCATTGACTACCGATGGGGGCCTTCATCTACCGGATTAGGTCTGGACCATGAACTCGACATCATTTGAATCCCGTCACTCCCAGTACGACGTCTCGGCCATGGCTACGCTTGCGCAACAGCCAGAGACCCCGGGAACGTCCCAGCCGCAGGGGCTTAACCTCACATCCTCGCCTAAGTTCAGCTTCAAGGCGCCTACCGCCGAAGATTTTGACAAAGGCTCTCGAGCGATCACTGAAGAGCCAGGGTCCAATCCTTTGCTCTGCCTATTTGCCAACCTTTGGCACAAGTTGTCCAGCCGCTAGTGGGCTGTTCCACGCCAGGAATGGTCCGGCCAGGTGCGCGGGTTACAAACGCTCAAGATTCACTGGGGTAAGTCCGGCGTTTTGGACGGCAGTCTTCGGAACCATTGTTTTCTGAGCACCACTCAATCGGTGCTTGTGCCATGTTGATTTCGATGCATTTTCGAGGATCAGGCAATCAAGGCCCAGGCTACGGAATCTAGATAGGGTGGAGGTGAATCATGATTGGTAGTGTCAATAATCTGGGCTATACGCAAGCGGCGGGATCAACTGCGCCGAATAAGCCCTCGGCAGGTGCGGGTAGTGGTCAGTCGCGCTATGAGGTAGATGCCCGCGCATTGGGTAAGCCGCTGCCGGCGTCTCAGCCGCTCAACTCCCGTTTCGCGAACGGCGCCGATCGGCATTTTGACGGCCAGAATCTGTATGGAGGCATGACGAAAGTTGGGAACCCTTTTGTCAGCTCAGACGACCACTTGCTGGCGACCGACCTGAAGAACAACCTGCCATTATTGGACGCCTTCAAGAAAGATGGCCGACTGACCCAGGGATCTTTGCAGGAAATAGCCAAAGAAGAACCCAGCAGCAGCAAGGTGTCGGAGCGCACCATCATGTTGGCGCGAGAGATACTCAACCGTCCCCGGCTGAACGATGCGATTGTTGCCAAAGGCGGTGAAATCACCCATGAAAGCCTTGCCAAAGCGGGCGACTCACAGATCGGCAATACCAACCCCAATACCCAGAGCGCCGATCCGTACCATGCGAAAACCGATGCTCAGGTCGTGCAGGCATTCAGGGGGAAATTTGATGATTGGCGGGACAAGTCGGAAGACTTCAATCCCTTTTTTGGCTCAGAAAAACACCGGTACGTGAAAAGGGAAACGATTGCCGAGATCAGCAAGGACCCTAACGTAACGGACAACAACGGTGAAGCGGTACGGGATCCGCGCACCGGGTTTCCGTTGAAAAAATACAGTGAGCAAGAGGTGTACCTCGCCAAGAATCTCACGGAGAGACCCGGGTTAATGGACTCTCTGGACAGTCACAAGGCCAATGGTTTCAGCCTGTTCGGCAGCCGTAACGACGATGGGTGGTTGAAGAACTACAGCCTTGATCGCTGGCTGGAAAACGACAAGAAAGAGAAGGCCGATTAAAGACGCGCGCAGGCGGCACGAGTTGCTTGAAAAACGCCAGCAACTCGTGTTGTTTTACGTTCATACCCGCAGTATTTTTCCACTCACCGCCACCGCTGCCAGCAACCCTGCGATCAACAGGAAGGCCGTAGCGAGGCTGCTGCCATGGGCGATGAACCCAATCAAGGCAGGTCCGGCCAATATCCCCGCATAGCCCAGGGTGGTAATGGCCGGCACGGCAATGTGTTCTGGCATGACGTTCTGTTTGCCGACAGCGGTATACAGCACCGGGACGATATTCGAGCACCCGGCACCTACAAGTGCATATCCCAGCAAGGCCATTTCCCAAGCCGGTGACAAGGTGGCGAGGAATGTGCCGACCGCTGCCAGTGCACCGCCGGCCACAATCACCCGAGTAGCGCCCAGCCGGCGCACGATGGCGTCACCGGTCAACCGTCCGAGCGTCATGGTCAAGGCAAAGGCTGCGTAACCCAAGCCTGCATAGGCTTCGTCCAGGCCGCGCTCGGCACTGAGGAACACCGCGCTCCAGTCGAGCACTGCGCCCTCGGCCAGAAACACAATAAAGCACAGGCAACCGATAAACAGCACCACGCCACGCGGAACGGCAAACGCCGGGCCCGAACTTTCACTGCCGTACGGCAGCAGGTGCGGTGCCGCCTTGAGCAGTGCCGCCAGCGTGATGACGATCACCACCAGGGTTGCCTGCAGTGGCGAAAGGCCCAACCCGAGCAATCCCGAGACCCCCGCCGCGCCGATAATCCCACCCAGGCTGAACAGCCCGTGAAAACCGGACATCATCGTCTTGCCACTGGCACGTTCGACGATCACGGCCTGCAGATTGACGGTGGAATCCACCGTGCCTAAACCGGCACCAAACAGGAACAAACCTGCCATCAGCAACGGAATCGAACTGACCGTCGCCAACACCGGCAAAGCCAGGCAGATCATGATCGTCCCGGCACTCAGCACGCGTCGGCAACCAAAGCGCGATGCCAAGGCACCCGCTGCGGGCATGGCAATGATCGAGCCGACGCCCAGGCACAATAGCAGCAGGCCCAGTGTGCCTTCACTCAGTTCGGCACGGGCTTTGGCATACGGCACCAGCGGTGCCCAGGCGGCAATGCCGAAGCCGGCAATGAAGAAGGCGATACGGGTCGACATTTGCTCCAGCCGCCCGGGAACCACGGGCGCTGAGGTGGAGATGGCAGTCATGAAAAGTCCTTGGTTTGGCGTTCAACGAACGATGTCCGGCGCGACATCCTTGCATATCAGGCGTTGGTGCGCGAGCGGGGTTCCCTTGGCGTTTTGCCGGGCGTGAATTTTATTTTTACACACTTGGAACGGCTGGGCAGTTTGCAGCCACGTAAGAAGTATCGGGTGTGTAGGAGGCGGCCTGGAAGGTGCGTAATCTCCGTGAGGGCTTTTGAACCCCTTCGTGCTCACGGTGATTACCACCTTCCAGGCCGCCTCCCATTGTCGGTAGGTTCTGTAATACGCTGTTGCCTGAGTGTGCAGGCAACCAAACGGACGAACCGATGAAGCTGTTCAGGCAAACCACGCTATGACCCTGTTCTACGATGCTCGCGGCAACATCTATGGCGTGGTCAGCCCAGCCTTGTTAAGAAACAAGGGCATTGAGGTGCCCGACAGCGCGGCGTTGGCCGCGCGTACTCGCAGCCGTTGGACGGCATCGGCCGTCGCTTCCGAATGCGGCTGGGGCGCGATACCACGCCCGGCTGATGCCAAGGCGCATCGCTGTGATGGTTTGTTGGTCGGGCCGTTCCAGGCCGAGCCGCCGTTTGACCTGTTGATCGTTAACACGGATGGCTCTTTGGCCGAGCGCAGCGGCAATGGCTTGACGATTTTTGCCCAGGCGCTGACCGAACAGGCCCTGATGACTGACGCCTGTGAATTGCGCGTACACCACGACAAAACGGATGCGGTATCGCCCGTCGCCACTCGGGTGGAACCGTCCGTTCGTGAGGACGTTGCGGGGTTCTGGCTTGAACTGGGGTTGCCCACGTTCGGACCCTCGGCGGTGGGGGCCCAAGGGGTTGATCAAGCCTTTCTGGAGGGGGCCGAACTGAGCCACATCAGTGAGCTGACGGCGATCAACCCTCAGTGGGCCACGAGTCAATTTGTACGGGTGGGCAACCCCCATTGTGTGACGTTGGTCGAGCGGGTGTCGGCATTGCCCGACAACGCACAAATGCAGCAGCCCGCCCTGTTCGAAGCCTTGAAGGCGATTGCCTTTGCACCTCCCGCAGGCGGTGGGCAACCCTGTGCGGCTGGGGTCAACCTGCAATGGGCGGCGCGAGAGTCCCGCAATCGACTCATCGCGCGGGTGTTCGAACGCGGAGAGGGGCCCACTGCGTCTTCCGGAACCAGCGCCAGTGCCGTGGCATGCGCGGCATGGCGTGCAGGCTGGGTTGAGAGCGGTGATATTGCCGTGGTCATGCCTGGTGGCATTGCGCCGGTGCGCTTGCACACTCAGGACAAGACGTTGCTGAGCGTCAGTCTGTTCGGTGCAGCGCGGCTGCAAGGGTGAGGTTTCTTAACGGCTGACGCTGTGATTTGGCGTCGGCTGTTTCTCTGTTAGTTAGTTATCGTGACGAACTTTAATGTAGGGCATTTCTTATGACTAAGAAGTGGCGCATTGCCTCGTTTTTTCATTTGGTAAAAGACACTTCCAACTTCTTCGTACGAAACTTCTTTTTTATTTTTTCGCGGTCGATTCTTCCCCGTAATCGCTAAGCTTTGAGGCGTTCAGGCGCTTTTTTCTCGGTCACTTATTCTTTAGCGAGAGAGAGTATTTCAGGGCGGTCATTCATTAGCGGCGGGCAACAACGGATGGTTAACGCGTTTATTTCGTCACGTTTCAAACTTATTCTTCCACGCATAAATACCGACTTCCAAGTGCTGGCATTCAACGGCAGCGAGGTCCTTGATCAAGCGTTTTTCATCCACGTACAGGTCGTGAGTGAAAACCCCTCCCTAGCGCTGGAGACGTTGCTCCACCAACCCGCCTACCTGGATTTCGGCGACGCGAACGAAGGCCTGCATGGGCATATCTACGCGATTGGCCGAGATGACCCAGGTCAGCGCACCACGCGCTACCACCTGACCCTGGCACCTCGGCTGGCCTATCTTGCGCATCGGCGCGACCAGCGGATTTTCCAGCGGCGCAGCGTGCCGCAGATCATCGCCGCCGTCCTCGAACAGCATGGCATTCTGGCGGACGCCTACGTGTTCGAGCTGGGCCCCGTGGTTTATCCGCCGCGCACGTTCTGTGTGCAGTACGCGGAAAGTGACCTGCACTTCATCCAGCGGCTGTGTGAAGAGGAGGGCATTCACTATCATTTTCGTCACAGCACGGACGCTCATCTGTTGGTGTTCGGTGACGACCAGACGGTGTTTCGCCGCTTGCCGGTGCAGCGCTATTGCCCGGCTGGCGGGCCGCAGGCCGAAACGCAGGTTATCCAGCGTTTCGAGGTGCGTTTGGGCACACGCAGCCAGGCGACGGTGCGCCGCGATCATGATTTCGAACACCCTTCGTTGCTTCTGCAGGACACCGCCGGTTCTGCTCCGACGCATCCTCTTGAGGATTATCACTACCCAGCAGGATTCAGCGGCCATGTCCGGGGTAAGCGCTTGGCGCGGCGGGGGCTGGAGCGTCACCAACGTGACCGTCTTCGGGCATTGGGCAGGAGTGATCAACCCGCGCTGCGCAGTGGACATTTTCTTGAATTACGCGATCACCCCGACCCGTCATGCAACGATTTGTGGCTCATCACTTCGGTGCGTCACGAGGGCTATCAACCGCAGGTGCTGGAGGAGGCTGCGCCCCCGACTGACCGGTTCCTGGGGTATCGCAATCGCTTCACGGCGACCCCTTGGCAAGCGGTACATCGACCCCCCCTCAAACATCCCAAGCCGAGCATCCATGGCAGCCAGACCGCAACTGTGACCGGGCCGCCCGGAGAGGAGGTGCATTGCGACGCTTATGGCCGGGTGAAGGTGCGCTTTCACTGGGACCGCCTGAATACGTCAGATGATACAAGCAGTTGCTGGGTCCGGGTTGCGTCCGGATGGGCCGGTGACGGGTTCGGTGCAACGCTGATTCCGCGTGTGGGCATGGAGGTGCTGGTGACCTTCCTGGAAGGGGACCCGGACCAACCGTTGATCAACGGTTGCCTGCCGAATGCGTCGCACAGGTCGGCCTATCCCCTCCCGCAGCACAAGACCCGCAGTGTCTTGCGCAGCTGCAGTTCCCTCGGCGGCGCGGGCGCCAATGAGCTGTACCTGGAGGACCGCCGCGGCGAGGAGTTGATTTATCTTCGCGCACAGCGGGACCTGGAGCAGCAGGTCGGCCATGACAGCCGGTTGGAGGTGGCGGGCGAACGCCGGGAAGTCATCCAGGGTATGAGCACCACTCACCTGGGCAGCGAGGAGCATCGCCAGGTCACGGGTGATCGCAGCGTCGTACTCAAGGCCAGCGATCACCTCGAGGTACACGGCGATAGCCGGACCTATGTTGGCCAGACTTTGTTCGTCGAAGCGGGGCAGCAGCTTCACCTCAAGTCCGGTGCCAGCCTGGTGATCGATGCCGGGGCGCAACTGAGCCTCAAGGCGGGCGGCGAGCACCTGGTCATCCAGGCGGGGGGCATCTTCAGCAGTCGGCCCATCACCCTGGGCGGTTCACCCTCCGTGACCCGAGCGGCGAATGCGTTAGCGGCGGCCGACAGGCCAGCGATCTCCGTGGTGCAAGGCACCCTCATGAACCTGGCCAGCCAACTGGGGGCCGACTACTGCCCTGTGTGCGAGCGCTGCCGCGAAGGCCTGTGTGATCTGCCGGGGAGGGCTGCTTGATGCAGAACATGCCAGGCCAATGGATGGATCAACAGCATCAGGCAGGACATCGGTTGTGTTTGATCCTTGAGGGGCAGCATGAAGCCTGTCAGCCACTGCTGGCGATGCGCGATGTTTCACAGTATCGCAGCCTCTACGCCGAGACCGACTTGGCGGAACTGGCGGGGCAAGGCCCAGTGATTCTGTTGCTGGAGCAGATGAACGAGCCTGCATTGCTCGGCCTTTTGCAGCAGCCCGAGAACAACTGGGGCTGGCTGGGCAGCCTGCCAAGCGAGGACCTGGACGTCGTGACTCGGCACTGGCGTGACAGGCTGCTGGTGGGCCCGGAAGGTGCGCAATCGATGTACCGCTTTCACGACAACCGCGCCCTGGCACGCGCACTGGCCTATCTGCTCGTGGAACATTGGCCGCAATTCCTCGGCCCGTTGTTCAGCGTTTGCTACTGGCACGAAGGGCGCTGGCGCACGGCTGACAACCCGGCCCCCGGTGAACATCCGGTGCCCAACCCCGCGCTTTGGCTGAACACCCCCAACCCGAACGCTGAAGCCATCCTGCAGGCCAATATCCTGCGTTACCTGTTGACCGAGCACAGTGAAGACCTGGTCGTGTTAGCGGAATTCCAGGACCCGAGAATCTGGCTGGCGCAGGTATTGGAGCAGGCTCGCACCTGGCAGTGGCGAAGGCCCGAGCAACTGGAGTTTCTGGTGGTACGACGGTTGGAAGAGGCCACACGGGGCACGTTCGTTCAGTGGGGGCCGCGGGTTGGGGAGTCACCGGGAGAGCATTTTGAACGGGTGGCAGCCCAGTGGGAATTGATGGGAGGAAAAAATGGCTAGGCGAAGGTGGGGCGTGTTGATTGTGCTGGCGATGATAGGGCTGGCGGGGTGCGTGAGCAAACCGGTTGAACGGTTTACGTTGGAGGTGGATTTGCCGGCGGAGTTTCGCTTCATCGGCGGCGCCAACTATGGTCCCGCGACTGGGGAAACGTGCACGTTGCCGAGACGTCGAGGCAAAAGGCCCGAGAGGAAAATCTTTATTGCGCGTTACAAACCGGTGGCTGAACGCGTGAGTTTTGAGCTACCGCTGACGGAGATCATTGAAGGGTGCCCTACGGTTTTGCGCAGTGTGGATTTTAGAACGTATGCGAAGTGGGGGACCCGATATTCAGACGTCGGGGGAGACCTGGCAGGTTTCTCAATCACAGATCCCTCGAACGCCGATATACCTGGGATGCCAGATTCGGGCGTTCAGGAATTGCACAAGCAATGTCAGTGGTTGTTTCGGACGGCGGGGCCGCAACACGCGATCATCAAGGTTCTTTCATGCAAGGCTTTTGAGGTGGCCCGTCACCCACACGGACAGGGATCAGGACACGTGGTGCAGCGGGATCAGTTGCCGGGAAAGACACTCAGGGTGACGCTGACTTTAATTGACGAGGAAGAACCGTATTTTGACGGTACCTGGGTGGCAGTACCTGGCGGATGGAAGCGTTGTAAAGGTAGCAGCTTTGAAGACCTGTACGCGTTTTGCAACGGTAATACCACCGACTTTAAGCCTATAAAAATGCCCGATGGTCGCATCTGTGATGTCTACCCATCGTGCAAGTAACAAGGAGCAAACTCATGATGTTGGACGCACGGAAGCAACCTTTTTTCAGTGATAACAAGCCGGCTTGTCCATTGCGCGGGCATTGGGTGAGTTTTTGCCTGGCAGATGAACTCGGCGTTGGGACGGCCTACGGTGGATTGCCTTACACCCTTCACGATAGCGCGGGGCAAGAATACAAAGGCAGGCTGGACGGAAACGGATTCGCCACACTCAAAGATATTTACTGTGGGCCTGTGGCCCTTGTTTTTGACGACCTGTATTCAGGAACGGAGCCGTTGTATCAGCAACTGATGTCGCGCCGAGCTTACAAGCTCCCTATCACCGAGCTTCAAATTCGGGCGGAACACACTCGATTTGCTCGCTCCGACGGTCGGCGTACCGAGGGTGATCCGGCTCAACCAACAACGAGTCGGTTTTATCAAGTTGAAGTTCGCGACTTGGTCCGTCATGTCGCCCACTTGCCACCGGTTGCGCAGCGAACTCATCAACCCCAGCGGCACGCGTTAAAGATGCTGGCGGACCTTGGCTTCGGGCCGCCCCAATCGACCTTGGCGGGGATCGTATTATTTCCCAACATCCATACCGTCCTGGAGGTTCGGCCACTGCGAGCGTTGCGTCCGATGCTTTCAACCGAAGACAGCTTCTGTGCCTTGAACCTGTATCAGCTGGCGTTGATGGCCAGCTTGAGTTATTGCAATTTCGGCCAGGAGCCACCTCAACGGCCTCGGGACGCAGTTCGATTCCCCTTCGACCCAAGCGTCGGTCATTTTTTTGCTGAAAAGCTCTCGGGTTATCACGAAGCCTGGCGAGTCGATGCAGACCAACAGCAACGGTTCTATCCGCTCTACGAAGAGGTCCCGTATTCCCGGCGCTTCGAGATTTTGCCTTTCGATCCCACGCTGTACCCCCAAAACCGACCGGAATTGGCGGAGAAGCAGGAGCACCCCGCGAGTTTGCATTTTTTTGATGATGAAGAATTTGGTACTGACACGCAGGCATTTATCAGTCATCACGATGAGGTGATCCTGATTGCGGTACGAGGTACTGCCAGCGCTGCAGATGGGCTACGGGATGCAGACGCTCATCAGGTGGCTTTCGCCGAGGGTATCGGCAAGGCGCACGAAGGGTTTTATCAGGCTTATCGGGCGATGCGTGATTTCGTGCTGCATTACCTCACTCAGTTTCACACCGGCCAACGAATAATCATCTGCGGCCACAGCCTGGGTGGCGCAATCGCTTTGCTCTTGGCAGAAGGCCTGCGCCGAGCGCCGGAGGGGAACTACAACATCCTCCTCTACACCTACGGTGCCCCGCGCGCCGCCGACTCCGAATTCACCCTCGGTGCCTCAAGCCTGGTCCACCACCGCATCGTCAACCACAACGATCCGGTCCCCAGCGTCCCGGCTCCGTGGATGAACACCACCGCCAAACTCTGGATCCCCGGCGCCGTCACGCTCTTCAGCGCCCCCGCGTCCGGTGGGCTGCTGTTTGCCGCCGGCCTGGTACGTTTCGGTGGCAATCCCTACCAGCACCATGGCGAACAGCAACACTTCATGCCGATCATGCTCGCAGATGGCACGCATTCTTCAGTGTTGTGGAAACCTGGTTGTGAGTCCATCCAGGAAGCCGGCTGCAACCGAGCGTTGCAACTCCACGGTGACATGCCTGACCGTGACAATCTGCTGAAACAGCTGTTTCAGGCCAATCAGCACTTCATGACCGCCAGCTATATCCCAGCCGCCTGGGCGACGCTACGTCGGTGGCAACAAACCCAGGAAAGTAGCGGGCCCTTGGTCACACCGAGAGAATTTGAACGGCTCGATCACGCACTCGAAACCATGCGCCAGCAACTGCGCAACAGACGCCGCGAACTGGTCCGCCTGAAGCCCGCCAACGATCGGGGCTATGAGCACAACGAAGCCTTGAACGCCGAGATCGACCGCTTGCACACCAGTCGTGAGCGCCTTGCGACCCTGCGCTGGCGCCGTTTGGAAGCCCGTGATGTCTACGGCAGTCAAGCCCACAGCGCCAGCTTGCAACCGAGCCTCAGGCGCTGGTTCAGCCACCGTGAAAACCGCGAGCTGGCCCAGGTCGCCAGTATCCCTCCCGCCATGCCTGGCGAATGGGGGAGGGCGCAAACACTGGATATCGACTCGATTGCCTGAACAGAGCCTTTACACAAACTCCACCTGCGCCGGCTGACGTTTCATCAAGACCTTGCCGTTGCGGATCGAGTAAAGCGGCAGGCCCTGGCTACGGATGACCTCGTAGTCGCTGTCCGCCGAAAGGATCAGCAGGTTGGCTGGCCGCCCAGGCTCCAGGCCGTATCGTTCGCCCAGGGCCATGGCTTTGGCGCTGTTGTCGGTCACCAGGTCCAGCGCGCTTTGCAGGTTGCGGTAGCCAAGCATGTGGCAGATGTGCAAACCGGCTTCCAGCACCCGCAGGATGTTGCCGTTGCCCAAGGGGTACCAGGGATCGACGATGGAGTCTTGGCCGAAGCACACGTTCATGCCGGCCTCCAGCAGTTCGTTGACCCGAGTGACGCCACGGCGTTTCGGGAACGTATCGAAGCGACCTTGCAGGTGAATGCTCTCGGTGGGGCAGGAAACGAAGCTGATACCGGAGTGCCCCAACAGGCGGAAGAGCTTGGCGCAGTAGGCATTGTCATAGGAGCCCATGGCGGTGGTGTGGCTGGCGGTAACGCGAGCGCCCATGTCACGGCTGCGGGCTTCTTCGGCCAGCACTTCGAGAAAGCGTGAATGCGGGTCGTCGGTTTCGTCGCAGTGCACGTCCACCAGGCAGCCGGTGCGTTCGGCCAGGTCCATCAGGAACTTCACCGAACTCACGCCCTGGTCACGGGTGTACTCAAAGTGAGGGATGCCGCCGATTACATCGGCGCCGAGGCGAATGGCTTCTTCCATCAGTTCGCGACCGTTGCGGTATGACTCGATGCCTTCCTGGGGGAACGCGACGATCTGCAGGTCGATCAGGTGCGTACTTTCCTGGCGCACTTCCAGCATGGCCTTGAGCGCCGTGAGGTCCGGGTCGGTGACGTCGACGTGGGTGCGCACGTGTTGGATGCCGTGGGCGGCCAGGGCCTGGATCGTCTTTTTGGCGCGGGTCTTGGTGTCTGCCTGGGTGATGGTGGCCTTGCGTTCGCCCCAGCATTCGATGCCTTCGAACAGGGTGCCGCTCATGTTCCAGCGCGGCTCGCCTGCGGTCAGTGTGGCGTCGAGGTGGATATGGGGTTCGACGAAGGGCGGAATCACCAGGTTGCCGGCGGCGTCCAAGTCGTCGGCTGCGGCAGTCGTTGTACCCGATTGGGGGGTGATGCTGGCGATCCGGCCATGTTCCAGGTGCAGATCATGCAGGCCTTCACGGTTGCGCAGGCGGGCGTTGATGATGTGCATGGGCAAGTTCCTCTTGGCTAAAAACAATCAGGCAGACAGCCGCCAGATCATCAGCGCAATGCCAATGTCCAGGCGGTCATAAGCGTTATCCAGCGTCAGGCCGCACAGGGCTTCGATGCGCTGGACACGGTGTGTCAGGGTATTGCGGTGCACGGCCAGCCGTTGGGCGGCGGCCACAAGGTTACCATTCTCGTGAAACCAGGCTTCCAGGGTCGGCATCAGGCTGGGGCCATGGTGCACGTCGTGGCGCAGTAATGGGCCGAGGCGTTCATTCAGGAATTGGTCGAGCAGGGCGCGATCACGCACACCGCTGAGCAGTTTGAGCACGCCCAGTTCGTCGTACATGCAGAGCCCGGCCCGCTCGCTGAAACGCCGCGCAGCGGCCAACGCCTGGCGCGCTTCATCCTGCGCCTGGGCCAGGCGTACCGGTGGGTGCGCGGCGGCGCTGAGGCCGATAAACAGTTTGAGCGGCGCCAGGCGCAGGTTCAGCGGGTTGAGCCAGTTGGCCAATTGCTGGCGGTTGGCCAGGGCGGCGACAGCGTCCGGCGCCGGCAGCAGCAGTGTCCATTGCCCGGCCCGTCCGAGTACCGGCAACCCGGCAGACACCTGACGCAAACGCCGACTGATAGCGTCATGTTGCCGCGCCAGTTGCGCCTCTACATAGGCGGCATCGCCCTGGGCAAACAGCCATTCGCTGCCTTCCAATTGCAGTTGCACAACCTGCCAGTGCCCGGCCAGCGACAGGCCCAACTGCACTGCACGGTGCAGCAGCAAATCCAGGGATTGGTAATCGCCGGTCAGCAAGCGCTCCAACACATCGTGCCGCGAGCGCCCCAATTGCTCGGACTGGATCAGCGCCGAGCCAATGGCCTGGGTCACCAGCACCATTTTCAGCGAATAGGGCTGTTCGATCAGTGGCATGCCGGCGGCTTCGGCAGCCTCCAGCAAATGCGGGGGAATCGCCTGGATATATGCCGGCCCCGTGAGTATCACCAACCCAGCCACTTGGCGCTGACAGGCTTCATCCAGCAATTGCAGCAAGTTGGCTTCATCCCGTGGGTGATTGATCCCGGTCACGAACACCAGCTCGCCGCCCAAGACCCATTCGGCAATCCCGCTGTTCTCCGCGACATAGGGCCAGCGCACGGTATTATCCAGGCCAACGGCGCCGGCCCGCAGGCGCATTGATTCCAAGCCCGGCAGGGCCAGTACATCGGCAAGGGTCAGGCTCATGCGCGGGCGTCAGCCAGCGGCGCGCGCACCCGGAGTACGGCGGTGAGCACGATGTAGGTCAACGACGCAGCAACGATGCCCACCAACGGCGCGACCCAGGGCGAACTGAAGGCCAGCACCGTGCCCACCGCATACGCTACCAGCCCAGGCCAGTTGAACGCCGGCAGGCGAGCGTCGGCCAGGCGCGGATAGTGGCCGCGGTAACGGTAGAAGAAGTCCGCCATGATCACCCCGCCAATCGGTGGGATCACCGTGCCCAGCAGGATCAAGTAAGGCACCAGCAGGTCGTACATGCCAAGCAA
This sequence comes from Pseudomonas sp. QC2, assembly GCF_002859085.1. Lineage (NCBI taxonomy): Bacteria > Pseudomonadati > Pseudomonadota > Gammaproteobacteria > Pseudomonadales > Pseudomonadaceae > Pseudomonas > Pseudomonas sp. QC2. Next base: position 52,816 of record NZ_PKKS01000014.1, read on the forward strand.
CGCCAGCAGGGTGCCGATCACCGCGCCGGCCAGGGTCACGGTCTTGCGCCGCTTAGTGCGCAGCAGGTTGCAGCCGGCCACCGCGAAGTTATAAATGGTGTTGTCCTGGGTGCTCCAGATGTTGAGCAGCAACATGGCCATCGCCGCCATGGCAAAGCCCTGCAGCAGTAACACTTCGACCACATCCGGTTGTTGATAGACGATCGCACCGTAGGCGCCGATCAGCACCATCAAGCCGTTGCCGATAAAGAAACCGATCAGGCTGGCCAGCACCGCCACCTTGGCCGAACGCGAAAAGCGCGTCCAATTGGTGGCCTGGGTCGCGCCGCTGACAAAGGTGCCGAACACCAGAGTGATTGCCGTGGACAAGTCCAATGCACCGCTCGGCACCACCGCCAACAACCCCTCCAGCCCGCCGACTTTCACGGTCGCCACCCACATCGACAGACACAGCAGGATGCCCATCGCCGGCACCGCGATGTAGGACAGAATCTCCAGCCCGCGATAACCAATATAGGCCGTGGCGCAAAACACCAGGCCAAACAGCACCATCAACGCCAGCACGCTGCCCTGGCTCAGTTCGAAATACTTGCCCAGCACCACCGCAGCCGTGGCGGTACCCCAGGCGTACCAGCCGATTTGGGTAAAACCGAGGATCAAGTCGCTGAGCTTGCTGCCCAGTTCGCCGAAGCAGAAGCGGCCCATCAGCACCGAATTCAGCCCGCTCTTGAACGCGATGTAACCCAGGCCTGCGGCGTAGATACCCAACAACAGGTTACCCAGGGCCACGACGCCGAGCATGTCGATAAAGCTGAACGCCACCCCCAGCTTGCCGCCGGCAAACATGGTCGCGGTAAAAAACGTAAAGCCCAGCAGCACCATGGCGGTCGACGCCAGGCCTTTGCGCGCATGCATCGGGACTTCGCTGAGGGGGTAATCATTGCCCGGTTCTTGCTGCGTCATGTGCCTTGCTCCCTGAATGAGTGACGCAGGCCTACTGCACCGTGCGTGCCAAACCGGCGGCAGTGACAGGCGCACGGTCGACGCTGTGCATCGTGCACACTATTTATAGCCAAACATGGGATAAACGCAGGAAGGGTTGTACGCCGTGCCCAGTCGGGCACGAAAGCGGTGCAGCGGTGATACAAATTGGATCAGTCGAACAGCGTGTAGGTCGTCTCGCCGCGATGAAAGGCGAATGCCGCCTCCAGATCACTCTCGATGGTGCGCCCACGGGACAGCGGCGGCAGCGCATCGAGGCGGAAAAAGCCCACTTCGGTAGTCTCGAACCCCGCCATCGGTGCGCACTGATCCACCGGTTCACACAGGAAGTACAGCTTGTAGAAGTCCCGCACGTCCGCACGATACAAGCCCTTGGCCTTGTGCGTGACGCTGTACAGCGCCCGCGCGGTGACCGTCAACCCGGCTTCCTCGCGAATCTCCTTGACGATGTTTTCGGCCGCCGACAAACCGATATCGGCATAACCGCCTGGCAACGCCCAGCAGCCATCGGTCAACTCGCGCACCAGCAGAATTCGGTCGTCCTCGATGATTGCACCCCGTACGTCGATCATCGGTGTCGAATAGCGCTGGGCAAAGTCGGTGACTAACCCGGTGATGCGCTCCAAGGGCACATTGCCCAATTGCGCGAGCATGCTGTGGGCAATCGCGGCAATTTCTTCCAGGCGCTCGCGCTCGAAATCATCGGTGCAAAAGTGCAGCCCCGTGGACGCCAACGCCTGCAAGCGTTTGGCTTGGGCCAGCCAGGTGTTTTCCATGGGTTACTCCTGGAGTTGTTTGGTCATGTATACGCGGTGCAGGCCATGTTCTTCAGCCCGGTGGGTTTCGACATAGCCACGGCGCGTGTACAGCCTGATGTTCTCGGCCATGGTTTCATTTGTGTACAGGCGGATGGCGGCGAAGCCTGCGGCGAGCGCCTGTTGCTCGGCAAAATCCATCAGCAACCGCCCGAGGCCCAGGCCCTGGGCATCCGGGGCGACGGCCAGATTATCCAGCAGCAGTGCGCCATCAGCATCCAGCAGGATGATAAAACCCTGAACCCGCCCGGCATTTTCCAGCACGTGTACGCCTCCGGCTTTCACGTGTTGGTGATAATCCTCCAGCATCGGCCCTGGCTTGCGGCCGATCCGTTCGATGTACGGCGAGTAGGCCGCCTGGACGATAGCCTCGATGGCAGCGACATCAGCAGCAGTGGCGAGGCGCATCATTGCAATGTGCTCCTTTGGACAGTCGATCAATCTGTCGGCGCTTCGAAGATCCCTTCGATAGGCCGTTCGAACACCTTGGCAATCTTGAACGCCAACGGCAAGCTTGGGTCGTAGCGGCCGGTCTCGATGGCATTGATGGTCTGGCGCGATACGCCAAGGCGCTCGGCAAGGTCGGCCTGGGACCAGCCCAGTTCCGAGCGTAACTGACGCATCAGGTTATTCATGGGTAGCGCCTTGTGCCGATGATCGTGGCCACGCACCAGACGCCACCCATGATCGGCCACACCATAAAGGCCGACAAGCGTGGGAAGCCGGCAGTTTCCAGGAAGCCGTAGCTGAAGGTCGTGAGCGCCGTGCACACAAACGCCACGGCCAGCGCGTCCAACTGGATCTTGCGGCCCATTTCATCCATGGCGTTCAGCCGGCGGATGATCGTAACCGCCATCGCGATCATCGGAATCACTGGCAGCAAGGCCAAGGCGATTTTTGCGGCGCCGTCGGACATGGACGACACATAGGCGCTGGAAATGACGACGCACAGCATGTACGCCAGCATTATCACCGCGAATTCCACCAGAAAGCGTTTGACCGACATGACCCTCTCCACAAGTAAAGGGTGCTTTACATTAGGTTTGGATTATTGCCGTATCAAGGGTGCTTTACATTGGGGTGGCAGACGTAAAAAAACCACCCGCAGGTGGTTCTTCAACGCGCAATCGCTTACTCGCCGCGATAGATGCAACCGCTGGTGCAAGTCTCGTGGATGCGAATCGCACTGAGCTCAGGCAGCAGGGGTTTCAGCTCATTCCAGATCCACTTGGCCAGCACTTCGCTGGTCGGGTTTTCCAGGCCTGGGATGTCATTGAGGTAGTTGTGGTCGAGACGTTCATAGAGCGGTTTGAAAATCGCCTTGATCTCCGAGAAGTCGCGAATCCAGCCGGTATGGGGATCGAGGTCGCCGCTCAGGTGGATCGCCACCTTGAACGAATGCCCGTGCAGGCGCCCGCATTTATGGCCTTCCGGTACGTGGGGCAGGCGGTGGGCGGATTCGAATGTAAATTCCTTGAAGATTTCCACGGTATAACCTGTAGGGCAGGGTTTTAAAGGGGTCTGTGCGATTGTCAGGTTTTGGTGTACTGATCAATGTACTGATTGGTCGTTGCTGGGCGTAATTGAGGTCATCCATTCAGCGATTGCCGACTGGCGCCAGGCGACCGAGTTGGGGCCTATTCTAACCTGTTTTGGGAATGTGCCCTCCCTGATCCGACGATAAACGGTATTCCGCCCCAGGCCGGTCGTATGAAGCACTTCATCTAGGCGCAGGAAGCGATCGATATTCTCTGCTCTGTTCATGGCTCTCTCCTTGCGCCAGCCGTGGGCCGCGCTGTCTTGATGATGTGAACTGCCAGGCCGAAGGTGATCAGCAGCCAGGCGCAGGTGCCGGCGAATGCGTAGAGCAGCGACTCTGTTGTGCCGGTGCCAACCAGGTCAGGGCCGATCCAAATGAACCAGCTACCGGTTGCGACCAGGTACAGCAAAGCGCCCAGTACAATCAGGGTGAGTTTCATAGCGAACATGGGGTGTCCTTGCCGAGCTGGGCGGCAGAAGGTGGGTTAGGGTTATGCTGCCGCGTCAAAGGTTTCGGCGTAGGCGATGAGTCTTGCTCTTACCGTCTCCGCGTCCTTTTGCGCCGCCTCTAGAGTTTCGTGATAGCCGCCATAGAAGAATTTCCCGCGGCACTCCATCTGGACGTGCCACCGATTCTTTCGCCCGTCCCAATAAACGCCGTGCGTGCCGCTCGCGCCGCGCCCTTGACTGCTCCTCGCACCGTACTCACGATTGCGGCAGTTCTGAGATGGCGTGACCTCTCTGAGGTTTTCCCATCTGTTGTCGTCCTTGATGCGGTTGATGTGGTCAATCAGTAGGTCGTCGGATGGGTGGCTGCCCGTCATGTAGAGCCACGCAAGCCGGTGTGCCTGGTGCTTGACGCGGTCTACGGCGATTGTGATGTAGCCGTTCTTGTCGAAACGCCCAATTCGCCTTTTGTGGTTGGGTGGGGTGCGAGTGAAAGCGCCTGTTTCCGGGTTGTAATGCAGCTTTTCCAGCAGGCGAGCGTGTGTCAGTTCTCGCGTTTTCATAGGCGAAATCGTCCTCGCCCGCCGCTCACCGGCAGGCATATGGTTAAATAGGAATAATTCTTGTGTGTGAGGTGGGTAATGGAGAGGATTATTCGAAGCCCTTTATTTGCTATCGGGGCGCCGCTTACGATTTGTGGTTTTGGAATTGGCCTCAACTACCTGCTTAGGCAAGGGACCTTCGGCTGCATAGCTGTAGGCCTGCTGGTCGCCGGGCTCGCTTTCATCCTGGTAGGTTGGTTACGGTCGCGCGCATAGACCCGCCGCTCACCGGCAGGCATGTAGGGGGGATTGGGGTTAGACGAGTTCGGCGGGGATATCGATGACGTCGCCCAGTGCGGAGACGGCGATAGCGCGACAAGCTGCAATGCTGATGGTTGGCCCGCCGGCGGTCACCTCTCCGACCCTTGCGGACCATTGATGGCCCGGCATCCGAACATCGAATCGCACGCGGTGCCACAGTATCGCCAGCGTCCCTGCCTTTTCGTCAGTTGCTGGATTGATCTTTCCGAAAGTGCTGCCGCCCAGCGCCAGGCGAACCCCGCTTTTGGTGATCCTGGCCTGCTTTCCTTCGGCCAGGGCCATTGCCCAGTTCAGTGCTTGGCCGGTCAGCTCAGCTGTATTCACTCGGACGTGTTGATTCATGGCCTGGGCCCCTTGTAGATGAACACGTAGGCGAACCAGAGGGTGGCGATCATGGCGTCACCCGCTTGAACTCGACCACCCAGACCCACGGGTTGGCGCTCCAGTCGCCACCGACGCTTTGCCATAGATTGCCGAAGGCGTTGCGGGCCGAGTCGAGGCACTGCTCGTGGCTGGTGGTCCTGTCCCACATCCAGCCATTGCGCTGCGGGTGATGCATTTCGGGGGCCGGGCATTCGCCGACCTCGGTCCAGCCTTTCCCGGAGTGACCGCACTTGCGCCCGTAATCGGTGAAGAAGCAGCCTTCGGCCTGGGCTTGGTCTTCGCTGATGTCCTGCAACCGCTCGACGCGCACTTCGGTGATCTCCAGCAGGATGCGGCAGGCGGCGCGTGGCATATGAATGCTGGGCTTGTACTTCAAGCCGAAGTCTTTCCTTGCCTCGTCGCTGTGCGATCCGGGGCGGCAGTCTGCAGCGTAGGCGTAGCGCTGAAGCGGGCCGTCCGGGTCTGGGCGATGCTCAACACCGGTACCGCGCAGATCAATGAATGTCTCGCGCACCCACATCCGATCACCGCGCCGCCCATATGGGCAGGTGCGGTTGGCAGTTGAGTTGTACGCCACCGAGCAGGGCTTCCAGATCGAGGAGCCGACGTACTCCAATGAGCCAAATGGCCGGCGCACACGGCTCAACCGAGATACGCCCGGCCTGCGGATGCGGCCGCCACCGTATGCGCCGAGCAGGACGCAGTTCGCCGATTACCTGGTGATGCGCGGGCTCACTGTCGTTAATGTGACGAGAAGGAATTGAGTCGAACTCTTTCCCGCTGGTATAAAGCTCTTCTTTCCTGAGGAGCTGAATATGAAAGGGATTGCTGGAGTTGTTCTGCTAGCCCTATGCACAATTTGCGCAATGCTTGGGCTGACTGTTGGCATCACAATGAATCCCCAATCCACAGTAAGATATGTCTGGGACTGGGGGGTCGCTGGAGGCTGGGTGTCGGGTTTGGGCGCAATGCTTGCAGTGGGTTTTGCACTTTTGCAGTCACACAAGCAGCAAATGAAAGAGATGCCTAAAGTTAGCGTAATCCACCGATTCTCTCCTGATGAGTGGCTGGTTCGTGTTGTTTCGGAAGGCGTTGTTCCAGAGAGCATCCTTGCGGCTGACCTCATTATTCATGAGGACGGGTCTAAAATTGACCTTTTTGGCTTCAGTAATATAGCGAAGGGCGGGCGTGACACGAAACTTCAGAGAGGTGACCATCTCGACGTCATCTCCGTTAACAGACAAGGAATCCGCAGGATTGCGGAGCAATGGGTCGCTCCGACAATTGCGAGGTTATTGCGCAATAACATATCTCCTGGAAATTATGACTTTAAACTCGACAAAAGGTTTTTTGACGCTCTGGACGAGCTTTTTGCCCAGCGCAGCTATGTCCTCATAAGGCTAGTTAGTAAAGACTTAGTTATTGAACTGGACGCGAAGTTTGTCTCTTTTGTATCGGAGTACATCTCCAGCACGAGGAAGGCGGAGGAAACTTTACGTATTGCCGCTTTCAGCCCTGATGCTCAAAGAAGGATGGATGCTGGACAGTATCTAGAATTTGGCGATCCACAAGCGTAGAAAACTAACTCAGCAATATCGAACCGCCCAAGAGGCGGTTTTTTTATGCCTGCAAAGCGGGCCGACCAAACCCAAGGGGTGCACCAAGTGGCAGACGAAAACCAGATTGATCTTGAAGACCCGGCAGTTCAGACCGCCATTGCTGCAGCCGTTGAGGCTGCAACCCTGGGCCTCAAGAACAAAAACACCGAGCTTCTTGGCTCGCTCCGGACCACCAAGACCGAGCTGGACGGCTTCAAGTCCCAGTTTGAAGGCCTGGACATCGCTGCCGTGAAAGGGCTGCTGACCAAGGTTGGCCAGGATGAAGAGACCAAGCTGATTGCCGAGGGCAAGCTGGATGAGGTCATCACCCGCCGCACAGAGCGCCTGCGCACCGACTACGATACCAAGCTGGCCGCCGAGAAAGCCCGTGCCGACAAGGCCGAGCAGTTCGCTGCCAAGTACAGCGACAAGGTCCTAGCCGATTCCATTCGCGCTGCTGCCATCAAGGCCGGCGCGCTCCCCGAGGCTGCCGAGGACATCATTCTGCGCGCCCGGGGCACTTTCAAACTCAGTGAAGACGGCGAGGCGATTGCCACCGACCGTGACGGCGAGGTCGTTTACGGGAAGGACGGGAAGACCCCTCTGTCGCCGCTCGAATGGGCGGAATCGCTGCGCGAAACAGCAACACACCTGTGGCCAAGGGCCCAGGGCGCCGGGCAGACCGGCGACAACGGTGGCAAGGCCACGAAAAAGTGGGGTGAGTACACGGAAACCGAGCGCGCTGCAATCGCCCGTGACAACCCTGAGCTCTTCAAGAAAATCCAGGCCACCAAAGGAAACTAATTTATGGCAACTACCCAACTGACCGACATCTTCGTCGGCGACTACTACGCCTCCCTGGCGCCGGTTAACAGCCCGGAAAAGACCGCAGTATACGAGTCGGGCATTGTGACCCGCTCGCCTGTGCTGGACGCCATCGCCTCCGGCAGCCAGGGCACCGCCGAGATCAGCTACTGGCAGGATCTCAACGCCGATGAAGCCCCGAACATCAGCAATGATGACCCGAACGACCAGGGCGAAGTCGGCAAAGTCACCCAGGACAGCATGCGTGCCCGCGTCCTGTACCTCAACAAAGGCTATGGCGTTGCGGACCTGACCGCTGAGCTGGCGAACAGCGAGCCTCAGCAGCAGATCCGCAACCGCTTCGGCACCTACTGGACCCGCCAGTGGCAGCGTTACACCCTGGGCGCCGCTCGCGGCATCATCGCCTCGAACATCGCGAACAACGGCGGTGACATGGTCATCGACGCGGGCGCGACCATCAGCGCGAACGCCTTCCAGGATGCTGCGTTCACCGCGGGCGATGCGGCTGACCAGTTCGGCGCGATTGGCGTGCACTCGGTGGTGATGAACCAGATGGTCAAGCAGGATCTCATCGAGTACCTGCGCGACTCCGACGGCAAGATCATCCTGGCCACCTACCTGGGTAAGCCAGTGTTCATGGACGATGCCCTGGTATATGGCGCGGGCAAGTACCTGTCCGTGTTCTTCGGCCAGGGCGCGTTCGGTTACGGCGAAGGCACGCCGAAGGTGCCGGTAGAGCTGGAGCGTAAGCCGGGCGGCGGTAACGGTGGCGGTGCCGAGGTGCTGTGGGAGCGTAAAACCTACATCCTCCAACCCGCCGGCTTCAGCTGGAAGGGTTCCGAGGCTCAGAACCTCAGCCCAACCGCGACTCAGTACGCCTCCGCAGGCAACTGGGAGCGCGTGTTCAACCGCAAGCAAGTTCCGTTCGCCGCTGTCATCAGCGGTACCACCACGCCGTAATCCGGCCCACACAACCTGGCGCCCTTATGGCGCCGGGAAGCTTTTGAGGTGACTCATGAAAGTGATCTACACGGACAAGCCGGGCAAAGAGCGCGGCGTGTGCTACCGCTTGCTGAGCGAATTCTTCGGCGTCATCGGCTCCGCGACCGAGGTGGTCGTCGATGGCGATGCGCCGGATATCTTCGATGCTTACCAGGCCGCCGGCATCAAGGTTTCCGACGGCAAGGAGCAGGAAGCACCTGAAACCGACCCTCTGAAAATGAAGGTCCCAGAGCTGAAAGAGTGGCTGAACGCGAAAGGCATTACCTTTGACGCGACCGCCAAGAAAGAAGACCTGCAGGCCCTGGTGCCGGCGGAATAAGGACAAGCATATGACCGACTTCATCACCGTTGCCGATGTTGACGCCTCTCTGGGTCCTGGCTGGGCCGGTGCCGGTGATCCGGTCCTTGCTGTGACCATGGCAAACGCCTGGCTCACGGCCAAGATTAAGCGGGCTGTTCCCGATCCGGTTCCGGCCGAGATCAAAACAGCCGGCGCCCAGGTCGCCAAAGAGGCGGCGGCGGGCAAGCTGTACACAGCAACGCAGAAGGAAGTGCAGAGCAAGACCGTATCCGCGCAGTCCGGCACGTCGGTGAGCAAAACGTACGTGGCAGGCTCTACCGAACAGTCGGCGGGCGTCAACTTCGCCCTTGCGCTTCTGGAACCTTGGATCAAGCGCTCTGGCGTGATGATGCTGAAAAGGATCTGATCATGGGCATGCGCGAAGAGATCCAGGCTGAATTGGCCGAGGCGTTCGACGATCCCGATGGGCTGGCCGACGCGGTTAAGCCCGTGACGGGCGCGCGCAAGGTTGCAGGCGAGTATGACCCTGACTTGGGCGGTGAAACGCCTGAGACCACCGTCAATTACATTGGGCGCGGTGTTCTGGGCAGCTACATGTCCAAGGAGATCGACGGTTCGCTCATCCAGACCACCGACAAGAAGCTGCTGGTGTTGCAAAACGAGCTGTTCGTGTCGGAGGCCGGCGTTCCGACGGCGGTACCGGCTGCCCCGGCCATTGGCGATATCGTCAACGGGCTGCGGGTGATGAACGTGTCTGCGGACCCTGCTGATGCAACGTGGACAGCGCAACTGAGGAAATGACATGGCGACCCAATCCGGCAGCTTCGCCCTGAGCCTGGCCGAGTTCGCCGCCCAGGCCAGTGAGGCAATCGACGCGAGCCTGCGCGAAATCATTATCGAGATTGGTAGCAGCATCATCCGCATGTCACCGGTGGGCAACCCTGAGATATGGGCTGCCAACGTTGCTCATCGCGAGGCCAACTCCCGCGCTGCCGATGACTACGACTTCAAGGTCGCCGTACGCAATACGCTCATCAACCTAAACGAATCGAATTTCACGAAGGCGGGCAACCTCAAGCGCGGCGTGAAATATGCCAAACCGCTAACGAAGACCGAGCGCGATCAGAACTTCAGCGTGAATGGCTTGGTGGCTGGCCGGGACTATGTTGGCGGTCGCTTTCGGGCGAACTGGAATTTCTCCATCGGTTCTGTCGACAACAGCTTCCGTATTCACCCAGACCCGACAGGAACCGAGGCAACCGCAAGGCTTGTGGCGGGCGCTATTGAGTTCAAGGCCGGGCAGACAGCTTTCATCGTTAACAACTTGCCCTATGCAATCCCGCTGGAGTTCGGCCATTCCACCCAGGCCCCTGGCGGCATGGTCCGGGTAACCGTGGCTCGCTTTCAGCAGATCGTGCTGGAGGCCATCAGGAACAACCAGATATGAGTCACGCACGAGCCCGCCAGGCCATTGAAACGAAGCTGGCCGCATGGGCGGCTGCGCGCCCGATACGAGTGGCCTACGCAAACCAGCCTTTTACACCAAGCACCTCTGAAACGTACCTGCGAGCCTACCAGCTGCCGGCCAGCACCACCTGCCGCTATCTCGGCGGGGAGGCTTACGAGTACGCCGGTATTTATCAGGTCAGCATCGTCTGCCCCTCTGCGCAGGCCATGGCCACCGCCGAGACGCTAATCGATGAGTTGACGCGGCTGTTTCGCGTCGACACAGCTCTGACCCGCAATGGCTTCGAAGGCTTGATCACCGAGCCATTAGACCAGGGACCAACCATCACAGAGTCGGCGACCTACACGGTCCCGGCCAGCTTCACCTATCTGGGTGTCGCAGACCAACCGCCCGCTGGGGCATAACCTACCGCCGTCAGGCGGGCACTCAAGAGGAAATACACCATGGCCGCACGCTTCCCGCTGCCGAACGGCGCCGTACTGGAGATCGCCAGCGTTATGGGCTCCGCAGTCGCTTTTACTGCCTTGACCAATGCGAAACCGCCAGTCGCTGCGTCCGTTGGGCACAGCATTGAAATGGGCGACGTCTTGTTAATTAACTCGGGCTGGGCGCTGATTAATGATCGCGCCGTGAAAGCGTCCGGCGTAACTGCAGACGCCTTTGCCTTGGCTGGCCTCAATACCACCAACACCGACAAGTACACCGTGGGTGCCGGCGCCGGTTCGGTAATCCCAGTTTCGGGTTGGACGCAGATCTCGAAAGTGACGTCCTTCACATCTTCCGGCGGCGAGCAGCAGTATCAAACTGTCGGCTACCTGGAGGATGACGACGACAAGCAGTTCCCCACCAACCGTAACCCCACCACGATCACTATCGTAGTGGAGGATCAACCCACGGCGCAGTACGTCGAAACCGTCGAAGGCTACGACGACACCAAGGAGCTGGCTGTGGTCCGCATGAAGCTGCGTAACGGCGATCAGATCCTCTATCCGGGCTATGTGAGCATCACACCCGACCCGACCATGGAGCGCAACAACGTCATGACGCGCACCATCAGTATCGGGCTTTCCGCTCGTTCGCTTCGCTACCTGGCTGGCGCATAAGGACTTCCCATGGCAAAGATCAGGATCGCCCAGAACCCAACATTCAAGGCATTCGTGTTGATCCCGATAGTTGGGGAGGAGCCCGAGAAAATCGAGTTCACCTTCAAATATCGGGATCGCCCGGGACTTGCAGCCCTGTTCGATGATTGGAGCGCAAAGGGAAAGGAGATGCGCGCCAGTTTCGGTGAAGGCACCACTCTATCTGATGTCGTTTCGGCCGAGACCGAGCTTCAGGTGCAGCAGATCAAGGATCTCGTTGTTGGCTGGGGCTTTGATGACAAGTTCGACGACAAGAGCATCCAGGCTCTTGTTAAGTCGTGCTATGGCACCGCCGAAGCGGTCGTGAACGCCTATCAGAGCGCTTTTAGCCAGGCCCGCCTGGGAAACTGATATCGGCAGCCAAAGCCATGTACGAAAGTGGCCCATCTGCTGAGCAGTTGGGTGTTCTCGGGCTGACGGCTGCCGATCTTGATGATGAAGATGTCGAGGTCTGGCCCTGCAACTGGCCGGCCTTCCTGCTTTTCAACCGCATGTCCACCCAGTGGCGAGCAGGCTCCGGCGGCGCTATCGGCCTCGACTACAGCAGTATCCGCGACGTGGCCGGCTTCCTCGGCATCAAGAAAAAGAAACTCGCTGAAATCTTCCCTGACCTTCAGGTGCTGGAAGGCGAAGCCCTGCGCGTTATGGCGGAGGAAAGGGAAAACAGCCCGTAACCACGGGCACTTATTCAAGGTGAGTCGATGAACATTGCAGAACTCGGCGTCAAGATCGACTCGGCCGATGCAATCCAGGCAAAAACGAGCCTGGATGAAATGGCGAAGGCAGGTGGCCGGGCCGAGCAGTCCGCCGTTTCGCTGATGAACGAAATGCAGGCGCTGGAAAAGTCACTTTCCACCAGCGCCAAAACCACCCAGGACCTGGCGAAGCAGCGTGACGCTCTCGCCAAGCTGACCAAGACCGGCGCCTATGGCGAGGCCGAGGCGGCGAAGATCTCCGCTCAGCTGGACAAGCAGCAGATCGCCCTGGCCAAGTCTGCCCTCGACGAGCAGAAGGCCCTGAACAGCCTGCTGGGAGCCATCGACCCAGCTCGCGCTGCCCTCGCCAAGCTGGATACGCAGGTCGAGCAGCTTGGCAAACACCTAGATGCCGGCCGTATCAGCCAGGACCAGTACAACAGCGCCCTGGGTAAGATCGACAAGGATTACGCCAAGCTCGAAAAGACCACCACCGGTTTCGACAAGCTGCGCCTCGGTACCCGCCAGGCGCAGGAAAACGTCGTGCAGTTGGGTAACGCGCTGTCGTCGGGTGATTGGGGTAGTGGCGTTCGCGCCGTCGCTCAGTTGGGCGCCGGTGCTGGCGCTGGTGCTGCTGGTCTGCTCGCCATCCTGGCCCCGCTGGCCCTGGCTACTGCCGCCGTGGGTGGCCTCGCCGTTGCCTACTACAAGGGCAGCGAAGAGCAGGACCGCTATAACAAATCACTGATCCTTACTGGCAACTACGCCGGCGTGAGTGCCGGGCAGTTGGGTGACATGGCGCGGCAGGTCAGCGCTACCGTGGGCACCACAGGCCAGGCCGCTGCAGTGCTGGCGATGCTGGCTGAAAACGGCAAGATCGCCGGCGACAGCTTTACCGGCATCACCCAGGCCGCAGTATCAATGCAGGAAGCCACGGGCAAGGCAGTAAGCGAGACGGTTGCTGAGTTCGTCAAGCTCGCCGATGACCCGGTAAAGGCATCTGCTGCGCTGAACGAGCAGTACCACTACCTCACCGCTTCGGTTTACTCGCAGATTGCTGCGCTGGAAGAGCAGGGTGATCACGCGGGCGCCGTGAAGCTGGCCACCGAGTCCTACGCCGACGCAATAAACGAGCGCACTCCGAAAATCCTCGAAAACCTCAGTTTTTGGGAAAGGGGATATAACGCCGTAGCGCGCGCTGCCGACAACCTCAAAAACATCGGCCGTCCGGACATTGGCGCCGATATCGAGCAGGCCCGCCGTGACCTGGCAGAAGCGCAGAAGGGCAACGTTGGCGCCTTCCAAAACAAGCAAGTGATGGTTGATTACTACACCAATCAACTGAACATGCTGGAAGATCAGCGCGACGCCGAAGCCGATATCGCCAAGCAGGAAGGAGAGCGTGCCAAGGCGCAACAATCTGCGATCACCTCTATGCAGAAGGTGGACGCGCTCACCAAGTCCTCATGGACGAATGAGCAGAAGCGAACCGAGGCGATCAAGGATTACAAAAAACAGCTCGACGACATCCGCAAGGTGGCGCCGAGCGACCCGCGCCTGGCCCAGGCTACGGTCGACAAAAACATCTCCAACATCAACGACAAGTTCAAGGATCCCAAGGCCGCAGGCACGCAGGTCGACCTGACCAGCTTCAACGACGCCAAGAACGACCTGGCGGCGATCACCGACACCTACAAAAACTACCAGAAGGAACTGGAAGCGGCTCAAAAGGCCGGCCTGCTGTCCGAGGAAGACTATCTGCTGCGGCGCCAGGCGCTGATGGGCAACCAGCTCGACCAAACCACGGCGGCCTACGAGGCTGAGATTGCCGCACTGGAGGCAGCCAAGGGCAAGAAGACTACTTCGGCAGCGCAAAGCATCCAGCTGGACCAGAAGATCGCTGACGCACGCGCAGGGATGGTCAAGGCGCAGAAGGATGCCGACAGTCAGCTTGAAGTGCTGGCTACCAACGAGACCGGCCGGCTTGCCAAACAGGAGCGGGCGATCAGCACTTACGTGCAGGCGCTGGGGCAGCAACAGCGGGCTTTGGAACTGGCAGGTCAGCGTGCAGTTCTCGGCGTAGGGCAGGGCGATCGCCAGAACGCGCTCAGCGGCGAGCTGAACAGCCAGCAGGACCGGTTTGCTCAGCAGTCGCTGGAGTTGGCCAACCAGAAGTCCGACCCGTCGCGCAACATGTCGGAAGAGGAGTTCAAGCGAAAGTCGCAGGCTCTTGCAGACGCGAACAAGGCCGCTACGGACCAGATCCGGCAGAACTATGCGGATGTGGAGAATGCCCAGGGCGATTGGACCAAGGGCGCGACTGCGGCGTGGGAAAACTACCTGGATTCGGCGCGCAACATTGCTGGCCAGACAAAAAGCCTATTCGGTAACGCCTTCAGTTCCATGGAAGACTCGATCGTCAATTTCGCGATGACCGGCAAAGCGTCGTTCTCAGATTTCGCCAAATCGATCCTGGCGGATATGGCGCGTATCGCTACCCGTCAGGCGAGTTCGGCTTTGTTGGGCAGCTTGGTGGGCGCAGCGGCCAGTTACCTCGGCGGAAGTGCTGCAGGTGGCGGCAATGGCATGGCTGCCGGGTCTGCCGGTGCCACGTCGTCGAACCTCGGGGCGTCATCAGCCGGTTATTCCAGTACCTACTTCCCGCAAGCGAAGGGTGGCGCCTGGTCGGGTGGCGTGCAGATGTTTGCCGACGGCGGCGCCTTCACCAACTCCATCGTCAGCAAGCCGACGGCGTTTGGCATGGCCAACAGCAAGACAGGGGTAATGGGTGAGGCAGGGGAAGAGGCGATCATGCCGCTTACCCGGACGTCCAGTGGCAAGCTTGGGGTTATGGCTGCTGGCGGCGGATCTGGATCAACGCAGATCAATGTCGAGGTGCACATCGATGGCGAGGGCAACGCCTCGTCTTCGGCTGATGCTCCAGGCTATGACCTGTTCGGCAAGGAACTGGCCGCGTTTGTTGAGCAGAAGTACCAGCAGATGCGCAACAAGGACATGGGCCAGGGTGGCGTCATCAACAAAGCAATTAAGGGGCGCTGATGGCTATCGAACGATTCACCTGGGCGACAGAGAAGGGCGCAGAAGGTGATATCACCCAGCGCGTTCGCTCCAAGCAGTTCGGCGATGGATACGAACAGTCGTTAGAGGACGGCCTCAACAACCGGTCGCAATCCTGGCCCGTGACCTTCACGGGCATGAAGGGGCGCATCAAGGACATCATGGACTTCCTCGACCGACACAAGGGGGCGAAGGGCTTCCTGTGGGAGCCGCCCCTGGGTGAGCTTGGTCTCTACAAGTGCAATGGCTACAAGCCCGTGCACCGCGGCGGCCAGGTCTACGCCATCACCGCAACTTTCCAGCAAACCTTTCATCCCTGAGTAACCGCCCATGGCACTTATCACGGACATCCAGAAACTGGAGCCCGGCGGCGAGATTCGCCTGTTTGAAATTGATGGGACTGAATACGGCGCCGATTACCTTCGCTTCCACGGTCACGCCATCCCGCACACGCCAGAAGAATTGCTGGCCTATGAGGGCTCGGAAGAGGACCTGCCCGCCAAGTCGATTATCTGGCAGGGGCATGAGTACGCAGCCTGGCCGGTGCAGATTGAGGGTATTTCCTCCAGCAGCGACGGCACCGCCTCTAGGCCGACTTTTGCGGCCGGCAACGTCAACGGGCGCGTCACAGCGTTGTGCCTGGCCTTCGAGGACATGCTCAAGTTCAAGCTGACGGTTCGCGAGACCCTGGCCCAGTACCTGGACGCGGCTAACTTCCCTGAGGGCAACCCAACTGCTGACCCAACCCAGGAAGCGCTGGAGATCTGGTACATCGACCAGAAAACCAGCGAGGAC
Source organism: Pseudomonas sp. QC2 (assembly GCF_002859085.1). Taxonomy (NCBI): domain Bacteria; kingdom Pseudomonadati; phylum Pseudomonadota; class Gammaproteobacteria; order Pseudomonadales; family Pseudomonadaceae; genus Pseudomonas; species Pseudomonas sp. QC2. The sequence continues at coordinate 68,770 of NZ_PKKS01000014.1, forward strand.
GGCGAGGCGGTGGTGTGGGAGCTGTCTTCCCCGGGTGAGATCGATAACCACGGGCTGCCTGGCCGGCAGATGACGACCTTCTGCCATTGGGCCATGACCAATGGCTACCGGGGACCTGATTGCGGCTATACCGGTGCAGCGATGTTCGACGACGAGGACAACCCTACGGATGACCCGGCCCTGGACCAGTGCAAGGGCTGCCTGTCGTCCTGCAAGTTGCGCTTCGGCGAGAACAACGAACTGTCCTTCGGTGGATTTCCCGCCGTTTCCCTGATCGCCCGGAGCTGAGCATGCGTAAGTACATCATCGCGGCCATCCAGGCGCACGCGGCGGCCCAGTATCCGAATGAATGTTGCGGCCTGCTGCTGGCCGTCGGTCGAAAGCAGAAGTACTTCCCGTGCCGAAACATCGCCACGGAGCCGAGCGAAGAGTTCAGGCTCGATCCCGAGGACTACGCCGCGGCGGAAGATTTAGGCGAAGTGATCGGCATCGTTCACTCACACCCGGACGCCACCAGCAGGCCGTCACCGCATGACTTGGCCATGTGCGAGGCTACGGCCTTGCCCTGGCACATTCTGTCGTGGCCCGAGGGCGACATGCGCACGATCACGCCAACGGGCAGCACGCCGCTGCTCAAGCGCCCGTTCGTGCATGGGGCCTGGGATTGCTGGCAGGTGTGCGCTGATTGGTACGCCCGCGAGTGGGGTTTGGAGTTCGAGCCATTCCAGCGCGCCGATGGCTGGTGGGAGAGTGCGGAGAACGCAAGCCTGTACGAGCAGCACTACGAGGCGGCCGGGTTTGTGCGCGTAGACCGACCGCAGCGCGGTGACATGATCGTTATGCAGGTTGGCCGGACGGTTCACCCGAATCACGCCGGGATTTACCTGGGCACTGATCCGGCACTTCCTGGCGAAGAGTCGGGCGTGTACGGCCCCGGCCCGTTCCTGCTGCACCACCTGTACGGCAGGCCGTCCGAGATCATCGTCTACGGCGGCCCTTGGCATGACCGAACGTGCCTGATCCTCAGTCACAAAGATGCAAGAAAACCAAGATGACGCGGCATGGCCGCAGGAGTAACTGATGAAAGGTGTAATTGAGTCTGAAGCGAAAACCGCCAGTGGCGAGCCAGTCTGGCGGCTTACCAAGGGTTAATTGCCTTTGTTTTCCAGCAGTTTTTCGATGTCTGCCACGCTTCTTTGTACAACGCTCAGTGGCCATTCATAGGCGTCGAAATCGTCGCCGTCACTGCATCCTCTGGCTGGTATGTCGACGAAAAACTTAGCCGCAGCGTCGAGCGCAGAGCTGTCAAACCCAGGTGATTTTTTCAGAGCGTAAGTTAGGGATGCCAAGGCCATCAGCACCCCATTCTCGAAAGGCTTTATCTCGTATGCCACATTGACCTCCAGGTCATAAACGCGCCGATATTGGCGCAACCCCAGTCCTTGGGCTTGCAGGCGTAGGACTGAGGGAATCCTTGCATGAAGGCATGAGGCTACTATCGGAGCGCGGCGAGGCGTTACTGAGGATTCGTACAGCTAGACGCCCATCGGGCGAGGGCCGTATATTGGATTTAAATCCACCAGTATCGAGGTTAATTCAATGGGTTATGGTAGTGATTTGATGGTGGAGCAGGCTGAGGAAGAGGCCGAGGAGAACCGCGAAAAGTGGATTCGTTCCCAATCTCGTCTCGGCGTGATGAGTACAGACGATCTCCAGCAGCTCTACCACGAGATGCAAAACGACAGATATTCGGGGGATGCGGATATGGAGTTTAGTGACCCCACTATCAATGATCGCCTCGCCTCCCTGAACCAGGCGCGTGCGGATCTAAACGCCAAGAGACGAGCTAAGCGTGCAGCAAAAAAAAATCAAGAAGACGACTTGATCGAATATTAGTCTCTGCTTCGAGGCCCGGCCCAGCGCCGGGCTTTTTTGCATCTGCACGTCCCAGTGCTACAGTCCCGCCAAACCAAAGAGGGAACGACATGCGGATTTTGATAGCGGCGGTAGCGGTGGCGGTTCTGGCGGGATGTGCGTCTTCCGCAATTTCAGTGCGTGACGCGAAGCCGGTGCCTGCGGATGAGGTGTATGCATTCCAGTCCAAGCCAGCCGGTGAAAGCGGAAAAATCACCGTGGTGCGCGACTCCGGCGCGGTCGGCTCTGGTTGCGACATTGTTGTTTATGTCGACGGCCGCAGGGCTGCAAAAATCGGTACTGGTCAGCGAGCTACATTCTACCTTCCGCCGGGATCGCCAAATCTCGGCGCCGGCCTAGCGGGCTCAGGCTTGTGCGCAGGCGCCGCAATTCGAACCATCGCGGCTACGGTGCAGTCAGGCAAGGAAAGCCTATATCGAATCAGCGGAGATATGGCCGGCTTCTACATTGGCCCCTATGTCGACTACAACTGAAAGACGAAAATCATAAAACCGCCTCCGGGCGGTTTTTTATTGCCCGGAGAAAAAGATGCAGGTGTCAGCGATCAACTACCAACCAATGACTACCGTTCGACTGCATGGACAGCTACGTCAGTTCGGGAAGTCCTTCAGACTTGCGGTAAAGTCACCGGCCGAGGCCATCAAGGCGCTGTGTATCCAGATTCCCGGCTTCGAGAGGTTCCTATCGAACGCCAAGTCGCGAGGTCTGGAGTTCGCAGTCTTTCGCGATAAGCGCAATATCGGCGAGAAAGAGCTGAGCTACAGCGGCGCCGGCGACATTCGGATTGCTCCTGTGGTGGTGGGTAGCAAGCGTGGCGGGATCCTTCAGACCATCGTCGGCGCGATCCTGATTGTTGTCGGGGTTATTTTCTCGGCAACTCCGTTCGGCACCCCGTTAATTGGAGCGGGTATCGGACTGGTCGCCGGCGGCTTTATCCAGATGCTCAGCCCGCAGGCCGGCGGCCTGAAGACCAGCGCGGCACCAGAGAACACCCCCGGCTATGCCTTCGGCAGCGCCAAGAACACCACTGCCTCCGGCAATCCTGTGTCGCTGTGTGCCGGCCGCCGGCGCTGGGGTGGCGCGATCATCAGTGCCGCCATTTACGCCGAAGACCAGATGTAGCCAACACCCGAAAACTGAATCCGCCCAAGAGGCGGTTTTTTTATGCCTGGAGAAAAGCATGGGCGCAGCACGCAAGATCGATGTTTATGGCGCCAAGGGCGGTTCCGAGAAGCCTAAAACCCCAACCGAGGCACCAGACAGCCTGCGCTCCGTCGCCATTGCGAAAATGCTTATTGCTGTGGGTGAGGGCGAGTTTGACGGTGCTCCTACCGCCAAGGACATCTTTCTCGACAACACGCCGCTGCAAGACCCGCAGGGGAACATGAACTTCCCGAACGTTAAGTGGGAGTGGCGCAGCGGGGCTGTGGACCAGTCCTATATCCAGGGCATCCCATCGGTCGAGAACGAAACAACCATCAGCACCGAGCTGCGCAGCGGCACGCCATGGGTTCGAGCGATCACCAATACCCAGCTCTCAGCTGTACGGGTGCGTTTTGCCTGGCCTGCGCTCCAATCGGTGGACTCCGGCGGCAACATCAACGGTTACGCGATCGGCTATAAGGTCGAGCTGGCAACGGATGGTGGGACGTACCAGGAGGTTTTGAACGAGGCCGTGTCCGGCAAGACCACCAGCCTGTACGAGCGAACCCGGCGAATCAATCTGCCGCGCGCGACAACCGGGTGGCTGTTGCGCATCACTCGACTGACTGCAAACCAGAACAACAATAAAATCTCCGACACCATGCAGATTGCCGGCTTCACTGAGGTGATCGACGCCAAGATCCGGTATCCGAACACCGCGCTGCTTTACATCGAGTTTTCTGCGGAACAGTTCCGCAGCATCCCAGCAGTGACGATCGAGTGCGATGGTCGGAAATGGCAGGTGCCGAGCAACTACGACACCAGGTCGCGCACCTACACGGGCGTCTGGGACGGAACGTTCAAAGAGGCCTGGACCGACAACCCTGTTTGGCACAATTACGGCATAACCACGAACGACCGTTTCGGCCTTGGCCGTCGTATCAAGCCGTGGATGGTGGACAAGTGGGAGCTGTACCGGATCTCGCAGTATTGCGACCAGCTGGTGCCGGACGGAAAGGGCGGCATGGAGCCGCGCTTCACCTGCAACCTGAACCTGCAAAGCAAGGCCGACGCCTGGTCACTACTGCGCGATATCTCGGCGATCTACCGCGGCATGACCTACTGGGCTCAAGGCCAAGTATTCACGCTGTCGGACATGCCGCGCGCCACCGACTTCGACTTCGCGTACACCCGGGCGAACGTGATCGATGGCAAGTTCACTTACTCCAGCGCATCGGAACGCACTCGTTACAGCCGCGCGCTGGTCAGCTACGACAATCCGCTGAACAACTACGACACCGATGTCACTGCTGTGACTGACGCCAAACTACAACGGCGCTACGGCGACAACCCGTTGGAGATCAGCGCAATTGGTTGCGACCGTGAGTCGGAGGCCCAGCGCCGTGGTAAGTGGGCGCTGCTCACGAACTCGAAGGACCGGGCTGTCACCTTCAAGGTCGGCCTCGATGGGCGCATCCCGCTCCCTGGCTACGTGATCCCGATCGCTGACGAATTGCTTGCTGGCCGGCCGGTCGGCGGGCGCATCTCGGCGGTGAGCGGCAAGGTCATCACCCTGGACCGCGACACCCAAGCCAAGCCCGGCGACAGGCTGATCCTCAACCTGCCTGACGGAAAGTGCGAGGGCCGTACCGTGCAACTGGTCAGTGGCCGGCAGGTCACCGTGACCGTGGCTTATTCCGTGCCGCCGGAGCGTGAACTCGTGTGGGCGCTGGATGCTGACGACCTGGCCATCCCGCTTTATCGTGTCGTAAGCGTGGCCCGGCCGGAGCCAGGCGTGTTTGAAATCTCGGCCGTTCAGTACGACCCGAGCAAGTTCGATCACATCGACACCGGCGCCCGGCTGGAAGAGCGGCCAATCAGTGTTGTGCCGATCACCGTCGTTCCGGCGCCGGCGAGTGTCGACATCACTTCGAACTACTCCGTTGACCAGGGCCTGGCTATCAGCACCATGAATATCTCATGGCCTGCCGTGGCTGGCGCTGTCGCCTATGACGTGGAGTGGCGCAAGGACAGCGGCAACTGGATCAAGCTTCAGCGCACGGGCGCGACAAGCGTTGACGTCACCGGAATTTACTCGGGCGCCTACGTGGCCCGCGTTCGGTCGGTGAGCGCCTTCGAGATATCTTCCATCTGGAAGAGTTCCAACCTGACGAACTTGGAAGGGAAGGTCGGCTTGCCGCCGGCGGTGGCGTTTCTGTCCACCACCAGCGAACTGTTCGGCATCGGCATTCAGTGGGGTTTCCCTGCTGGCGCTGAGGATGCCCAGCGCACCGAGTTGTGGTATGGCCAGGCCAATGACCTGTCAGTGGCCACCAAGCTGGCCGACCTGGCGCACCCCCAGGCGAATTACAGCATGCAGGCGCTCCAGGCCGGCACGCAGTTCTTCTTCTGGGCGCGCCTTGTGGACCGCACCGGCAACGTGGGGCCGTTCTATCCGGTCGGAAACGGCGTGATGGGTATGGCGAGCGCCGATGCGGCGCCAGTGCTGGACTTGATCGCCGGGCAGATCGGCCGCACGGAGCTTGGCCAGGACATCGTCGACGAAATCGACAAGATTCCAGGCCTGCAGGCGCAGATCGATGCGCTCGATGGCCTGTCTGCCTATGACCCTGACTCGGTCTACGCCGAGGGCGACCTGGTGGTGGTCGGCAAGCGGATCTATCAGGCGACCCAGTTGGTGCCGGTGGATACCTCGCCGCCGAACGCCGCGTATTGGGTGGACGTGGGCCAGTTGCTGGTCACGGCAAACGGGCTGGCGCGTCAGGTAGAGCTCAACACCACCAGCATCACCGAGTTGGATGGTGTGGTCACGGCCCAGGCGTCGAGCCTCCAGGCCTTGCAATCGGCCTACAGGGACGACACCGGCGAGGGTGATCTTGCTGACGCGCTCCAGGGCTACAACGCCTCGGCAAGTTTCGCGCAGGAAGTGAAAACGCGTGCCTCGCAGAACGAGGCCATGGTGCAGCGGCAGACGGAACTCACCGCTTCGGTGGGCGATGTCGCCGGCAGCGTGACTGATCTGGAAAGCGTTGTGATCACCGACCGCGAAGCAACCGCCCAGGCCATCCAGCAGATCGGCGTGAAGATCGACGACAACTCGGCGGACATTCAGACGGTGAGCCAGGCCCAAGCCGACACCGATGGCAAGCTCTCGACAATGTGGTCCGTGAAAATGCGCCTAAATCAAAACGGCCAGTACGTCGCAGCATCTGTTGGGCTCGGTATTGAGAACGTGGACGGTGAGTTGCAAAGCCAGTTCTTGGTGAGCGCGGACACCTTCGCGGTCGTGAACGAAATCAACGGGGTTCTTTCGTCGCCATTCACGGTGCAGAACGGGCAGGTCTTCATGCGCTCGGCCTTCATCCAGGACGGCAGCATCACCATGCTGAAAATTGGAGAGGCGCTGCAGTCGGATGACTTCACTGCGGGAGTAAAGGGATGGCGCCTCGATAAGGCAGGCAATCTTGAGTTCAACGGCCCAGCGCCCGGCGGTGGCCGGCTGACCATGACGAACCGCGCTATCAAGGTCTACGACGAAAACAACGTTAAGAGGGTCCAACTTGGAGATCTAACTGCATGAGCTTCGGCATGAGGATATGGGGGCCAACAGGGAAGTTGGAACTGGATGAGAACTCCTTCACCGTAAGGATCATTTATTCAGGCGTTGTCGCGTTCATCACGGGAGGGAACCGGTACATCAATATTTCTATCCCTGGAGTTTCGCCGTCAACACACTCCGCAATCTGCATTCCGATTGGTGCATACCCCCAAGATCCAAACGCTCAGAACAACTATGCGGTTCAGTACGAGCCGGCGGTTTACTCTGGTGGCGTGACTGTATGGTTTGGGAATCGGACTGGAGCGGTGAATGCCATTAACGGACTTGGCCCTCAGAGGCTATTGGTTATGAAGGATAGGTAGATGACATTTGGTTTGACGTTTACCAACAATAACGACGTGGTTACGCTCGACTCTGAATTCTCTAGGCTGGTGATTGTGCAGTCTGGGAGATACTCGGGCGGCGCCGCGTTCTCCCCAGCCATCACTACTGCCGAGCCTCCCCTGGTTTTCGTGCGCCCGGACGGAACGACGACTTTCCAGTACACAACTATCAGTGGCGGCCCTGGAAACTGGACTGGCTTTTCATTCTTGTCGGCTGGATCTGGCAATTACTTTTGTGCTGCGTTCAAGTCACGCGAGCTTGCAACATATGGGCTTAGGCTGTGGGACGGCGAAGCGAATCTGCTATTTGATAGCGGAACGCCTTGCGCTCAGTTCACACGCACGATAACCAGCTGGACATATACAGGTTCAAGTCAAACAGGGCAGGGCACAACTAAGTCGAATTGGACTGCTTATTCGCCGCTGGATACCGGCGACTACATGCTAGTTAATAACATCGGCATGGATGTTGGTGGTAATTCGACGAGAGCAGCAAAGCTTTATGTTGTTTGGAATTACGGTAATAACAGGCTTGAGCCTTACATTATAGGTGTAAATAACTCGGTCAACTTCTTCATTCCCATCGTGTTTGCCAAGCCTATTTCTTAGGGGATTTATATGACCTGGTATAAAACAGGCACAGTTTCTGTGACGCCTGGAAGCAATGCCGTGCTCGGAACAGGAACATCCTTCATTGCCAACTCGCGCGTTGGCGATGCCTTCCGCGGGCCTGAACGGTGAGTGGTATGAAGTAACCAACATCGCCAGCGATACGGCCCTGTCGATCGCACCAGATTACCAGGGCGCAGAAGTGTCGGCAGGTGCTTACTCGCTGGCGCCGATGCAGGGTTACGTCAAAGATTCGGCTGACGCTCTGCGGGCAGCCACACAGGTGATCGCCAGCGGTGTTGCTGACATGCAGGAGCAAGTGGCGGCTGCAACCGAAGCGGCAACGTCTGCCGGCCAGTCCAAGACGGCTGCAACTGAGCAGGCGGTTATCGCAACCGCTGCTGCGGAAGTATCCACTGACAGCAAGGACGCTGCTCAACTGGCCGCTCAGCAAAGCCAGGGCTCGGCACAGACATCTGGTGTGGCGGCTGAACGATCGGAAACAGCCAGGGATTCGATTATTCAATCCGAACAGGCAGCCGCGGCCTCAGCAGCAGCCGCGGCTGATTCTGCTGAGCAGGCGGAAGCTGTCACTGTGGGCAAAGCTGCCAGCGGCGACAACAACGACATTACTTCACTGCGCGCGCTTACTGCTGATGGTTTTGACAGGGTCAGGCAGGGGCTGGCGCCACTCGTGGGTGCAACGGCAAGTGTCGCAGGCGTGAAGGGTTTGGTTCCGGCTCCATCAATCGCTGACCGGCTGAAAGTTTTGAGTGGCGCAGGTAGTTGGGTTGCTCTTCCAACAGGCGCAGCCTGGGGCTCAATTAATGGAACCCTATCTGCCCAGACGGACTTGAAAGCGGCCCTTGATGCCAAGTTGGACGCATCTCTGGTTGGATTCGCTTATGCATACCCAAACGGCGGCTCGGAAGCATCGCCAGCGAATATTTCCGCCAATCAGCGTTATATAGTTGCTAACCCATTTCTAGGTAAACCGGTGGTTTGTGTGGTCGAGGTTCTTTATGCGGGTAACTGGGGCGACCCAGCTTGGGCTTCATTCCCGAGTAATTCGAACTATGGTGCCCGTGCCGGGCAGTTAACCAACTCTGCTGATGGCACGGACGTTCTAATTGTTAAAACTGGCGTTAATGCCGTTCTTATTGCCGGTGAAGCTGGATCGCCTCATTCGAGCGCGCCATCAGCTGGAACGGCATTGCCTGCTCGGGTCAAAGTCTGGAGGTTAAGGGGATGAAGTACTACGCGGAGCCTGGGCAAAACTTGCAGATGGTCGACGATACTGATTTTGGGTGCCCACCCGGATGGATTGAGATGTTGGATGCACGGCCAGAGGACGAAGACACTTTAGACTACACCGCACAGATGGATGGGACCTGGAAAATCACCAAGGACACGCTAAAGGCAAAATTGGTGCCTATCGAAAATGCCTGGCGTGAAAGCGAAATGCCCAAGGCCCAGCAGAACGTCACTGCCATAGAGTACGGAGAGGAAGATATTCCAGGCACCGCCCAGCAATGGCAAAAGTACTGGCTGGCCCTGCGCAAGTGGACTGCCGATAATCCCAACTTTCCCGACAGCAGCAAGCGCCCAGTAGCGCCAAGCTGATCTGCTACCGAATACTGATGCCCGCCATGAGCGGGTTTTTTATTGCCTGGAGAAAGCCATGCCGATCAGCGAGCAGCAGTTGCTGCAGATCCTACCGAACGCCGGTCGCAATGCCGGCGTTTTTGTTCCTGCTCTAAACAACGGCATGAACCGCTACGGCATCGTGGGCACCGCGCGCGCCGCGGCATTCATTGCCCAGATCGGACATGAGTCCGGCCAGTTGCGTTGGGTTCGCGAGATCTGGGGGCCCACGGCGCAGCAGGCCGGATACGAAGGGCGCGCCGACTTGGGCAACACCGTCAAGGGCGACGGCTACAAGTATCGCGGTCGTGGCCTGATCCAGATCACCGGACGCGCGAACTATGCGGCGTGCGGGGAAGCGCTGGACCTGGACTTGATCGGCAAGCCGGAGTTGCTTGAGCTGCCCCAGCACGCGGCGATGTCGGCTGCCTGGTTCTGGTCGACTAAGGGCTTGAACACGCTGGCGGATCAAGTTGAGTTCGTGAAGATCACCCGGCGAATCAACGGCGGGATAAATGGGTTGGTCGAGCGCGTTGCCTTCTATAACGCTGCGCTGAAGGTGCTGACATGAGAGCGATCTGGCTGAAAGCCGTTCCGTTTATAGCAGCAGTGCTGCTGGCCTTTGGTGCGCTGTACGGCGTCTACCACCATGGGGTGTCTGTCACCAACGACGACTGGCAGGTCAAGTGGAGTGATCGCGATACCGCCGATGCGAAGGCAAAAACAGAAAACGAGGCCGCCGAGCGCGCCAAAGAACAGGCCTGGCAACTCAAACTCGACAAGGTGACGGAAGATGGACAGCATGCGATTGATCAAGCGACTGGTGATGCTGTTGCCGCTCGCGCTTCTGCTGACAGCCTGCGCGGGGCGGCAGACGGCCTTGCCGCTCGACTCGCAGCCAGTCAAGCCGGCGGCCATTCCTGCACTGCCGCAGCAAGCGCGGCAGCTTCCCGTGCCGTCATGGTGCTTGCCGACGTGCTCAAGCGCTCTGATGAGATATCGGGCGATCTGGCAGGGTATGCTGATCAAAGCAGGGCCCGAGGAGTGACATGCGTTCAAGCTTATGATGCACTCGCAAGGTGAGCCTACCTAGTATGGTTTGAACTCTTTTAGGCGTGGATGTATCGAAAGCAGGTACAATTACCTGCCCTTGATGATCAAAAAAGTCATAAGGCCTGGATGCTCAATATGACTACCCCAAAGAGCCAACTCATGATCGACGCACAAAATACCAACTTTCGCCATGGTCTTGGAGACTGGCGCTTATATTTAGCTGTTTCACTCCTAGTTATTGCATCTGTGCCACTGCAGATTTTTGCAGTTCCGGGGTTTGAAGTTACTCCTGCCTTGGTTTTGGCGCCGCTGGGATTGTTGCTGTTTAAATCGGATGACAAGCTTAGTCTGTCAGTGATTTTGTTTATGGCGTTCTCTGGGGTTTTAGCCCTGATAGGAACGACAGGGCATGACGGTATTTCTAGAAACTTATTGGGGGCGGCTAGCTTTACCAGTGGCGCCCCTTACTTCCTTGTTGGTATGTTGCTCGCAAATAGGCTGTTCGCATTGGAACGGCTATGCCAGCTTTTTATTCCTTCTGCGATATTGATGGTGTGTGTTTTTCTTGCGGATATTTATATTTTTAATGGTGACTTGTTAAAGGTTTCTAGCTATAGCTCTATATCTTATGTGTCTAATGAAAGCTCGTTTATAGATTCATTTTTTCCTTTTTACGGAAAGTATGCAGTTATAACACTTGCTACGATTGTTATGTTGGTGGGTTGTTTGTCGTTAGCAGCTACGCAATCGTTCGGTAAGAAGGTCGTTTCAATAGCTGTTTTACTCTGTTCCACGACTCTTATTTTTATTTCTTTTAGCCTATGGACTCGGCAAGTAATGCTTGGCATTGTGATTTTTTATATTGCTCTGATAGCGCTGGCATTTAATAGAAGAGAGACATGGATATCTATCGCATTCTTTTTGGCACTCCTCGTGCCATGGGCTTCTGGTATGATTAATGAATCCAGAGCGCCTAGCGAAGGCGTCAACGCTTCGTCTTTTGGCATATATAAAATGTTTCGCGCATTTGGAAACATACAAAGCGGAAATCTTGACGATTTATCTACTGGGCGCATGGCCATTTATCGTGAAGCAATTGATAAGATCAATCCGGAAATATTTGTCGCTGGGTGCGGATTCTGTAACCTAAAAGATGTGATGGGATTTCAGTTCTCTAGCCTGCACAATGTTTTTATGACGGCCGTATATAAGGGTGGGATATTCTACGCTTTGGTTTATTGCGGCACGGCGTTCGTGTCTCTTATTCTTCTATGGTTTTTTAAGAAAAGCTTCGCTAGAGACGTGGTTATGGCTGCTGTCGCGTCCATTGCATTGCAGGGTGCTGTAAACGATACCCTATACTTTCAGGTTGTGCCGGCGATTCTTTTTGCGATCGCCGGTTTTTGCGCAGTTAATTATTGTGTGCGTGGTAGCTCAAGATTGCCGCCCTTGCAAAGTTAGATAATGCAGCCATTGGGGGTGGTAAAATCAAGAGTTGCTCAAGAATGTTACCTAGCCAAGACCATATACTTATGAGCTTGGTTGGGGCGCTAATTTTTATATCAATCTAGACTCCAATAAATATTATTTGCTGTGGAGTGTCTACTCGAAAAGGGCGATGAGCGCGAGAACTGTGCAGAATAGGAGAGAAACAAATGTCGCAAATAATCCAATGTGAAGTACCTGATTTGCCATGTCGCGATAAAGATTTACCTTTTTCGTTTCGCCTTCGGTATTCTTTTCAAGCTCTGAATTAATTTTTTCTACCATGATCGTCAAAGCTTTCGCCATGAATCCTTTCTGTCGTGAGCGCCGAAGTTTACTGGTTGTGGCAGTCGGCGCAAGGCGAATGTTTCAATTGGTTTACAATTCACTGGGGATTGCATCGGGTTGCAGCATGCTCGTCTGATTCGCTCTTGATAGGGGCAAGCGACAGCTTCTTTTCAAGCAGTAGCCGCTGATTCTCCCTGAACAGGTGGTCGCGCTGCTCGGCGACCAGGTGAAGGCTTCGGATCTTCTCATTCAATTGCGAGTTGTCCAGATTGAGCTCTGCAACCTGGGAAAGCGCCTTTTTGAGCGATGCGTCGGCGGTTGCTTTTCCGGTGGCGAGCAGGTCATTCATCTGCACCAGGCCGGCTATATTGGCCCGTGCCTTGCGCAACATGGCCTCGGTTTGGATCAGCTCGTCCTCGAGCAGCGCGCACTGGTGCTGATACATTTCCAGGGGCGTAGGGCAGCCAAGCCACGCCGAGGTGTCTTCGTCGATGTCGTTCATGATTTCTCAACCCAAATACTGTATGCGCATACAGTAATCGAGGTATGGCTGATTTGGGAGTGATGTTCGTCGGCAGGGCGCCGGGGATGGCGCTGTGCCACTCATGAATTAATCGTGATGAGGTCCGCCCACTCCTGCATCATCGGCCTACGCTGCTCCAGGTAGGAGGCGTGGTTGTAAACATCACGGATAATGCTGGCGTCTGCATGCGCGAGTTGTCGCTCTATCCAGTCGCGATTATATCCCCTGTGGTTCATCTCGGTAGAGAACAGGTGTCTGAATCCATGCGGCGACTGTATTCCCGTGAGCCCACAGGAATCCATGACGTTGTTGGCGTAGTTGGTCCCGATCGGTGCGGTGGTGCTGTTGCGGTTGATGAACACGTACCGCTTGTCGCCGGTGATGGGGAGCATGCTCTCGAGTATGGCGATGGCCTGTGTCGATAGCGGGACTGTGTGATCCCTCCGCATCTTCATTTTCGCGGCAGGCGTGGTCCATATCGCTGCGTCCAGATCGATTTCCGACCATTCGGCGTGTCGGACCTCACCCGGACGAGAAGCGGTGTAGATCATCAACATCATCGCGGCTTTCAGCTGTTGGCCTGACGCGCAGTCGCGGATCGCCACCATAATCCTGGGCATTTCGCTGAACGGAAGGAATGGGTGCGGCTTGTGCTGGCCCATCTTCTCGGTCACAGCGTGCATCTCGGCGGTGGGATTCGCCTCAATGACGCCAGTAGCGATGGCATAGCTGAACACCTGGCTCATGCGCTGACGGACCTTCACGGCAGTGGCTACCGATCCCCGCTTTTCCACCCGGCGAATCAGCGCAATGACATCGGCGCGCTTGATAGCGTCGATCTGCCGATCGCCAAGCGTAGGTAGAACATCCAGCGCCATGGCATTGCTGATCACCCTGTAGGTGCCCGGCGAAATGCTCCCCTTCCTGAATGCCAGCCATTCGTCATAGACGCGACGGAAGGTTTGCCCGCCTGCCGCGATCATCCCGGCTTTCTTTTCCCTTCTTGAATCGCGCGGATCTACTCCGTTCGCGATGTCCTCTCGCGCCTCGTCTCTGCGTGCGCGCGCTTCCTTAAGGCCTGTCTCCGGGTAAGTCCCGATCGAGATGCGCACCTGCTTTCCAAGCCAAGTAAATCGAAAATGCCAACTCTTAACGCCGCTTTGCGCTACGTAGAGTGAAAGGCCAAGAGAGTCAGGGATGGTGTATCCCTTTTCCCTGGGCTTTGCCTGCTTGGCTGCTGTGTCCGTGAGTGCCACTAGTACATTGCTCCGTGCGTTGAATTTTTGATGTACTGGATAATGTACTAACTATTTTGCATTGGGAAGGTATTGAGTGGTACGCGGTGATACGCCTAACGTTATGACTTGCGGGCGCTCATGGAGATAATGATTCGAGGTGGTTCTTGGTGGGAGGCAACCGTGGAATTCTTGAAGATTTCCACAGTGTTTTCAGCTCGGTCGGTGTCTGGCAGGCGGCGAGTTTAACAGCTTGATCCCTTGGCGCGCATACCGTCCCTCGCTGTATAGGTATCTACACGACTCGGGGTATGGCGCTGGACCTGTGTTGAGGGAGCTTGCTCCCGCCGGCGGCCTGACAGCCGAGCGCCATCTAACGGTTAGGCTGCGATCCAAATGTGGGAGGGGGCTTGCCCCCGATAGCGGTGTGTCAGTCGATTCATCAGGTGACTGATTCAGCACCATCGGGGCCTTGGTATCTACACAATTCTGGGTATGACGCTGGACCTGTGGCGAGGGAGCTTGCTCCCGCCGGCGGCCTGGTAGACGATCAGGATGTTGGATCAGACCGGGTACATATCCGTTAGTTAGGTAACGGCTGCTATGGGTTCCGCTTTTACAGCGGCTCACTTTTGAAAAGCGCAAAAGTAAGCAAAACGCTCTTGCCCCAACACTCGGCACCTCGCTCACGCTCGGTGTGCCCGTAATCCGACAGGGATTTGGGGGGCCGCCGCCACGCGCCATCCATGGCGCGGGGCGGCTAAACCGGCATCCCTGCCGGTTTACCCCCCAAATCCCTGTCGAATTCCGGCCAGCGTGTTTCACGGGGCGCCTGAGATCAAAAGCTAGATCACGATCAAGAGCGGCTCGCTTCGCATCGTGGTTAGTGGTTGAGGGGCTGCACAGTTGTGTCGATAACGTTGGTTATCGCTGGTAAGCCGCCGTCTACAAGACTTGTAGTCTCTCGCCCAATCCGCCGTTATCCGCCAATGCCAGAAACTCATCCCCTAGCCGCCGGCTTTCGCTCATCGCTGTCTGCCAGTATTTGTTGCGGCTTGGGTCGTCGCCCATGAAGCGCTTGAAGTCGCTGCGGTCCGGGAGTTTGCCGTGGGGCAGACGGGCGAGGTAGTCCTTGGATGGCGCCAGCAGTAACACGTCCTGCAGGCCCTGTGGGTTGCTGCGCCGCCACGGCAGGCCCTTGTCGAACCAGCCGGGGATGACCCGGTCGGTGAAGTGCGGGTACAGCACGATGTCATCGCCGTGGTAGGGCAGGTCGAGGTGGTAGTCCAACAGGCCGCCGTCGCGGTAGGTGCCGGCGCCTGCGCCGGGCAGGTCGCGCACGCCTTGCATGACCATCGGGATTGAGCCCGATGCCAGCAGTGCCTGGCGCAGGTTGCCCAGTTCCAGGGCCAGGAAGCGCGAGGGGAAATCCTTTAGCGGGTGCACGGGCGGGGCCTGGCGCGGGTCGTGGATGATCAGCCGTTCGAAGTGCCGCGACAGCCGCGCGCGGCCGCGCAGGTTGTCGGCGATTACTGAGGACAGGCCCAGCCCGAGGCGCCCACGGTGGTCATCGGCAAGCAGGCCATGGCTCTTGACCACCATGATGTTGAGGCGGTAGTCCGGGTTGTCCAGCACCCGTGCATCGCGGCCGGCCAGCAGGTCGTCGAGCATGCGCCGGCAGCTGTGGCTGACTTCGGCCATGGTCACGCCTTTGGCAAAGCGCTGTTCGTTATATAAGCGGCCAAGGTCCAGCAGGCCTTGCACCGGGTCGGGCAGGCAGGCGCTGGCAAACCGCCAGGAACCGATGGACGCGCCGATCAGCGCCCGCTCGCGTGGTGCGCGGGGCAGCCAGTCGCCGAACAGCGCCAGGTCCAGGCCCTGGATGCCCAGCGCCTTGGGGCCACCGGCCGCGCCGGGCAGGATGCCGACATCGGCAGGCTTGAGGCCTTGCTCGCGAATCCGGGCAAAGGCGCGTTTGCCGGCCTTGAGGGTCAGGGCGGGAAACTTGATGTGGATGGCTGTCATACCGGTCTCTGTTGAAGCGAGCGGGGCAGTATAGAAAATCTCGCGGGATGAGGGAAAAAGGCCTGGGCTGGAATTGCCATGGTGGCAATTCAGTTTCAGTTAAGTTGCAGCGCGTACGGTGGCTGGCGTAGGAAAACATCCTGTAACGGAGACTTATCATGAAGCGCCTCACCGCTCTGGTTGCCGCCGGTATCATCGCTCTCACGGCGACCCAGGCCCGAGCCGTGGACCCCGACAAGCCACTGAAAGTGCCGGCCACTGTTACTATTGTCGCCTTTGACCAACTGGAAGCGGCGGCCCTGGCCCTGCACCCCGGTTCAACACTGCTGGATACCGACCTGGACGAGGCCTATGGCAAGTACGTCTACGAGGTCGAATTGGAAGATGCCCACGGCATCGAATGGGATGTTGAATTGGACGCGCTCACCGGGCAGGTTCTCAAGAATCATCAGGATACGTAATGAAGGTAAATTTACGCGCCGGCAGTCGCGTGGCGCTGGTGCTCATGGCATTTTGCTCCAGCTTGGCGGCCCGCGACCTCAATCAGGATGAAGCCTTGGCACTGCGCCAGCAGGGAATAATCCTGCCGCTCGAACAGCTGTTGCATCAGGCCATGGCGCGCTATCCCGGCTCACGCCTGCTGGAAGCCGAGCTGGAAAAGAAACACGGGCAATATGCCTATGAAGTGGAACTGGTGACCACCGACGGTGTGGTGCGCGAGATCAAGCTGGACGCGAGCACCGGTGTGCTGATCAAAGACGAGGAAGACTGATGCGCCTGCTGCTGGTGGAAGACAACGTACCCTTGGCCGATGAACTGTTGGCTGGCCTCCAACGCCAGGGCTATGCCGTCGATTGGCTGGCCGACGGGCGCGATGCCGTTTACCAGGGGCGAAGCGAGCCCTACGACCTGATCATTCTCGACCTTGGCCTGCCCGGCCTGCCTGGACTCGAGGTGCTGGCACAGTGGCGTGCCGCCGCGTTGGCAATCCCGGTGCTGATTCTCACCGCCCGCGATTCCTGGGCCGAGCGCATCGAAGGGCTCAAGGCCGGCGCGGACGATTACCTGGCCAAACCCTTTCACCCTGAAGAGTTATACCTGCGTATCCAGGCGTTGTTGCGCCGTTCCCATGGCCAAACTAACCAGCCCACGTTGCAAGCCGCCGGCCTGCACTTGGATGAAGGCCGCCAGTGCGTGTTGCGCGATGGCGCCGAGATCCAGCTGACCGCCGCCGAATTCCGCCTGTTGCGCTATTTCATGCTGCACCCCGAACAGATCCTGTCGAAAAGCCACCTGGCCGAGCACCTGTACGATGGCGAGACCGAGCGGGATTCCAATGTGCTGGAAGTGCACGTCAATCACCTGCGCCGCAAGCTGGGCCGCAGCGTGATCGAGACCCGGCGCGGCCAGGGTTACCGGTTTGGCGCCAACCCTGCATGAGGTCGATCCAGCGGCGCCTGAGCCTTGGCCTTATCAGTGTGATGGTGATCGTCGGCGTGGTGCTGGCGCAGACCAGCCTGTGGTTGTTCGAAGCCGGTTTGCAGCGCTACCTGGAAGCCGGTCTGCGCAACGATGCCGAAAACCTGCTGGTGGCTCTGGTGCGCGGACCCAACGGCGTGCAGCTGGATGAACAACGCCTGTCGCCGGCCTATCAGCGGCCGTTTTCCGGGCACTACTTCCGCATCGATTTTGCCGAGACCCACTGGCGCTCCCGCTCCTTATGGGACCAGGAACTGCCGCGCCTGCCCGAGATCGGGCTCAAGGGCAATCTGCAACTGGGCCCGGAAGGCCAGCAATTGCTGGTGTTGCGTTCGGACTACAAACGCTTCGGCCAGTCGATTTCCATCAGCGTGGCCCAGGACTACACCCCGGTGCGTGAAAGCTTCCGCCTGATGCGTCAGATCGGCCTGGTGCTGGGGTTGGCGGCGCTGCTGCTGGTGTTGGTCCTGCAGCGGGTCACCGTACGCCGCGCATTGCGCCCGCTGGAAACCGCCCGCAACCAGATCGCCCAACTGCAGCAGGGCCAACGTTCGCAGCTCGACACCCAGGTACCGCTGGAGCTGGAGCCGTTGGTGGCGCAGATCAACCACTTGCTGGCCCACACCGAAGACAGCCTCAAGCGCTCGCGCAATGCCCTCGGCAACCTTGGCCACGCGCTCAAAACCCCGTTGGCAGTGCTGTTGAGTGCGGCATCGAGCGAGGCGCTCAAAGATCGTCCTGAGGTGAGCAAACTGTTGCGTGACCAGTTGGAGCAGGTGCAACAACGCCTCAACCGCGAACTCAACCGCGCCCGCCTGGCGGGTGAAACCCTGCCCGGTGCGTTGTTCGATTGCGATAAAGAACTGCCTGGCCTGCTCGCCACCCTGACCATGATCCACGGCGAGCACCTGGACCTCAGCTACCACGCTGCGCCCGGCCTGCAGTTGCCCTGGGACCGTGAAGATCTGTTGGAACTGCTCGGCAATCTGTTGGACAACGCCTGCAAATGGGCGGACGCCGATGTGCGCCTGAGCATCATCGAGACTGAGCACAGCTACCGGTTGGCGGTGGAAGATGACGGTCCCGGCATCCCCGAAGCGCAGCGTGACCAGGTGTTCAGCCGTGGCGCGCGCCTGGATGAACAGATAGACGGCCACGGCCTTGGGTTGGGGATCGTGCGGGACATTGTCGAGGTGTGGGGCGGGGTGTTGCAGTTGCACGAAAGTGAGTTGGGTGGGCTGAAAGTGCTGATCGAATTACCCCGTGGGAGGGGGCTTGCTCCCGATGTCGGTGTGTCAGCCAACGCCTCTATCGACTGATTCATCGCTATCGGGAGCAAGCCCCCTCCCACTGTTGATCTGCGTCAGGTCAGGTGGCGTGCAGTCGCTCAGACGCGGAACTGGTCCATTAACCCCTGTTGTTGATTCGCCAGGCTGTTCAACGCCTGGCTCACCCTGGCCGACTCATTCGCCTGCTCCGACAGCGACTCGGTCACATCGCGAATGGTCGCCACGTTGCTGTTGATCTCCTCGGCCACCGCGCTTTGTTCTTCGGCGGCGCTGGCGATTTGCAGGTTCATGTCGCTGATCACTGTGACCGCATCGCCAATCTGACGCAGGGCAGTCACGGCCTCGCCGACTTGTTCGACGCTGCCCTGGGCCTGGCGATAGCTGTTACCCATGGCGCCGACGACATCGACGGTGCCGCTTTGCAACTGCTCGATCACCAGGCGGGTTTCTTCCACCGATTCCTGGGTGCGTTGCGCCAGGTTGCGCACTTCGTCGGCCACCACCGCAAAGCCACGGCCGGCCTCACCGGCGCGGGCGGCTTCGATGGCGGCGTTGAGGGCCAGCAGGTTGGTCTGCTCGGCGATGCCGCGAATCACTTCCAGCACCGAACCGATCTTCTCGCTATTGGCGGCCAGGCCTTCGACTTGGGCCATGGCGGTGCTCATGTCCGCCGCCAGGTGGCCGATGTTGGCGGTGGTGCGGTCGATCACGGTCAGGCCGTCGCGGGTCGCCTGGTCGGCTTCGCGGGCCGCTTGCGCCGCCTGCGCCGCGCTGCGCGCCACGTCCTGGGCGGTGGCGCTCATTTCGTGGGAGGCGGTGGCCACCTGATCGACCTGGCGGTACTGCTGTTCCATGCCAGCGCTGGTTTGCGTGGCAATGGCGGCGGACTGGTCGGCGGTGCCGCGGGCGTCCTGCACCGAGCGTTTCACCTCGGCGATGATCGGTTGCAGCTTGTCGAGGAAACGGTTGAACCAGCCGGCCAGTTGGCCCAGCTCATCCTGTTTGTCGTAGGCCAGGCGGCGAGTCAGGTCGCCTTCGCCGCTGGCGATGTCTTCGAGCATGTGTGCCACGCCGAGGATCGGCCGGGTCACACTGCGCGCCATCAGCCACACCAGGATCAGGCCGACCACGGCTGCAATCAGGCCCAGGCTCAGTTCCAGCAGGGTGCCCTTGGCATTGTCGGCATCCAGTTGGGCTTTCAGCGCTTCGGCGGGGGCCACCAGGACGTTCTCCGGCACGTCCAGCAACACGCCCCACGGTTTGCCCTCCGGAATCGGCGCGAACGGTGCCAGTACCTTGAGCTGATGGTCGCTGCGCAGGCTGCGGATCTGTGTACTGCCGGTCAGGGCGCTGATCAACTGCGCACCGTTGGTGGTGTCGACCTGGTCCAGGCGCTGGCTGAGTTTGCTCGCGTCCGGACTGTAGCCGGCGAGCAAGCCGGTGGGGCTGAGGATGCTGACTTGGGTCTGACCGTCATACAACTTCTGGCTGGCCTGTTGGCTCACGGCCTGCAGGCTGTTGAGGTTGATGTCCACCGACAACGAAGCGATGACGTTGCCATTGACCATCAGCGGGAAGACGATGCTGGTCATCAGCACGTTTTGCCCATCGATCTTGTAGAAGTAGGGCTCGATCACGCAGGGTTTGAGGGTCGTACGCGGGCAGGTGAACCAGGCGTTGGCCTTCTCGCCGCTGGGGCTGAGCTGGGTATTGGACATGTCGCTTTCCGGCAACGCCATCGAGGTCAGCTTGCCCGGCGTCGGTTGCGACCAGTACAGGGCGAAGCGGCCCTTGTCATTACTGCCCAGTTCGGCCTGGCCGGCGAATAACTCATCCTTGCCGTCCAGGGCATTGGCTTCGAACACCAGGGATAAACCGAGCAAGTCCGGGTTGGCCTGCAGGGCGGCCTTGACCTGGCGGGTCAGGTCTTCACGGGTGTCGAAGGCGTCGAGGAAGCGCTTTTCAGCCTGCTCACGCAAAAACAGCACCTGGCGGGAAAAACCGTGGCCGTATTGGTAGGCGTCCATGAATTGGCGACGAATGCCCAATGCTTGCACTTCACCCTGCGCCTCGATGCGCGCCTGGGCGGCTTCATCCAGCATCTGCATGCTGGAGGCTTTGACCTGCTGAGAGCTCTGCGCCATGCGATACAACGAAAGACCCACCAGCAGGGTCACGATCCCCAGCAGGCACAGGCCAGCGAGCAGGGTGATTTTCCATTGAATGGAGAGCTGCCTAAGCGACATCGGAAATCCTTAACCTAAAATACAAACAGAGGCTCTGTATCGGCGGTTTCAGAGGTTTCTTTATTAAAACAGTCATCCTCACCACAGGTTTTTTGACATGCGGGCCCACCTGCTGCAAAGTGCGCGCCCTCTAATAAGACCTCCTTCAAGCCTGCACGCTGGCTGCCATCCGATGGCCGCCTGGGCGCGGGCATGCCTGTTTTTTATGTTTCTGCTTGAGGTAACCATGATTAACGCAGTCATTGCCGCGGTCGGCACCATGCTGGTGCTCAGCCTGTCCCGCGTGCATGTGGTCATCGCCATCATCGTCGGTGCCCTGGTCGGTGGCCTTACCGGTGGCCTGGGTATCGACGCCACGCTCAAAGCCTTCAATGGCGGCTTGGGCGGTGGTGCAACTGTGGCGTTGTCCTACGCCTTGCTCGGCGCTTTCGCCGTGGCGATTGCCAAATCCGGCCTGGCCCACGCCCTGGCCGACAAGGCGCTGCTGCTGGTCGACCGCCAGGAAGCCACCGGCGGCAGTCACGTCAAATGGCTGTTGATTGGCCTGCTGTGGGTGGTGGCGATTGCCTCGCAGAACATCCTGCCGATCCATATCGCGTTCATCCCGCTGTTGGTGCCGCCGCTGCTCTACGTGCTGACCAAGCTGCAACTGGACCGCCGCCTGATCGCCTGTGTGATGACCTTCGGCCTGATCACGCCCTACATGTTCCTGCCGGTGGGCTTCGGCAATATCTTCCTCAACCAGATCCTGCTGGCCAACGTGGCCAAGAGCGGGGTGGATATCAGCCAAGTCAACGTCACTCACGCCATGAGCCTGCCGGCGCTGGGCATGGTGGTTGGCCTGCTGGTGGCGGTGTTTGTCAGCTACCGCAAAAAGCGCGTGTACGACTTGGAGAAAATCGAGCGGGTCGAACAGGTCGCGGTGCAATACAACCCGCTGACCCTGCTGGTGGCCGGCGTGGCGATTGCCTCGGCGTTCATCATCCAACTGTGGCTGGACTCGATGATCATCGGCGCCCTGGCCGGGTTTTTGATCTTCTCGGTGTCGGGCATCGTGCGCTGGCGCGACACCGACGACCTGTTCACCGAAGGCATGAAGATGATGGCGATGATCGGCTTCATCATGATTGCCTCGTCGGGTTTCGCCGAAGTGCTCAAAGCCACCGGTGACGTGCGTTCGCTGGTGGAAACCTCGGCAGCGTTCATCGGCCATAGCCGTGGGGTGGGCGCGCTGCTGATGTTGCTGGTGGGTTTGCTGGTGACCATGGGCATCGGTTCGTCGTTTTCCACGGTGCCGATCCTGGCGGCGATTTTTGTGCCGCTGTGCGTGCAACTGGGCTTCAGCCCGGTGGCCATCGTGTGCATCGTCGGCACGGCGGGTGCCTTGGGCGACGCTGGCTCACCGGCCTCGGACTCCACCCTCGGCCCCACCTCCGGCCTGAACATCGACGGCCAGCACCACCACATCTGGGACACCGTGGTGCCGACGTTCCTGCACTACAACCTCCCATTGCTGGCGTTCGGCTGGCTGGCGGCAATGACCCTCTGACCCTCTGACTTGTAGTGAGCGGGCTTGTCGAATCGTCGCACCGCCCGCGCTGGGGGGCGAAGCCGCCCCAAATAGATCCATCCCATTTTCTCAGGGAGACATCAGTGCCTGGTTTGGGGCGGCTTCGCCCCCCAGCGCGCGGCAAGCCCGCTCACTACAGATATCTCTTGTGCGGCCGATAGCTTTTCAAGTCGCCTAATAAGAGAGAAAAGCCATGCGTCTGAGCCTCAAGGCCAAAGTCCTTTCACTCGCCGTAGTGCCGGTGTTGCTGTTCGCCGTGGTCATCAGCCTGACCACCGTCTGGATCCTGCAGGGTCAGGCGCGCAACGAGGTGGAGGAAACCCGCCAGCGCCTGCTCAACGATGCCAAGGCCACTCTGCAAAGTTATGTCGAAGTGGCCATGACCACCATCAAACCGCTCTACGACGCGGCCGCCCCCGGTGATACCGCCGCGCGTGCCGAGGTGGTCAAGCTGCTGTCCAACACCCGCTACGGCAAAGATGGCTACTTCTTCGGCTACGACTCCGAGACCGTTCGCCTGTTCAAGGGCAACAGCCCCGACGGCGTCGGCAAGAGTTTCAAGGACAACCGCGACCCCAATGGCGTGTACGTCAACCGTGACTTGGTCAAGGTCGGCAAGGACGGCACCCACTACCTGCAATACAGTTCGACCCAGCCGGGGCAGACCGAACTGGTGCCGAAGATGGGCTACACCGAATACCTGCCCAAATGGGACATGGTCATTGGTACGTCGGTGAACCTGGATGGCATCGAGGCCCAGGTCGCCGTGGTCGAAGCCAAGGTTGAGAAACGCATGGAAGGCGTGCTGCTGAGCATTCTCGGCGTGGCCGTGGTGGTGCTGTTGGTGATCGCGGCCGTCGGTATGGTCATGGCCAATACCATCCTGCGCCCGCTGCACCTGATGAAAGCCAACCTCGACGATATCGCCGCCGGAGAGGGCGACCTGACCCGCCGCTTGGCCATCACCAGCCAGGATGAGCTGGGCGATCTGGCGGGCGCGTTCAACCGTTTTGTCGACAAGATCCACGGCCTGGTGCGCCAGATCACCGAGATGACCACCCAACTCACCGGCCTGGTCAGCCAGGTTTCCGACCAGGCCCAGCGCTCCGAGCAGGCCATGGAGCGCCAGCGCCACGAGACCGACCAGGTCGCCACCGCGATCAACCAGATGTCGTCCGCCGCGCAAGAAGTGGCGCGCAGCGCCCAAGGCGCTTCGGTGGCCGCCCAGCAAACCGATGCCGAAGGCCAGGCCGCCAAGCGCGTGGTAGACGGCAGCATCGCGCAGATCCATGCGCTGGTGAACGACATCCGCAGCAGCGGCGTGTCCCTCGACAGCTTGCAGCAGGACGTGTCCTCCATCGTCAGTGTGCTCAGCGTGATCCGCTCTATTGCTGAACAGACCAACCTGCTGGCGCTTAACGCCGCGATCGAGGCCGCACGGGCAGGGGAGGCCGGGCGTGGTTTTGCGGTGGTGGCGGATGAAGTGCGCGCGCTGGCCAGCCGCACGCAGACCAGCACCCAGGAAATCCAGGGCATGATCGACCGCCTGCAAAAAGGCACCGAAGCCGCCGTGGACGCCATGCGTCGTTCCAGCGATGCTGGCGACGGCACCTCGGCCAAGGCCAACGAAGCCGGGGCGTCCCTGGACACCATGGCGCAGTTGATCGGCACCATCAATTCGATGAACGCGCAGATCGCCAGCGCCGCCGAAGAGCAGACCGCCGTGGCCGAAGAGATCAATCGCAGCGTGCATCAGATCGCCGTGGCGGTCGACAGCGTCGCCGATGAGACCCAACTGGGTGCCCAGACCTCGCGCAGCCTGGCGGATCTGGGTCAGCGTTTGGGGCAACTGGTCGGCCAGTTCAGGATCTGATCAGCCCTAGCTTCAGCGTATGTTGGCCTAACGTTAATACGAATATACCTATCACCGCCCCTCAGTGAGACGTGAGCCCTTACCACAACAGGGGCTCATCTCATGTCACTTGCCGACCTTGCCGAGCCGCTTCAACGCCTGGCTGAACTCGACACCCACACGCTTTCCGATGCACTGGATTTCCTGCAACTGCCTGGCGCCGTACCTGCGGATCGCCTACGCCTTGGATGAGGATTCGTTGCGCCAAGCCTGCGCGGCGATCCACCGGTTCTGCGCGGCGACCCGTTAGACGTCGCGCATCAGCAAACCAAAGCGCACGTCCATCTCGGCCGGAAGCGGCACATACACCGTGTGCCCATCCCCCGGCGCCACGTCGATGGCCTCGCCCTTGAGGTTGTGCAAGGTGGCCAGGTCAAAGTGAAAGTTCCCGGCGGGCGTCATCAATTCCAGATGATTGCCCACGGCAAAACGGTTCTTCACCTTGACCTCGGCCAACTCGCCCCGACGCTCGCCGGTCAGCTCCCCGACGAATTGCTGGCGCTCCGACACCGAACTGCCGTTCTGGTAGTTCTGGTATTCGTCGTGCACATGGCGGCGCAGGAAGCCTTCGGTGTAGCCGCGCTGGGCCAGGGATTCGAGGTCGGTCATCAGGTGGCGGTCGAAAGCGCGACCGGCTACCGCATCGTCGATCGCCTGGCGATACACCTGGGTGGTGCGCGCGCAGTAGAAGTGCGATTTGGTGCGGCCCTCGATCTTCAGCGAATGCACGCCCATGTGGGTCAGGCGCTCCACATGCTGCACGGCGCGCAGGTCCTTGGCGTTCATGATGTAGGTGCCGTGCTCGTCTTCGAAGGCGGGCATCTGTTCATCAGGGCGGTTGGCTTCTTGCAGCAGGAAGACGTGGTCGGTGGGCGCGCCTATGCCCAGCGTGGGCTGACATTCCTGGACGATATCGCCCGTGGCGTTTTCCACCGCTGGGGTCGCCTGGTACTTCCAGCGACAGGCGTTGGTGCAGGTGCCCTGGTTGGCATCGCGCTTGTTCATATAGCCCGAGAGCAGGCAGCGCCCGGAATAAGCCATGCACAGGGCGCCGTGTACAAACACTTCCAGCTCCATGGCCGGTACTTGCTGGCGAATCTCGTCGATTTCTTCCAGGGACAATTCCCGTGACAGGATCACCCGGCAGATCCCTTGCTGCTGCCAGAACTCCACGCTCGCCCAGTTGACCGTATTGGCCTGCACCGACAAATGGATAGGCACCTGCGGGAAGTGCCGGCGCACCAGCATGATCAGCCCCGGATCGGACATGATCAGTGCATCCGGGCCCATGGCGATCACCGGGGCCAGGTCCTTGAGGAAGGTCTTCAACTTGGCGTTGTGGGGTGCGATGTTGACCACCACGTAGAAACGCTTGCCCAGGGCGTGGGCTTCCTGGATGCCGAGGGCCAGGTTGGCGTGGTCGAACTCGTTGTTGCGTACCCGCAGGCTGTAGCGCGGCTGGCCGGCGTACACCGCATCGGCGCCATAGGCGAAGGCGTAGCGCATGTTTTTCAGGGTGCCGGCGGGGGCGAGCAATTCGGGAGCGAGGATGGGAGGCATGGGCACGGGTCGCAAAAGGTCGCGAAGGTAGCCGAGCGGCAGCGGCGGTTTATTGATCCAAGTCGTCCTTTGGGCTTTTTGTATCGCTGTGTATCGACGGGCGGCGTGGATACGTGGGGATTTACACGCACGGGTTTTCGACACAGGCGCGATACCTGCGGGCCTTCTAATGGATTCCAGCGAGGCACACCGCCTCTCGTCATCGAACCCTGGAGCCTAACGCCATGAACACCAACGCCATGTACGCCGCCTGCCTGTGTGCTGCCCTGAATGTCTGCACCTTGTCGGCCCGCGCCGAAGCCAGCGTCACTGCGCACACCTACGACTACAGCACTCACTTGGACATCAAGCAGGTAGTGTCCATGACTCAGGATCCCACGCCAGCCTGCGGCGTGGTCAATGCGCGCATGACCTACCTGGACTCCCACGACAGGACCCAGGTGCTGGACTACCTCAAGTTCGGCGACGGTTGCATCGGCGATAACTGATTGCTTGCGGCCATAAGGTGAACATCATGCTACTGATCGCATTCCTGGGCGGCATCCTGACCGTCCTCAGCCCTTGTATCCTGCCGGTGGTGCCGTTTCTGTTCGTCGGGGTTGGTCGAGCCCGCCGTTCGATCCTGCTGACGCTTGGCGGCATGGTCCTGACCTTCGCGCTGGTGTCCAGCCTGGCGGTGACCAGCAGTGAGTGGGTGGCACAGGCCAGTAATACCGGCCGCCAAGGGGCGCTGATGGTGATGGTGCTGTTTGCGCTGTCGTTGATCTCGGCGCGGGTTGGCGCCTGGTTGGCGCGGCCGTTCGTGCTGTTGGGCAACCGCATTGACCCCGACCACCGTGCACAGTCCGGCCCGCTCAAATCGCTGTTGATCGGCGTCGCCACCGGCTTGCTGTGGGCGCCGTGTGCCGGACCGATCCTGGGCGTCATCCTGACCGGCGCGATGCTGCAAGGCGCGAATGCGCAGACCAGCGTGTTGCTGGTGGCATATGGTTTGGGCAGCGCGTTGTCGCTGGGCACCTTGATCGTTGCGGGACGCGGCCTGGTCAACCGGCTCAGGGCCTCGATTCCGGTCACCGGCTGGCTGCGCCGTGGGGCAGGGGTGGCGGTACTGGCGGCGGCGGTGGTGATGTCCACCGGGGCCGACAAAACCCTGCTCGCGGGTACGTCGTCCGAAGGCGTCAGTAGCTTGGAAAAAGGCGTGCTGGAACAGGTTCCCAAGGGGGTGGATGACCGGGTGAGCAAGGTCAAGGCCGTTCCGGTACCGGCTAACGCGCAGGGCGCGATGCCGTCGCTGTCCGGCGCGGTCGAGTGGCTCAACTCACCCGAACTCACGCGCGAATCCTTGAAGGGCAAAGTGGTGCTGGTGGATTTCTGGACCTACGACTGCATCAACTGCCAGCACACGCTGCCCTATGTGAAGCAATGGGCGCAGAAGTATGGGCAGCAGGGCTTGGTGGTGATCGGCGTGCACACCCCGGAATACGGCTACGAGCGCATCCTCAGCAACGTCAAGGACCAGGTGCGCAAGCTGGGTATCACTTACCCGGTGGCTGTCGACAACCACTACGCGATCTGGCGCAGCTTCGACAACCAGTACTGGCCCGCCCATTACCTGTTCGACGCCGACGGGCAACTGCGTTACACCCACTTTGGCGAAGGTCGTTATGAGGTTCAGGAACAGATGATCCAGGCGTTATTGGACGAAGCTAAAGCACTCAAGTGAGGCGGTCTATGCTTGTTCGATAACCCAGGGGCACTCCCAGGTTTCGCTGCGGACTAAGCAACGGGGCCTACACGGGGCTGCTGCTTTTCTGACATGGATCGGACATGAATCAAACCAACCTGCAATTCAAAACCCTGCTGTTGCTCCTGGGCCTGGTGACCATCGCCTTCATCTGGATATTGCTGCCGTTCTATGGAGCAGTGTTCTGGGCGGTGATCCTCGGCATCATCTTTGCCCCGATGCAGCGTCGCCTGCAGCAGCGCTTTGGCTGGAACCGCAACTTCACCTCCCTGGCGACCTTGAGTGCCTGCCTGATCATCGCGATCCTGCCGGTGATCATCACCAGTGCCTTGCTGGTGCAAGAGGGCGCGACGCTTTATAAAAATGTGGAAAGCGGCAAGCTGGACGTGGCGGGGTATATCGAGCAGTTCAAGAACGTGCTGCCGCCGTACTTCCAGCACCTGCTCGACCGCTTTGGCATGGGGAACCTGGAAGGCTTGCGGGAGAAAATCGTCAAGAGCGCAATGCAAGGCAGCCAGTTCTTTGCGACCCAGGCGTTCAGCTTCGGCCAGGGCACGTTTGATTTCCTGGTGAGCTTTTTCATCATGCTGTATCTGCTGTTCTTCCTGCTGCGCGATGGCCCGGAGCTGGTGCGCAAGGTGCGCACGGCGGTGCCGTTGGCCGAGCCGCAGAAGCGCCGGTTGCAACTCAAGTTCAATCGGGTGGTGCGTGCCACGGTCAAGGGCAACGTGCTGGTGGCCGTGACCCAGGGCGCGCTGGGCGGGTTGATCTTCTGGTTCCTGGATATCCCCAGTGCGTTGCTTTGGGCGGTGCTGATGGCGTTTTTGTCGTTGCTGCCGGCGGTGGGCGCCGGGATTGTGTGGGGGCCGGTGGCCGCTTACTTCCTGTTGAGCGGTTCGATCTGGCAGGGCGTCGTGCTGGCGCTGTTTGGCGTGTTTGTGATCGGCCTGGTGGACAACGTGCTGCGCCCGATCCTGGTGGGCAAGGACACCAAGATGCCGGACTACCTGATCCTCATCTCGACCCTGGGCGGCCTGTCTGTGTTTGGCTTGAACGGCTTTGTCATCGGGCCGCTGGTGGCGGCGCTGTTCATGTCCAGCTGGGCGTTGTTTGTGGAAAGCAAGCCGCGAGTCAAATTGCCACTACCTTAAACCTCAGGCATGCAGCCTGAAGGTCGAGGCTTGTTGCAGCTGTTTTTCGGCTGCCGACAAGGACGTGAGCGGGCCGCTGATGGCCTCGCCATCGCGAACTACGTACCAGCACGCGAGCAAACCCAGCTCCCGAAGTGGGGCGGGGACGGCGCTGCCGATGACGGACATGATCTGAACAGTGGGCATAAGGACCTCCAATCGCTATGGGGGTCACCTTACGGGGCTGGGCGGCCGAGGAAAAATCACCTGGCTCGATAGTCGACATCGACGCGAGGCGTCAGTCCACGACCTGGTCGAGCATGTTCACCACTTCCTGCTCGCTGAGCAGGCCTTTGCGCACCAGGTTTTCCGCCAGCAGCGCGAGGAACTTGGCGCTGCGGTGGCCTTCCAGGTGCTTGAGCTCGGTGAGGGCGCTGTAGACCTTGCTGGATGTACAAAGGCCGGCGGTGCGGTGTGGGTTTTGCGTGGGCATGGTCAGTCGTCCTTGTTGTTATTGGGTGGACAGAATCGATAGTGGAAGTACGTCGTGACATAAACATGACAGCGCGAGGCCCGTTCGGGCAAGTAGACATTCAATGTCGATGATGTGCGAATACGCGCCTGGCATTGTCCTCGGAACGACCTTGGCGCGATAAATCCAGACTTACCAGACAAAATCCAGGCAAAAAAAGGCCCCGCAACCTGCGAGGCCTGTTTCAGAACAGTCGATTACCAGCCGCGGCCGTAGTAGCCGTGGGGAGGGCCGTAGTAGCCACGCGGTGGGCCGTAATAAACCGGCGCCGGACGGTAGTAAACCTGTTGTTGCACATACACCGGTGGCGGCGGTGCGTAATAGACCGGCGGCGGAGCGGCATACACCGGCTGCGGTTGCACATACACCGGCTGCTGCACATAGACCTCACGCGGCTGGCTGGCAACCACGGAGCCCACGACTGCGGCGCCGACTAAAGCACCCAATACGGCCGGGCCACCCCAACCACCACCGTGGGCGGAGGCTTGGCCTGCCATAGCGAGTGCGCCAACAAGCAAGGCGATCTTGGGGATTGTACGAATCATGGTCATTCCTCGGTTAGCCCCTGCGCTTGTGGTCTGTAATCAATAGACTCAAGTAATGTCGCGGGGATACTTTTAAGACAACGTATTTCTGAAAAACAGCACAGCCGCTAGGTAAAGGTTGTGTAAGGTCTGTACCGATTTGCTTACTCAAAGGAGTTACCCATGCAGATGCACCCCAACAAGGACACTCGGCTGTGCATGTCACTGTCGGCGCGCCCTGGTAATTTCGGCCTGCGTTTTCATAACCATCTGTACGAACAGCTGGGTCTGAACTTCTACTATAAAGCCTTCAGCAGCCAGGATTTGCCCGGCGCGATCGGTGGTATCCGGGCGCTGGGCGTACGCGGCTGCGGGGTGTCCATGCCGTTCAAGGAGGCCGCCATTGCCTTAGTGGACGAACTCGACGATTCGGTTCAAGCCATCGATTCCCTGAACACCATCGTCAACACCGACGGGCACCTCAAGGCCTACAACACCGACTACATCGCCATCGAGCAGTTGCTGAAAAAGCACGCGGTGCCGAAGGACTCCACTTTTGCCCTGCATGGCAGCGGTGGCATGGCCAAGGCCGTGGCCAGTGCCTTGCGCGACGGTGGTTACGCCAATGGCGTCATCGTCGCGCGCAACGAGGCGGCGGGCCGGGCGTTGGCAAAGCATTTGGGTTACGAGTGGCAAGCCGAACTGGGGGACTTGCGCCCGCAGATGCTGATCAACGTCACGCCCATCGGCATGACCGGCGGGCCCGAGGCGCAGGCGTTGGCATTTGAGGCGAATGCTATCGACGCGGCCGACACCCTTTTCGATGTCGTGGCGATCCCCTCCGAAACGCCGCTGATCGTGCGCGGGCGCGCCAAGGGCAAGCGAGTGATCACGGGGTTGGAAGTGATAGCAATCCAGGCGTTGGAGCAGTTTGTGCTTTACACCGGGGTACGACCGACGCAGGAGCAGTTCGAAAAAGCCGTGGCATTCGCCCGAACCTAAAGAGCACTGAAAATCAACTGTGGGAGGGGGCAGGCTCCCTCCCATATTTTTTCCGCGTTACAGCGGCTCCAATTTGGCCAGCCGCTCTTCCAGCAGTGCAATCCGCGCTTCCAGTTCTTCGATGCGTTCCACAGACACGCCACTGCCAGCCCCGCGCTCCACCGGACTCCCGCGTGCCGCGATAATCACCTCGATATCCGCCGGGTCCCCCAACGCATGGGTATAACGATCTTCTCGCTGCCCCGCCTGACGCGGCACCAGTAACGCCAGCCCCCGTGCAATCAGGCGCTCGAGCTGGTGCACCACCTGCTCGGCATCTTCGAAGTCGTGCATGCGCCCGCTGCGGGTCAGCAGTTCATTGACGGTCTGTGGCCCGCGCAAAAACAGCAGCCCGGTCAGGATCACCTGGGCCGGCACCAGTTCCAGCGCCTTGTCCACGCGATGCTCCCAGCGGTCGGCACGGCTGCCCATGACCAAGCGGGTAAAGCCTTGGCCTTCGAGCACACGCAGGCTCTGGCCGACCTGGCCCTGGCTGAGGTTCATCACCGGCTCGCGGCTGGTTTTCTGGTTGCAGGCCAGCACCAGGGCGTTGAGGGTCAAGGGGTAGGTTTCCGGGTTGGTTGCCTGTTTTTCGATCAGGCAGCCCAGGATGCGGATTTCCGTGCTGTTGAGGCGCGGCTCAGGCGTGTCGGTGTCGTGCTCGGCGGTCATCGCGCTTTCCCTATGCTGTGAAGGTCCTTAGCCTAATCCCGAAAAAATAAAAGACAAGCGGCGAGCATGTCTATAATCGCCGCTGGTTCAAACCGTGCCATAACCATGAGACTGCCATGACTATTTCCCTGTACGCCGCCTCCATCCCGGTCTTCAAGCAAATGCTCACCGCCCTGAGCGGCGTGTTGACCAAGGCCGAAGCCCACGCCACCGCCAAGAACATCGAGCCGAACGCCCTGCTGCAAGCGCGCCTGTTCCCGGACATGTTCCAACTGGTGCGCCAGGTGCAGATCGCCGTCGACTTCGCCAAGGGCGTTTCCGCACGCCTGGCCGAGATCGAAGTGCCGAAATATGAAGACACCGAAGTTACCTTCGCCGACCTGCAGGCGCTGATCGCCAAGGTGCTGGCGTTTGTCGATACCATCAAGCCAGAGCAGATCGACGGCAAGGAAGGCATCGAGATCATCACCCGTCCCGGCACGC
The DNA here is from genome assembly GCF_002859085.1 of Pseudomonas sp. QC2. Taxonomy (NCBI): domain Bacteria; kingdom Pseudomonadati; phylum Pseudomonadota; class Gammaproteobacteria; order Pseudomonadales; family Pseudomonadaceae; genus Pseudomonas; species Pseudomonas sp. QC2. The sequence continues at coordinate 100,855 of NZ_PKKS01000014.1, forward strand.
CGAAAGAGAAGCGCTTCAGTGGCCAGTCCTACCTGCTGACCTACGGCCTGCCGCAGTTCTTCTTCCACGTCACCACGGCTTATGCCTTGCTGCGCCATAACGGTGTGGAAGTGGGCAAGCGCGATTACATGGGCGCTTTCTAAGCATCCAGTCACAAAAAAGCCCGGGGTCGTTCTTCAGTGAACGCCCCCGGGCTTTTTTTCGCCTGGCATTTAAGCCGGTTGTTCTTCCTTGCCCAGGCAAGCAGCCGCGGTGAACAACACGTCAGTCGACGAATTTAGCGCGGTTTCCGCCGAATCCTGCAGCACGCCGATGATGAAACCGACAGCCACCACCTGCATGGCAATCTCACTGGGGATGCCAAACAGGCTGCACGCCAGCGGAATCAGTAGCAGCGAACCGCCAGCCACGCCGGAAGCGCCGCAGGCGCAGATGGCCGCGACCACGCTGAGCAGCACGGCGGTCGGCAGGTCGACGGCAATGCCCAAGGTGTGCACGGCCGCCAGGGTCAGCACGGTGATGGTGATCGCCGCACCGGCCATGTTGATGGTGGCGCCGAGCGGGATCGATACCGAGTAGGTGTCTTCATGCAAGCCCAGGCGTTTGCTCAACGCCAGGTTGACCGGGATGTTCGCCGCCGAACTGCGGGTGAAGAACGCGGTGATCCCGCTTTCGCGCAGGCACATCAGCACCAGTGGGTAGGGGTTGCGGCGCAGCTTCCAGAATACGATGGCCGGGTTGATCACCAGTGCCACGAACAGCATGCAGCCGATCAGCACCAGCAGCAGGTGGGCGTAGCCGAGCAGGGCGCCGAAACCGGAGGTGGCCAGGGTCGATGCCACCAGGCCGAAAATGCCCAGCGGCGCAAAGCGGATCACCACGCGCACGATCAGCGTGACGCCGTTGGACAGGTCGTCGAGCACCGTGCGGGTGGTTTCGCCCGCATGGCGAATGGCAACCCCCATACCGATGGCCCAGGCCAGGATGCCGATAAAGTTGGCATTCATCAGCGCGCTGACCGGGTTGTCCACCACGCTCAGCAGCAGGCTTTGCAGCACTTCACCAATGCCGCCCGGCGCGCTGACAGTCGCGTCATGGGTCGCCAGCACCAACGAAGAGGGAAACCACATGCTCGCGATCACCGCGACCACGGCCGCGGCGAAGGTGCCCAGCAAGTACAGGAACAGGATCGGCTTGATATGGGTTTCCTGGCCGTGCTTATGGTTGGCGATCGACGCCATCACCAGCACAAACACCAGGATCGGTGCCACGGCCTTGAGCGCCGCGACGAAGACCTTGCCGATAAATCCGGTGGCCTTGGCGGCCTCGGGCAACAGCAAGGCCAACAGGATGCCGGCGATCAAGCCAATGACGATTTGCGTGACCAGGCTGACGCGCGCGAGTCGATGCAGGAGGGAAGGGGCAGCAGTCATAAACACTTGTCTCTAGTTTTTGGAGGCACAGCGGCACAGGCGAAAGGGCTGTAGGACGCGGATCGCGAAGTCTAGCATGCTGTAGGAAAAGTCCTTGGTGGTGCGGCATCGCGTCACCCAGGAGCCCAAGCTCTCGCAAAATCCTGTTAAGATTGCGTCCTCTCATTTTTCCTATCCTTCAGCGAGCCCTCAGGGCTGTCGTTGATGTCGTCGTTTCTGGAGTTTTCATGTTGTTTCCCATCCTGCTGCTGTCGGCCGCCGGCTTTACCGTGCTGACCACAGAATTCGTCATCGTCGGCCTGCTGCCGTCCATCGCCCGTGACTTGAACGTCAGTGTGTCCCAGGCTGGGCTGCTGGTGACGTTGTTCGCGTTTACCGTGGCGGCCTTTGGTCCGTTTCTCACGGCGTACTGCGCGCGCTTCCCACGCAAGCGGCTGTTTATCAGCATCCTGATCATGTTTGGCGTGGCCAATACGGTGGCGGCGCTGGCACCGAATATCTGGGTGATGGCGCTGGCGCGGTTGATTCCGGCGTTGGGCTTACCGGTGTTCTGGGCCTTGGCCAGTGAAACCGCAGTGGACATCGTCGGCCCTGAATACGCCGGGCGCGCCATCGAAAAGATCGGTTTCGGTATCGTCTGCGCCACGGTGTTCGGCATTCCGGTCGGCACGCTGATTTCCGATATGTTCGGCTGGCGCAGCGCGTTTGCCATCCTTGCGATCGTGGCGGTGGCCAAGGCCTTGCTGCTGTTTATCTACCTGCCGGTGACCCAACCTAAGAACGATCAAGTGACGTTGCGCTCGCAGTTCAAGATCCTGCGCAATCCGTTGATGCAGGGTCATATCCTGCTGTCGATCCTGGTGTTCAGTGGCATGTTCACGGCGTACACCTACCTGGCCGACATCCTTGAACGCCTGGCCGGTTTCGACGGCACGTTGGTGGGCTGGTGCTTGATGGGCTTTGGTGCAGTCGGGTTGATCGGCAATTCCTTGGGCGGGCGCGCGGTGGACCGCCATCCGTTGATTGCGTCCATGGTGTTCTGCGGCTTTATGATCGCCGGCATGGTCGCGCTGGTGCCGGCGATTCACTCCACCGTCGGCCTGGCGGCGGCGATGGCCGTGTGGGGCGTGACCCAGGCGGCGATGTTCCTGGTCAGCCATGTGCGCTTGATGAAGGCCGCGCCCCACGCGCCGGCGTTTGCCGCGTCGCTGAATATCGCCGGTGCCAACCTGGGGATCGGCCTGGGCGCGATGGTCGGTGGCCATGTGATCGACACCCTCGGCCTGGGCAGCCTGGGCTTTGCCGCGTCCGGGTTTATCCTGGTGTCGATCCTGCTCGCATTGTGGCTGATGACCGCGAAATCGATGTCGACCTGTGCCTGACTCATGTGGGCGCGGGCTTGTTGTGGTGAGCAGGCTTGCCCGGCGCTGGGCCGCGAAGCAGCCCTTGGGTCGGCGGTGAACCCGTCGGGGGACAAGCCCCACTCACCGCAGCACGCCCACATTATGCTCAGGGCAGGGTGGTAAACAGCTCCCGTCGAGCGCCCTCGGTAATCGCCACGATGCCAGGGTGCTTGACCTTGCGCTCCACCGAGATCGCGTAGAACGACTCGGTCACGGCCACGGTCTGGCCAATCAGCGCCACGCCGTACTGGCGCACCACTTCATCGGCAATCACGCTGGGGGCGATAAAGATCCCACTGCCGGATTGACCGAATGCCTGCATCAACGCGCTGTCATCGAACTCGCCGATGATCTTCGGTTGAATCTGCTGCTCGGCAAACCAACGCTGCAAACGGCTGCGCACGACGGTTTCCGCACCCGGAATCAACAGCGGTGCGCCGTGCAGGCACTGTGGGAAATCACCACCGTATGCGTCAGCCAGCGCCTGGGTGGCGAAAAAGCTGATGCCACATTCGCCCAACTTCTGGCTGTAGCCCTTGATGTCCAGATGGGTGGGCATAGGGCTGTCGGAAATCACCAGGTCCAGGCGCTGGATCGCCAGGTCGGCCAGCAGGCGTTCGAGTTTGTCCTCGCGGCAGGTGATACGGATCGGCTCACTCAATTCCATGGTCGGCGCGATCAGCCGGTAGACGATGGACTTGGGCACCACGTCCGCCACGCCGACACGGAACAGGATCTGCTGCTCATCGGGTTGTGCACGCAGCAGGGCCTCCAGTTCGTTGCCGGTCTGGAACATCTGCTCGGCATAGGGCAGGGCCCGGCGCCCGGCTTCGGTCAGTTCAAGCTGGCGCCCGACCCGCTGAAACAGCGCGATACCAAAGGTCTGCTCGAGCAGGCTGATCTGCCCGCTGATCGTCTGGGGCGTGAGGTTGAGTTGCTCACAGGCGCGCACGATGCTGCCGGTCTTGGCCACCACCCAAAAGTAGTGCAGTTGTCGGTAATTGAGCATGACGGCCATCACTTCGTAAAAACCGAAGTATACGCGAGAAAAATACGAATTTTACTGAACTGTTCACCTGCATAGAATGCCTCGCTATCGCGGGGCCACTATTTGGACCCAATGGTTCTAACGAGGAAGACATCATGAAACTCAATTCCCTGGGCACGGCAGCGCTGCTTGCGCTTTCATTGGTGGTGATCAGCGGTTGCGATCAGGTCGAGAAAAGTGCGCAGCAGGTGCTGGGCAAAGCCACCGAGTCGGCCAAGCAAGCAATCGATGACACCCACAAGGCCGCCGAGCAGGCGTTGAGTGAAGCGACAAACGGCCTGATCACGCCACAAAAAAAGGATGATCAGGAAGAAAACGAGTCTGAATCGAACAGCAAAGAAGCCTAACTTCCCCGTACAACGTCAGGACTGACCTATGGATTACCTTTTACAACTGGCTGCCAGCCCCACTGCCTGGATTGCCCTGGCCACCTTGATCGTCATGGAAATCGTGCTGGGCATCGATAACCTGATCTTTATCTCGATCCTCACCAATAAATTGCCGGAGAAGCATCGGGCCAAGGCGCGCCGTATTGGTATCAGCATGGCGTTGATATTGCGCCTGGGCCTGTTGAGCACCATCGCGTTCATCGTGCAACTGACCACGCCGGTGTTCGAAGTGTTCGGCCAGGGCTTCTCGTGGAAAGACATGATCCTGATCGCCGGTGGCTTGTTCCTGGTGTGGAAGGCGACCACCGAGATCCATCACAGCATGGACCCGGAGCCCGAAGAGAAAGCCAGCGTCGGCAATACGGTCGCCATCGGCTTCGCCGCCGCCATCGGGCAGATCCTGCTGCTCGACCTGGTGTTCTCCATCGACAGCATCATCACCGCCGTGGGCATGACCGAGCACCTGCCGATCATGATCATTGCCGTAGTGACCTCGGTGATCGTGATGCTGGTGGCGGCTGAGCCGTTGGCCAAGTTCATCAACGACAACCCGACCGTCGTGATGCTTGCCCTGGGCTTCCTGATCATGATCGGCATGACCCTGATCGCCGAAGGCTTCGGTGCCCATGTGCCTAAAGGCTACGTGTACGCGGCCATGGCGTTCTCCGCAGCGATCGAATGCTTGAACATCGCCCGCCGCAACCGCCACAAACGCTTGCTCGCCGCCCGGCAGTAACAGCAGAAACAGACGGCTCGCTACGCTAACCACGATGCGAAGCGAGCCGCTCTTGATCTTGATGTTGACCCTGCTTTTGATCTCAGGCGCCCCGTCAAACACGCTGGCCGGAATTCGACAGGGATTTGGGGGGTAAACCGGCAGGGATGCCGGTTTAGCCGCCCCGCGCCATGGATGGCGCGTGGCGGCGGCCCCCCAAATCCCTGTCGGATTACGGGCACACCGAGCGTGAGCGAGGTGCCGAGTGTTGGGGCAAGCGCGTTTTGCTTACTTTTGCGCTCTTCAAAAGTGAGCCGCCGTAAGGGCGGAACCCATAGCAGCCGTTACCTAAATAACGGATAGGTACCCGGTCTGATCCAACATCCTGGTCGTCTGCAAGGCCGCCGGCGGGAGCAAGCTCCCTCGCCACAGGTCCAGCGCCATACCCAGGGTGGTGTAGATACCGAGGCCCCGATGGCGCTGAATCAGTCACCTGATGAATCGACTGACACACCGCTATCGGGGGCAAGCCCCCTCCCACATTTGGATCGCGGTCTAACCGTTAGATGGCGCTCGGCTGTCAGGCCGCCACGGGAGCAAGCTCCCTCGCCACAGGTCCAGGAATACCTAAGCTCCCAGAAGCCCAGCCGGCCCTTTGCCGTCAGGATTCCGCGCTGACCTGCGTAGGGTCCGGGCAGCTCTGATCGCCGTTGTTCAAGCCTTGCTTGTAGTTGCGGCTCAGCAGCGAGGCCTTGCCGTTGTGCCACGTCAGCGTCAACACATACAGCGTGTCGTAGTCGCTGCCGGACCAGTCGTGGGTGATGGTGTGTTTTTCCCCCGACGCTTCACTGGCCACCTTGTTGATCAACTCCGGCAGGTAGCCGTGGGACCAGGCGGTGTAGATGATGGAGTTGTGGTATTTGTCCTCGACCAGTTCGTCGGCGAGGGCGCTGGTGTCATTCGCGGAAAACTTGATGTTCACCGGCAGGCCCAACTTGATGGCGCTGGGGCTGATGGTCATCAGGGGCCGAATATAGCTGTAGGAATTGTCTAGCTCGCCTTCCTCGACATTCCGTGTCGGGTTGGCCGCAAAGACGAAATTGGCTTTGCCGAATTTTTCCGGGAGCACCGTGGCCAGGTTCATCGCACGGTTGAGGCCCTGGCAATTGAGTTGGCCCAGGCCACCGGCGGGTTTTTCGCCGTGGCGTAGGAAAACCAGGGTTTGTACCCCATCCACCGGTTCGGCGCTGCTGATGCGCGATTCCAGGGTCAGGCCAACAGCGCCGCCTGCCAGCAGCAGCGGTAACATAATGTATGAATATCGTTTCAGGCGCAGCGCAAGGCACAGAGGCTTGATTGTCATGAGTGTCGAGTCTTCAGTGCATCGGATTAAGGCGGACAAGCCCGGCCCAGTACGCATCCAGCGTCCTGCGGTGTTCCCTGTCGATGTAGCGAGGTGCCTCCATTCACCGGACGAGCGCACTTGAGAGTGCCCATAGGCGTATTGGTTCGCCTGCGAGGGATAATAGCCAGCCGATGTTGCGCATTGATGACCCATGCAGGACACCGTGCGGATGATTATGATGGGGCTTTCTGCCCAGGGACTTCCCAATGAACCCGCTTGCCGCTTTCCCGATCAACAGCAAATGGCCGGCTCAACATCCCGAGCGTTTGCAGCTGTACTCGCTGCCCACGCCCAACGGGGTGAAAGTGTCGATCATGCTCGAAGAACTGGGCCTGCCCTATGAGGCGCATAAAGTCAGCTTCGAGACGCAGGACCAGTTGTCTCCCGAGTTCCTGTCCCTGAACCCCAACAACAAAATCCCCGCCATCATTGACCCCAATGGCCCCAGCGGCCAGCCGCTGGCGCTGTTCGAGTCCGGTGCGATCCTGATCTACCTGGCAGAGAAAACCAGCCAACTGCTTTCCGAAGACCCGGCCACCCGCTATGAAACCATCCAGTGGCTGATGTTCCAGATGGGCGGTATCGGCCCGATGTTCGGCCAACTGGGGTTCTTCAACAAATTTGCCGGCAAGGCCTACGAAGACAAGCGCCCTCGCGACCGCTACGCCGCTGAGTCCCGGCGCCTGCTGGACGTCCTGGAAAAACGCCTGCTGGGCCGCACCTGGATCATGGGCGACGCCTACAGCATCGCCGATATCGCCACCTTTCCGTGGGTTCGCAACCTGATCGGCTTCTATGAATCCGGCGACCTGGTGGGCATTGCCGACTTCCCCAATGTACTGCGCGCGCTGGACGGTTTTGTTGCGCGGCCAGCCGTGATCCGTGGCCTTAATATTCCGAGTTGAAACATGCAGACTTTCGATTTCAAACAGCTGGACGTATTCAGCCACGTGCCGCTCAAAGGCAACCCACTGGCGGTGGTGTTCGATGCCGACAGCCTGTCCGACCGGCAGATGGCGGATTTTGCCAACTGGACCAACCTCAGCGAAACCACGTTCCTGCTGACCCCCCGCGACCCCAGGGCTGACTATCGGGTGCGAATTTTCACCACCCTGCAGGAACTGCCCTTCGCCGGGCACCCGACGCTCGGCAGTTGCCACGCGTGGCTGCAGGCAGGCGGTATTCCACGCGGCGAGGAGATCATCCAGGAGTGCGAAATCGGCCTGGTGCGTATCCGTCGCCAGGGCGATGAACTGGCGTTTATCGCACCGCCATTATTGCGTTCCGGGCCGGTCGAGGCCGCCGTGATAGAGCGCGTGCGTCAGGCGTTGCACGTGGCGCCCGACGCCATTGTGCGCAGCCAGTGGGTCGATAATGGCGCGGGCTGGCTGGCGGTGATGTTGGCCGATCGAAACCAGGTGCTGGACCTGCAACCGGATTACTCGCAACTGCTCGGTTTGGCGGTGGGCGTGATTGCGCCGTGTGACCCCGCTCGCGACGATGTGGACGCGCAGTTCGAAGTGCGTGCCTTTATCGCAGGCGATGGCGCGCAGGAAGACCCGGCCACTGGCAGCTTGAACGCCGGGCTGGCCCAATGGTTGCTCAGCGAGAGCCTGGCGCCCGAGCGCTATGTGGTCAGCCAGGGCACGGCCATAGGACGGGCGGGGCGGATTCACGTTGAGCGCCAGGGCGATGAAATCTGGGTCGGTGGCGCGGTGGCGGTGTGCATCGAAGGGCATGTACGGCTCTAGATCAATAAATTGTTACGGCACACGCAATACACTGTTGGCCCCTTGGCGTTTGTGCTGCCGGGGCCTGGGGCATAAGCTTTCGCCCTAAAGTTTTCTGCCACTTTTTCAGGATATCCATGACCAGCCAGTTCCCCCAAGCCCGTCCACGCCGCCTGCGCCGCTCTCCGGAGCTGCGTGGTTTGTTCCAGGAAAGCGAGTTCACCCTCAACGACCTGGTGCTGCCGATTTTCGTCGAAGAAGACATCGACGACTTCGTGCCCATCACCAGTATGCCGGGCGTGCTGCGTATTCCTGAGAAGAAACTGGCCGGTGAAATCGAGCGCTATGCGCGTGCCGGTATCAAGTCGGTGATGACCTTTGGCGTGTCCCACCACCTGGATGCCAGCGGCAGTGACACCTGGAAAGAGCGCGGCCTGGTTTCGCGCATGTCTTCGATCATCAAGGACTCCGTGCCGGAAATGATCGTGATGTCGGATACCTGCTTCTGCGAATACACCGACCACGGCCACTGTGGCGTGATGCACGGCGCCCATGTCGACAACGATGCGACCTTGGTCAACCTCGGCAAGCAAGCCGTGGCCGCTGCGCGTGCCGGTGCCGACGTCATCGCCCCGTCGGCGGCGATGGACGGCCAGGTCCAGGCGATTCGCCGTGCCCTGGATGACGCGGGCTTCACCCATATCCCCATCATGGCGTATTCCACCAAATTCGCCTCGGCCCTCTACGGCCCGTTCCGCGAAGCCGGCGGCAGTGCGCTCAAGGGCGACCGCAAAAGCTACCAGATGAACCCGATGAACCGCCGCGAAGCCGTGCGCGAATCGCTGCTCGACGAGCAGGAAGGCGCGGATGCGCTGATGGTCAAGCCGGCCGGTGCCTACCTCGACATCATCCGCGACATCCGCGAAGCCTCGCGCCTGCCAGTGGCGGCGTATCAGGTGAGCGGCGAGTACGCGATGATCAAGTTCGGCGCCCAGGCCGGTGCGATTGATGAAGACCGTGTGGTGCGGGAGACCTTGGGCTCGATCAAGCGCGCGGGCGCGGACTTGATCTTCACCTACTTCGCGATGGACCTGGCGTTGGCGGGGATCTAAAGCCACCGCATACTCAAATGTGGGAGGGGGCTTGCTCCCACATTTGCCTGCGTCGTTTGTGGGGTAGTATTTCAATTCCGCCGCCTCAGGAAGCTTTGAATGTCTTCGTCCCGTCTTCCCCTTTTACTCTGTTCGCTACTGGTACTGGCCGGTTGCTCCACCACGCGCAACCCGCAACAGCCGGAGCGTAGCGAGGCCGAGGTGAAGGCGCAGATCGTGCGCTTGCTGCCGGCCAAGGTGTCCGATCGCAATGGTTGGGCCCAAGACATCTACACCGCCTTCGACACCCAGAAAATCTATCCCAGCACGGAAAATATCTGCGCCGTGCTGGCGGTGACCGAGCAGGAATCTACGTACCAAGTCGACCCGCCCGTGCCGAACATGGGCAAGATAGCCCAGGATGAAATCCTGCGGCGTGCCGGAAAAATCCACGTGCCGGCGTTTGTCGTGCGCAGTGCGCTGCAACTGAGTTCGCCCACCGGCAAGACTTACGCCGACCGCCTGAACGCGGCGCGCACGGAGAAGGACCTGAGTGGCATCTTCGATGACTTCATCAGCATGGTGCCCCTGGGTAATACACTGTTTGGCGGTTTCAACCCGGTGCACACCGCAGGCCCGATGCAGGTGAGTATCGACTTCGCGCAGAAACAGGCACGCGGTTATCCCTACACGGTGGACGGCACTATTCGCCGCGAAGTTTTCACCCGCCGTGGTGGCCTGTACTTCGGCATCGCGCACTTGCTCGGTTACCCGGTGAACTATGACCAGCCGCTGTACCGTTTTGCCGACTTCAATGCCGGTTGGTACGCCAGTCGCAACGCCGCGTTCCAGGCCGCCGTCAGCCGTGCCTCGGGTACCGAGTTGGCGCTGGATGGGGATTTGATTCGCTATGGTTCATTGCTACCCGGCACCACCGAACTGGCGGTGCGCTCATTGGGCGCGAAGCTGGATATGCGCAACCCCAGCATCCGCAGCCAACTGGAGCAGGGTGAGCAACTGGATTTCGAGGACACCACGCTCTACAAGCGCGTGTTTGCCCTGGCTGACAAGGCCGCGGGCAAACCGATGCCACGGGCGATCCTGCCAGGCATCGTGCTCAAGAGCCCCAAGATCACCCGCAACCTCACCACCGCATGGTTCGCCAAGCGCGTGGATGAGCGGTATCAGCGTTGCATGAAACGCTGATCAACTGTGTGGTGAGCGGGCTCCTGTGGTAAGCGGGCTTGCTGTGATGAGCGGGCTTCCTGTGGTGAGCAGGCTTGCCCCGCGCTGGGGTGCGTAGCGCCCCCCATCAAGTACGATGCGGTCTATCAGGCATCACTCGGCGGCTCACTCTGCGCCTGCTTCGCACTCCCGCGCGGGGCAAGCCCGTTCACCCCAGGACGGTTCCTCACCACAAAGCGTCGCCACAACCACACCCACAACCACACGACCGGAAACGCCAGGATCACGAACGGCAACACATAGCTTGACCGTTCCAGGGCGTCGGCTGTGCCTTCCACCAGGTTGTCGCCCAGGTTGCTGAACATGCGGCTGAAGCGTGACTGCTGATTGGCGCCGTCAGAGGAGCGGAAATTCAGCGTCACACGGTTGGTGTCGAGACGGCGTTGCTGGCCGGCGGCAACCTGGGCCAGCTCCTGGAGTTCGTTTTCGACAGCGGCCTGTTCCTTGCTCAAGACGATCAGGTCACTGACGGTGATGTCCTTGCGTTTGGCCAACTCATCCAGGCGTTGTTGTTGGGCTTGCAGGCGGTCCTGGCGGCGGCGTACGTCGGCGACGGCATCGGCCAGGTCCTCGGCGGTGGTTATGCGCTGGCCGAGTTTGCCGCCTTCTGCGGCCATCGCAACGATCGGCTCCACACCGGTCGGCGCAATGCGCAGAATGATCTGGCCGCCGCTGCTGTCTTCGGTGATGCCGAGGATATTGCAGGCACCGAAGCGTGCCGTTTCGCAGGCCTCGCGGGTGGCCTGCATACGAGGGGCGAGCAGGGCGCCGGGCAGGGCCAGGCTCAGCTCGTGCTCGTACGCCAGTTGTGCCCCGGCCCGGCCCTGTTCGCCGTTGATCACCGTGGCGCGGGAGTGGTCCTTGGGCGAACAGCCTGCAACGGCCAACGCTGCCAGCAGGAGCAACAGGTAGGGTTTTGGTTTGCCGTCCAAGTGGCGCATTGCTGTTCCTTGGGATCAGGGGGGATTTGACGGCGATTAAAGCGGGTCTGGCGGATTAACGCAAAGCATCGTGGGGCAGAAGTGAGTGGCGCGGGCGCGTTCGGTGTTTGCCGTGCCACGCAGTCGCCCGCTCCCATAGATGGACTGCGTTTTTTCAAGAATCCCACATAAAGAAAAGGCCTGGTTTTCGTGGAACCAGGCCTTTTCCGTGTTGCTCTTTAGTGCAGGGGGCTGCTGCGCAGCCCAGCGGGAGCAAGCTCCCTCGCCACATGCTCCTTGAATCAGCTGCGTTCGAGGGCGAGGGCCACGCCTTGGCCGCCACCGATGCACAGGGTCGCCAGGCCTTTCTTGGCATCGCGTTTGATCATTTCATGCAGCAGGGTCACCAGTACGCGGCAGCCTGAGGCGCCGATCGGATGGCCGATGGCGATGGCGCCACCGTTGACGTTGACCTTGTCGGTGTCCCATTCCAGCTCTTTGCCCACGGCCAGGGATTGGGCGGCGAAGGCTTCGTTGGCCTCGATCAGGTCCAGGTCGCCCAGGCTCCAACCGGCTTTGTCCAAGCAACGGCGAGTGGCCGAAACCGGACCGATGCCCATGATGGCTGGGTCGACGCCGGCATTGGCGTAGCTGGCGATGCGCGCGAGTACCGGCAGGCCGAGGGCCTTGGCCTTGTCGGCACTCATCAGCAGCACCGCAGCGGCGCCATCGTTGAGGCTGGAGGCGTTGCCGGCGGTGACGCTGCCGTCTTTCTTGAAGGCCGGTTTCAGCTTGGCCAGGGACTCGGCGGTGGTGCCGGCGCGCGGCTGTTCATCCACGGCGAAGGCCACCGGGTCGCCTTTGCGCTGGGGAATCAGGATCGGTGTGATTTCGTCGGCAAACCGCCCGGCCTCAATGGCGGCGACGGCTTTTTGCTGGGAAGCCGCGGCGAACGCGTCCTGGGCTTCTCGGCTGATGCCGTATTTGTCGACCAGGTTCTCGGCGGTGATGCCCATGTGGTAATCGTTGAACGCATCCCACAGGCCGTCGGTGATCATGCTGTCGATCATCTTGGCGTGGCCCATGCGTAACCCGGTGCGCGCGGCGGGCAGTACGTAGGGGGCCAGGCTCATGTTTTCCATGCCGCCGGCGATGATCACGTCGGCGTCACCGCAACGAATGGCCTGGGCGCCCAGGTGCAGGGCCTTGAGGCCGGAGCCGCAGACTTTGTTCAAGGTCAGGCTGGGCACGGCGTGGGGCAGGCCGGCAAGGATCGAAGCCTGGCGCGCCGGGTTCTGGCCGCTGCCGGCGGTGAGCACCTGGCCGAGGATTACTTCATCCACTTCGGCCGGGTCCAGGCCGGTCTGTTCCAATAAGCGACGGATCACGGCGGCGCCCAGTTCGGGGGCCGGGATATTCGCCAGCGAACCCTGGAAGCTGCCCACGGCGGTGCGGGTGGCAGCAACAATCACGACGTCTTGCATGGGATCTGTCCTCACTGGAAGTGCATTTCTGGAACGTGGTCCGGGACGATCAGTTTACCGGCGGTCTTGCTCACAATCTCTTCAACGCTGACGCCAGGTGCGCGTTCCTTGAGGACAAAAGCGCCATTTTCGATTTCCAGGTATGCCAGGTCCGTCAGCACACGCTTGATGCAGTTCGCACCGGTCAGCGGCAGGCTGCATTGGCTGAGCAGCTTGGATTCACCGTCCTTGGAGGCGTGGGTCATGATCACGATGATGTTTTCTGCACCGGCCACCAGGTCCATGGCGCCGCCCATGCCTTTGACCAGCTTGCCGGGGATCATCCACGAGGCGATGTTGCCGTGTACGTCGACTTCAAACGCACCAAGCACGGTGAGATCGACGTGGCCGCCACGGATCATTGCAAAGGACTCGGCCGAGGAGAAAATCGACGCACCGATGCGCGCGGTCACGGTCTGTTTGCCGGCATTGATCATGTCGGCATCAATGGTTTCTTCAGTCGGGAACGGTCCCATGCCGAGCAGGCCGTTTTCCGATTGCAGCATGACTTCCATGCCTTCGGGGATGTAGTTGGCAACCAGGGTCGGAATGCCGATGCCCAGGTTCACGTAGAAACCGTCCTGCATTTCGCGGGCGACGCGTTGAGCCATTTGTTCGCGGGTAAGAGCCATTTTATGAGTCCTTATTGTTCGGGCTGGGGGCGGATTATTTGCGCACGGTGCGCTGTTCGATGCGCTTCTCGAACGTGCCGCAGATGATCCGGTCGACGTAGATGCCAGGGGTGTGGATCTGCGCCGGGTCCAGCTCGCCCGGTTCGACGATTTCTTCGACTTCGACCACGGTGATCTTGCCGGCGGTGGCGGCCAGCGGGTTGAAGTTCTGAGCGGTGTGGCGATAGATGACATTGCCGAAGTGGTCGGCTTTCCAGCCTTTGACGATGGCGAAGTCACCGGTGATGGATTCTTCCATCAGGTACGGGCGGCCGTTGAATTCGCGGGTTTCCTTGCCTTCGGCGACCGGGGTGCCGACGCCGGTAGCGGTGAAGAAAGCGGGAATGCCGGCACCGCCTGCGCGCATTTTCTCGGCCAGGGTGCCTTGGGGGGTCAGCACCACTTCGATTTCGCCGCTGAGCAATTGCTTCTCGAACAGTGCGTTTTCGCCGACGTAGGAGGCGATCACCTTGCTGATCTGCTTTTCTTCCAGCAGCACGCCCAGGCCAAAACCGTCGACGCCGCAGTTGTTGGACACCACGGTCAGGTCGCGGGTGCCTTTGCGCTTGATCTCGGCGATGAGGTTTTCCGGAATGCCGCACAGGCCAAAACCACCGGAGAGCACGGTCATGCCGTCTTCCAGGCCTGCCAGCGCTTCTTCATAGGACGCCACGCGTTTATCGAAACCTGCCATATGCACCTCTTTTTCTTGTGTGTGGGCCAGCCAATGAACCGAGTGTTGCTCCGACGGATTGATTTGTTAAGTTGTTTTTTAAGGTTGATTGATTTAGAAAACAGCATAGTCGACCCGCCGCCCGGAGCAACCTCATGACCGTCAAACAGATGCGCGCGTTTCTCGCCGTGGCCCAGAGCCTGAGTTTTGCTGCCGCCTGCGAGCGCCTGCACCTTTCCCAGTCGGCGCTGAGCCTGACCATCAAGGGCCTTGAAGAAGGCCTGGGTGGGCGCCTGTTCAGCCGCAATACGCGCAATGTAGCGCTGACACCCGAAGGCGAATCCCTGCTTCCGCTGGCACGCCGGCTGATTGCCGATTGGGACAACGCCGAGGATGAGCTGCGCCAACGGTTCACGCTGCAGCGTGGGCGAGTCACGGTCGCGGCGATGCCGTCGTTTGCGGGCAACTTGTTACCGCCGATCCTGAAGATATTCCGCGCACGTTACCCGCAGGTGAACGTGACGGTGCATGACTTGATCAACGAGCAGGTGCTGGAGATGGTGCGTGACCGCCAGGTGGAGTTGGGCGTGGCGTTCGAGCCGTCAGAAGGGTCGTCGCTGGCGTTCACGCCGTTGTACCTGGACCGCTTCATCGCTGTGGTGCCCGGTGATTCGCCGTTGGCGGGGTGTGCCGAAATCGATTGGAATACCTTGCTGGAGCAGCCGTTCATCACCTTGCAACGGCCGTCCACGGTACGGGTGATGCTGGAAGAACACTTGGGCGCTCTAAAGATGAAGCTGCCGGTCGCACTGGAAAGCCATCAATTGGCGACGGTGGGCAAGATGGTTGCCAGCGGGCTTGGCGTCAGCGCGGTACCCGCGTTGTGCGCACGGCAGATGGAAGAGGCGGGTGCTCATTGCATCACTTTGACCGACCCGGTGATCGAGCGACCGATTGGGGTATTGACCAAGCCGGGGCATGAGCTGTCAGCGGCGGCGCAGGCGTTGTTTGATATTTTTCAGGATGAGGCCGCGAAAGGCCGGTTTCCGCTCTGATCACTGCAGGCGCCGGCTGTTGTTGATAACAGAATAACGATGGCAATAAAAAAGTCCGCTCGGCTTACCGGGCGGACTTAATGTGTTAATTAGTTTCTTATCAGCAGTATCTATCAATTACCTTAACGTGCGATTGGCCCTTGAGGTTCTGCCATTCGGTGTTAAGTGTGTGGAAGACTTGCTCGATAAAATTACGATCGGCTGCCGCTTTCTTACCAACATAACCCTGGCCGCGACGGTAAACCTTCAGGCGCGCTGCCAGTTCGCGGTGATTGCGGTCGAACTCGGCCTCTTCGGTATTGGGCTCCAGGCAGTCAAGTTGCACTTCGCCCGATTTGCCAATCCACAGGATATGGTCGTCGAGTGTGTCTTTCTGCGCTGCGAACATCTCAGCCAATTCATCGATAGTTGGTTGGTTGTTCAGATTCATGTGTAAGCCCCTTGACCAGTTGGCGATCTATCAGTTGGTTCGTTAAAACTTCGTTAGTTGTCTCCGGTTGCGAAAACCGGGCGTCAGCAACGGTCTGCCGAATACGGGCAGGGTCTTGAACCTGATGCATGTAGTCTTGCTGATGAGCTGCTACGCAATGCTTTCATAACGAAGACAAGCCGCATTTGAGCGCCTTGTACCAAGCCCTTTGGGCCGGTCAGCTTCATCAATCCGCCTTGTGGGCAGTGCACATCCGGAAAAAACAGCTCGGCGGTCAGACGAGCTTGTTCAAAACGCTGGTTGCCAATGCTCCCGATCCGGGAGACGTCTCGATAATGCAAGGACAAAATCGTTACGTCAACGGTTATGTAGTGATTATTTTTGCTCACTACACAAATTGCTGTAGGGACGGGAGAATGCGGGAAAACGTGACTTGAGCGTCATTTTTTGTGCGGTGGGTCGCGAGACTGAGAGGGCAAACTCAACACCGTTCAATGTGGTTGTGCTAGCCGAGTCGATCGACCAACAACGGCAACAACCGCTCGCACGATGCCTCGATTTTCACCTGCAGCAGTTCATCCCCCCGGGTCTTGCCCAGGTTGATGGCAATCACGGGCTTGCCGTGGTCGACCATCGCTTTGCACAAGCGAAACGCCGAATAGGCCATGAGCGATGACCCTACCACCAGCAACCCCTCGGCACGTCCTACCGCAGCCATCGCCCTGGCCGCTGTCGCCGGCGCGACGTTCTCACCAAAAAACACCACATCCGGCTTCAAGCGCTCGCCATTGCAATGGGGACAGTGGGGGACGTGGAAGTGTTCTTCAAAGGCTGGGTCGAGCAAGGTGTCGCCATCCGGGGCCTGCACGGCATGGACTTGCGCCAGATAGGGATTGTCGATTTCCATCTGCCGCTGGATCACACCGCGCTCGCTGCGCTGTTGGCAGTCCAGGCACAGCACCCAATGCAGGCTGCCGTGCAGTTCGATCACATCGTGGCTGCCGGCCTGATCATGCAGGGTGTCGACGTTTTGTGTGATCAGCCCGCTGATGCGCTCGCGCTGCTGCAAGGTTGCCAACGCCAGGTGTGCCTGGTTCGGTTGCGCAATGCGTACCCTTGGCCACCCCAGCATCGCCCGTGCCCAATAACGGCGACGTGCCTGCGGGGTGGCGAGGAACTCCTGGTACATCATCGGTGCCCGGCCTCGGCGCACGCCTTCGCTGTCGCGGTAATCGGGAATGCCCGACGACGTGCTGATCCCCGCACCGGTCAACACCAGAAAACGCCGTTCGGCCATGGCCCGGTGCAGGGTGTCGAGGTGGTCCTCTTGATGTTCCAGCGTGTCAAGCATGGGGTCCCCTATTCGCCGCGGATGTACTGCTCCAGCTGTTTGATCAGGTCAGCCTGGTCGGCGATGGCTTCTTTGACCAAGTCGCCGATGGACAGCAGGCCCAGCAGTTTGCCGTCTTCGACCACCGGCAGGTGACGCAGGTGACTGTCGGTCATGATGTTCATGCACTCATCGACCTTTTTATGGGAGTCGACGGTGATCACCGGAGAACTCATGACTTCATCGACCCGAGTGGTGACCGACGACAGGCCTTTGAGGATGAGTTTACGTGCGTAATCACGTTCGCTGATGATCCCTACCACCACGCCTTCCTTGATGACCGGCAAGGCCCCGACGTTTTTCTCCGACATCCGGACCAGTGCTTCAAACACGGTGTGGTCGTGTTTGATGGTATGGACCTCCTGGTTTTTCTGGTCCTTGCTTTTGAGCACTTGTGCAACGGTTTTCATGGCGGCCACTCCGGTGTTGTTGTTAGTTAGTCAGGGTCCCCTTACAGAATCCTAGACGGCCCACGCCGAGGCAAGGTCCAAAGCGGCGTTAAACCCGTCGAAAAGCGTCATTCGCCGGTTTTTTTCAGTATTCACCCAGCATTTGTCGGCTTTTTTGCCCGCTTGGGGCTGGCTGTCGTCTTGCGTGGCGCGCTCTTGCGTTTGTTTTTCCACGGCGTGGCGCCTCGACCTGCCGGGCTGGCCGGGCCGGTGATGGTCATGCGCATGCCATTGCAGCGCGCTACCTGCTTGCTCATCCAGGCCGCCTGTTTGGCGACGAATTCTTCCAGGCTCATTTCGCCGCTTTGTACCATGTCCAGCGCCTGCTCCCAGATCGCGGTAGTGCCAGGGTCGGCGATGGCGCGGGGCACCGCGTCGATCAGGCTGAACGCCGCCGGTGTCGCCGACAGCGCCTTGCCGTTCTTCACCAGGTAACCTCGGTCGAGCAACCCTTGGATAATCCCGGCACGGGTGGCTTCGGTGCCGATGCCGGTGGTGTCCTTGAGCTTTTGCTTGAGCAGCGGGTCTTCCACCAGCTTGGCGACGTTTTTCATCGCCTTGATCAGGTCGCCTTCGGTGAAGGGCTTGGGTGGTTGGGTCCAGAGGTCCTTGAGGTTGACCTTGGCCACCGCGTAATCCTGGCCCTGCACCAATGTCGGCAATGCCTGCGGCACAGGCGCTTCACGGCCCTTGGTCGGCGCGAGCGCTTCGGGCAGGGCGCGTTTCCAACCCGGCTCGATCACCACTTTGCCCACCGCACGCAATGCTTGGCCCGCACAGTCGAAATCCGCTTGGGTGCGATCGTATTCATGGTTGGGCAGGAACTGCGCCAGGTAGCGCGCGCGAATCAATGTGTACACCGCACGATGCTTACCGGTCAGTTGCCCGACCTCCTTGCCGGCACCGGTCGGGATGATGCCGTGGTGGGCGCTGACCTTGGCGTCGTTCCACGCCCGCGAGCGACGCTGGGGATCGATATACGGCATCAATGCGTTTACCGCTGCATCAGCGCGTCCCAGCGCAGCCAGAATTTTCGGCGCTTCGCTGTGCTGACTGACCGGCAGGTAGCCGCAATCGCTGCGGGGGTAGGTGATGACTTTGTGGGTTTCATACAGCGACTGGGCAATATCCAGGGTTTCCTGCGCGCCGAGGCCGAGTTTCTTGGAGCAGATTTCCTGCAGGGTGCCGAGGTCGAAGGGCAGGGGCGCGACCTCACGCATGCGTTCGGTGCGTAGCTTCACCAGTCGCGCCGTGGCGGCATTGGCCATGGCATCGGCGGCGTCACGCGCCAGTTGCGGGTTGAGGCAGCGGCCCTGGTCATCACAGGCCTCCTCGGCCGCGCGCCATTGGGCGGTGAAGGTCATGCGCTCGTGGTGCAGGTCGACATCGATGGCCCAGTAAGCCACCGGCACGAAATCCGCAATGCTGCGGTCGCGGTCCACCACCAGGCGCAGGGTCGGCGTTTGCACCCGACCTACGGGCAATACGCCCTGGTAACCGGACTGGCGCCCGAGCAGCGTGAACAGGCGGCTCATGTTCATGCCGATCAACCAGTCGGCGCGGGAGCGGCCCAGGGCCGAGTGATACAGGCTGAAGGTCTCGGCGCCGGGTTTGAGGGCCGCCAGGGCCTTGCGAATCGAGGCATCGTCGAGCGCCGACAGCCACAGCCGTTGGATCGGCCCGCGATAGCGGCAATGCTCCACCAACTCGCGCGCGATCATCTCGCCTTCACGGTCGGCGTCGGTGGCGATCACCAATTCCTGGGCTTCGCCCAGCAGGCGCTTGACCACCTTGAATTGGCTGGCGGTCTTGGGTTTGACCAGCATCTTCCATTTTTCCGGGACGATGGGCAGGTCGGCCAGCACCCAGCGTTTGTACTTGGCATCGTACGCATCGGGCGGGGCGGTTTCCAACAGGTGGCCGATGCACCAGGTGACTGTGACCCCATTGCCCAGCCAGCAACCGTCGCCCCGGCGGCTGGCGCCGAGCACGGCCGCAATATCCTTGGCCTGGGAGGGTTTTTCACAGAGGTACAGCCGCATGGTCATCACATCAGATGGGGTTGATGCCTTGCAGGATGCTTAGTCTGAGGGATTTGAGCAACTGTTATCTGTATGGATGTACAGCAATTTATGTAGGCGCTGGGGAATAAAAGTGGGAGGGGGGCAAACCCCCTCCCACAGGCGGTCTTCAGTGGTTGAAAATCCGCTGTTACGGGTCAGTTGTTATCGATATCCACATGCCGCGTTTCTTTCAGGCAGACCATCCCCACAATCAGGCTCACCCCTGTCACGACCACCGGGTACCACAGGCCGTAGAAGATATCGCCGGTGTACACCACCAGGGCAAACGACACGGTCGGCAGGAACCCGCCAAACCAGCCGTTGCCGATGTGGTAGGGCAGGGACATCGAGGTGTAGCGGATGCGCGTCGGGAACAGTTCCACCATCAGCGCTGCCAGCGGGCCGTAGCACATGGCGGCGATCAGGATCAGCGCCACGATCAGCACCACCACCATGGTCTTGTTGACCTGGGCCACATCCGCCGAAGACGGGTAGCCGGCCAGGGTCACGGCGCCACGCAGGGCTTTTTCGTCAAAGCCGTCGATACGCACGTCACCCACGCTCACCTGCACCGGGCTGCCGGCAGGTGCCACGGCGCTGCTGTAGGGCAGGCCTTGCTTGACCAGGAAGGTCTTGACCTTGTCGCATGGGCTGTCAAATTTCGCCTTGCCCACCGGGTCGAACTGGAAGGTACAGGTCGCCGGATCGGCCAGTACGGTGATCGGTGCCTGGCGACTGGCCTGGTCCATCGCCGGGTTGGTGTAGTGCGCCAGGCTCTTGAAGATCGGGAAGTACAGCACGGTGGCCAGCAGCAGGCCGAGCATCAGCACCGGCTTGCGGCCCACTTTGTCCGACAGCCAGCCAAAGAAGATAAAGAACGGTGCGCCGATCACCACGCTGATGATCAACAACATGTTGGCCAGGGCCGGGTCCATTTTCAGGAACTGCGTGAGGAAGAACAGCACGTAGAATTGCGCCGCGTAGAAGGTCACCGCCTGGCCGCCGTTGATGCTGAACAGGGCGATCAGCACGATCTTGAGGTTCTCCCATTTGCCGAAGGACTCGCGGATCGGCGCCTTGCTGACCTTGCCTTCCTCTTTCATTTTCAGGAACGCCGGCGACTCATGCAGGCTCATGCGGATCCAGGTGGAAATGCCCAGCAGCACGATGGAAAACAGGAACGGAATGCGCCAGCCCCACACTTCGAACTGGTCACCGGTGAAGTAACGGCAGGCCAGCACCACCAGCAGTGAGAGCAACAGGCCGAGGGTCGCGGTGGATTGAATCCAGCTGGTGTGAAACCCGCGCTTGCCCGCAGGCGCATGCTCGGCCACATAGGTCGCCGCGCCGCCGTATTCGCCGCCCAGGGCCAGGCCTTGAAGCATGCGCAGCACGATCAGGATGATCGGCGCCGCAATGCCGATGCTGGCGTAGGTCGGCAACAGCCCGACGCAGAAGGTCGCCACGCCCATCAAAATAATGGTGACGAGGAAGGTGTATTTACGCCCGATCATGTCGCCCAACCGGCCAAACACCAGTGCCCCGAACGGTCGCACCACAAAGCCGGCCGCGAAGGCCATCAAGGCGAAGATAAACGCCGTGGTGTCGTTGACCCCGGCAAAGAACTGCTTGCTGATCACCGCCGCCAGGGCGCCGTAGAGGAAAAAGTCATACCACTCGAACACCGTCCCCAGGGACGAGGCGAAGATGACCTTTCTCGATTCGTTGCCGGTGCTGGCGGTAACCGCCGAGCCCAGGGGTTGAGCATGTTCTGACATCGGGTAGCCCTCACAGTGATTATTTATTGTTGTTCCACTGTCGGCGCCAGGTTTGGCGCCGCTATTCAGATTGCATGAACCAGTTCTTTCTCCGGGGCGAGACTCCTTGTAGGCGGCGAAAGGATCAGCTGCGCGGCTTTCTCCGCGATCATCAGCGTCGGTGAACAGGTGTTGCCGGAGGTAATGCGCGGCATGATCGACGCATCGGCGATGCGCAACCCAGGGACGCCATGCACCCGCAGTTGCGCATCGACCACCGCCTCTTTATCGCTGCCCATGCGGCAGGTACCGACCGGGTGGAAGATGGTCGTACCGATGCGCGCGGCGGCTTCGTGCAGTTCCTCTTCGGTCTGCAGCGAGTCGCCCGGCAGATATTCCACCGGCTTGAACTGGCTCAGGGCCGGTGCGGCAACGATGCGGCGGGTCAGGCGGATCGCATCGGCGGCCACACGCAAGTCTTCCGGATGGCTGAGGTAGTTGGGACGGATCAGCGGTGCATCCGCCGGGTTGGCCGAGCGAATGTCGATGCGCCCGCGACTTTGCGGGCGCAAGTCGCAGACCGAGGCGGTAAACGCCGGGAACGCATGCAGCGGTTCGCCAAAGCGCTCCAGGGACAGCGGTTGCACATGGTATTCAAGGTTGGCCGAGGCCTGTTCCGGGCCCGAGCGGGCAAATGCGCCGAGCTGACTGGGCGCCATCGACAGCGGGCCGCTGCGGTCGTACAGGTAGCGCAGGCCCATGCCCATCTTGCCCCATACGGTGCCGGCGATCTGGTTGAGCGTGCGGGCGTTTTCCAGCTTGTAGATCAGCCGCAGTTGCAGGTGATCCTGCAGGTTGCCGCCCACGCCCGGTAACTCGTGCAGTACCTCGATGCCCAATGGCTTTAGCACGTTGGAGGGACCTATCCCGGAGCGTTGCAGGATGCCCGGTGAACCCACGGAGCCGGCGCACAGCACAATCTCCTTGCGCGCTTTCCAACTGACCTGCTGGCCGTGCTCGCGCGCGACCACCTGGGAGGCGCGGCCGTTTTCCAGCAGCACGCGATCCACGTCCACGTCGGTCAGCACTGTGAGGTTGGGGCGTTGGCGGACCGGCTTGAGAAACGCCTTGGCTGCGTTCCAGCGCACCCCGGCTTTCTGGTTGACCTGGAAGTAGCCGCAGCCTTCGTTGTCGCCCTGGTTGAAATCGTTGAGGTTGGCAATGCCGCTCTGCGCCGCTGCGTCACGGAACGCATCGAGGATCGGCCAGTGCAGGCGCTGTTGCTCGACCCGCCATTCACCGCCGTCGCTATGGAACTCCGAGCTGCCGGCAAAGTGGTTTTCGCTTTGCTTGAACAGCGGCAGCACGTCTTTCCAGGCCCAGCCTGCGTTGCCTTCTGCCGCCCAGCCGTCGTAGTCCAGGGCCTGGCCGCGCATGTAGATCATGCCGTTGATGGACGAACAGCCGCCCAGCACCTTGCCGCGTGGATAACTCAGCGCACGGCCTTGCAGGCCTTCCTGGGCTTCGGTCTTGAAGCACCAATCGGTGCGCGGGTTGCCGATGCAGAACAGGTAGCCGACGGGGATATGGATCCAGGGGTAATTGTCGCGGCCGCCGGCTTCCAGCAGCAGCACGCTATGGGCGGGGTTGGCGGACAGTCGATTGGCGAGCAGGCAGCCCGCGGGGCCGGCGCCTACTACGATGTAATCGTATTCAGCAGTTGCAAAGGGCATCTGAGGCCTCGCTTGTTTTTCTTATTGGTTCCATCCTAGTTGTTAGTTTTCGTCTTAAAAATGTTAGTTTTTACCCAGCTGCTGTGCGTTTTTAAACAGCGTAGCCGAGGCTCATTCAATGGAGGCGTCATGTTCGACTGGAACGACCTGCGGTACTTTCTTGAGTTGCAGCGCAGCGGCCGCCTGCTTACCGCCGCGCAACGCCTGAAAACCACGCATGCCACCGTGGCCCGGCATATCGAGGCGATCGAGAAAAGCCTCGGCACCGCACTGTTCGTGCAGCATGCCCAGGGCTACGAACTGACCCCCGCCGGCGAAGCCCTGCTCAAGCACGCTGAAGCCATGGAAAACGTCGCGCTGCTGGCCGAAGACGAACTCACCCACTCCGCCGCGCCCCTGGGCAAGATCCGCCTCGGGGTGGCCGAAGGGTTGGGCGTGATGTTCCTGGCCAGCCGCATGGGCGGCCTGTTCGACCGCTACCCCGGCCTGGAAGTGGAACTGGTGGCGGTGCCGCGCTTTGTCAGCATCCTCAACCGCGAAGCGGAAATCAGCATCCACCTCGAACGCCCGAGCGTCGATCAACTGGTCACACGCAAACTCACCGACTACCGCCTGGCCCTCTACGCCAGCCGTGCCTATCTGGACCGCAACCCGCCGATCGAAAAACGCGAAGACCTCGCGGCGCATGCGTGGATCGATTACGTGGACGACCTGCTGTTCAGCCAGGAGCTCAAATTCCTCAGCAGCTTCTGCCGCAACCCCAAGGTGGTGTTCCACAGCACCAGCGTGATCGCCCAGCACCAGGCGGCGCGCTCCGGATTGGGGATCGCGGTGTTGCCGTGCTTCATGGCAGCCGGCGACCCGGAGCTGGTGCCGTTGCTGCCGGGGGAGGGGATCCAGCGCAGTTACTGGATCAGCTCGCGCCGGGAGTTGCATAAGTCGGTGCGGCTGCGGGTGTTGTGGGACTACGTGGTGGAGTTGTGCGCGCGTGAGCAAGGCTTGTTGCTGGGCGAAACCAACTGAAGAAACCGGATCAATACTGCTCCCACATTGGATTTGTGTGGAATCACTGAACCCGGTCAGGCGCGCAACTCAAACTCGGCACTCCCCAGCCTTTCCCCATTCACCAGCACATGCACCACATGCCGGCCAGGGTAATGCTTGCGGGTGGTCATGTCGCGAATGTGCTGTTCGCGCCGAATGTGCTGCTGCTCTCCGGCACCCAGACTGAATGCCTTGAGCTTGAACACCTTCGCCGCGCCGTGGCCGGTGCTCTTCACGTAGTCGATGGCGTAATCCACCACCAACTTCTGTGGGGCCGGGGCCGTGGATTCCAGGGTGAAGGACAGGTTGATGCGTTCGCCGAGGTTGATCACCGCTGGCGTGACCATGAGATGGTGGATCTTCACTTCGGCCTTGGCGCCTGCACCCATCAGGGTCAATGCACGCGTATTGCCTTGCTTGATCAGGCTGCGCAGGGCATGGCGGGCGATCCAGGCGGTGTGAGGGTTCTCCAGGTTCCAGCCTTCGATCAGGCTGAGCACCCACTCCGGGTGGTCCTTGGTGATGTCGTTGAGGTGGTTGGCCACGGACTTGCGCACGTACAGGCTGTTGTCGGCCTTGAGGTGGTCGAGGATCGACGCGCACAGCTCAGGGTCAGCCTGGACTTCGGCCAAGCGAAACGACCAGGGCAAGCGCGGCCGCGACCCTTCGCTGGCCAGGCGGCGCACGTGTTCGTTGTCATCCTGCGACCACGCCTGCATCACCGCCAATGTGCGCTGGAAGTCGTGCAGCAGAAAGTGGCGGATGGCGAATTCGGCGGAGCCAAACGTTGTGAAGTATTTAAGGGCGGCCATGGAGCGCTTGAAGTCATCCCGCCCATAGCTCGCCACGTAGTGCGGCAAAAACAGGCTGACAAACCCACTGTTCAGGCGTGGCGCCAAGGCGTAGAGCAGCGTGAGGGTTTGCGGGTAGTCCAGCGGGATCACCGCATGCAGGCTCTCGCTGACCCGCGCCATGCGCTGCATCACCGATAACTCGGCCAGCCCGGCCTTGGCGTGCTTGAGGAAGCCCTTGGCGTCGAACGCCGGGTACACCGCCGTCATCTCACTGGCAATGTGTTGCAGGCGTTCGACGTTGAAAATTTCCTTCAGCGCCGGGGCAGCTTGGTCGGTCATCGATGATTCCAGGGGCGGTTAAAGAAACCAGCGGTATTCCCGCGCATTGATCTCTTGTTGAAAGGCCAGGTGATCCTGGCGTTTGTTCTCGCAGTACACGTCGACAAATTCGGCGCCCAGCTTATCGCGCAACACCGCTTGATGCTGCATGGCGCGTACGGCTTCGAGCATTTCCAGGGGGAAGTCGCTGCCGCTGCTACGGTCCTCGTTCAGCGGGGCGATGGGTTCGCGCTTGGCGTCGAGGCCATGCTCCAGGCCCACCAGGATCGCCGCCAGTACCAGGTACGGGTTGGCATCGGCACTGGCCAGGCGATGCTCGACGCGCAGGTTGCGTGGGTCGGACTCGGGAATGCGCACACACGCGTCGCGGTCTTCAAAGCCCCAGCTGGCGCGGGTGGCGGCATTCACCGTGCCGCCCAGGCGGCGGAAGGCGTTGTGGTTGGGCGAGAAGATCGGCATGCAGTGCGGCAACAATTCCAGGCACCCGGCCACGGCGTGGCGCAGGGGCTGCTGCTGATGGGCTGCGAGCACATTGTTGCCCGCGCCGTCATACAGGCTGACATGCACGTGCATGCCGCTGCCCGGGAATTGCAGGTAAGGCTTGGCCATGAAACTGGCGCGGTACCCCTGCTTGAGCGCCACGCCACGGGTGCTGCGGCAGAACAGGGCGGCCCAGTCGGCGGCGCGCAGGCCGTCGTCGAGGTGGCCGAAGTTGATCTCGAACTGGCCGGGGCCGAGTTCGGCGGTGATCACCGTGATATCGATGCCCTGGTCCTTGGCGGTTTGCGCCATGTCATCCAGCACGCCGCTGAAGCGTGACAGCCGTTCGATGTGCAAGTTGGGCTGGTCGTCGGCATCGCCGCTGAGCGGGTCGCGGGCGAATTGCGGCAGGCCGTTATCCAACGTTTTGTCGAACAGGTAGAACTCCAGCTCAAACGCCACCACTGGGTGGATGCCCTTGTGCTGCAGGCGCTCCAGCACCTTGGCCAGGACTTCGCGGGGCTCGAATTCGATGGGCGCGTCGGTGCCATCGGAGGTCATCAGCATCTGGCCCAACGGCTGTGATTCCCAGCTCACCGGCTTGAGCGTGCCCGGCACCAGGCGGCGGTTGGCGTCCGGGTCACCGTCGTTGAAGCAGTAGTCGCCAATCTTGAACAACCCGCCCTGAGCCCCCAGCAACACGGCATTCTGCGGCAGCTTCAACGGGCTGCCGGCGGCAACTTTTTCCAGCATCTCGATGGGGTAGCGCTTGCCGTAGAAATGCCCGGGAATGTCCAGGGCGATCAGGTCGACATAACGTACATCGGGATGGTTCTGGCGAAAGGTCCGTACTTCGGCCAGTAACGTGGAGGCATGGCTTTTCACGGGTGTTGCTCCTAGTTGTAAACCCACAACACGCGGGCGGGCAGGTCGGTGAGGTTGGCGTAGCGGCAATGGGCGAAGCTGGCCAGGTGAAAGCTGTCGCCGGGGGCAAGGGTGACCGGATCGGCCTCACCTTCTACCCACAGCGTCAATTCGCCCTCCAGCACAAAACCGGCCTGCTCGGCGCGATCGCTCATGGTTTGTTCGCCGCTGTTGGCGCCAGGGGCCAACAGGCTGTCGAGCATCGAGAACGCGCCGTTCATGCTCGGTGAGACGAGGATGTCGGTGATGCCATTGGCGTAATACACGGTGCGCCGCTCGTTGGGGCGGGTGATCCAGTCCACGGCCTTGGGTTTGGGCTGGCTGTAGAAGTAGGTGGTGGGCACGTCGAGTGCGTGGCTGATGGCGGTCAAATCGGCCACCGTCGGTCGCGACAGGCCGCGCTCGACTTGGGACAGGAAACCCACGGAACGCTCAATTTTTTGCGCGAGCTGGGCGAGGGTGAGCTTCTTGTGCTTGCGCAGATCGTGGATCAACGCCGCGAGAGTGGCGAGTTCTTCTTGTTGGTTCATGAAATTTATTTCGATTAATTTCATGAAAAATTACAGGATTTATTTCATGCGGGCAATGGGGGCTGCAGGATGAGGGGGTTCCTGTGGCGAGGGAGCTTGCTCCCGCTGGGCTGCGAAGCGGCCCCAACTCGTACGCCGCGTTCGTTCAGGAGGTATACGGTTTAGCTTTTTGGGGCTGCTGCGCAACCCAGCGGGAGCAAGCTCCCTCGCCACAGGGGGGGAAGGAAATATGAGGAAATTGAATTGAGCAGGGCGATGGGCGCGGACTGCTAGGTTGAGTTGATCAGATTATCAATCGCCAGGAGCATTGAGTTGCTTCAGAAGCCCAGCTCTCATTTGTTACGTCGTGGTCGTTACTCAGAAACAGGTCGTGCCTACTTGGTGACCGCGGTGGTTTATCAACGGCGGCCCGTATTTACCCACTTTTACCTGGGGCGGTTGCTGGTTGCGGAACTCAAGCAGGCCCATGACCTCGGCCTGGTTGAATCACTCGCATGGGTCATCATGCCGGATCATTTCCATTGGTTGTTTGAATTGCAGGACGCGTCGCTGCCCCAGGTTATGCAGCGGGTGAAATCGAGGAGTACGCTGACGATCAATCGAGCCTGCGGCACACAGGGCGCTTTTTGGCAAAGCGGATACCATGATCGAGCCGCGCGTGCCGAAGAAGACCTTATCCAAATCGCGCGCTACATCATCGGTAATCCCCTGCGAGCAGGCTTGGTGGAGCAAGTGGGTGACTACCCTCTATGGGACGCTGCCTGGTTATGAAAGCATGTCACCTGTGGCGAGGGAGCTTGCTCCCGCTGGGCTGCGAAGCGGCCCCAACTCCTACGCCACGTTCGTTCAGGAGGTATACGGTTCTGCTTTTTGGGGCTGCTGCGCAACCCAGCGGGAGCAAGCTCCCTCGCCACGGGGGGTGGTGCGCTACATCATCGGTAATGCCCTGCGAGCAGGCTTGGTGGGTGACTACCCTCTATGGGACGCTACCTGGCTATGAAGGCATGTCACCTGTGGCGAGGGAGCTTGCTCCCGCTGGGCTGCGAAGCGGCCCCAACTCCTACGCCGCGTTCGTTCAGGAGGTATACGGTTCTGCTTTTTGGGGCTGCTGCGCAACCCAGCGGGAGCAAGCTCCCTCGCCACGGGGGGTGGTGCGCTACATCATCGGTAATGCCCTGCGAGCAGGCTTGGTGGGTGACTACCCTCTATGGGACGCTACCTGGCTATGAAGGCATGTCACCTGTGGCGAGGGAGCTTGCTCCCGCTGGGCTGCGAAGCGGCCCCAACTCCTACGCCGCGTTCGTTCAGGAGGTATACGGTTCTGCTTTTTGGGGCTGCTGCGCAACCCAGCGGGAGCAAGCTCCCTCGCCACGGGGGGTGGTGCGCTACATCATCGGTAATGCCCTGCGAGCAGGCTTGGTGGGTGACTACCCTCTATGGGACGCTGCCTGGTTATGAAAGCATGTCACCTGTGGCGAGGGAGCTTGCTCCCGCTGGGCTGCGAAGCGGCCCCAATTCATACGCCGCGTCTGTTCAGGGAGTACACGGTTCTGCTTTTTGGGGCTGCTGCGCAACCCAGCGGGAGCAAGCTCCCTCGCCACAGGTGGCGTGTTGCTTGATTGAATGATCGCGCGTGGCAGCGGTCCGAACCTGGGTACGCATCATTCATTGACGGAGCACCCATGAAATCCAAATCCCTGATCGCTTGCCTGCTGGTCGCCACGAGCCTGTCCACCGCCAGCTTTATCGTGCAGGCCGGTGATACCCCTCAGGAAACCGTGCAACCTTCGAATATCAACGCCCGTGACTTGAAAGAAGGTGATCGCGCGCCGGATATGCTGATGCGCAAGGAATCGGCCGTCAGCGACTGGAAAAAACGCGGTCTCAAGCAGCCTGAAGAAGACAGCCAATGGACGCGGGTAGGCGATAAGTTCGTACTGCTCAAGACCACCAACGGCACCATCCTGGAGATCACCCCCGTCAAGAAGTGACGGTGGTTATCGTAGCGGCTCCGGGTTGAGGTAACCGGCTTCAAAAACCGCGTTACCTTCCCAGCGAAGAAAGCAGGGGCTGCCTACTCCACTAAGAAGCTACCCCCGCACGCTGAGCTTATTGTTGCGTCGCTGAAGGCAAATCATCCAGCGTGAGCTTACCCACGTTGTTGCATTGCAATTCGTAGCGCAGCTCTTCGACCATCTTTTCAACTTCTTGCGGGGTCTGCAGCCGGTTCGTGCTGATCCCGGTCACCACCAAATCCACGCGGCCGGTTTCAGCGTCGTAGACCTTGAGCGTCAGGGACGCATCCCGGCACAACGTGAATTCACACGTCAGCGGCGACAGGCCTTCTTCGATGCAATTTCGCAATTGAGAGAGGGTAAACATGCTGTTTCCTTCAAGGCATAAGTTTCGACCCTTGAAGGTTAAGGACTGGCCCCTGGCGCCATAAGGCGAATTCGCACTAGGTGCACTAGTGCATTTGCACTTAAAGGGTTTACTTTTTTAGACGCAACTCGCCCGCAAACAGCCCGCGTTCACGGGCCCAGACGATGGCTGCGCTGCGGCTGTGCACCCCCAGTTTCGAGTACACCGTGGCGACATGATTGCGCACCGTATTGGGCGCCAGTTTCAGCCGCGAGGCGATCTCCTTGTCGGCCAGGCCTTCGCAAATCAAGCCCAGCACATCGCGCTCGCGGGCCGTGAGGTCGGTAAAGCTGATATTGGGTTGGTTGGGACTGTTGACGCTCTTGGCGTTGGCCAGTTTTTCGATGAGGGTCTGGCTGAACCAGGAGGCGTCCTGCATCACCTCTTCGATGGCGGCCACCAGTTCCAGTTCCGAGCGTTTGCGTTCGGTGATGTTCATCATCACCAGCAAGTAGCAGGGCACGTCCTGGATGATCACGGTGTCGGCAGAGACCACACAGTCGATCACCTCATTGCCTTTTTTACGCACCTTGAGGTCCTGGCCGTCGAGATTGCCGGCTTTTTCCAGGCTGGTGAACAACTGCGCACCCGCTTGGGGGCTGTCGATGAAGTCGATGTCTTCGACGGACTTGCCGATCAGTTCCTCGCTGGTATAGCCGGTGAGACTCATGAACGCTTCGTTGATGTCCACCACCTGGCGGTTGGCGGCGCTGCACACCAGGGTGGGCACCGGGGTCAGGCGGAAAGACTTGGCGAAGCGTTCCTCACTCTGGCGCAGGGCGATTTCCGCTTTGCGTCGCGGCTCCAGGTCCATGAAGGAAAACAGCATGCAGTCCTCTTCGTTCATGTCCAGCGGCTGGCCGGCGACGATCACCAGTTTGCTGCCACCTTCGGGCAGTCTCAGTTCGGCCTGCATTTGCGGGATGGTCGCGCCTTCGCCCAGGCGCTGGATGGCCAGGTCCTTGCGTTCGGCCTGTTCCAGTACGTCCAGTTCATACACGGATTTGCCGATGACTTGGTCGCGGTTGTAGCCGGTCATTTCCAGAAAACCCTGGTTCACCTTGATGTAACGCAGGTCGCTCAAGCGGCAGATCACCGCGGGCGCCGGATT
This sequence comes from Pseudomonas sp. QC2, assembly GCF_002859085.1. Taxonomy (NCBI): domain Bacteria; kingdom Pseudomonadati; phylum Pseudomonadota; class Gammaproteobacteria; order Pseudomonadales; family Pseudomonadaceae; genus Pseudomonas; species Pseudomonas sp. QC2. Next base: position 131,621 of record NZ_PKKS01000014.1, read on the forward strand.
GGCGTTGAAGGTTTTCTCGAACCGCTGCTCGGCGCTCGCCCATTCGGTGGCGTCGCTGAGGATCAGCACCAGCAATTCCGGTTCGCCGTGCGAGTCCGTGATGATCAGGCTGCGCAGGCGATGGACCCAGGTCTTATCGGCGTCAGCGATGGGGGTGCATTCGACCACCACATCACTGAACTCTTCGCCTGCGGCTACGCGGGCGAGGGGGTAGTTTTCCAGTAGCACCGGATGATTGTTGCGATAGCGCAGGGCGAAGTGTTCGGCGTAGGCCTGGGTATTGGCACCCAGTGCCGTGACGTCATCAATGCCGTGCATGTTCAGTGCGGCTTCATTGGCCCAGAGGATGGTCTGGTCGACCTCAGCGAGGATGATCCCGTCGGACACACCGGAGATTATTTGCTGCAGTTGGCGACGGTTGGTTTCTTTGGCGAGAACATCCTGGGTCATAGAATCTCCGGGTTTTGGGTGCATGAAAGTACGACACCCGGGTATCAGGATAGTGCAGAGAAAGTGCAGGGAGGGGAGTGCGAATGCACCAGGCCACCTGGTGCATTTGGGCCACGACTGAACGTATGTCGTTTCGCCACACTCACACCCATCAAGGCATTTCGCCTTGCTCCCATAACGTGTGAAGGACCTCTGTATGACCACTGTCTATGAAACCAATCGCTCGCTGTTTCGTGTGTCCTGGAGCTCGGTGCTCGCCGGTAGTGCAATTGGCCTGGTGACCTATCTGGTACTCAGTGTGCTGGGCACGGCCATCGGTGCCAGCGCGGTCAACCCCATGGAAGCCGGTAACCCGCTGAGCGGTTTCGGCACCGGGGCAGGGATCTGGCTGTTCGTCTCCACGCTGGTTGCCATCGGCGTTGGCGCGTTTGTCGCCGGCCGCACGGCACCGGATCGCGGCGGCCTGCACGGCGTGCTGACCTGGACCGTCACCACCTTGCTCACCACCTGGCTGCTGGCTGGCTTGGCCGCCAGTGTCGTCGGCACTGCCGGCAATGTGGTCGGTAAAGGCCTGTCGGCTGCAGGCAGTGGTATCGCCGCGGCGGCGCCAGGCATTGGTGACAGCATCAAGCAACAACTGAACGAGCAGGGTATCCAGTTGGATTGGAACAGCCTGCAAGGCGAACTCGATACCTTGCTCAAGCAGAGCGGCAAGCCTGAACTGGACCCGGCTAACGTCGAGCAGAAGACCGACCAGGCCGCCGCCGATGGCAAACAGTCCGCCACCGCCGCAGCGACCGACCCTGCCCAGGCCGGCGATGCGCTGAAGCAATGGTTCGAGCGCGTCAAAGCCTCCGGTGAGCCTGCGCTGAACGCGGCCGATAAAGAAGCCCTAGTCAACATCGTGGCTGCCCGTACCGGCAAGAGCAAGGAAGAAGCCACGCAGATCGTCGACAACTACGCCCAGGCCTATCAACAGGCCATGCAGAAGGTCGATGAGCTGAAACAACAGGCTGAACAAAAAGCCCGTGAAGCCGCCGAAGTGGCCGCCAAGCAACTGTCCCGCGCTGCCTGGAGCACTTTGGCCATGCTGTTGCTGGGTGCGGCCTTGAGCTTTTTTGTGGGTCGCCTGGCGCTGACCAACCGTCGCGTGCCGTTGGCTTAAACCTTTGGGGCGAGTGGCAAGGACGCCGCTTTTCCCGTCACGACAGCGCTGTACTTGAGTGTGATACGCGTAAACTGGCGGCCTTTTACGCGTATGACACACAGGTGCCCCTTGAGCGCAGGCAAAGCCGTCGGACTGTTACTCCTCTCTTCTCTGTTGGCGGCGTGCGGTACTTCACCGCCACGCAACCCCAACGATCTCTGCAGCATCTTCCGTGAAAAGGACGACTGGTACGACGCCGCTAAAGTCACGCAAAAGCGTTGGGGCGTGCCGATCCAGGTGCCGTTCGCCATCATGTACCAAGAGTCGGGTTTCCATCAGGACGCCTTGGCCCCACGCAAATACCTGCTGTGGATCATCCCCTGGGGCCGCGTCTCTACCGCCGCGGGTTACGCCCAGGCCAAGGATGAGGTGTGGAACGACTACCGCAAAAGCACCGGCCGCAGCGGCGCCAGTCGCCATGACTTCGACGACGCCATCGACTTTGTCGGCTGGTACATGGACAAGACCTACAGCGTCAACGGCGTGTACAAATACGACGCCTACGGCCAGTACCTGAACTACCACGAAGGCTGGGGCGGCTACCGCCAGCGCACCTACGCCAGCAAAGCCTGGTTGCCGCCGGTGGCCAGCAAGGTACAGGCGCGCTCGCAGATGTATGCGCAGCAATATGCGGGGTGTAAGGATGATTTGGGGCGGGGATTCTGGAGTCGGTTTTGGCGGTGGTTGTGAGAGACCAAAAGCTGTTCCCACGCTGCAGGAGGCACGCAGCGTGGGAAGGCTCTTACGCTTGAACTAACCAACCTACCAGCGGCACTATCATCAATGTACTCAACGCCATTGAAGTGACATTACCTATATACGGGTGAACGTGTGCGGGCACGCGCGCTGCAATCGCACAGGCCAATGGCGGCGCGATCAGCGCCCCGAGCAGTGCACTCGAAGCAATGACTGTCCAACTACCACCATGGGTCAATACAGCCGCAGGCACGACGGATACCAGTGGAACGTAGGTTGGGTACCAGCCTCGTTTGATCCACTGTTTTCGCCAGATCACGACACCTGACAACGATGTCAGCGCCTGGGCGCCCAGCAGCGGCAAGACCAGGCCTGATCCATACGCCGGGCTGACGGGGTTCAGGGCGTATGCCAATAACACGCCTGCCAGCAACCCGAGACTGGCGAGTTCGTTCCCAAAAAACGGCGCTTCGGAAAAGTCTGCCAGCACCCGCCGAAGGCTCCAGGCTATCCCGTAAGTAGGCGGTTTTGCAGGCGCCGGTCTGGCGGGGGCGATGTAGTCGGAACGCACCAGCAAGGGCACTCTACGACACAGTACAAACGCTATGACACTGCCGACGGCCATGCCCACCACGTTGCCGATAACCACTGGAAGACCTAGCGGTACGCACACGAAGTTCACGATCAACAAGCACATAGGCGTCACCAGCAATGCGCCCAGCACCGCACCGTTTATCGCAACTTTCCAGCCGCCACCGAACATCAGCACCATCGCCGCCGGTAATGAGACGAACGCCGCGAACGTCGGTTGCCACGTCTGTGCGGTGACGCTCCAGCCCCACAGTAGATTGCTCAGCAGTAGCCCCAACAGTGAACTGGTTATCAGCCAAGGCCACAGTCCCGTTCCGTAGGAAATGGAAAATCCCTGCCAGGTTTTACCGTGCTTGCTTGCCCACCAAGCCATGTAAGCGCCGCCCAGCAAGCCGAGTGATGCAAGTTCATGCTTGTAGAAGGCTACTTCACTGATATCCCCCAGTATCCACCGTAGCCACGCAACCGGATGGGGCAGGCTCGCGACCATCTCGGCGTAGCCCGGCCATGAGCCTTGAGTGCTCAGCGCTACCCAAAGCACCAGCAGTACGCTACTCAACCCCAGCATCAGGACGGTGATGTCCATCCAGGAACAGCCGGATCTCGTTTCGGTAATGAGTGTTTTCATGCTGTGCCCTCCGATCAACGTGGAAGGGCAGGGTGGTGGGAGTAACCGAGCATTTGATCGTAGAGATCATTACGTCGATCACGTTGCAGGTCATTGAGGCTGTTCCAGATCGGAGCACTGCGGGCGCTGGTGACATCAATGTCCGCGAACAGGATTTCCTGGCGATTGGCCGAAGCTACCGCGCCAATCGGCCAGCCGTTGGTGCCGGCAATCAACGAGCATCCGAGGTAGCGCGCTCCACGCTCTTCGCCAATGCGGCTGGCGGCGGCGATAAACTCATTATTGACGTGGGCGGCGGTCATCGTCAGGTATGACGCCATGCATTTGCCTGCCTCATCGAATAGCGGCGGTGGCGTCCACACCCAGTTATTCAGGCTGCAAATAATATCGGCACCTTGCTGGCCAAGAATGCGGGGCACCTCCGGGAACCAGATATCCCAACAAATCAGCAAGCCAATACGGCCGATCGGCGTTTCAAACACTGGAAAGCCCGTATTGCCAGGGGTGAACCAAAGCTTTTCCAGGTTCCACAAATGCGCTTTGCGGTATTTGCCGATAAACCCGTCAGGACCTAGCAGCACGGCCGTATTGAACAACTGCATACCGTCTATTTCGCACAGGCCAGCCACCAGATAAACCTGATGCCTGCAGGCAAAATCTATCCACGCCTGCACACTGGTGCCGTCTGGAACCAGTTCGGCGTGATCAAAAGCATCCTGGCGACTGCTGAAAAAATACCCGCAATTGGTGAGCTCAGGCAGCACGATCAGGTTGGCTCCGCCGTTTGCGGCTTCGGTTGCCAGTGCAAGACTTTGATGCAAGTTATTGGCTCGGTTATTCATGCCAACCTGTGGATCAAGTTGTATGACCGCTACGCGTGCAGGGCTTGCTGGTTCGCTCATGGAGATGACCTCTTATTGTTATACAACCGGAAATCGGTTGGGTGTTTATAAGAGGCGAGCAAATGTTTAATTGAAAGTCGGGCGATTCCCGTTGCGTTGTAGTCTCTTTCTTTTACGGTTCGGCTTTGTAGGTGGGATAGTCATGCATAGTAAAACCTCCGTTGAATGTTGCACGGGTTTTGTTGCAAATGTTTATCACGGTATCCACTGCTCCTCTGAAACAGGGTTCCGTCCAGCCTGCATCGACGGAGAAAGACTCCCCGCAGAGGTAAAGGCCTGACTTATGAGAGAAGTTACGATTATATTGCAGTAGTTTCATAGCGTTGTAGTAAGTGCCTGCACGGTAAAGCTTTGCGCAACCCAGTGCGTTTTTATCGTTCATCCAGCGTTGCACGACCGCTTGTTTACGTCCGATGTAGGGTGATATTTTTTCTTTTATGTTTGTGGATTTCAACAGGATTCGGTCAAGGTCTTCGATGCATTTGTCTACAAGCTCTTCATCGCTGAACACCGATAACTGCCGAAGCAAACCCCGAGCCGTATATACTCACCGGACGTGCTTAACAATTGAGGGAACAATCTATGAGCGACAATGACCCGTACAACGATCCTGATAACTGGAACGAATGGGGCTATATCCCTGCTCAACGTGAGGAGCCGATGTCTGAGGAGGACGATGACAACTGATCCGCCCGGAAGAAAAAATCCCGCCCTTGCGGGATTTTCATCTCAATGAGGTCTGTCATTCACGCTTCTACAACATCCTCTGTAGAAGCTTAGAAGGCCACAGGCATGAGGTTGTTTCCAAATCACGCAGTATTTCCAGTGACGAGCGGCGGGTTAAATACCGAATATAACGACCCTCTGTCGTCAATTTTTCCCTTAGATTATTTAATATCTGTCACTGGAATTGTCTTGAACATCATGCTTTGTGCAGAAGCAGTAATTTCACCGTGGTGGAATGTCCATTGGGCTAGCTCTACCTGGGGGTAGTTCATATGAAGCTCCTGCATTATAGGTCCCCATTGAGCACCATCGGTTCGCATAAAGTGGACGCGCTTAAGAACCGACTTGAGTAATGGGCGAGCACCTGCCTTACCCGAAAGTAACCTTATCTCCCTCTCATGTGCCCAATCTGTATGTTTGACCGACGTTACTCGTGCAGTGGAAAGAATACCCATCCTACGGCGAAACTGCTCTTCAAGTGAGAGTTCGTAAAGTTCTTGAAGGCTCAAGCTAGGGTTCTTTTCCGCTAGGTCAAGAAAGACCGTACGCCAATCTTCTGCGCGGTTGTGCTGACGAGCGACCCTGCTGTACGTAACGTCTACCGGCAACAATTGGCTCTCTTGCACAATTGAGGCTGACCACTCCAATTCAAAGCAAACGCCTTGGCAGTTTTCAGCGTAGTACGCCCACATAGCCTGATCGTTTGGGCGGCGTGCGGCTGAAAATATACCTATATTGTCGCAGGACTGCCTGAATCGTTCGTTTTCCTCGGTGTTTATCGCAATAAAATCAGGAGGGCACGGATAACCGGATGATAAGCGAGGGCCACCACGGTTCTGACTTACTTCCGAGATCGTGTCGAGATAGATTCTACTGAATGCTTCGGGTTGCGCGTGATCGAACTTGGTTTCAAGTATGTCGTTCAGTTCCACCGGCTTTGCGAAGTAAAGCGTCCCATCTACAAGGCACCTGAGGGCGCTCACGCCGCTGCGGTATTTGAAACAGCTCAGTGTCTGCTTAGGATCATCTTTAGCCATGCTGGTATACCTTACGCAATTGATGTATTGAGGTTAGCCATATTGGCGAGCTTTTCTTTTTAGGAAAATTTCTTGTAGAAGAAGGCGCCAAGTGCAATAAAGGCCAATAGGTATGGTGCCACGAGATCCAGAGTCTCCCTTTGTGCCACCCAAGCACTCGCTCTGTACCTCAGCTCAATCCAGAGAAGAAGCAAAAAGTCTTTGCGTTTCCATCTGCTGTCGTACTTGTTGAGGTTTATATATCTCTTGAAGTAAATAAGTCCGTGCTCCGGATCTTCTTGTTTTGTTGGATAGGCAATAACTCTTCTTAATAAGCCTATTCTCCTGTACTCCGGCTCTAATAACCCCGGCTCATCACCACCCCAAACGTCCACGGCCTTTTCCACTAAGCCCTTAACCTCCTCTTTTTGCTGGTCATAGAAGTATACTGTGGGGTCGTTGATAAGTTTTTTAGACCATATCCTGAAAAGCTCATTGCGGTAAATTTCCGAGTATGCGTAGTAGCGTACAATGCTATAAACAATACCTGCAATCAAAAGCCATTGTAAGTTCTCATGATTTGTAAACTCAATTTTAAAAATTAGACTGCTGGCCTCTTTGATATTTGCACCGCTAACTACAATTGCAAGTAGTAGCAAGGAAAGTAAGAATAAATTTCTTCTTTTACTCTTCAGTCCGTCATCAGCATCTATTGCTTTCCTAAAGTCTTCTGTATTCATAGCATCCGTACTGACTCGTCGCGATTCGTGAAAGGTGAGTATTGGGCATAACGCCATCAGTATCTCACACCCGGACAACCTGAGTTGGCTGCTGAGCCTGCTAAGACTTTGAGGTGTAATATACGAAAAAGCTGGGACCAGGGCTTGATGGGCATGCAGGTGGGCGGTGTGCGCAGCTTGTTCGTGCCGGCGCATTTGGCTTATGGCGAGCGGTCGATGGGCGCACATATCAAGCCCAACAGTCATCTGCGCTTTGAGATCGAGTTGTTGGAAGTCCTGACGCGGGACGATTGAGGGCGGATGAATATGGACGTGGATGCGCACCTGTTGCCGGGGGGCTCCGTTGCGGGCATTCGGGTCACTGAGCTGGGCGGTGGGGATGAGGCCGAGTTGCAGCGGTTTTTTGAACGCGCACCGGATTACTTCGTCGCCGTGAATGGCGAGCCGGCCACGCCGACTGAAGCGCATGAGGAGTTGCTGGGGCAGTTGCCGGTAGGGTGGACATGCCGGCGGATGTATTGGCTGGGTTACCGCGATCAGGACAATGAGCTGGTGGCGGTGGTGAACATTGCGGCGGATGTGTTGGCGGTCGGCGTCTGGCATATCGGTCTGTTGCTGGTGGATGCACGGTTGCACGGCACCGGGCTGGCGCACCAGCTGCATGCGGATCTTGAAGCGTGGGTGGTTCGCAATGACGGCCAATGGTTGCGGTTGACGGTGGTCATCGGCAACACCCGTGCTGAACGTTTCTGGCCAAAACTCGGTTATGTGCAGGTGCGTACCCGTGAGGGAGTCACGATGGGGCGGCAGGTGAACAGGGTGTCGATTCAGGTCAAGGCATTGGGCGGTGGGCAGGTGGATGATTACCTGGCATTGGTGGCAAGGGACCGACCGGACACCGCGTCACAGTAAATGTACACCCAACCCTATGGGCGGGCGCTTGCTTCCTCCCACATTTGATCCTCAGTGGGCCCAGGAAAAGGCGTACCTGAACCCTCCCTGAAGAATCTTCTTATTCATCATTCGGAAGCTTTCCTACGGTTTACTCTCCTAGTATCGGGGCGTAAGCTTCGCGCGTTTTCATCAATTGCGGAGACCCTCAGTGGGTACTTGTTCGAGTGACAGTAGTCGGCCGGTTTCGTTGACCGGCATAGACTTGGCAAGGTAACGCGCATTCTCCAGATGCCGTTGTCTCGCCAATAAAGCGAGAAGCGGCATCGCGGCAGTGACCAGTCCTGGCTCCTGTCCGATTCCCTCTCATCGACGCTGACCAGCACCTGATTAACCTCGGGATGCGACGGACGCGCCTGCCTTTTACGGCGGGCGGGCCAAGCCGGCTGTGCCTTTAAAACGGGCGCGGTGCGCGAGGCGGTACCTGCACGAGTGTTTCCTCGCGCAGGAGTAACACCATGAACTTCACACTGTTGAAAGAGTTCTTCGCCGGCTTCCTGCGGACCCGGCATATCGCCCGGCATTTCCGCCGCTTGGCGATGCTCGACACCGTGGCCGACGCCAGCGTCAGCCGCGAAGTGCCGCCGACCCTGGCGCAAACCCTGGTGATTTCGGCCAACAGCAGTGCCGTGCAATTGCTCGGCACGCTGGGCAGCCACTCCGAAGGCTTGAACACCCAGGAAGCCGACGCCCTGCGCGTGCAATACGGCCTCAACGAAGTCGAGCACGAGCAGCCGCTGCCGTGGTGGGTGCACCTGTGGCATTGCTACAAAAACCCCTTCAACCTGCTGCTGACTTTGCTGGCGGTGATCTCCTGGCTGACCGAGGACATGAAGGCGGCCACGGTGATTTTCTCCATGGTGGTGCTCTCGACACTGCTGCGCTTCTGGCAGGAGGCCAAGTCGAACAAGGCGGCCGACGCCCTCAAGGCGATGGTGAGCAACACGGCGACCGTGCTGCGTCGGGATGAAACCAAGCGCATCGAGCTGCCGATCAAACACTTGGTGCCGGGTGACCTGATCGTACTGTCGGCCGGTGACATGATCCCCGCCGACTGCCGTGTCATCAGTGCCAAGGACCTGTTCGTGAGCCAGGCGGCGATGACCGGCGAATCGATGCCGGTGGAGAAGTTCGCCCAGCAGCAAGATGCCAACACCCGTAACCCGCTGGACCTGGAAAACATCCTGTTCATGGGCACCAACGTGGTGTCCGGCGCGGCGACGGCGGTGATCCTGACCACCGGCAACAGCACCTATTTCGGTGCGTTGGCCCAGCGCGTAACCGCTACCGACCGCGCGACCACCTCGTTCCAGCAAGGCGTCAACAAGGTCAGTTGGTTGCTCATCCGCTTCATGTTCGTGATGGCGCCACTGGTGCTATTCATCAACGGGTTCACCAAGGGTGACTGGACTGAAGCGCTGTTGTTCGCGCTGTCGATTGCCGTGGGCCTGACCCCGGAAATGCTGCCGATGATCGTCACCTCGACCCTGGCCAAAGGCGCGGTGTTTCTCTCGCGTAAAAAAGTCATCGTCAAGCGTCTGGACGCGATCCAGAACTTCGGCGCCATGGACGTGCTATGCACCGACAAGACCGGCACCCTGACCCAGGACAAGATTTTCCTCGCGCGCCATGTGGACGTGTGGGGGGAAGAGTCCGATGACGTGTTGGAAATGGCCTACCTCAACAGCTACTACCAGACGGGCCTGAAAAACCTGTTGGACGTGGCGGTGTTGGAGCATGTGGAGGTGCATCGCGAGTTGAAGGTGGGTACGGCGTTCCAGAAAGTCGATGAGATCCCGTTCGACTTCAATCGTCGCCGCATGTCCGTCGTGGTCGCCGAGCAAGGCCAGCCACACCTGTTGATCTGCAAGGGGGCGGTCGAAGAGATTCTGTCGGTGTGCAACAACGTGCGCCATGGCGACGTCAACGAAGCGCTGACCGATGACCTGCTGGCGCGCATTCGCCAGGTCACCGCCGCGTTCAACGAAGAAGGCCTGCGCGTGGTGGCCGTGGCCGCGCAACCGATGGCGCCGGGGCGCGACACCTACAGCCTGGCGGATGAACAAAACCTCACGCTGATCGGTTATGTGGCTTTTCTCGACCCACCGAAGGAAAGCACCGCGCCTGCGCTCAAGGCTCTCAAAGCCCACGGCGTCGCCGTGAAAGTGCTGACAGGTGACAACGAACTGGTCACCGCTAAAATCTGCCGCGAAGTGGGCCTGGAGCAGCAGGGCCTGCTGATGGGCAATGACATCGAGGACATGACCGACGCCGAGCTGGCCAAGGCCGTGGAAACCACCAATGTGTTCGCCAAGCTGACGCCGTCCCACAAGGAGCGCATCGTGCGCCTGCTCAAGGCTAACGGGCATGTGGTGGGCTTTATGGGTGATGGCATCAACGACGCGCCGGCGCTGCGTACTGCCGATATCGGGATTTCGGTCGACAGTGCGGTGGATATCGCCAAGGAAGCCGCCGACATCATCCTGTTGGAAAAGAGCCTGATGATTCTGGAGGAGGGCGTGCTGGAAGGCCGGCGTACCTTCGCCAACATGCTCAAGTACATCAAGATGACCGCCAGTTCCAACTTCGGCAACGTGTTTTCGGTGCTGGTGGCCAGTGCGTTTATTCCGTTCCTGCCGATGCTGCCGATGCACCTGCTGGTGCAAAACCTGCTGTATGACATTTCGCAGATCGCGATTCCGTTCGATAACGTCGACGCCGAGATGCTCGCCAAGCCGCAACGCTGGCAGCCCGGCGATGTGGGGCGGTTCATGCTGTTTTTTGGGCCGATCAGTTCGATCTTTGACATCACCACGTTCGCGCTCATGTGGTATGTCTTCGATGCCAACACCCCGGACCACCAGACGCTGTTCCAGTCCGGCTGGTTCGTGGTGGGGCTGCTGACCCAGACGCTGATCGTGCACATGATCCGCACCCCGAAAATCCCGTTCCTGCAGAGCCGCGCGGCGATGCCGTTGATGGTGATGACCGGTGTGATCATGGCCGTGGGGATTTTCCTGCCGATGGGGCCGCTGGCGCACTACTTCAAATTGCAGGCGCTGCCGTCGCTGTACTTTGTGTTCCTGCCGGTGATCCTGCTGGCGTACATGGCGCTGACCCAGGCGGTGAAGGGCTACTACATCCGTAAGTTCGGCTGGCAATAAACAGGGAAGATCTTCTATGCAAGCAATCGACAACATCAACCTCAACTCCCTGGTTGATACGCTGGTCAGCCTCACCGCGGCCTTCATCCTCGGTGGCCTGATCGGTTTCGAGCGCCAGTACCGACAGCGCACGGCAGGTCTGCGGACCAACGTGCTGGTGGCGGTGGGCGCGGCGATCTTCGTCGACATGGCCAACCGTCTCGGCGGTGCGGAAGGCGCGGTGCGGGTGGTGGCGTATGTGGTCTCGGGCATCGGCTTTCTCGGCGCCGGCGTGATCATGCGCGAGGAAGGCAACGTGCGTGGGCTCAACACGGCCGCCACCCTCTGGGCGTCGGCGGCGGTGGGTGCCTGCGCGGGTGCCGACCTGATCCTGGAAGCGCTGCTGGGCACCCTGTTTGTGCTGGCGGCCAACACCTTGCTGCGGCCGATCGTCAATAACATCAACCGTCAGCCGTTGGACGTGGTGTCGGCGGAGGTCACTAATATCCTGTATGTCATTGCACGGCGTACTCAGCAGAAAGCCGTATTGGCGTTGCTGGAAGCCGAGCTGGCGCGTTGTAACTATCCCGCCAGCGATGTCGACGTGCGCCCCTTCGGCACGGAGGAGGTGGAAATAGAAGCCACCCTGGCCGTGACGTCGGTAGACGGTGACGAACTGGATGCGCTGGTGGCGCGAATTTCGATGTCTACCCTTGTCGTGCAGGCGTTCTGGAGCCCCAGTACTACCGAGTAGTCCCCGGCTGTCAGGCATTGTCCCGTGCAACGCGGGTCATGCTATCGCGAGGAAAAGTCCTACAATAATTCGAGACTATCCCTTCATTTGATAAGACACGCTGTTGTTAAGGTTTCCCGCTTGCGCCTCAGGAACCAGGGCGTGGCTCTATGTGTTTACCGTGTTTTATCAAAAGGAGGGGTCTGTACTGCCTGCCGAGTAATCAGCGCCGTTTGTCGGAACTGTTACTTTTCACAGGTAGATAGGTCCCGCGTGATATGTAAGCGTACTGATCCTCTCGGGGGAGTCTTATGAGCAAAGCTTTAATTGTGGATGATCACCCTTTTATACGCGCCACTGTGAAACATCTGTTGAAACAGGAAGGCTTCGTAGAAATCCTGGAAGCGGGCAACGGTGCCGACGCTATGCAGATTGCGCGGGTGCATCGTCCGGACTTGGTCATCCTCGATCTGGCAATGCCCAAGCTCGGCGGGTTGGAGGTGATCAGCCGGATCAAGGCGCTCGAACTGCCTTGCAAGATCCTGGTGCTGACCTCTTATCTGGCGGTGTTCTTCTCCACACGCTGCATGCGCGCCGGTGCCATGGGCTTTGTGGCCAAGACGGGTGAGCTTGATGAGTTGCAAAAGGCAATCAGGGCGATCCGGTCTGGTTACAGTTGCTTCCCCAGCCTGCCCACCAGTTCAGTCCGCCGCGACGATTTGCAGACCACCGAGCAGGAATTGGTGGACGCACTGTCGGACCGCGAGCTGACCGTGTTGCAAAAGTTGGCGCTGGGCCTGGGCAACAAGGAAATCGCTGAGGACATGCTGTTGAGCCATAAGACTATCAGCACCTACAAGACGCGACTCAAGGAGAAGCTGCGCATGTCATCGGTGGTGCACCTGTCCAAGTTTGCGCAGCGCAACCACCTGATCTGATCTGAAATGACCACCTTCCGGCTGGTGAAATTCACGGCCATCCTGCTGTTGGGGCTGTTGCCCTACTCGGCGATGGCCCTGGACGAACCCCATACCCTGCGGCTCCTCGGCCATTCTTCCCTTGAACACCCCAGTGTTGAGCTTGATGAAAGCGACTGGCGCTGGCTGCGCGAGCGGCGCACGTTAGTGATGGGGGTGTCCGCGCCCGACTACGCCCCTTTCGACTTGAGCAACGATAATGATTTTGAAGGGATCACTGCTGACTATACGTGGCTGATCAGCCTTATTTTGAATGTACCTATCGAGGTTAGACGCTACGACACCCGCGATGAAGTGATCGAGGCACTCAAGCTGGGCAACGTGGATCTAGTCGGGTCGGCCAACGGCTATGAGGCGGCCGACAAAGCGCTGGTATTGTCCCGTTCCTACGCCAATGATCAACCCGTATTGGTGACCCGCGCGGGGGACAGTCATTCATTGAGCGTCGACCTGGCCGGCAAACGTGTCGCGATGCTCTACCACTATATGCAGCCCGACGCTGTCCAGGCCTTTTATCCCCAGGCGCAATTGTTGTTATATGGCTCGACCCACCAGGCCATCGGTTCCGTAGCGTTCGGCCAGGCCGATGTTTACCTCGGCGATGCCATCAGCACCCGCTACCTGATCAACAAGAATCACCTGAATAACGTGCGCATGGCTGATTTTTCCGCGCTGGAGGTCAACCCGTTCGGGTTCGCTTTCACCGGGGACAATATCCGCCTGTTGAAGATCGTCAATGCCGCGCTGGCTGTCATCCCGGCCGGCCAGCAGATGGAAATTCTGCGGCGCTGGAGTGCGGGCGGTAGCGGCTTTCTGGAGGCTGACCGGTTGCGCTTGAGTGACAGTGAACAGCGCTGGCTGGAGAAGCATCCACGCGTGAAAGTCGCGGCGCTCGACAAGTTTATGCCGCTGTCATTTTTCAATGAGCAAGGGGAGTTCATCGGCTTGAGTGACGAGGTGTTGTCGCGGATCAGCTTGCGCACAGGCTTGAAATTCGAGGTGGTGCAGGGCAGTTCGTTGCCTCGGCAAGTGGACGAGGTCAGCGCTGGCCAAGTGGAGATGATGGCGGTGATCACGCCCAGCGTCGAGCGCTCCGAGAAAGTCCGTTTTACCCGGCCTTACTTGTCCAACCCCTATGTGCTGGTGGCGCGCGCCAGCGATGAGCACCTGCTTACCCTGGAAGACATGCCCGGCAAACGCCTGGCGTTTATCGGCGGCAACAGCCTCGCCGTGCAAGTGGCGCGGGATTATCCTGGTATCGTCTTTGTGGCGGTCGAGAACCCTGAGCAAGCCATGGAGTTGGTCGCCAAAGGCGGTGTCGATGCGACGGTTGTGTCGCTGATCAGTGCCCGTTACATGATCGCGCGCCATTACCGTGATCGCCTGCGTATCACCAGTACGGTGGGTACGGAACCGGCGCGGATTGCCTTCGGCGTCAATCGCAGCCAGCTGGAACTGTATTCAATCCTCGAGAAGGCGCTGTTGAGTATCACGCCCGAGGAAATGGACGAACTGACCAACCATTGGCGCAGTGAGATCATCATCGAGGACAGCTACTGGATCAGCCATCGCAACGTGATTATCCAAGGGTTCGGCCTGGCAGCCGTGCTGTTGTTGGTCACGTTGGGTTGGGTGCTCTACCTGCGTAACCTGATTCACAAGCGTGCCCAGGCCGAACGGGCCTTGAGCGACCAGATGCGGTTTATGAGCGTGCTGATCGACGGCACGCCCCACCCGATTTATGTACGTGACCGCCAGGGCCGCTTGATGGCGTGTAATAACGCTTACCTTGATGTGTTCGGCTTCAAGTTGGAGGACGTGATCGGCAAGACGGTGGTGGAAACCGACACCGGCAACCCGCCCCAGGCCCAATCTTTCCATGCTGACTATTTGAGCTTGATGGAGCGTGGGGAGCCGCAGATTCACGACCGGGTGCTCAAGGTGCCCGGCGGTGGCGTGCTGACGATTTACCAATGGATGCTGCCGTACCGTGATAGCAACGGCAACGTGGTGGGCATGATTGCTGGCTGGGTGGATGTCAGCGAACGCCAGCGCCTGCTGGGCCAGTTGCAGGAAGCCAAGGAGGAGGCCGACGCCGCCAATCGCGCCAAGACCACCTTCCTGGCGACCATGAGTCATGAGATCCGAACGCCCATGAACGCGGTGATCGGCATGATCGAATTGGCTCAGAAGAACGCCGAGCAGGGCCGCGTCGATCAGGATGCCCTCGAAGTGGCATCGATGGCGTCCCGCAGCATGCTGGAGCTGATCGGCGATATCTTGGACATTGCGCGGATCGAAACCGGTCACCTGTCCCTGACCCTGGCACCTGCCAATCTCCATGAAATGTTGGCTTCCGTGGCGCGGGTTTTCGAGGGGCTGGCGCGGGATAAGGGGCTGTTGCTGCACGTGGCGCTCGACCCGATGATCGACCGGTTAGTGTTGATCGACCCTATGCGCTTCAAACAAGTGGTGTCCAATCTGCTGGGCAATGCCATCAAGTTTACCGCGACCGGCCAGGTACGCCTGGGCGCCCAGTGCACACCGGCAGTGGCGAGCGACCCTCTGAACCTTCGGCTGTATGTGGAGGACACGGGGATTGGCATCAGTGCCGAGGATCAACAACGTTTGTTCAACCCTTTTATCCAGGGCAGCAATAACGATCAATCAGCACGCAGTGGTTCGGGGTTGGGCTTGGTGATCAGTCGCAATCTGTGCGAGATGATGGGCGGCCAACTGCATTTGAGCAGTGTGCTGGGCAAGGGGACTCGGGTGGATGTGACCCTGGCGCTGGAGTTGGCCACCGCTGCACCGCTTTCTTCATCGGCTCCGCCTGTGCCACCGGCTCATGCATTGAGCCTCCTGGTGGTGGATGACTACCCGGCCAACCGCCTGTTGCTGACTCGGCAATTGAGCTTCCTGGGGCATCGCATCGTCACGGCCGAAGATGGCGCCGAGGGGTTCGCACTGTGGCAGGCCGGGCATTTTGATGGCGTGATCACCGATAGCAATATGCCTGTTATGGACGGTTACACGTTGGCCCGTGATATCCGTGCACAAGAGCGTCGGCTCGGCCTGGTTCCGTGCCTGTTGCTGGGGTTCACCGCCAACGCCCAACCGGAGGAAACCGAGCGCTGCAGGCAGGCGGGCATGGATGGTTGTCTATTCAAACCGACCGGTCTTGATGATTTGCGTGTGGCGCTGGCATCACGCACTGCCAGTGCCGCCGTGGAGGACGCCGAACCGACGTTTGATTTGAGCGCATTGGTCATGCTGACGGGGGGCGACGGTGCCGTACTTGATGAGTTGCTGCTGCCATTGCTCAATAGCCTCGCAGAGGACCGCCTGTTGCTGCCGGCGCTGCAACAGCACGCGGATTTCGCCAAGCTGCATGACCTGGCTCATCGTATAAAAGGCGGTGCCCGGATGGTCAGGGCCCAGGCGTTGGTCGCCGGTTGCGAAACCTTGGAGGAGGCGTGTCAAAGGCGTGACCGTGATGCATTGTCGGCAGCGGTGGAGGCGGTTGGCATGGCCGTCGATGGCTTGCATCAGCGCCTGAGCCTGCACCTGCACAGCAAGCACGCCTGATAGCCATTCGGTGGATTTGGGACAACTCCTACATTGAACGGGAATAAGCCTGATTTTGTCGTCAGTGTATGTCTGGAGAATGGGCCTCGCTCACTGACGAGCGATGCCTGCCCAGGGATTCGCCATGCCAAACAAAGCACTGACCATCCTGATTGCCGATGAACAACACCTACAGCGGCTGTACATCGAGAAAATGCTTAACCAGTTGGGGTATCACCGGATCGTACCGGTGCAAACCTTTGAAGAGGTCCAACTCCTCACCGCCATCCCGGCACAGCCCTTTGATGTGCTGATCATCAACGCGGGGCTCGCGATCCACACGTGCCAGCCTCAACCCCAGGCGCATCACGTGCTGGTCTACGATCACCTGGACCTGGGAACAACTCCCGAGGCGACGCCGACGGTGCTGGTCCGGTTGCCCGGTGTGCCGGACAGCGTCAACCTCGAACACTTCATGGACATTATCGACCCTCCCGCGTCCAGCACCGGCCTGCGTGTGCTGCCCTGGCTGCGGGAATTATCCCGCACGCCTGCGGCAGGGGTTTAGTCCCATTGTGGGGCGATACCCTTGGGGCTGGTCAGGCGATGGCCGCGTTCCAACTCGGCAATCTGCGCCATGTCGGCAGCACTCAAGGTCAGTTGCAGGGCCTTGAGGTTGCTTTCCAGGTTGGCGCGTTTGGTCGATGACGGGATGACCGCATAGCCCAGTTGCATCGCCCAAGCCAGCGCCACTTGCGCGGGAGTAGCCTGATGGCGTTCGGCGATTTGCTCGATCACTGGGTCTTTGAGCACATCGCCGTAGGCCAGGGTCATGTAGGACGTGATCTGGATACCGTTAGCGGTGGCGAAGTCCACGACCTTGCGGTTTTGCAGGTAGGGATGCAGTTCGATCTGGTTGGTGGCGATGTTCTCCGCGCCAACGGCTGCAATCGCTTGCTTCATCAAGTCGACGGTGAAGTTGGAGATGCCGATCTGGCGGGTCAGGCCCAGGCGTTTGGCTTCCAGCAACTGGCCCATGAACTCGGCGACAGGCACCTGATCTTCGGGTGAAGGCCAGTGAATCAAGGTGAGGTCCAGATAGTCGGTTTTCAGTTTGCGCAGGCTTTCACGCAGGCTCGGAATCAACTGGCCTTCGGCGAAGTTAGCGATCCAGATTTTGCTGGTGATAAATAGCTCATCGCGCGGCACGCCACTGTCGGCGATGGCTTGGCCGACGTCTGCTTCATTCTCGTAGATCTGCGCGGTGTCGATCACGCGGTAGCCCAGTTCCAGGCCGGCGGCGACGGAATCGATCACCACCTGACCTTGCAGACGGAAGGTGCCAAGGCCGAAGGCCGGAACGTTTTGCGTAGCGATAGACATCAGTAACTCCTGAAGGGGGGTGAACAATGGAGTCGAGTATCCGCCCGTCGTTCCTTCGGAAAAACCGCCGAATCCGAAAAGGACTCTTTACCGCAGGTCACGAATAGTTTGAACGCTGCGCCAACTTACTGAGCCGAACACTGAGCAAATGTGGGTGCTGGTTTGCCTGCGATGGGGCGTGTCAGGCTACAACTCGCTCGCTGATATACCGCTATCGCAGGCCAGCTCCCACATTCTGATCTTCATCAGTCAATGATGGTGTGTTGTTGGCGCAACCGCTCAGCCGCGTTGCGCAACAACTGCTCGGTGCCGCTCCAGCCCAGGCAGCCGTCTGTCACCGACACGCCGTATTTCATCGACGCGCTCAACGCTTGGCAGCCTTCGAACAGGTGGCTTTCGAGCATCATGCCGATCAGCGAGGTGTCGCCTTGCAGGCGCTGTTCCAGCACGTCGTTGAATACCGCCGGTTGACGCAGCGGGTCCTTGCCACTGTTGGCGTGGCTGCAATCGACCATGATCCTCGCCGTCACCTTTGACTTGGCCAAATCTTGCTTCACCTGTGCCACATTCTGCGCATCGTAGTTCGGCCCTCGGTGGCCGCCGCGCAGCACCAAGTGGGTGTCGGGGTTGCCGGGGGTCTGAATGATCGCCGGGTGGCCCTGGCTGTCGACACCGAAGTGGCGGTGCGGATGGGAGGCCGAGCGCATGGCGTCACACGCAATCGCAACGCCGCCGTCGGTGCCGTTCTTGAAGCCCACGGGCATGCCCAGGCCGCTGGCCATTTCACGGTGGATCTGCGATTCGGTGGTGCGCGCGCCAATCGCGACCCAGCTGAGCAGGTCATCGAAGTAGCCGGCGGCCATGGGTTGCAGCAGTTCGGTGGCGACCGGCAAGCCAAGGCGCAGCATTTCGCGCATCAGTTGGCGGGACAGGGTGAGGCCGGCGGCCATGTCATCACTGCCGTCCAGGTGCGGGTCGTAAGCCAAGCCTTTCCAGCCGACGGTGGTGCGCGGTTTTTCGACGTAGGCACGGATCACCAGCAGCATCTGGTCGCTGACGTCCAGCGCGAGCTTCTTGAGGTTGCGTGCGTATTCCATGGCTGACTCAGGGTCATGGATCGAGCACGGGCCGACGATCACCAGCAAACGTGAATCTTCGCCATTGAGGATGGCGCGCACGGCTTGGCGATGGGCGTGGACTTGCTCGTTGAGGAACGGGCTGAGAGGCAATTGGTGCTTGAGCTCAAGAGAGCTGGGCAGGCGCTGGGTCAGGGCTTCATTGGCGCTGGTCAGGGCAGAGACGGGCAAAGCGGCGGTGGCAGAGTTCATATTAAGGCTTCCTGGGCAAGCGGCGGGCTGTTCCCGCGCGCTGGCCCTACTGGGGTGTTCGACAATTGGCCGTATTGGCTACGTGTGTTGGCTTGCCACCAATAGGTGACCGATCGGAGGCGGCAGGCTGTCCCGAGCGGAGCTGGCTAAATCGCCATGCGGTGGAAGTGTCGTAGCGGTAATAAGTGGCGTAGTTCATGTCGTGTGTCCTTTAAGTGTTCTGCGAAATATAGAGGGGCCTGAAAAAACAAAACCCCCGGTCGGGGAGCCGACCGGGGGTTAGATTTCTCTGGTAGGCGACCCCTTGAGTAGTGGCCGCCGATTTCAGGTATCAGGCGCGCCAGTGGCTAAACCAATACCCAAAATAAAAACTTACCGGTGCGCTCGAACCGCTCACACGGGTAGCCGATACCAAGCGCTGGGCGCTGGCAGCAGGGCAAACCTGAGTATGGGTAAGTGGCAACATGGTGAGTCTCCAAATGATGTGGCGAGCTTACTAGAGGCGGGCAGGAGGACTCAATCATTAATTTCTATTGCACGTGGATACCAACGGCTATAGGTCGAGATATGCTGATCCCACGTTGATACCGATTGCTTGGACGCGACCATGACTGCTTTGACCCTTGCTGCTGCTCAATCCATTTCCATCGCCGGAGACCTTGCGGCCAATATCGAACGGCACTTGACGTTCATGGGCGCGGCGGCCCGGCACGGCGTGCAATGGCTGGTGTTTCCGGAGCTGTCGCTGACCGGGTATGAACCTTCATTGGCGGCCGGGTTGGCGATTGCGCCAGACGACCCTGTCTTGGCGCCGCTGCGGGAGATGGCCCAGGCGCTACGGCTGACAGCAGTGGTGGGGATGCCCATCCGCCTGGCGCCGCAGGCCGGTGTGTTGATCGGCGCGCTGGTGTTGGGGGCGGATGGCTCAATGGCGGTCTACACCAAACAGCATTTGCATCCTGGCGAAGAACGGGCATTTGTCGCAGGGCAGGGCGGTGCGCTCCTCGAATGGCGGAGCGAGCGTATCGCGTTGGCGGTGTGCGCGGACTTCTCCCATGCCAGCCATCCGCGCCTGGCGGCTGAGGCTGGAGCCACGGTATACGCCGCCGGCGTGTTGATCAGCGAAGGTGGCTATGCCACTGACAGCGCGTTGCTCCAGGGCTATGCGGCCGAACATGGCTTGCTGGTGCTGATGGCCAACCATGGTGGCCCGTCGGGTGGCTATGTGTGCGCCGGCCGCAGCGCGATCTGGGCGGTTGATGGCAGCTTACTGGCCGCGGCGCCCGGTATTGGCGATGCGCTGGTGATTGCCCGTCGCGATGGCGGGCCATGGACTGGCCAAGTGGTAGCCGTCTGAATGGCGTTCAATCTGCGCGCGGCAACAGACCAGGACCTTCCCTTTGCTCGAAGCCTGACCTTTGCGGCCATGAGCCGTTATTACCTGCAATACGAGCTGGTGTGGTCCAACCAGGGCTTCGACGTCGCTTGGGCCGGGCGTGAGAACTGGCTGATCTGCAACGATGACACCGTGATGGGCTTTATCAGCCTGAGCGCCGATAGGCGGGCACTCTATATCCGTGAGTTGCATATGCTTGAGGCGTATCGCGGGCTGGGTGCGGGCAGTTGGGTGTTGGAACAGATGGCGCTCAAGGCGCAGGCGACGGGTTTATTGCGCTTGACCGTGTTTAAGAACAACCCGGCCAAGAGGCTCTATCAGCGCAGTGGGATGAGCATCGTGGGTGAAGAAGACTGCTTCTGGCGGATGGAGCGTGTTTGCCGTTGAACCTAAACCATGCAGTTGATGCTAATAAGCGCATACTGGCTTCAGGAAACGACTTCCTGAACGTTGTGTTGGCCATCAGCCTCAGCAAGGATGATCCCTTCTTTCATGCCCAAAAGGACCGCCACCTTATGGGCCTCTCCACGCCGTCCCTTTTTACGCCCAGCGAGCACTTGATACGTGGTAGCCGGATCAACGCCGTGCTCGCGGGCGAACGCTTGAACTGACTTTCCTTGATGTTCCAGCCAGGCCTTGGCTTGTGCAGCAGTGCGGATTCCGGGCATAGTTCAAAACCGTTCAAGTTTGTTTAACTAAGAGATGAGCGTGTCACCTCTTGGGGTGTGCCAAATAGGATCATACATCCAAATGAGTGGAATCGGTTCGCGTTTGAGGCAAGAAAGAGAGCGACTTGGCCTGTCGCAAAAAGTTTTCGGTGAAATAGGAGGCGTTGAAGCCAACGCACAAGGCAAATATGAAAGTGGAGGGCGTGCGCCCAAGGCCGATTATTTGTCCCGAGTCGCCGCAAAAGGTGTAGATGTACTTTACGTGTTGACCGGAACTGCTACGCCGATTCAGCTGGAAAACCTCAGCGAGATTGAGGAGAAAGTGTTGGGTAATTATCGCGCGATGTTCAAGGAAGACCAAGCGGCGATCCGCCGCTTGACGTCAACCTTGGCCGAACACTCCGTTTCATTTAATGGAAAAGCCAAGCAGCAGCCTCAAGAATCCTGACCTGTTGCCCAGCAAAATAGAGCCGTCCGCCTCTCGGCGGGCGGCCCCCGTGTATTCAAACTCTATATATATGACGCTTGCAGCTAGGTCTGCGCCTTGGTTTTTTGCTAAGGTGTTCAGCAACCTATAAGACCATATCGCGAGGTGTCTGCTTGATTAGGGTGCTAGTAGTCGATGACCATGATCTCGTTCGTACAGGCATTACACGAATGCTGGCTGACATCGATGGCCTGCAAGTAGTCGGCCAGGCCGAGTCAGGGGAAGAGTCCTTGATCAAGGCTCGGGAGTTGAAGCCCGATGTGGTGCTGATGGACGTCAAGATGCCCGGTATCGGCGGTCTCGGCGCCACGACCAAGTTGTTGCGCAGCCATCCGGATATCAAAGTCGTCGTGGTGACGGTGTGTGAAGAAGACCCGTTTCCGACACGCCTGTTGCAGGCCGGAGCGGCCGGTTACCTGACCAAGGGCGCTGGGCTGGCCGAGATGGTGCAAGCCATTCGCCTGGTATTTGCCGGGCAGCGTTACATCAGCCCGCAGATCGCCCAGCAATTGGCCATCAAGTCTTTCCAGCCCACTAGCGACTCGCCATTCGATGCGTTGTCGGAGCGGGAAATCCAGATCGCCTTGATGATCGTCGGTTGCCAGAAGGTGCAGACGATCTCCGACAAGCTGTGCCTGTCGCCCAAGACCGTCAACACCTACCGCTATCGCATTTTCGAGAAGCTCGCCATCAGCAGTGATGTTGAATTGACCCTGCTCGCAGTGCGCCACGGCATGGTGGACGCCAGCGCCTGACATGACTACACCGTTTGATCCAAGTGCCTTCCTCTCGACCTGCAGTGGCCGCCCCGGCGTGTACCGCATGTTCGACAGCGAGGCACGCCTGCTGTATGTCGGCAAGGCCAAGAACCTGAAGAACCGCCTGGCGAGCTATTTTCGCAAGAGCGGGCTCGCGCCCAAGACTGCTGCGCTGGTGGCGCGTATCGCCCAGGTCGAAACCACCATCACCGCCAATGAAACCGAAGCGCTGTTGCTCGAGCAGACGCTGATCAAGGAATGGCGGCCGCCCTATAACATCCTGCTGCGTGATGATAAATCCTACCCCTACGTGTTTTTATCCGACGGCAACTTCCCACGCCTGAGCATTCACCGGGGGGCGAAGAAGCAGAAGGGCAAGTATTTCGGGCCCTATCCCAGCGCCGGTGCGATCCGCGAAAGCCTGAGCCTGCTGCAAAAGACCTTTTTTGTGCGTCAGTGCGAAGACAGCTTCTACAAGAACCGCACGC
The DNA here is from genome assembly GCF_002859085.1 of Pseudomonas sp. QC2. Taxonomy (NCBI): domain Bacteria; kingdom Pseudomonadati; phylum Pseudomonadota; class Gammaproteobacteria; order Pseudomonadales; family Pseudomonadaceae; genus Pseudomonas; species Pseudomonas sp. QC2. The sequence goes on from NZ_PKKS01000014.1 coordinate 154,456, forward strand.
GGCCATGCCTGCAATACCAGATCAAACGCTGCAAAGCGCCTTGCGTGGGCCTGGTGGACCCGGCCGAGTACGCCGAGGACGTGCGCCATTCGGTGATGTTCCTCGAAGGGCGCAGCAATGCCCTCACCGACGAACTCTCCGGCGCCATGGAGCAGGCCGCCAGCACCCTGGATTTCGAACGCGCCGCCGAGTTACGTGACCAGATCTCCTTGCTGCGGCGCGTGCAGGATCAGCAGAGCATGGAAGGCGGCACCGGCGACGTGGACGTCATCGCGGCCTTCGTCAATCCGGGCGGCGCCTGTGTGCACCTGATCAGCGTGCGGGGCGGGCGGGTGTTGGGCAGCAAGAATTTCTTTCCGCAGACCGGTATTGACGAAGAAGTGGCCGAAGTCATGGCCGCGTTCCTCGGCCAGTATTACGTCAGCAGCCCCGAGCGCGACTTGCCGTCGGAACTGATCGTCAACGTGGTGCACGAAGACTTTCCCACGCTGATCGAGGCGATCCACGAGCTGCGCGGCCGCGAGCTGGACATCAGCCACCGCGTACGCGGCACCCGCGCGCGTTGGCAGCAACTGGCAGTGACCAATGCCGAACAGGCCCTGGGCGCACGTCTGGCAAATCGACAGCACGTCGCCGCACGCTTTGACGCCCTGGCCGAAGTCCTCAACCTGGACGAACCGCCCCAGCGCCTGGAGTGCTACGACATCAGTCACTCCAGCGGCGAGGCCACCGTGGCGTCCTGCGTGGTGTTCGGGCCGGAAGGGCCGATCAAATCCGATTACCGGCGCTATAACATCGAAGGCGTCACTGCCGGCGATGACTATGCCGCCATGCACCAGGCCCTGACGCGGCGCTTCAGCAAGCTGAAGGACGGCGAAGGCAAGTTGCCGGATATCCTGTTGGTGGACGGCGGCAAGGGCCAGCTGTCCATGGCCCGCGACGTGCTCAACGAACTGGCGGTGCCCGACCTGATCCTGCTAGGCGTGGCCAAGGGCGCCACGCGCAAGGCCGGTTTCGAGACGTTGTACTTGAATGATGCCGCCCATGAGTTCACCTTGAAGGGCGACTCACCGGCGCTGCACCTGATCCAACAGATCCGCGATGAAGCCCACCGTTTCGCAATTACCGGCCACCGTGCCCGGCGCGGCAAAACCCGGCGAACCTCAACCCTGGAAGGGGTGGCGGGCGTTGGGCCGACACGGCGTCGCGACTTGCTTAAACATTTTGGTGGCTTGCAGGAGCTGTCCCGTGCCAGCATTGACGAAATAGCCAAAGCACCCGGTATCAGTAAAAAGCTCGCTGAGTTGATTTATGCGAATCTGCATAGCGAATAGAATGCCTTTCCACCTCGTAGCCAGTTGTGCCGATGAATATCCCTAATCTGATCACCGTTCTACGCGTCCTGCTTATTCCGATTTTTATTCTGTTGTTTTATTTGCCGTACGAATGGAGCTATATGGCTTCCAGTTCGGTGTTCGCGTTTGCGGCCGCCACCGACTGGCTCGACGGCTACCTGGCCCGCCGCCTGGAACAGAGCACGCCCTTCGGCGCGTTCCTCGACCCGGTGGCCGACAAACTCATGGTGGCCGTTGCGCTGGTCCTGCTGGTGCAGGAACACGGCAACCTGTGGCTGACCCTGCCGGCCGCCGTGATCATCGGCCGTGAGATAGTGGTTTCGGCCCTGCGCGAATGGATGGCCGAAATCGGTGCCCGCGCCCACGTCGCCGTCTCCAACATGGGCAAATGGAAAACCGCCGCGCAGATGCTCGCGTTGGTCATCCTGCTGGCCAACCCGTCGGACTTCACCTTCTGGGTCCTGCTGGGCTACGCCCTGCTGCTCATCGCCGCCGGCCTGACCTTGTGGTCCATGCTCCAGTATCTGCGCGCCGCCTGGCCGCATCTGCGCACCACCGTTGAAAAGAAATAAAACTTTTTTGAATCAAGGGGTTGACGGGTTCTGATAATTCTATAGAATGCGCATCACCAAGACGCGGGAATAGCTCAGTTGGTAGAGCACGACCTTGCCAAGGTCGGGGTCGCGAGTTCGAGTCTCGTTTCCCGCTCCAAACACAAAGAAAAAGCCACTCTAGCGAGTGGCTTTTTTTTGCCTGGGATTTATGAAATAGACGCTTAGGCGTCTTTTTTCGTTTCTGCGGAAAACCACTGGAAATCAGGGTGATCCAGTACGTATAAGTAGTTTCATAAGTGGTTTTTACGGAACCACTAGAAAACGTATTTTGGCAGGATCACTTGAGGTTGTCGGACGCACGTCGGCGGGGCTGCTGGCGCCTCCGGCCAGTATGTGTCATGAGTCATCAAGTTTCGCCTCGGTGTCCTTCCGTGATCGATGAAGCCATTCTTAAGGGCTCTTCGCTATTTGCCAAGCTTTGCCTGTGAGCCATATTTTTACTTCTTTTGTACGGCGATGCGTGACGGGTTGCAATGTCCTGAAGTAAGCCTGTAGCCCGTACAGTGTTTTAGCTTGCCCGCGTACGGTATGTTTGCCAGACGCTTACAGGTAGACCCTCTAGATTTCAATGGGTCGAACGCTAGATACATGCCCCATTTCCCGCTCTAAACACAAAGAAAAAGCCACTCTAACAAGTGGCTTTTTTTGCCAACCCGCCTCGACCAGCTGGCGGTTCTCAGCACCATCGAGCAACGCAAAGCCTTCACCACGGCTGAAAGTTTGGCGGGGAGGTCGCGGGAGCAGGTGAGTCGGGAAATTAAGGCTGGGCGGTTGTTAGCGATCAGTCAGGGTAATCGTGGGTTGCGCGTTCTGGATTGGCATCTGGTTTCTGTGCGGCTTGCACAAACGCAGATGGTCTTGGCTACAGGCAGCGCAATGGTTTCTTGGGATGTTTTTTGGTAGATCTCAAATCAGCTAGCGATTCAATGATTGCACGTCAATTTGATCGCGAGGTTGGTGTGTCGCACCTTGGGTGCCTTATTGAACTGGCTCAAGACGAGTTGAACCCACACTTGGGCTTCAGCGAGGGTAATCCGGAGAAAGCTTAAAGCATCCTTGAAAACCTGATGCCATCTTTCAGAAGGCTCACTCATCAGCGGATGCCAGAAAAATCTGAATTCATGACCTCCATCATCTTCTGCAAAATGCACCCATGTATCGGGAAGGTCTTGGGCAACATGACACTCATGAAACGCCCATATATGCCCCGTTACAATGGAACGCCACTCACCCAAATCTCGCCTTGCCGTGGATTGAATCCCAGCTTCTTCTATCAACTCTCGCACCGCAGCCAAGTCGGTTGACTCGCCGGGTTCGACACTGCCTTTGACCAATTGCAGGCCCGCCAATGGATGCTCAAACGCCAAGATCTCCAACGTTTCGCGGGCTCGCAGAACCACAGGACAAGATTTATCTGCTGTCATACCGCCACACCTTTTTTAATCATCCTTATGTGAGTCGAGCAGCATAAGGGGAGCAAGCATAGCCCCTGGTACTGATTGTCATTTTTTTGGGTCGCTTACCTCCCAGGATCATTCATCAAGCCTATGCATTGAAGTCCAGTAGGCATAAATGTCAGTTCACACATGGTGTATCATGCGTGCCGTCTGACAGCTACTGAGCCTTGCGCTGACGTACACAGTACCTACTGCTCGACAATCCAAAAGGGCGTTTTATTCATGTCAGAGTCATACATTCGGCCTCTTGCTCTTTGCATTTTTCATAATCGCGGAAAAATACTGGTCAACCAATTCTATGACGCCTGTGACGGGCAGACTCTTTTTCGCCCTATTGGTGGAGGCATTGAGTTTGGTGAAAGGGGTATCGATGCCATCGCCCGAGAAGTGCGGGAGGAGCTGGGCCTATCGATCAGCGACATTCGGCTGATTGGCACTTTGGAAAGCATTTTCATCTACGCGGGGAAGCCAGGACACGAGATTGTCCAAATTTACGATGCAAGGTTTGACGACGTAACGGTCTATGAGCAGCCTTGGCTAGACGGTTGTGAAAGTGACGGTGCAGCGTTCAAAGCCATTTGGCATAACAGCTCCAGTTTCACCGCGACGTCCCGCTTAGTACCTGAAGGGCTATCCGATCTGCTCAAGAACGCTTCGCTGTTAGATTGAATACCGACTCAGTTAAAAAAGGATCAGACCGCGTTTCTGAAAAAAGGGCTCGCCCTCTTTTTTACATCGCTTGCCGACATTGACGCAATGGGTCAGACAGACAGATGAGCCGCTTTGGCCCATGTCGATATCAGGCGCTTGTGTGCCGCTATGAGGCTATTTTCGCGGCGGGAATGCCGCGTACTGTGACCCGTCATTAAAAAAAGATGATCACCTGACCCTTCAGTCAGTGCGTCCTGGCGTCGATCACAGAGAATAAAAACAACGATGAATAGCCTGAGTTCCAAGGATTCAAACGGCCAGCTGGCGCAGGGCTTCAAGCCGCGTCATGTCACCATGCTCTCCATCGCAGGCATTATCGGTGCGGGATTGTTTGTCGGCTCCGGGCATGCCATTGCGGCGGCGGGGCCGGCCGTGATGCTGGCGTATCTGTTTTCCGGGCTGTTGGTGGTGCTGGTCATGCGTATGTTGGGGGAGATGGCGGTGGCCAACCCGGACACCGGCTCTTTCTCAACCTACGCCGACCAAGCCATCGGGCGCTGGGCCGGGTTTACGATCGGCTGGCTGTACTGGTGGTTCTGGGTGCTGGTGATTCCCATCGAGGCGCTGGCTGCCGGGCATATCCTGAACCAGTGGTTCCCGCAGATCGACGCTTGGCTGTTTGCCTTGTTGTCGATCTTTTTGTTGGTGGTCACCAATTTGTTCAGCGTCTCCAAGTACGGCGAATTCGAGTTCTGGTTTGCCATGGCCAAGGTGGTGGCGATCATTGGTTTCATCGGTCTGGGGGGCGCGGTATTGATGGGCTGGATCCCGGAGCGGGAGGCCAGCGGCTTGAGTCGACTGATGGAAGAGCACGGCGGGTTCGCACCGAATGGCTTGTCTGCGGTGGTCGGGGCATTCATTACCATCATGTTCAGCTTTATCGGCACGGAAGCCGTCACCATTGCGGCCGCAGAGTCCAATAACCCGGCGCAGAATATCGCCCGGGCTACGCGTTCGGTGATGTGGCGCATCGGGGTGTTTTACGTGCTGTCGATCTTTGTGGTTATTTCCGTTGTGCCTTGGAATGACCCGCTGTTGGCGTCGGTCGGTTCTTATCAGCGCGCACTGGAGTTGATGAACATTCCCCATGCCAAGCTACTGGTGGACGTGGTGGTGTTGATCGCCGTGGCCAGTTGCATGAACTCGTCCATCTACATTGCGTCGCGCATGTTGTACTCCCTGGGCAAGCGGGGGGATGCGCCCACGCTGATGAAAAAGACATCGGCAGCGAGCGTGCCGAGGGCCGCAGTCATCGCCAGTACGGTACTGGGGGCTGGCGTGACCTTGCTCAGTTACTTCATGCCCGCGGGGCTGTTCCAGTTTCTACTGGCCAGCTCGGGTGCCATCGCCTTGCTGGTGTACTTGGTGATCGCGGTTTCACAACTGCGCATGCGCAAGGTCCTGCAACGCCGCAACGTCACGCTGACGTTCAAAATGTGGCTGTTTCCCTGGTTGACCTGGTTGGTCATCGCCTTCATTTGCACCGCATTGGCGGTGATGCTGTTGACGCCTGAGCATCGCTTTGAGGTGTCTTCGACTATCGGGTTGGCCTTGTTGATTTCCCTGGTCGGCGTCATCACGGCGCGGCAACCCGACAGCGCGCAGAAGCCGATGCCCGTCGCTTCGCGCCCATGAACGCCCGGCCTGTTACCCGTCTGGTTTTCTTGCTGCTGGACCAGTTCACCTTGATCTCCTTGGCGTCTGCGGTCGAGCCGCTACGCATGGCCAACCAGCTGTCGGGTCAGGAGCTTTATCGTTGGCACACCGCAAGTGTCGACGGTAATCCCGTATGGGCCAGCGATGGCATGCCCATCACACCTGACTGTTCGGCAGGCACTGCGCCGGCTGCCGATATCGTGTTGGTGTGCGGCGGTACGAGCATTCAGAACACGGTGACCGGCGAGCTCGTGAAGTGGCTGCGCACCCAGGCGCGTTATTCGACGCGCCTGGGCGGTATTTGTACCGGCAGTTGGGTGTTGGCTCGCGCGGGGTTGCTCGACGGATTTGAATGCAGTGTGCATTGGGAATGGTTGGCGGCCATGCAGGAAGCCTTCCCACGGGTGACCCTCAGTGCCAGCGTGTTCACGCTCGACAGGGATCGCCTCACCAGTTCGGGGGGCACCGCGCCGATGGATATGATGCTGCATCTGATTGGTCATGATCATGGTCACGAGCTGTCGGCGGCGATTTCGGACATGTTTGTGTACGAGCGCATGCGCAATGAGCAAGACCACCAGCGCGTGCCGCTCAAGCATATGCTGGGCACCCAGCAACCGAAGTTGCAGGAAGTCGTCACGCTGATGGAGGCCAACCTGGAAGAGCCGATCAACCTGGATCAACTGGCGGAGTATGTGGCCTTGTCGCGCCGGCAGCTTGAGCGAATGTTCCAGAAGTATCTGCACTGTTCACCCTCGCGGTACTACCTTCGGTTGCGGCTGATTCGCGCGCGCCAGTTGCTCAAGCAAACTCCCATCTCGATCGTGGAGCTGGCCTTGCTCTGTGGGTTTGTGTCCACGCCGCACTTCTCCAAATGCTATCGGGAGTACTTTGGCGTGCCGCCCAGTGATGAGAGGCTGGTGACGTCCAGTGAGCGAGCCAGCGTGCTGAAACCGATTCTTCAGGTCGTTCCGGTGTCCATCCCGATGAACACCTTGGAGCAGGCACGGGGGGAGTTGACGTTTGCCAGCGTTAAAAACCTGAAATCGTAGGCTCACGTGACGACACTCGTTTGAGTGGCCTTGCTAAACCCGAGGGCTATTTTTTCGCCCAAAGAAACCTCTTCTTTGGCTTTCACCGCGCGCCCCCACCCAAGTGTCGTCGTCGGTGTTACCTTGTGGGACGCTCAGTGGGCCGAAACCCGCCATGGCCGCGCGCGAATAGGGCACTTTGATACTATGCTCATGCCAGTGCAGGCATTATCGCAGTGGCTTTCGTCGGCACTGCTGTGATCTGGGCTTGCTGCGACCCATTCTGCCTCATCAGTTTCGCCCGCGATGTTCGCATTGGTTTGAGCGTCGATGGCGTGCAAACCCAGGAGCAACCAGAGAGGCAAGCGCCTTCCCGACTATGAGCGACTGCTCCAACCAGACCAAGCAGTCGATCCAGGCTGTCGCCGGGTGCTGGTGGATTACTTTTTGGTAAATCCCATGCACGATGGAGAACAGCATGAACGCTAAATCAATTCACAGAATCTTATGGCGCTTCGCCGGCTGCGTGACCGGGCTGGTGATGGTGGTTGCCAATCCAGCCCACGCCGCCGGCGACTCAACCGCCAGTCATAGCATTGCCTTCAGCAACTCCTATGCGGGCAGCGATTTTCGCAAGGTGATGGTGCGCAACTGGCAGGAGATTGCGCTCCAAGCGCAAAAGGATGGCGTGATCCGAGAGGCCCCAGTGGTCAGCGCCAATAACTCGGCGTCGGAACAAGCAGCCCAGATCCAGGACATGATCGTCAAGGGCGTCAACGCGATCGTCATCCTGGCCGCGTCCGACACAGCCCTCAACGGAGTGATCCGCGATGCCTGCAATGCCGGCATCGTGGTGGTCGTCATGGCCAGCCTGGTCACCGAACCTTGCGTCTATACCGTGGACTACAATTGGTCCGCCATGGGCCGCGTGGAAATGGACTATATCGCCGAGCGCCTCAAGGGCAGCGGAACGCTGTTAGAGATCCGCGGTATTGCCGGCGATGCCACCGATAAAAATATCAGCGACGGCATTCGCAAGGCCGCCAGCGATTACCCTGGCCTGAAGTTCGCCAAGACCGTGTACGGGAACTGGACGGCGTCCGTCGCACGCAAGGAGGTGGCGCTGGCGCTGGCGTCGCTGCCCCGCATTGATGCCGTCGCTACTCAAGGGGGCGACGGTTATGGCGCCGCCATGGCGTTCAAGGCGGCGGGACGCCCGTTGCCGATCATTGTGATGGGGAACCGTCAAGACGAACTCGCCCTGTGGCAACAGGAACGCGATGCCAACGGCTACGAGACCGTCTCGGTCTCCGCCTCCCCGAGCGTCTCCCAAGTGGGTTTCTGGGTGGCCCAGCAGATTCTGGCGGGCAAGCAGGTGCCGAAGTTCGTCGAGGTACCGCTGGTGCGCATCAATGCGAAAGACCTGGACGCCTGGCTCGCCACTATGCCCGTGGGCGGCGCTGCCAATCCGCTCTACAGCCAGGCGTCCGTTGTGGGGATGATCGACGCGGCCATCAACAATACGGTGGCGCCCGCGCCTTTGCCAGAGGTGATCAAGCCGTAGCGGCGGGCGGGGATGCGAGGTGCCATGTTGACATTCAAACCCTTCAGGGACAGGCCCATTGCCGTCAAAATTGGCCTGGCGGTCGCTGCACTGGTGTTCCTGATGCTGGCGGTATCGCTGGTGAACCTCTACGGCCTGCGAGGCATGGTACGTGCAGTGGATTCTGCCAGCCATTCTGCGGAAATCCTGGCGTCGGTCAACGCGGCTACTGGTCGAGTGGAAAATTTTATCGCCACCCGCGACCAGGAAAGCCTGATCCAGGCCGAAGGCATGGTGGCCACGGCTATCGTCGGCCTCACTGCCATTCCGGTGGCAGAGGCGCAATCGCTCAAGGGCAGTCTGCAGAGGCTTGCCGCGGCGATCGCTACCTTGCGGGCGGCGACCCTGACCATGGATGGCGAAACGGAGAACATGACCGCCCACTACGGCCGGATGCGAGAGGCGACGATCCTTGTCGAACAGGGCATCGCCGACGGGCTGAAGGAGATTGCTGCCCGTGCCGCCGACCATCAGGTGCGGGTGAGCAACCTCGAAAGCGCCCACCGCATCCTGGATATCCTGCGAAACAGCGAACGGATCATCACCGCCAATCTGGCCAAGATGCTGGTGACCGGTGATCGTGCGGCCGGCATCGCGGCGCGGAACTCCTGCGCGGCACTGCCGCCCGTGGTCGAGCAATTGCGCGAGGTGATGGCGGCGCCGCAGGAGGTTGAGGCCCTGGATCAGTTGGCGACGGCGGTTGCTGCTGCCTGCCTGGCGGTCGAGCACCTTGGCGAGGCGCCCAAGCTCCGGGGAGGCGAGGCGTTGCGGCATCTCGCCGTCCTTGGGGATGTGGCCGAGCGCCTTGAAGCGATGTTGGGTGAACTGGACGAGCACGTTACCCATGACGCCAATGACATTCAGGCCGCCACGGGTTTGCTGCAAAATGCAGCCGCGCTGTCCAAGCGTTTCGCCGAGCGTGTTGCCACCCTTGAGGCGCAGACCTTGTCGTTTCGCTTGTCACCGTCGCCCGAGGTCGCCAGCGCGGTCGGCGCCATCCTGGACGAACTCTCCCGTCTCTCGCGCGTTCTCCCTTCGTCCGTAGGGTTGCAAACCAAGGCTACGGCCCTGACGGTCTACGATCAGATCGCCGGTTACCGGACGGCATTCGCCAGGTTCCATCAGGCGAGCAACTCCTTGAGCGGCGCGCGCGACCAGGTTCGCAATGAGGCACGGAGCGCCGGGCTGTTGGTTGCGCGCTTCGCGGGTGAAGCGCGCTCCGAGGCCTTGGTTCACAATGATCGCGGAATGCTTGCGACGGTGGTCGCGGGTACTGTTGCCATCCTGCTCGCAAGCGCCATCGCCTGGAGCACGTCGCGGTTTGTCGCGCAGCCCATCGTGGCGTTGGCCTCGGCCATGCGCCGGCTTGCGGCCGGCGACCTGAACGCCGCGATTGCCAGCGCAGGACGCGGCGACGAGATAGGGATCATGACCCGCGCCGTACGGGTGTTCCAGGAGAATGCCCTGCGTATTCGGGTACTGGAGGCCGAGGCCGAAGCCGAACGACAGCAAGTCCAGGCCTCTTTGGAAAGAATGGTCGCCGAACGCACCGACACGCTGCACCAACAGACCGAGGTGCTGGAGGCGCAGGCCGTCGAGCTGATTCAGGCGCGCAACCAGGCCGAGACGGCTAACCAGGCAAAGAGCGATTTTGTAGCCACGGTCAGCCACGAACTGCGCACCCCCCTGACCCTCATTCTTGCTCCACTGGAGCAGCTCTCGGCGGCGACCCTCCCGCCGGCGGACTGGCGTGTGCAAATCGACCGCGCCCAACGCAACGCGCTGCGCTTGATGAACCGGGTGAACGACATCCTCGATTTCTCCAAGGCCGAAGCGGGCAAGTTTGAGTTGTGTCCGGCGCCCATTGACCTGAACAAGATGGTGGGGGTGCTGGCGGAGGATGCCGCCATGGTGGCCGAGGGCAAAGGCTGCACCTTGACCTGCAGCATCGATCCCGCCCTCGGTACGGTGTTCCTGGACCCCCGACACTTCGAGAAGATTCTCCTCAACCTGGTAAGCAATGCCATCAAGTTCACGCCCGCTGGCGGCACCGTGCACCTGGCAGTCACTGCGCTTGATGGCGAGCGATTTGAACTCGCGGTGCAAGACTCGGGCATTGGCATTGCGCCAGACAAACTGCCGCTGCTGTTCCAGCGTTTTTCCCAGATCGACAATTCCGCCACGCGCCACTACAGCGGCACGGGCATCGGTCTTGCCCTGGTCAAGTATCTGGTCGAACTGATGGGGGGCGAAGTCGGCGTCAACAGTGAGCCCGGACAAGGCTCGTGCTTCTTCGTTCGACTTCCGCTGGGGGATGAGCAAGACACCTTGCCGACCGAAGCCAGCGATATGCACGAGCGATCACTGGCGAGCACAACGAGCACCACCGAGCAGCGCCACCTGCGTTTTGACCACGGTCGCCAAGGCAGCGGCAACGACCGCGTTTCGATGCAAGGCGAAGATGACGAGCAGCACTTGGAACACGCCTCGCAGTCCAGGGTGCTCGTGGTCGACGACAGTCCGGAAATGCTGAGCTACCTCAGCGAGCTTTTGCACGACGATTACATCGTCGCCACCGCAGCTGATGGCGAGCAGGCCTGGGCACTCCTGCAGCGTCGGCCCATCGATGTCGTCCTTTCGGATGTAATGATGCCGGAGCTCGACGGCTTTGGCCTGACAGCCAGAATCAAAGCCAGCGCTGGCTTCGCCCATTTACCCGTGATCTTGTTAACCGCCCGCGGCGGCAGCGAGGCCTGCGTCTCCGGGCTGGAGAGTGGCGCCGACGACTATATCGCCAAACCGTTCTCGCCGCTGGAGCTCAAGGCGCGTGTACGTGCGGCGCTACGCATGAGCCAAGTGCAAACCGAACTGCAGGCAAAATCCCGTCAGGCGGGCATGGCCGAAATTGCCACGACGGTGCTGCACAACGTCGGCAACGTCCTCAACAGCGTGAACGTATCGGCGGAACTGGTCAGCAGCCAGATGCGCACCTCCAAAGCCCAAGGGCTGGGCAAGGTGGCTCAGATGATGAACGAACATGTCGATGACCTGAGCGATTTTCTCTCCAGCGATCCCAAAGGAAAGATGCTGCCCGGCTACCTGCTCAAGCTGGCGGAAGTGGTGACGGCGGAGCAACAGGGCATCATCGAAGAACTCGAGCAACTCACCAAGGGCATTGACCACATCAAAGCCATTGTCGCCGCCCAGCAGTCCTATGCCGTTGCCGTCAGTGTCGTCGAAACCGTCTCGGTGCCAGCGTTAATCGAGGATGCCTTGCGCCTGAGCGCTGGATCACTGGCGCGCCAGGAGGTGGCGGTGGTCAAGGAGATTGCCGACTTGCCCCTGCTGTCTCTGGACCGGCACCGGGTGCTGCTGATTCTGGTGAACCTGATCGGCAACGCCAGGCAGGCGATGGACGGCGTGGTCGATCGCAACCCGTGCATCACCCTCGATGCGTCCCTCGTTGACGGGTCAGTGTTGCGAATGTCGGTGGCCGACAACGGCAACGGGATTGCGCCTGAGCACCTGGCGCGTATCTTTTCGCATGGCTTCACTACGCGCAAAGACGGTCACGGTTTTGGCCTGCACAGCTGCGCGCTCGCCGCGCAGGAAATGGGTGGCCGCTTGACCATGCACAGCGACGGGGCTGGACAGGGCGCAACTTTCACCCTCGATATCCCGCTTGATACGCCGCAGAACACGCCTTTGCTGATGTGAAATGGACTGACCGAGTGCCAGTGATCATTACTGTACCCACTGCACGCTATCGAACACAAAACCCGGGCTCAGAAAGCCTTTACCGGTGTTGCCCGATGCAACACCGATCTCCAGTGTGTTCGCGCCAACCTGCAACGCGCTGGCGGGGATGCTGACCTCAAACACCACGTTATTACCCCGATAAGTCCCACGGGTGATGCCCCGGCTGTCCGGCTGTTTCGACGCCGGTGGCGCGGGCGCCTGCCAGCGCTGATTGACGCTCACCTGTGGGCGCCCACCGGCTTGAGCCAGGGAAATGAACAGGCGCAGGCGAGCGTCGCGCACTTGGTGGGCGGCCAGCATGAAGGTGATGCGCGTGGGGGTGTTGATGTCACGCCATTGTGCAGCGGGAAACTCGTTGGGGCGGCTGGTGCCGAGGGTGTAGGTGACCGGCTTCCACGGTGCCATGCGTGAGTCGCTGGGATGAGCGGAGGCGAGCAGGTGCGCGTTAAGAAACCCTGCCGGAGTGCCATCAGGTGTGCCGATTTGCCATTTCACTTGGCCTGTCGACGGTTGCGCCTGCAGGCGCGTCTGCGTGGTGGCACCCGCGTTGATATCAACGCTGCGCTGCGCCACCTCCAACTCATTCTGATAGAGCGTTACCCGGTACTGCCCTGGACGTATCCCCGTCAACTGGAACCGGCCGCTGTCGTCGGCACGGGCCCAATATTCGGCGCCGGCATTGCTCAAGCCGATTACCGCCGGCAATGCACTGGCCACGCCCGAAACCTGACCGGCCAGCGCACCTCGTCCTGTGCTGCCCAGGAAGCCGGCAAGGCCGAGGTTATCGTTGACGAAGCTCAGGTCTTTCAAGGTGTCGGAGGGCGCGCCACCGTCGGTAAACAACAGCCCGTACACCCCGTGCAAGCCGCCGCGATAGGCTTCGGTCTGGGTGTGATTGGAGAACATGTAGTTGTACAGCTCATGGGTGATCGGCGTTTTCTGGGTGGCGATATCTTTGAAAAACGGCCCTCCAGCACTGAGTTCACGGTTGCCCATCAACATGTAGACCGCCACGCCCGGGCCTTTGACCGCGTGCAGGGGGTCGTCGATCATCGCGTGTGCCGAATAGAACTTGGAGCTGGTGCGCCCGTCGGGCAGCAGAAACACATCCTTGCCTTCGATCGCCGTGCCGACGTTGGAGTCGGTGCCGCGATCGGCCTTGGGCAGCTTGCTGACGTTGAGCCGCGCAACAAAGCGCAGCTCGCCCACCGGTAGCAGCGTTGGGGCATAGGTCGCCATGTAAATAGCTGCGCGTCCTTTTTTCGCCAGGTAGTAGTGGATCACATTGCCCGCGCGAGCACTGATGACAATCACATCCGCCACCGTGCGCGCGTCCACTTGCGCGCTGCCCAGGCCGGATGCAAGCTGCGAGGCTTTGGGCTCGGTGGTCTGCAATTCACTGTCGCGGTACCGCATGGAGACCAGGTCGCCATTGCGTGTGTCCACGCTGAACAGCAGGTCTGCGCCGGTGTCGACGACGATTCGGGCGTCGGTGCGCGTGAAGCCGAAGCTGGCGGCGTGTGCCTGGGCCGCAAGCGTACAACACACCATCAGCAGGAATCGTCGCATCAGTGGCTGCCTGGATTGAGGTGGCCCGCACCCGCGTCGCGTGGGACTTCAATCCGCACACTATCGGCGGGCTGCGGGGCAACCAGGTATTGACGGTATGCCCTGAACGCCTCCAGTGCCGCGGCATCCTGGGGACGATAGTCATCGCCACTCAGGTGCTGCAGGTTAGCCACACAGGGCCTGCCTAGCGCGGCCTGGCAGGTGTCGGTGGCCGACTGCGCGACGGGATCGAAGAGCGCGTACGCCGTGCCCGGTTGCCGGGTATCGTTGAACAACGGGTGTGACACGTCTTCGAACGCATTGCCTTCCACCAGCAAATGGGAGCTGGCGGTACGGGACATGATCGCGCCTTGGTACGTCAGGTGCGCAAACAGGTTATTGACCAGTTGCGCGCGCACCTCGGCATCGCCCATGCCGCCCGAATGGGGCGCCCGGCCCGACGTGTCGTGCACATAGTTTCTGAGCAGCGTCAGCGTGTCGTGATGGCCCAGAAACAGCCACACCCAATAATGGTGACCATCACAGGTCGCGGAGTAGGGCGTGCGGCCGTCGAATTCGTTGTTGGAAATCGTCACATGGGTCGCGCTGCCCCAACCGGTCACGATCATCTGCCGCCCAATACGCGCAAAGGTGTCGTGGTCGATCCACACGCCATCGGCATCGTCCAGGGTGAGAGCATCGCCGCCCCAGACTACGCGTGGGTTGATGTCCGACAGGGTCAAGTTACGCACGATGACATTGTGCGCGCCGCTCCCGATGAACAACCCCATGCCCTGGATACCGGCATGGGCCCCAACGCCCAATATGGTCTTGTTCGAGCCGACCTTCAGGCGCTGCAAGCCTGCTTTGTCATAGGTCACCGTGGCGGGTGGTTTCGACTGGCAGAAATGGTTGGCACCGTCGATTGCCCATTGCCCTCCGCCATGGGGACAGGCGTTGGCCATGCACCCGGCCTCTGTGACGTGGGCACTGCCATCGGTCACCACCGAATTGCGAAAATCGAAGACATGGTCCAAGGCAATAACGCGCGGAGTGTCATCGGTGCAATTGCCGCGCGTGTCGAAGCGTGCACACAGTGCTTTTTTCAGTTCGGCCGCCGTGGCGGGATGCACGGCCGCAACTTCGCCACCACCGGTTACGGCCTTGGCAAAACCGTCGGGATGACTTGCCGCCAGGGCCAACTGTGGTGTTAGCAAAGAGGCCGACAGCACGGAGGCTGACAGGTACCGCACAAAGGGATTCCGGAGGGGCAACGGCGTTGTCCTGAGTGGTTCATTCCAGGCGGCCAGGCCTTGTTAAACAGGCCGGCCATGATCCGAACATCCATGGGTATTAATCAAACGGTTTAATCGCGATAGCGATTGTCTTCAGCTGAGGTTCAGCGTGTGTAACGCAACGCCTCAACGATCACGCCGAACGCAGACGAATGCTCACGGCGGTTGGGGTAGTAAAGGTGATAACCCGGAAACGGCTGGCACCAATCCTCCAGTACCCGCACCAGGCTGCCGTCTGCCATTTCCGTTTGCGCCATGTCTTCCGGCAGGAACGCCAGGCCGCAGCCGGCGATGGCTGCACGCAGGATCGGCAAGCTACTGTTGAACGTCCATTGGCCCTCAACGCGCGCCTTCAGCTCGTGACCGTCCTTTTCGAAGTCCCATTGCAGGAGGCTGCCGTGAGTCGGCAGGCGCAGGTTGATGCAGTTGTGTTCGGCAAGATCGCCAGGGGTTTTCGGGGCTGATCGATGCGTGAAGTAGTCGGGCGCGGCCACGACCGCCATGCGTAACGGAGGCCCGATCGCAACGGCGATCATGTCCTTGGCGACTTGATCACCCAGGCGAACGCCGGCGTCATGGCGCTGGGCGACGATGTCGGAGAGCGCGTAATCGACGGTGATTTCCACGTTGATATCGGGATAGTCCGGCAGCACCTTCAACAGCTTGGGCCACAGAATGTTGTTCGCCGCGTGTTCCGAGGCGGAGATCCGCACATTGCCGGCCGGCGTGTCGCGAAACTCGCTGACCGCCGCCAGTTCAAGCTCCATTTCCTCGAAGCGCGGCGCCATCGACAGGTACAGGCGCTGACCGGCCTCGGTCGGTGAAACACTGCGCGTAGTGCGCGTCAGCAAACGCACCCCAAGTCGGGCCTCCAGCGCGCGCATCGTATGGCTCAGCGCCGATTGCGACACGCCCAACTGCGCCGCGGCGCGGGTGAAACTGCCCTCGCGGGCAATGACGACGAAGGACTGGAGGTCATTGAAGTTGGCACGGGACATTGATGAGCGGTTCTCATGAAGGGCAGGGCATTGCCCAATCTAAGCATGTCTCGCCGAGGTCTGCGTATTTTTGTGGTGAGCGCGCTGCTTATAGGGTTTTGGCGCACAAAACGTGTAAGAGGTGGCTTTTTGTCGTCCGCTGCGAGGGCTTCGCCGTCGGACATGCCGACCATTGCCGCCATGAACCTGGCATTCAAAAATGCTCGACTCATCGTCAGCCACCCGACGCCGCTCTGTTGTCCGCATATTGCGCGTCGGACACCTGCTCGGCCCACGTCACCGTGTTGCCGTCCTCGGCTTCGCCGGACAGCAGTGACAAGGCGATTAAGGGGGCTATCAGTGTTTTCATCGGTGGTACCCCTCAGCGTCCGACGCGCGACTTGAGCGATTCGGGATAGCGCTCGCCCTCGATGTGAATCTGCGAGAGCGCTGACTCGATGGCCGTCAGCTCCGCCTGGGTAAGCGAAAGCGATGCGCCACCGAGGTTTTCTTCCAGGCGATGCAGCTTGGTCGTGCCTGGAATCGGCACGATGCACGGTGCCTGTGCGAGCAACCAGGCCAGGGCGATTTGGGCGGGCGTCGCGTCCTTCTGCGCCGCGATCTCGCGGATCAGCACCACCAGGCCCTGGTTCGCTTGAAGGGCTTGCTGGCTGAAGCGCGGCACGATGCTGCGAAAGTCATCGCTGCCGAACGACGCGTCTGCGGTGACCGACCCGGTGAGAAAACCCTTGCCCAGCGGGCTGAAAGGCACGAGGCCGATACCCAGCTCGGCGAGGGTCGGAATAATCTCCAGTTCCGGTTCACGCCACCACAAGGAGTATTCGCTTTGCAGGGCCGTTACCGGCTGCACGGCATGAGCACGGCGGATGGTGTGCGCGCCGGCTTCAGACAGGCCGAAGTGCTTCACCTTGCCTTCTTCAATCAGCGCTTTGACGGTGCCGGCGACGTCCTCGATCGGCACGTCCGGGTCGACGCGGTGCTGGTAGAGCAGGTCGATGTAATCGGTGCGCAAGCGTCGCAACGACCCTTCGACAGCGAGGCGGATCTGCTCCGGACGACTGTTGAGGATCTGCTGTTTGTTGTCGTCGCCAAAGGTAAAACCGAATTTGGTCGCGATCACCACGTGGTCGCGCACCGGCGCCAGTGCTTCGCCGACGACTTGCTCATTCAGATAGGGGCCATAGACTTCGGCAGTGTCGAAAAACGTCACGCCGAGATCCACCGCGCGGCGGATCAACGAGATCGCGTCACCGGTTGCCGTGGCAGGGCCGTAGCCGTGACTGAGGCCCATGCAGCCCAGGCCTAGCGCCGAGACTTCAAGGGAGCTGTTGCCGAGTGTGCGCTTTTGCATGGAGATGTCCTCGCCTGTCGGGCAACCTGAAGCTGCCCGTTGAAAGTTAGGAGCAGACTGCACTGTGCCGGTTGCGGCGAGTGCGAATGCGTTATGGGCACCTTAGGCGAGGCGGGGAGGAGGGACTAGACGGTTAAATCGGCATGAACCTATGAGGAAAATTCATGAGTAGGCGCCGCGATTACCGGCGAACCGCCAACCTGGCGCTAGTGTTCAAGGTGGCTTAAATAGCTGAACAGGTTGGCCGCCTCCGGCGACAGGCGCGTCGCATCCGCCACGCCGACGTACAACGTGCGTGACGCCCATTCTCCTTCAAGCGGTATCGCCCGCAGCGTGGACGCCAGTAGCTCGGGGTGCACCGAGCCCAGCGGTAATATGCCGATCCCCAGTCCCGCCTCGATCATCCGGCAGATGCCATCAAAACTGCTGACCTGGATACGCACCTTGAGGCGTTTGCCGGTGCCGGCGGCGGCATCGTTGATGCGGCGCAGCAGCGAGCTGCCTTGGTTCAAGGCGACGTAGTCAAAGTCGAGGGTGTCGGCCAGGGTCACGCTTGAGCACTGTGCCAATGCGTGCGTCTGTGGCACCAGCACCACCAGCCGGTCGCGACGATAGGGCCGGGTTTGCAGGCCTGGGGCGGGCACGTTGTCGGCAAAGATACCGATCTCGGCTTCGCCGTTTTCCACCGCTTGAATCGTGCGGTCGCTGAGCGCCTCCTCCAATTCGATGCGCACATGGGGGTTGGCCGCCAGAAAGCTCGCCAGGTCGGCCGGCAGGAATTGGATCACCGCCGACGTATTGGCAAACAACCGCACGTGCCCGCGCACACCCTTGGCGTAGTCGCTGGCGTCATGGGCCATTTGCTGGGCCACGTCCAGCAGGGTGCGTGCATGTTCCGCCAAGCCTCGGCCGGCCGGTGTCAGTTGCAGCCCACGGGCGACGCGGGTGAACAGCGTGCAGTGGGTCACCCGTTCGAGCTCGGCAAGGCGCTTGCTCGCGGCGGAAACGCTCATATGCGCGGCGTTGGCGGCCTGGGTAAGGTTTTCCGTATTGGCGGCCAGCACCAGCAGGCGCAGCGACACCAAATCCAGCTGAAGTAAATTGATCATCTCCACCTCTGTGTTTCCAGTCAGGAAAGAGTAGTGGAAATCTTTGACATTCTCACGGTGCGTTTTTGCAGGGATTATCCGTTCATCGCCTCCAACAAGAACGGACAACGTCATGAGCCTACCCCTGGAAGGTATCAAGGTGGTCGAAATGGGCCAACTGATTGCCGGACCCTTTGCCGCCAAGATCCTCGCCGAATTCGGCGCCGAAGTGATCAAGATCGAACCGCCGGTCACCGGTGACCCCCTGCGCAAATGGCGTTTGCTGCATGACGGCACGTCGGTGTGGTGGGCGGCCCAGTCCCGCAACAAACAGTCCGTCACGCTCGACCTGCGCCAGGTCGAAGCCCGTGAGGTGGTCAAGCGGCTGGTCAAGGACGCCGACATCCTGATCGAGAATTTTCGCCCTGGAACCCTGGAAAAATGGGGGCTTGGCTGGGATGAGCTGTCAGCGATCAACCCTGGCCTGGTGATGCTGAGGGTCTCCGGCTACGGCCAGACCGGGCCTTATCGCGACCTGCCAGGCTTTGGTGTCATCGGTGAAGCCATGGGCGGCTTGCGTCATCTTTCCGGCGAGCCGGGGCGCACGCCGGTACGGGTTGGCGTATCGATTGGCGACTCGTTGTCCGCGCTGCACGGTGTGATCGGCGTGCTGCTTGCCCTGCGCCATCGCGAGCAGAATCGCGGCGCCGGCCAGCAGGTGGATGTAGCGTTGTACGAGTCGGTGTTCAACATGATGGAAAGCCTGATTCCCGAGTATTCGGTGTTCGGCACGGTGCGCGAACCGGCGGGCAGCAGCCTGCCGGGCATCGCACCGACCAATGCCTACCGTTGCAAGGATGGAAAGTACGCATTGATCGCGGGCAACGGCGACAGCATCTACCGGCGCCTGATGGAAAAGATCGAACGCCTCGACCTGGCCGACGACCCGGAACTGGCACAGAACGATGGTCGCGTGCGCCATGTGGCGCGCATTGATGCCGCGATCTCAACGTGGACCGCCGAGCGCAACCTTGATGAGGTGCTCGCCGCGCTGAAGGACGCCAACATCCCCTCCGGCAAGATCTACGACGCCGCCGACATTGCCGCCGACCCCCATTACCAAGCGCGCGGGATGCTGCTCGCCAGCCAGTTGGACGACGGCACCGCCGTCACCTTGCCCGGCATCGTCCCCAAGCTGACGGCCACGCCCGGCCGTGTGCATTCGCGTGCGCCGAGCCTGGGGCAGCACACCGACGCGGTGCTTGATGGCATCGGTATCGACGCGCCGACCCGCGCAGCCTGGCGCGCTCGTGGCCTGATCTGAAACAAGGAGCCTCTCTATGAAACGCCTGTACCTGCAGGAAGTCGCGACCCGTGACGGCTTCCAGAATGAAAAGACCTTTATCGACACCGAACAGAAAATCGCCCTGATCGACGCGCTGAGCCTGTGCGGCTACGCCAAGATCGAAGTGACCTCGTTCACCTCACCCAAGGCCATTCCCGCGTTGCGCGATGCCGAGGCCGTGATGGCGGGGATCCAGCGCCATCACGGCGTGGAGTACACGGTGCTGGTACCCAATGTGCGTGGCGCCGAACGGGCGCTGGGCTGCGGTATCGACGAGGCCAACCTGGTGATGTCGGTGAGCGAGCCTCATAACCGCTCCAACCTGCGCATGACCCGCGAACAGTCGTTCGCCCAGCTCAGGGAGGTGGTCGGTGTGATTGGGCGCGGGCCGGTGGCGGTCAATGTGTCGCTGTCCACGGTCTTTGGCTGCCCGATGCAGGGCGATGTACCGGCCGACGATGTGTTGGCGTGGGTCGGGCGTTTTGCCGAGCTGGGCGTGCGTGGCGTGACCCTGTGCGACACCACCGGCATGGCCTATCCCTCACAGGTGGAGGCCGTATCGCGCCAGGTGCGCGAACGCTTTCCCGAGCTGCAACTGACCCTGCATTTCCACAACACTCGGGGCATGGCCCTGGCCAACACCCTGGCGGCGTTGCAGGCCGGGATCGACCGCTTCGACGCCTCCCTCGGCGGCCTGGGCGGTTGCCCGTATGCACCCGGCGCCAGCGGCAATGTGTGCATGGAAGACCTGGTGCACATGCTCGACCTGATGGGCTACGACACTGGCATGCACCTGGACCGCGTACTGGCTGCATCCGCCCGGTTGCCGGGCCTGATCGGCCACGACACACCCAGCCAGATCCTCAAGGCCGGCAAGCGCCTGGACCTGCACCCCATCCCCGACCACGTACACACCCTGACCCAGCAGGTAGCCCATCATGATTGATCATCTCGACCACCTGGTCCTCACCACCCTTGACCTTGCCGCCTGCAAAGACTTCTACACCCGCGTCATGGGCATGCGCCTGGAGACCTTTGGCAGCGGCCGGATCGCGTTCCGTTTCGGCCAGCAGAAAATCAATGTGCATGAACGTGGGCGTGAGTTCGAACCCAAGGCCCACCTGCCGGTGCCCGGCGCGCTGGACCTGTGCTTTATCGCCAGCATCTCGCTGGACGCCGTGATCGCCCACCTGCAAACCCAGGCCTGGCCGATCATCGAAGGGCCGGTGCTGCGTACGGGGGCGACCGGCCCGATTCGTTCGGTGTATGTGCGCGACCCGGACTTGAACCTCATCGAAATTTCCGAACAGGTGTCGGCATGAACATTGTGTTTCTCGATGGCGCGAGCCTGCCGTCACCGCTGGCTCGTCCCGTCCAGGCCAGCGCCTGGACCGCGCGTGAAAAAACCAGCCCCGACCAGGTGCTTGAAGCCCTGGCCGACGCCGACGTGGCGATCACCAACAAGGTGCGCATTGACCGTGCCAGCCTGGAGCAGTTGCCGCGCTTGAAGCTGATCTGCGTGGCGGCCACCGGTTACGACTGCGTGGATATCGCCGCGTGCCGCGATCAAGGCGTGACGGTGTGCAACGTGCCGGCGTACAGCGCGGTGAGCGTGGCTGAGTCGGTGATCGGTTCGCTGTTTGCGCTGCGGCGTCACCTCACGGCGTACCGCGCGGCAGCCGGCAGCTTGTGGCCGCAGTCCTCGCACTTCTGCGTGCACGGCGCGCGGATCCAGGACCTGCAAGGTTCGACCCTGGGTATCGTGGGGCGTGGCGACATCGGCAGCCGTGTCGCGCGACTGGCCAAGGCGTTGGACATCACCGTGCTGTTCGCCGAGCACCGTGGTGCGCAGCAGGTGAGGGCGGGCTACGCGGCCTTCGACGATGTGTTGGCCAAGGCCGATGCGCTGACGTTGCATTGCCCGCTGACGCCGCAGACCCGCTACCTAATCGGTGCCGCTGAAGTCGCCCGGATGCAGCCTGGCGCCTTGCTGATCAACACCGCACGCGGTGCCTTGGTCGACGAAAATGCCGTGCTCGCCGCGCTCGCCAGCGGCCAACTGGGTGGGGCGGCACTGGATGTGCTGCACGTCGAGCCGCCGCATGCCGACCACCCGTTGCTGCACTGCGACCACCCCAATCTGCTGATCACCCCCCATGTCGCCTGGGCCAGCCAAAGCAGTGTTGCGCGCCTCAAGGCCGTGCTGGCCGCCAACATCGAGGCCTTCGCCGCCAACCGTCCGATCAACGTGGTGACCTGAACGCCCAGCGACGTCCCTCATAAAACCTATAGGCAGAGCCATGACAAAAATAATCAGCTCGTCAATCGACGCCGTGGATCAACCCCTTCCACGGCGCAAACCGTTCTACCAGCACCTGTACGTGCAAGTGCTCGCAGCCATTGTGCTGGGGGTGATCCTCGGCCATTTCAGCCCGGGCCTGGGCGAACAGATGAAGCCCTTGGGCGACACCTTCATCAAGCTGATCAAGATGCTGATCGCGCCGATCATTTTCTGCACGGTGGTCAGCGGCATCGCCGGCATGCAGGACCTCAAGCGCATCGGCCGCATCGGGTTAAAGTCCCTGATCTACTTTGAAGTGCTGACCACCATCGCCTTGGTGATCGGCCTGATCGGCGTCAACCTGCTCAAACCGGGCGCGGGCATGCATATCGACCCGGCCAGCCTCGACGCCACGGCCATCGCCGGCTACGCCAAGGCCGCCCACGACCAGAGCGTGGTCGGGTTCCTCACGCACATCGTACCCACCACGGTGTTCGGCGCCTTCACCGACGGCGACATCCTGCAGGTGCTGTTCATCTCGGTGCTGTTTGCGTTCGGCCTGCAGCTGTTGGGCGACACAGGCAAACCGCTGCTCAGCACCATCGACCTGGTGGCCAAGGCGTTCTTCCGCATGCTCAAGATCGTCATGTACTTGGCGCCGCTGGGGGCTTTCGGTGGGATGGCATTCACCGTCGGCAAGTACGGCGTGCAGTCGCTGGGGGCCTACGTGAACCTGCTGGTGTGTTACTACATCACGGGGCTGGTGTTTGTGTTCGTGGTGCTGAACCTGGTCGCACGCTTGGCCGGTTTCAGCCTGTGGAAATTCCTCAAGTACATCCGGGAGGAGCTGGTGCTGGTGCTCGGCACATCGTCTTCAGAATCAGCTTTGCCGCGCCTGATGGGCAAGCTGGAGAAGCTCGGCTGCGAGAAGTCCACCGTCGGCCTGGTGGTGCCGTCCGGGTATTGTTTCAACCTCGACGGCAGCTGCATCAACATGACCGTGCTGGCGATCTTCATTGCCCAGGCGCTGGACATTGATGTGTCGCTGTATCACCAGGTGACCTTGCTGTTGATCCTGTTGCTGACCTCTAAAGGCGCCGCGAGCGTGACCGGCGGCGCGTTTATCACCCTGGCGGCCACTCTTGGCTCGATCGATGTGATCCCGGCGGCGGGGCTGGTGCTGGTGTTGGGCGTCTACCGGTTCATCTCGGAAGGCGGTGCACTGATCAACGTGATCGGTAATGGCGTCGCTACGCTGTTCATCGCACGCTGGGATGGAGCGTTGGATCGTGAACAGCTCAAGCGTGAATTGGGGTAAGCGCACCGCGAAGTACGCAGCAGCTTCCCCTGGGGAGCTCAGTTAAGGCAGAACACTGTACCTGTGGCGAGGGAGCTTGCTCCCGTTGGGTCGCGAAGCGGCCCCAGCACTTTGTTAAAAAGGCTGGGGCTGCTGCGCAGTCCAACGGGAGCAAGCTCCCTCGCCACAGGTGGCTTTAGGACTATCGCCCTTCAACGCATATGCAAAATGATCGGGCTGCTGCTCGCCGGGTCCGTATGCCCGCGCAACTCGCGCACTGCTTTCGCGTCGACCGCGCCACCGTTGTTGCCCCATGTACTGCGCATGTAGGTCAGCACCTGGGCGATTTCCGGGTCGGACAATTGCTCACGAAACGCCGGCATGCGGTAGGCATCCGGCACGCCGGCGGCGACTACGCGTTGTGAGCCGTTGAGCGTGATGTTGATCGCGGATGCACTTTCCTTGGCCAGTGCCGAGGTGGCGCCGGCCAGGGGGGGCATCCATTCCGGCTGGCCCTTGCCGTCGAGGCCGTGGCAGGAGGCGCAGCGCGTCGCATAGGTGTGGGCACCGGGCGTGTCCTGGCCTGCGGTTACCGCCTGATACTGCCACGGCGCGCCGTCACGCTGCGGGTCGCCGGGCAGCGACTTGAGGTAGCGGGCGATGGCCGCCAGGTCGTCGTCCTGCATGAACTGCGTGGAGTTGTTGAAGGCCTCGGTCATCGAGCCGTAGACCACGGCATGGGCGTTGCGCCCGGTCTTGAGGAATTGCACGATCTGCGGCTCGCTCCAGCGGCCCAATCCGGTGTTGGGGTCTTGGCGCAGGCTGGGGGCGTACCAGCCGTCGAGCAGGGCGCCGGCGAGGAAAGGCGCTCCGGACTCGTCCAGCGCCTTTTCGTTGAACGCCAGACCGCGTGGCGTGTGGCAACTGCCGCAGTGGCCGGGGCCTTGGACAATGTAGGCACCGCGGTTCCACAGTGCGTCCTGGTTGGGCTTGGCGGCGTAAGGGGCGGTCGGCGCGAACACCCCGTTCCACAGCGCGATCGGCCAGCGCAGGTTGAGCGGCCAGGGAATAGCGCTGGGGATATTCGGCTGCTTGGCCGGTTGCACGCCCTGCATGAAAAACGCGTACAGCGCGCGCATGTCGTCGTCGCTGAGCTTCACATAAGACGGGTAGGGCATGGCTGGGTACAGCCGCCGGCCACCCGGCGCGACGCCGTGGCGCACCGCCCGGTCGAAGTCGGCCAGCGTGTAGGCGCCGATGCCGGTGTCCCGGTCCGGGGTGATGTTGGTGGCGTGAATCGCTCCCAGCGGCGTGGCCATCTCCAGGCCGCCGGCGAACGGCGCCTTGCCGGGCAAACTGTGGCAGGCCACGCAATCGCTCAAGCGGGCGACGTACTCGCCGCGACTGACCACTGCGGGCTCGAAGGCGGCGGCGGCCTGTTCCTTTTCAAACGGTGTAGCAGGCTCACGGGTGACATACCAGGCCAGCAGGCCTGCCGCGACCAGGCAGGGCAGCGCCAGCCAGCCTGCGGTTCTTGCGAATCGACGGGTGTTCATGGGCATTTCCTGAAGGTCAGCTGAAGGTGTGTCGGCTCATGGGCAGGCTGCGAATACGCTGGCCGGTCAGTTGCGCCACCGCATTGGCCACCGCAGGCGCGACGGCGGGCAGCGGCGGTTCACCGATGCCGCCCATCTTTTCGCCACTTTCGACAACCCGTACGTGCACCCGCGCCATGCGCGATGGGGGCAGGATCGGGTAGAGGTCGTAGTTGCGCGCCCGTGGCAGGCCGTTCACGTACACCGCTTCTTCGAGCAAGGTCTGGGATAAGCCCAAGGCCACCGCGCCATTCACCTGCGCTTCGACGATTGCCGGGTTGACGATGCTGCCGGGGTCGATGGCCTGCCAGATATCGTGCACCTTGACCTGGCCGTTTTCGATCGACACTTCCGCGATCACTGCCGCGTGGGAGCCGAACGGCGAAGCCATGGCCACGCCACGCGCACGTCGGCTGCCGTCCTCGGCGGTGAAGGGGCCTCGTTTCCAGCCACCGGACAATTCGCCCGCCGCTTGCAGCAGGGTGGTCAGCCGTGGGTTGTCGCGCAGCAGGTGCAGGCGCAACTCATAGGGGTCGTGCCCGCCTTTATCTGCCAGTTCATCGAGGAACGCTTCATAGAAGAAGTCATTCAGCGAATTGCCCACCGAACGCCAGTAGCCGAGCATCGCCGGGCCTTTGACGTAGATCTGTGCGATGCGTTTGTTGGGGATGGCGTACGCCTTGCCCGACAAGCCTTCAAGGGCGGTGGGGTCGAGCTTTTCGCCCTGTTTGCCGGCGATGGCTTCGGTCGGGCCTTCGGTGGCGCTCACGGCTTCAATGGCCACCGGCAGGCCTTTGTCATCCAGCGCGGCGCGGAACTTGACCACCGCGACCGGGCGCAGCACATCACGCAGGAACTCTTCCTCGCGGCTCCAGATCACCTTGACCGGACGGCCCACCGCCTTGGCCAGCGCGATGGCCTGCGGATACGGGTTGGCCGAGTCATACAGGAAATGCCGGCCGAAAAAGCCACCCAGCAGGGGCGAATGCAGGTTGATTTTCGCCACGTCGAGACCGGCGCGCTTGGCGATGTCGGCACGGAACATGTCCGGCGCCTGGTTGGGCAGCCAGATATCCAGCGTGCCGTCGGCGTTGTAGCGTGCGAGGGCCGATGGCGGCTCCAGCTGGGCGTGGTTGAGGTATTGGTTGTGGTAGGTGGCGTCGACTGTGGTCTTGGCGCCTGCCAAGGCGGCGGCTACGTCGCCTTCGTTTTCGTCGTCGCGGGCCGGGCCTTGTTGGGCGGCGAGAAAATCGCGGAAGCCATCGCTGGAAAAGTCCGCCGGCATCACGCGCACGGTCGAGTCGGACGCCGCTTCCTGCCAGTCGGCCTGGATCGCTTCCACGGCACGCTTGGCGTGCCACCAGCGTTCAGCGACCACGGCCACTGCGCCGGGCAGTACATGCACCGAGTGCACGCCTTTCATGGCTTCGACCTGCGCCTGGTTACGCACGCCGCCCACGGTCATGCCCAGGCGTGGCGCGTGTTGCACGGCAGCGTGGAGCATGCCGTCGACCTTCAGGTCGATGCTGTACAGCGCCTTGCCGGTGGATTTGTCATAGGCGTCCAGACGCTTGACCGGCTTGCCGATCCAGCGGAACTGGCTCGGGTCGCGCAGGGTGATGCTGGCCGGGTCGGGTACCGGCATGTCGAGGGCGCGACCGGCCAACTCACCGTAGCCCAGCGAGCGGCCGGACGCGGCGTGTACCACCCGGCCCGGCTGGGTGGTCAGTTCGGCCAGCGGTACACCGAGCTGCTCGGCACCGGCCTGCAGCAACATCGCGCGGGCGAGAGCGCCCAGGCGGCGCATGGTCGGGTAGCTCATGCGCACCGACATGCTGCCGCCGGTAATGCGCATGCCGTTTTCCATCACCACATAAGCTTCGCCGGGCGGAGCGGCCTCGACCACGAAGGTGGCGGGATCGGCGTCCAGTTCTTCGCCGACAATCTGCGCCATGGCGGTGTGCGTGCCTTGCCCGCCTTCCATGAAGGGGCTGAGCAGGCGCACGCTGCCGTCCGGGCGAATTTCCAGGAACGCCGGCACTTGGGTGCCACGTTCTACGGTGGCGGCGGCCTGCACCCTGGCCGAGTCGAGTGGCAAGCCAAAACCGATGACCAGCGCACCCACGGCAGTACTCGCCAGAAAGCGGCGGCGCGACAGGTTGACGGGTTCACCGGATAACAGGTCGAGCAGTTCAGGAGGCGTGTTCATCAGACGCCCTCCTGCTTGGCCAACTCGTCGACGGCCGTGTGAATGGCGTTATACGTGCCGCAGCGGCACAGGTTGATCATAGCGGCGTCGATCTGCGCCTTACTGGGCGCAGGGGTGTGCTTGAGCAGCGCGGTGGCGGCCATCACCTGCCCGGACTGGCAGTAACCACATTGCGCCACCTGGTGCTCGACCCAGGCCGCGACCACGCGCTTGCCCACGTCATCGGTTTCAATGGCTTCGATGGTGGTGACTTCGCGTCCGACCACCCCGGCTACCGGCGTGACGCAACTGCGCACGACATTGCCATCCACCAGCACCGAACAGGCGCCGCATTGGGCCAGGCCGCAGCCGTATTTGGTGCCGGTCAGCCCCAGGTCATCACGGATCACCCACAGCAGGGGCGTGTCGGCGTCGGCGTCGACCTGATAGGTTTTTTGGTTGATGCGTAATTCCATGGCTCACCTGCTCATCATCGGTGGAGGCGGCCATTTTTAGTATTGAGAGTGCGGCGGCCGCTCATTGTCGAACTCTAGACCAGCGCACAAGGGCTATCTATCCGAAATCCGATAAGTCGGAGGATTAGGCAAGTATTCAAGAGGATTGAGCGATGGCTTAAGCGTACGGATTGGCTGCGCTGTTTCTGACCGATTGTTGATCTGGGTCAGTACAACGCCGATTGGCGCCCATGAGCCGCCGCGGGACAAGGTCGACTCGTTTTTATGGGTGATATCATGGTGCTACTATTATGGCGTGCAGGCGTCAATGTGAACCATGGAAATGAGGCTTCAGGGAAATGCTTAAGAATGCTCCGCTGCGACTGAAACTGTTGTTGATTCTGCTGCTGCCCATGCTCGGGTTCTTGACCTTGGCCGGCGTGTTTGTGGGAGACAACTACAAGACGCTGCGTGAAATGAACACCACGGTCACGGCCAGCGGCACTGCCCAGACGTTAAGCCGACTCATCACCACGCTGCAGCGTGAACGCGGTGCCAGTGGGGTATTCCTCGGCAGTGGCGGCAAGTCCATGGGCGAGCGGATGGCGCAGATGCGCACAGACTCCAGTGCTGCCGTCGCGGTGGTGCGGGGTTTATCGGTGTCAGGCAGCGCGACGTTGGACAGCGTACTGCGGGCCCTGGATCAGCTACCGGCGGTGCGTGCGCAGGTCGATAAACTCGGCATCACCAGCACTGAGTCAGGCGCGCGTTATACCGAAATCATTAACGTGCTGATCGGATACACCCATTCCCTGGAAGCGAGCGTCAACAACGCAACCATTGTCTACGCGCTCGGCGCACTGAACCAATTTATCGAAATGAAAGAACGCGCCGGCCGCGAGCGGGTGCTGCTGGGCCTGGTCTTCAACCAAGGGCATTTCGATGAGTCGCTGCTGTCGCGCTTCAGCCGCAACCTGGGCGAATTCGGCGCTTACTACGATGCGTTCCGGCGCAAGGCACCCACGGCCTCACTGCAACAGTTCGACACGCAGATGCAAAACCCCGCCGCCGTCGACGTCGGCAAGTTGCAGCGCCTGGCGTTCGAGGTGCCGATGGGCCAGGCACTGGGGATCAAACCCGAAGCCTGGTTTGAAACTTCCACCCAGCGTATTGACCTGATGGGCCAAGTGGAAGACGCCCTGAGCCAAAGTGTAAGCAACCTGGCGATGCATGAGCGAGATGACGCCAGCCGCGCCCTGTGGTTGACCCTCGGAGCGGTGGTCGTGGCCCTGCTGGCGGTGGCGGTGTTGTCCTACCTGATTATCCGCATGATCGACTTGGCGGTACGGGACGTAAACCGCGTGCTTAACGACTTGGCGCAACGCGATCTGACGGCGCGGGCGACCTATGAGAGCAAGGACGAGTTTGGCCAGATCTCACGCAACCTCAATCGCATGGCAGAGGAGATCAGTGGGGTGGTGCAGGAAATCGGCAACGCCA
This sequence comes from Pseudomonas sp. QC2, assembly GCF_002859085.1. Taxonomy (NCBI): domain Bacteria; kingdom Pseudomonadati; phylum Pseudomonadota; class Gammaproteobacteria; order Pseudomonadales; family Pseudomonadaceae; genus Pseudomonas; species Pseudomonas sp. QC2. Next base: position 183,583 of record NZ_PKKS01000014.1, read on the forward strand.
CCGCACAGGTCGCGACGGCGGCGGAGGAGTCGTCCACGGTGACGATTCAGACCAGCCAGAGCGTCGAGCAACAGCGCCAAAGCACCGAGCTGGTCGCCACGGCGATCAACGAGATGAGCGCCACCGTGCGCGAGGTGGCGCACAGCACAAACGATGCGGCGCAGATGTCGCAACAGGTCAACACCAGCACCACCCAAGGGCGTATCGAGATCGAAAGCACCATCGCGCTGATCCGCCAGCTCTCGGGACAGGCCGAGCAAACAGCACTGATCATTGGCGAGCTCAAACACGAAAGCGATGGGATTTCTTCCGTGCTGGACGTTATCCGCGGCATTGCCGAGCAGACCAACCTGCTGGCGTTGAATGCGGCGATTGAAGCCGCGCGGGCCGGGGATCATGGGCGTGGCTTCGCGGTGGTGGCGTCCGAGGTGCGGGTGCTGGCCCAGAAGACGCAGGAATCCACCGGAAGCATCCAGCGGATGATCAGCAACCTGCAAACCGGTTCGGACCGTGCGACCACCTCCATGCAGGAAACCTTGGGCAAAGCCCAGGACGGTGCGATCAAGGTCGAGCGTGCGGGGGAGTTGCTGTTGGAGATTGCTGAGGGCGTGGCGCGTATCAGCGATCGCAACATTCAGATTGCCTCGGCGGCGGAGGAGCAGAGTGCGGTGTCGGAGGACATCAATCGCAATGTGAACGAGATTAATGACTTGGTTATTCAGGTGAGTGCCGGGGCAGAGCAGACGGCGGTCACCAGCCAGGAATTGGCACGCTTGGCCGAGTATCAGCAGCGTCTGGTCAATCGTTTCAAGGTGGCGTAAGGGGCTGCTATGTTGTCGTACAACTGCTTGAGCTATGATGAGGGTTCATTCGCAAACCGAGAATAACGCGCCCGATGGACTACCCGAACGTCCAACCCAGTGCACGTCGAAAGCACCGCAGCATGGCCGAGGACCTGGTGGCCGAGTTATCTCGGCGCATCCACGCCGGCGAGTTGGCGTGTGCGACCAAACTGCCGACCGAGTCGCAGGTCATGCAGGAGCATGGCGTCAGCCGCACGGTGGTCCGCGAGGCGATTTCGCGCCTGCAGGCGGCGGGGCTGGTGGAAACCCGGCATGGCGTCGGGACGTTTGTGTGTGACATCCCGAGCGCGAGTGGTTTTCGTATCGACCCGGCCAGCATTGTCACGTTGGAGGATGTACTGGCGGTGCTGGAGCTGCGCATCAGCCTGGAAGTGGAGGCCGCCGGCTTGGCCAGCCACCGGCGCACCCCTGAGCAGTTGCAGTTGATGCGTGACTCGCTGGATATTCTCCAATCCAGTGCCATCAGTGCCGAGTATGCGGTGGCCGCGGACTTTCAGTTTCACCAGCAGATCGCCCTCGCCACCGGCAACCGCTACTTCACCGATATCATGCTGCACCTTGAGGTGAGCATTATTCCCCGTGCGCGCATGCACTCCACGCGCCAGGCCAACAACGACAAAGAACCCTATGTAGAACGTTTGAGCCGCGAGCACGAGGCGATCTACCAGGCCATTGCGCGCGGCGACTCCGACGCAGCGCGCGCGGCCATGCGCTTGCACTTGTCCAACAGCCGTGAGCGGATGCGCCGGTCTTACGCGGCGGCCAGCGCCGCTCAATCGGTGTCGAACGGCCCGGCTGCGGTGAACGCGCCGCCCTGAAACAGCCGGTCGGGATCGTTCTCGCCAGGCTCCGGCTGGCGCTCGACGGTGTCGCGAAACGCCTCCGAACTGTCCTGCGGGTTAAAGCCCAGGTGCGCTGCGTGGCGGTTGTCCCACCAGGTCGTGCGGTTGGCGGAAACGCCGTAGACCACGGTGTGCCCCACATCACGCGCGAGCAGGGCGCGCTCAATCAAGTGGTTCAGGTCGCGGTAGCTCAGCCAGGTCGACAGCATCCGTCGGTTGCGCGGCTGCGCGAATGAAGAGCCGATGCGCAAACTGACCGTTTCAATGCCATAACGCTGGAAGTAAAAGCTCGCCAAGTCTTCGCCGTAGGCCTTGGACAAGGCGTAATAGCCATCCGGGCGTCGCTCGCTGTGGGCATCCAGGGGTTGGTCCTGTGTGTGAAAACCGGTGACGTGATTGGAGCTGGCGAACACCACGCGCTTGATCCCGTGTTTGCGCGCCGCTTCATAAAGATGAAAGGTGCCGCGGATATTGGCGTCGAGAATCGCTTCGAACGCCCGCTCAACGGAAATCCCACCCATGTGCACGATGGCATCCACGTCCTCGACCAGGGCGTGCACGGCCTTTTTGTCGGCCAGGTCGCAGTGCACGACTTCGTCATGGGCGCCGGCGCTGGGTGTCAGGGGGCTGATGTCGGAGGCGCGCACGATATGCGCGTGGGCTTGCAGGGTTTCCCGCAGGATTTGCCCCAGGCCGCCGGCGGCGCCGGTCAACAGAATGCGGTTGAAGGGTTTGGTTGTGGTCACGTTGAATCTTCCTTGTCGAGGTGTAGGCGCGAGCCCGCCACAGCGAACTCGCGACTGCAGTGCCAATAGGCGTTACATGAAGTTGTACTGCACCCCCAGGCGCCAGCGGGCCTGGCGGTCTTCGCTGGTGGCGTTGACCTTCACGTCCCCGATTTCCATGAACGGGGCCCACTCTTTGGTCAGTTTGTATTTGACGATCATGTTCTGTTCGTAATCGCTCTTCTTGTTGTCGTAGCGGATGTAGTCGGTCTTGAAATAGATGTACTGGTATTCAAAGGCCCACTTGCTGGCCGGGGTATAGCCCAGCCAGCCTTCGAAGCGATTGGTGTGCTGGTTGTCCTTGGCGCGATCCGGCATGTCCTCGTTGATCTGGTCGCGGTCGAGCTTCTTTGCGTCCAGTCGATAGCGCGTGGCGACGTAGAACGCGTCGTTGATCTTGTAGTTGTACTTGAGGCCGAACTTGTAGGTTGTCGAGTCCTTCGAACTGTCCATTTGGAACGCCGGGGTCAGGGTCGATTGCGGGCTGAGCTTGTAGTTGTAGCTCACCGTGAACTCGTGGCCGTTGTTGATCATGTTGTCGTAGGCGACGTCTTCACGATCGCCAGCCGTGCGGTATTTCAACTCCCCCTCGAATCCCAGGCCGCTGTCCATGCGGTAGCCGAGTTTGATCCGGTCAGCGTGAGCGCTGTCGTCTTCGGTGAACTGATGGCGGTAGTTGATGTTGGCGGAGTCGGCGTTGACGCAGAAGGGCAGGCCGAGCGCAGTGACAGTCAAAAGCGTGCGTAGGGTGGTGTTCATACGGTCTTCTTTTATTGTTTTTGTTGGAATGTTCTACCGGCCTGACGCCGGCAGTTGTTACGAACCTGTTACGTTTTGCGCGCCGACATACGTTATCGTATGACTATGCAGTGGTCTACGTGTTATCGGTCGTTTTGAAACACTTGGTTACAAATATGCGCAATGAATACTGGGTTATTCTCGTGTCTTGTTATTTTGAGTTGTCTTTAAAAGCGAGGGGTTTCGGGGGTTTTAGTGAGATTTGCGGCGCGGAGTGGTTGGCTTTTCAAATGTTGTACGATGACCTATGATCATTCTCAGCAGGCGACGCTCCTGTCACAAATTCAATAAGAAGGCTAAAGACGTCCATGAGAATTACCGCAGTCAACGTCCAGGTGTTTTCCTACCCGACTCGCCGCGCAGTAGACAGTGCCGGCCACGCCCATCCCGGCGAAGTCGCCCAGGCCAAGATGGCCCTGTTGCGTATCCAGACCGAGGAGGGCACCGAGGGTTACGCGTTCGGGCCGCCGGAATTGATCCGCCCTTATGTGCTCGATGGGTTTGTGCGCAAGGTGCTGGTCGGGCAGAACGCTTTTGATCGAGAAAAAATCTGGCACGACCTCGCACACTGGCAGCGCGGCAGTGCCAGCCAGTTGACCGACCGCGCGCTGGCCTTGGTGGAGCAGGCCTTGTGGGATTGGGCCGGGCGCAAGCTGGGCGTGCCGGTGCACAAACTGATCGGCGGTTTTCGTGACAAGGTTCCGGCCTACGGCTCGACCATGTGCGGGGATGAATTGCCCGGCGGCCTGGCCACGCCCGACGACTATGGGCGGTTTGCCGAGACCCTGGTCAAGCGCGGCTATAAGGCGATCAAGTTGCACACCTGGATGCCGCCTGTGTCCTTCGCCCCGAGCCCGCGCATTGACGTCAAAGCCTGCGCGGCGGTGCGCGAGGCGGTGGGTCCGGACATCGCGCTGATGCTCGACGGCTATCACTGGTACAACCGAACCGACGCCCTGTATATCGGCCGCGAGCTGCAGAAGCTCGATTTCGCCTGGTTCGAAGAACCGATGATGGAAGACTCCGCCGAATCCTATGCCTGGTTGGCGGGCCAGTTGGACATCCCGGTACTGGGCCCGGAAACCCTGGCCGGCAAACACTTGAGTCGCGCCAGCTGGGTGAAGAATGATGTGTGCGACATCCTGCGTGCCGGGGTCGCCGGCGTCGGCGGTATCGGCCCGTGCCTGAAGGTGGCGCACATGGCCGAATCGTTCGGGATGGATTGTGAAATTCACGGCAATGGCGCGGCCAACCTGGCCGTGGTCGGTGCGATCAAAAACTGCACCTGGTACGAGCGTGGGTTGCTGCACCCGTATTTGGATTACGACGAAGTACCGGCCTACCTCAAGCGCCTGGTCGACCCGATGGACAGCGATGGGTTTGTGCACTTGTCCGATTTGCCGGGACTGGGCGAAGACATTGATTTCGAATTTATCGAGGCCAACACGCTTAACCGCTTTTGATGTGAACTGAGGTCTCCCGGCCACGGCCGGGACACCCACGAGCCCTATAAATATAAGAAAGGCGTTTTACTATGAGCATTCTTCCTTCGCTGTGGGCGCGGGTGCTGGCGGCGACCCTGGTGGTTGGCGCAGTCCCTGTGGTGCAGGCCAAGACCCCGGCTGATCAGTTGATCGTCGGCATGAGCATGATCAATCTGCTGTCGCTGGATCCGGCCGCGGCCACCGGGCTGGATGTGTCGGAGATCAATGCCAATCTCTATGACATGTTGCTGGTGCAGGACGTGGCCAGGCCCGACCAATTGGTGCCGGCACTGGCCGAGCGTTGGCAGGTCAGCGATGACCGCAAGACCCTCACCTTTAACCTGCGCACCGATGTGAAATTCCAATCCGGCAACCCGCTGAGTGCCGATGATGTCGCCTGGTCATTGCAGCGGGTGCTCAAGCTGAACCTGGCGCTGGCTTCCACCTGGAAGGCCTATGGCTTCAGCGCCGACAATGTCGAGCGCTACATGCGCGCCACCGACCCCAACACCTTCGTGATCGAACTGCCACGCCCGACCGACCCACAGCTGGTGCTCAACACCCTGGCGACGTCGCCCAGTGCGTTTATCCTCGACCGTAAAACCGTGCTCGAACACCAGAAAAACAACGACATGGGCGCCGCCTGGCTGGTCACCCACGCGGCCGGCAGCGGCGCGTTCGTGCTCAACGACTGGCGCGCCAACGACGTGATCCTGATGACCCGTTTCGACGGCTACTGGGGTGGCCCGGCCAAACTCAAGCGGATCGTCATGCGCAACATGACCGAGTCCCAGTCGTTGCGCCTGATGATCGAGCGCGGCGACCTGGACATCGCCAAAGGCATGTCCGCACCCGATATCCAGGCCTTGCAGGGTAACCCCAAGGTACGCACTCAGACCCTGCAGCGCGGCACCTTGTATTACGTGGCGTTGAGCGTGAAGCAGCCGATGTTCGCCGACGCCCGCGTGCGCAAAGCCGTGCGTTCGCTGATCGATTACCAGGGCATCAACCAGACGGTGATGCCGCACTACGGCCTGATCAACCAGCGCCCACTGCCGCTGGGCCTGGCGGCGCGCCTGCCGGACCCGGGCTATCGCCTGAACGTCGAGGAAGCCAAGGCGCTCCTGGCGCAGGCCGGCTACCCCAACGGTTTCAAGACCACCATTCGCGTGCTGGCCGAGCCGCCGTTCATCAATATCGCTTCCAACCTGCAATCGACCTTGGCCCAGGCCGGGATCGAAGCCAGCATCATCACCGGCACCGGCAACCAGATCTACGGCGCGATGCGTGAGCGCAGCTTCGACATCATCGTCGGCCGCGGCGGCGGCGGGGCGGAGCGCCACCCGCATTCCAGCTTGCGTACCCTGGTGTACAACCCGGACAACCGTGACGAAGCCAAATTAAGCAACTTCCAAGGCTGGCGCACCTCGTTCTACAGCCCCGAGTTGAACCAGTTGATCGAACGTGCCGAGGTCGAGCCCGATGGCGCCAAGCAACTGGCCCAGTACCGGCAGGTCCAGCAACTGCTCGACGAGCAAGTGGGCGCGATCCTGCCGGTATCCCAGATGACCGACACCGTGCTGGTCTACAGCGACGTGACGGATTTCCAGGGGCACACGGCCGCCACTACCCGCTACAAGGACGTCTACAAGACGCGCTAAGGCCGCGCATCCTCGGATGCCGACTGCACAGGAGCTTCCCATGTTTGTTATGACTGCCTCGGTAATGGGCGCTCGCGCGTCCAACACAGCCCGGCGTGCCGGTACGGTCCTGGTGACCTTGCTCGGCCTGCTGGCGCTGACGTTCATCATCGGCCGGGTCATGCCGCTCGACCCCGTGCTGGCCGTGGTCGGGCCGGACGCCGACAGCTCCACCTACGACCAGGTGTACCGGGCCATGGGGCTGGATAAGCCGATCTGGACTCAGTTCGGCCTGTACCTCAACGACCTGTTGCACGGTAACTTCGGCAACGCACTGTTGACCGGCCACCCGGTACTGGATGACATCCGCCGGGTGTTCCCCGCGACCATCGAACTGGCGACCCTGGCGATCCTGTTCGGCATCGTCATCGGCCTGCCGCTGGGCGTGTGTGCCGCCAGTAACCAGGGGCGCATGGGCGATCATGTGGCGCGGGTCATCACCTTGTTCGGCTATTCCACGCCGATTTTCTGGCTGGGCATGATGGGCTTGCTGGTGTTCTACGCCTGGCTCGGTTGGGCCGGCGGGGCAGGGCGCATCGACCTGGCGTACGACGGCATGGTGCCCGACGTGACCGGCCTGTTGCTGATCGACACGGCGCTCGCCCGCGACTGGGAGGCCTTTACCAGCGCCTTGCGCCATATCGTGCTGCCGGCGCTGATCCTGGGGCTGAATTCGGTCGCTTACATCAGCCGCATGACCCGCAGCTTCATGCTGGAGCAGCTGTCCCAGGAGTACATCATCACCGCTCGCGTCAAAGGCTTGTCCCGGCGCCAGGTGGTGTGGGGCCACGCTTTTCGCAACATCCTCGTGCAATTGCTGACGGTGGTGGCCCTGGCCTACGGCTCGCTGCTCGAAGGCGCCGTGCTGATCGAGACCGTGTTTGCCTGGCCCGGTTTTGGCCAGTACCTCACCAGCAGCCTGATGCTGGGGGACATGAACGCGGTGATGGGGTGCGTGCTGGTGATCGGCTTGATCTTTGTCGCGCTCAACCTGATCAGCGATGCCCTCTACAAAGTGTTCGACCCGCGCACCCGTTAAGCGCTTCGCAGTACCGATAAAACTATAAAAAGAAGGATTCTTTCAATGACGACTGCATTTTCAACACTGCGCCTGAGCCTGCTGGCGGCCGCACTGGCGCTGGGCCCGATGACGCTGGCCCAGGCCAAGACCCCGGCCGATCAACTGATCGTGGGCATGAGCATGGTCAACCTGTTCTCCATCGACCCGGCCAACGCGCCCGGCCTCGACGCCTCCGGGGTCAACGCCAACCTCTACGACACACTGATCAAGCGCGACCAGGGCAACCCGGAAAAGCACCTGCCGCAACTGGCCGAACGCTGGGACATCAGCGAAGACGGCAAGCAAGTGACCTTTCATCTGCGCCAGGACGTGAAGTTCCACTCCGGCAACCCGCTGACCGCCGAGGATGTGGCCTGGTCGCTGTACCGGGTGATGAAACTCAATTTCGGCCTGGCCACCACCTGGAAAGCCTACGGCTACAGCGTCGAGAATATTCAGTCGCTGATCCGCGCCACGGATGCCCACACGCTGGTCATCGACCTGCCGCAGACCATGGACCCGCTGCTGCTGGTGGACTCGCTGGCCATCTCGCCGAGCGCCGTGGTGGTGGACCGCAAGACCGCCCTGGCCCACGAGAAAAACGGTGACCTGGGGGCCGGTTGGCTGGTGACCAACGAAGCGGGCAGCGGCCCCTTCGTGCTGACCAAATGGAGCGCCAACGACTCGCTGTTGCTGACCCGGTTCGATGGCTACTGGGGCGGGGCGGCCAAGCTCAAGCGTGTGGTGGTGCGGCATATGACCGAGTCCCAGTCGCTGCGCCTGATGCTTGAGCGCGGCGACCTCGACCTGGCGTATGGCATGGCCGCACCGGACATTCGCGCCATCGACGGCTCGGACAAGATCCAGGTGCAGTCATTGCCGCGCGGCACGATGTACTACGTCGCCATGAGCATGAAGCAACCCGAGTTTGCCAAGCCCCAGGTGCGTGAAGCGGTGCGCAACTTGATTGACTACAAGGGCCTGGATGAGCAGGTGATGCCGTATTACGGCACGCTCAATCAGCAGCCGATGCAGTTGGGGTTGGCGGCGCGTTTGCCGGATCCGGGCTATCACATGGATGTGCCGAAGGCGAAAAAGCTGCTTGCCGAGGCGGGGTATCCCGAGGGGTTCACGACCACTATCCGCACGCTGTCGGAGCCGCCGTTCATTGATATCGCCGCGCGCCTGCAAGCGACATTGGCCGAAGGCGGGATCAAGGCGAGCATCGTCACCGGCACCGGCAACCAGGTCTACGGCGCGATGCGTGCGCGCAATTTCGAGATCATTGTGGCGCGTGGGGCTGAGCGTTATCCCCATCCGTATTTCAGCCTGCGCACGTTCGCCTATAACCCCAACAACAGTGACGACGCCGGTTTGCCCAACTTCCAGGGCTGGCGCGCCTCGTTCTTCAGCCCGCCGCTCAACAGCCTGATCGACAAGGCCGGCGTGACGCGTGACGCGGCGCAGCGCATCAGCCTGTATCACCAGGCGCAGACCCTCTATGACCAACAGGTCGGGCCGATCCTGATGATCTCGCAAATGACCGACACCGTGGTCAGCGCCGCCGACGTCAAGGGCTTCAGCGGTGACGACGCCGAGGCCACCCGCTACCTGGGTGTCTACAAGGCGCGCTGAGTCGGGCCGGGTACGCCCGGCATTCCTGAATTCACACAGAGAACATGCTGATGAATGCCAACCTGTCTTCGATTGATTCCACCCTGAAGCGGCGGGCCGAGCGTACGCCCGGCTCCAGCTTCGATGCCTTGTGCAAGAGCGGCGTGCGGATTTTGCGCCACCTGTTGCGTAACCCCATGACCCTGGCCGGCCTGCTGGTGGCGTTGCTGCTGATCGTGGTGGCGGCGTTCGCGCCGTGGATCGCTACGCATGATCCGGTCGCGCAGAACCTCGCCAACGCCTTGCAGGCGCCGGGCGCAGCACATTGGTTCGGCACCGATGAATATGGCCGGGACATTTTCAGCCGGCTGGTCTACGGCTCGCGCATCACCTTGTACATCATTGCGTTGGTAACGGTGATCGTCGGCCCCATCGGCCTGTTTATCGGCACCGTGTCGGGGTACTTCGGCGGCGCCGTGGATACGGTGTTCATGCGCCTGACCGACATCTTCATTTCCTTCCCCAGCCTGGTGTTGGCCCTGGCGTTTATCGCCGCTCTAGGCCCTGGCCTGGAACACGCCGTGGTGGCGATTGCGTTGACCTCCTGGCCGCCCATCGCACGCCTGGCGCGGGCGGAAACCCTGTCACTGCGCAATGCCGATTTCGTTGTGGCCGTGGAGCTGCAAGGGGCGTCGCCGGCGCGGATTATCCTGCGCCATATCGTGCCGATGTGCCTGTCGTCGGTGATCATCCGCCTGACCATGAACATGGCTGGGATCATCCTCACGGCGGCAGCCCTGGGCTTCCTCGGCCTGGGCGCGCAGGCGCCGCTGCCGGAGTGGGGCGCGATGATTTCCACCGGGCGCCGCTACATGCTCGAGTGCTGGTGGCTGGTCGCCGTGCCGGGGGCGGCGATCATGTTGGTCAGCCTGGCATTCAACCTGTTGGGCGACGGCCTGCGGGACATTCTTGATCCGCGTAGCGAATAACGGAGCCACACCTATGTCCGCCATCAAATTGAACGTCGAAGGGCTCAACGTGCGCTTCTTCAACGGCCAGAAAGAAACCCATGCCGTGCGCGATGTGTCGTTTGCCCTGGGCCGCGAAAAGCTGGCGATCGTCGGCGAGTCCGGTTCGGGCAAATCCACGGTCGGCCGCAGCCTGCTCAAGCTGCACCCGCCGAGCGCGAGGATCAGCGCCAAGGCCATGGCGTTTGGTGAGGTCGACCTGCTCTCGGCCAGCGAAAAAGCCATGCAGAAGATTCGCGGCCAGCGCATCTCGATGATCATGCAAGACCCCAAGTATTCGTTGAACCCGGTGGTCAAGGTGGGCGACCAGATCGCCGAAGCCTACCTGGCCCACCACAAGGCCAGCCGCAGCGAGGCCCGTGAGCGGGTCATGCAGATGCTGGAACAGGTGCATATCCGCGATCCGAAGCGGGTCTACAACCTGTACCCCCACGAAGTCTCGGGCGGCATGGGGCAGCGCATCATGATCGCGATGATGGTCATCACCCGCCCGGAGGTGATCATTGCCGATGAACCCACCTCGGCCCTCGACGTCTCGGTGCGCCAGCAAGTGCTCAGCGTGCTGGAGGAGTTGGTGGAGCAGCAGCAGATGGGCCTGATCTTCGTCAGCCACGACCTCAACCTGGTCCGCAACTACTGCGACCGCGTGCTGGTGATGTACGCCGGACGCGTGGTGGAATCCCTGGCGGCGTGCGACCTGCAATACGCCGAACATCCCTACACCCGTGGCCTGCTGGCCGCATTGCCAAGCATGGACAACCGCCGCGTGCACCTGCCGGTGCTCCAGCGCGACCCGCTTTGGCTGACCCACTGAGGAACCTGACCATGCCCATGATCCAAGCCCACGCGCTCAACCTGAGTTTCGGCACCGGCGCGAGTCTCAATCACGTGCTGCACGATGTCAGCCTCAGTGTTGCCGACGGCGAATCCTTTGGCCTGGTGGGGGAGTCCGGTTCGGGCAAGACCACCGTGCTGCGCTGCCTGGCCGGGCAATACCGGCAGTGGAGCGGTGAACTGAGCATTGCCGGCGCACCGCTGCAACACAAGATTCCCAAGGCGCATTTTCGCAAAGTGCAGATGGTCTTCCAGGACCCCTACGGCTCCTTGCACCCGCGGCACACCATCGATACCGCCTTGCGTGAGCCGTTGATTATCCATGGGGTAGGGGACAAGGACGACCGGATCGACGAGATCCTGCGCAAGGTCGGCCTGAATGACAGCTTCCGCTTCCGTTACCCGCATCAATTGTCCGGCGGCCAGCGTCAGCGCGTGGCCATCGCCAGGGCGCTGATCCTTGAGCCTCGCGTGTTGTTGCTGGATGAGCCGACCTCGGCCTTGGACGTTTCCGTGCAAGCCGAAATCCTCAACCTGCTCACCGACCTGCGCGCGCAGGAGAAGCTGACCTACCTGATGGTGACGCACGACCTGGGGGTGGTGACGCACCTCTGCGACCGCGTAGCGGTGATGCAGCAGGGGCGGATTGTCGAACTCCTCGACAGTCAGGGCCTGAGCCAGGACCTGGCGGCACACGACTATACGCGGATGCTGGTGCAGGCCAGTCGAGACTTCAGTCAGGCGTCCGAGCGGCGTCAAGCCAGCTAATAAAGGCAAAGTCATCGTACAACATGATCATTAAGTTGCGGGGCGCACTTCTGTGCGCCCAGCATTAATTGGTATGTTTTATTGAGGATTGCCGCAAATTCCCGTTAGGTGAAATATCTCGTTGGCTTAAGTATTTATATAGTTGTACGATGACGTACCTCTTAAGGTATCCCTTCATTTTCGATCTGAGGTTTGCGAACCATGACGCCACAAGAACTAAAAACAGTCCTGTCTTCCGGCTTGCTGTCGTTCCCTGTTACTGACTTTGACGCGGCCGGTGACTTCCGCGCCGACACCTATGCCCGCCGCCTGGAATGGCTGGCGCCGTACGGCGCCAGCGCGCTGTTCGCCGCCGGCGGCACCGGGGAATTTTTCTCCCTGGAAGCCAAGGAATACACACAGATCATCAAGACGGCCGTCGACACCTGCAAAGGCCAGGTGCCGATCCTTGCCGGGGCAGGGGGCCCGACCCGCCAGGCCATCGCCTATGCCCAGGAAGCTGAGCGCCTGGGCGCCGCCGGGATTCTGCTGATGCCCCACTACCTGACCGAAGCCAGCCAGAAAGGCTTGGTGGCCCACGTTGAGCAGGTGTGCAACTCGGTGGATTTCGGCGTAGTGGTGTACAACCGCAACCTGTGCCGCCTCAACGCCGACAGCCTGGAGCAATTGGCCGAGCGCTGCCCTAACCTGATCGGCTTCAAGGATGGTATTGGCGAGGTCGAGTCGATGGTGTCGATCCGTCGCCGCCTGGGTGATCGCCTGACCTACCTCGGTGGGCTGCCGACCGCCGAAGTCTACGCGGCGGCCTACAAGGCCCTCGGCGTGCCGGTGTACTCCTCGGCGGTGTTCAACTTCATCCCGAAAACCGCCATGGATTTCTACCGCGCCGTCGCTGCCGACGATCACGCCACGGTGGGGCGCTTGATCGATGATTTCTTCCTGCCGTACCTGGCCATCCGTAACCGCTGTGAAGGCTACGGCGTGAGCATCGTCAAGGCCGGCGCACGCCTGGTCGGCCACGACGCCGGCCCGGTGCGCGCGCCGCTGACCGACCTGTTGCCTGAAGAAGTGGAGCAACTCGACGTGCTGATCAAGGCCCTCGGCGCCCAGTAAAGCCACTGCGAGGCTCAACTGTGGGCGCTGTCGAGCCCCGCTTGCATCGCTGAAGCTCGACGGCTTCCACAGTCCACCATGAGGATCCACCATGCCCCATTGCATCATCGATTGCCCTGCCACCCTGGCCCAGCGCATCGGCGAACAAGCTCTATTGGCCACCGTGCACGATGCCCTCGACAGCTTCGGCCTATTCAAGCCGGGCGACATCAAAGTGCGACTCAACGGCTTCACCCATTACCGCTGCGGCGCGACGCAAGACGACTTCGTGCATGTGGCGCTGTACCTGTTCGCCGGGCGCAGCGCCGAGCAGCAACGCAGCCTCGCTTCGGCGACACTGGGCGCCCTGATCGAAGTGCTGCCGCAGGTTGAAGCGCTGTCCATGGATGTGCGGGAAATGCCCCACGAGACCTTCGTCAATCGCAGTCAATACCTCGAAGAAGCCGGGCGGCAGGCTTAACGCCCTCGGTGTGATAACCGGCAAAAACAAGGAGAACAACATGCCGCATCAACCCTCGCAAAAAACCTCGACCCGTTGGCTGCTGGCCATCGCGGCCCTCGGTTGCAGTCCGCTGTCATGGGCGCTGCAGGCACCGTCCAAGCTGCAAGTGCCGACCCTGGCTTATGACGACCAGCAGATCATCCTGGTCTGGGAAAAACCCCTCGCGCACGACGGCATCAAGGACTACCGGGTCTACGCCAACGGCGCCTTACTGGGCAGCGCCAACGCCAACAACGACCAGGTGTCGCCGGCCAAACCCTACATTGACCATTTCTACCAACAGGACCGGGCGAACTTTCACCATCGCATCGGCATTCACAGTTACACCGCCCAAGGCCTGAAGCCGGACACCCCGTACCGGTTTACCGTGCGCTCGGTCGACAGCAGCGGCAAGGAATCGGCCGACAGTGCCGCCGTGCTGCAACGCACCACGCCGGTCCCGGTGGTGTTCGACGTGAAGCACTATGGTGCCAAGGGCGACGGTATTCATCTCGACACCCTGGCGATCCAGCGCGCTATTGATGCCTGCACGGTGGGCGGCAAAGTGTTGCTGCCCAAAGGCACCTACAAAAGCGGGGCGCTCTACCTCAAGAGCAACATGACCCTGGAGATCGCCGACGGCGCGACCCTGCTGGGTTCCGAGCGCGCCGAGGATTACCCGCTCGCGGGGTACATCCAATACCCGTATTCCAGCACCGTGCGCCCGGCCTCGCTGATCAACGCACTGCCGCGCGATCCGCGTCAGCACCAAGCGTTCGAGAACATCCGCATCGTCGGCAAGGGCACCCTCGACGGCAACGGCTGGAAGCGCAACGCTGATATACGCGACGAGCGCGGGCAAACCCTGCCGTTCTATGTCCCCAGCGACAACACGCGCTACCTGCAGGATGGCCTGCTGGCCAAGGCTCAAGTGGAGCAAGCGGTGGCGCGGGGCATGAACGTCAAGGACGCCTACGGGCAGATGCGCTCTTCGTTGATCACCCTGCGCAACGTGAAAAACGTGTTTTACGGTGGCTTTACCGTATTGAACCCAGCGTTCCACGGCATCATGAACTTGGAGACCGAAAACGTGGTGCTGGCCAACACCACTCACACCACGTATGACGCCAACAACGGTGACGGCATCGAGTTCGCCAACAGCAAGGGCGCGATGGTGTTCAATAACTTCTTCGACACCGGCGATGACTGCGTCAATTTTGCCGCCGGCACCGGGGCCGACGCGGTGCACCAACGGCCGCAGGAGGATGCGTGGATCTTCAATAACTACTTCCGTAAGGGCCATGGCATGGTGGTTGCCGGCAGCCACACCGGCGCCTGGATCCAGAACATCCTGGCCGAAGACAACGTGTCCGACGGCACCGATGCCGGGTTGCGCATGAAGAGCACCAACTTCATGGGCGGCGGCGCGCGCAACGTGACATTCCGCGACTCGGCGATCCGCAACACCGTCAAGCAGGCGTTCATTTTTACCCTGGATTACAACGACCCGAACGCCAAGCTCGACTACCAACGCTCGACGGTGGCAGGGCAGTTCAAGGACATCCGCGTCAGTGACGTCAGCGTCGAGAATGCCCAGGGCGCTGCGATCGAAGTCAAGGGCGACGCCCAGCACAATGCCTATCATCAGGGCCTGGTGTTCGAGCGCGTGCGGTTCAGTGGCGCGGCCAAGGCGCGCATTGACGGGTTGAAAGACTCGCGCTTCGACCACGTGGTATTCAGCCAGACCGGGGCAGCCAACCCTTGGCAGGTGAGTGACAGCCATGGGTTGGTGTTTGAGGCCGTGCAGCCGCCGCCGCGTTGATCTGTCTGCCGCGCGTGACGTTGACCCGGTGACTGCCCTTGCCCGACGCGTGCAGCACCGGGGCGTCGGGCGTGCGCAGTCAGTCTGCCCAGCCGTCGCGCACGGCGTTGCGAATCCCGTCCAGCAACATCGCGAACGCCGGGTTGTCATTGTTCTCGCGCCAGATCAAGTGCAGCTCGCTCTGTGCCCCTTCGCCCAGGTCTATATCGCGGAACACCACGTTCTTGAACACCACGCTGCTGGCGCAACGCGGCACCAGCGCCAGGCCCATGCCGGCGTTGACCAACGCCAGGATGGTCAGGGATGAGCCCAGCCACTGCACGTACTCCGGCGCAACGCGGGCCGAGCGCAACAGGCCGGTCAGCAGTTCGTTGAACGGCGGGTAGGCGGAGTGGGCGTACATCAGGAAGGGCTGGGCGTCCAGGTCGTGCACGCTGACCGTCTCGGTATTGGCCAGCCGGTGGCTGCTCGGCACCGCCAGCACGAAGGGTTCGCGCACCAGGCATTCGGTGGCATACCCCGGCTCCAGCAACGGCGCGCGCACGATACCCAGGTCGATGCGGCGGGCGCGCAGGGCTTCGTATTGCTGGTAGGTGTTCATTTCCGCCAGGTCGATCTTGACGTGGGGCTGCTTGAGCCGCGCCTCGGCGATGACCCTGGGCAAAAACTCATACACCGCACTGCCGACGAAGCTGATGTTCACCGTACCGATATCGCCCTCGGCGAAGCGGCGCGCGGTGACGGCCGCTTGCTGGGCGCGCTCCAGCAGGTTCTGCGCCTCGATGAAAAACGCCCGGCCGGCGGCGGTGAGTGCCACGCTGCGAGTGGTGCGGGTAAACAACTCGACCCCCAAGTGATGCTCAAGCAATTGGATCTGCCGGCTGAGGGGCGGCTGGGTCATGTTCAGGCGTTCGGCCGCGCGCCGAAAATTCAGCTCGGTGGCCACGGTGGTGAAGCAGCGCAGTTGAGTCAGCTCGAACATTGATCTAATCCTGGTATCAATCGAATGCCAAGTTAGATTAGACGGGAACAATCTCTGGCGTCCATGCTTCAAGCGTCCCTAAAACAATAATGAGTGGGAGTTGCCCTTGGATACCCTCCAGAATCCGCCAGACCCTAGCGTGCTCGCCCGCGCGGCCGCCAAGGTCAAGCGTCATGTCTTGCCGTTGTTTGTGGTGATGTTCATCGTCAACTACATCGACCGGGTCAATATCGGCTTTGTGCGCAGCCATTTGGAGACCGACCTGGGCATTGGTGCGGCAGCCTATGGCCTGGGTGCCGGGTTGTTCTTCATTGGCTACGCGATCTTCGAAGTGCCCTCCAACCTGCTGTTGCAGCGCTACGGCGCACGGGCCTGGCTGACGCGCATCATGTTCACCTGGGGCGCGGCCGCGATGGCCATGGCCTTCGTCAAAGGTGAAACCAGTTTCTATATCCTGCGCTTTGTCCTTGGCGCTGCCGAAGCCGGGTTTTTCCCCGGCATCATCTACTACTTCACCCAATGGCTGCCGGCGGCCGAGCGTGGCAAGGCGATGGCGATTTTCCTCAGTGGTTCGGCGATTGCCTCGGTGATTTCCGGGCCGGTGTCGGGGGCGCTGTTGCACGTCAACGGCTTGAGCCTGCATGGCTGGCAGTGGATGTTCCTGATTGAGGGCTTTGCTTCCATCCTGCTCTGCGGGTTTGTGTGGTTCTGGCTGCAATCCCATCCGCATCAGGCGAAGTGGCTCAGCGACGAAGAAAAACAGGCGCTGGTCAGCGCCATCGACCTTGAACAGCAGGCCCGTGAGGCGTCCCAGGTCACCCGGCCGTCGATGTTCAAGTTGCTGGCGGACAAACAGATCGCGCTGTTCTGCTTTATCTACTTTTCCATTGCCCTGACCATTTACGGCGCCACCTTCTGGCTGCCCAGCATGATCAAGAAAATGGGCGATTTGGGCGACTTCCAGGTGGGCCTGTTCAACTCGATTCCGTGGCTGATTTCCATCGTCGCCATGTACGCGTTCGCCGCCCTGGCCAGCAAGTGGAAACATCAGCAGGCGTGGGTTGCGCTGATGCTGGTGATCGCCGCCTTCGGCATGTTCATGTCCACCACCGGCGGACCGGTGTTTGCCTTTATCGCCATCTGTTTTGCCGCGATTGGCTTCAAGGCCGCCTCTGCCTTGTTCTGGCCGATCCCCCAGGGTTACCTGGATGCGCGGATCGCGGCGGCGGTGATTGCCTTGATCAATTCGGTCGGCAACCTGGGCGGCTTCGTCGCACCCACCACTTTCGGTTTGCTGGAGCAGACCACCGGCTCCATCGAAGGCGGGCTGTATGGCCTAGCCGCCACATCGCTGGTGGCGGCGGTGGTGGTGTTTTTTGCCCGTACCGCACCGCGCGGCGCAGTGCCGCCTACGTCCACACCGACTACTCACCCACACGCCTTGCGTCCAGGCCCACAGGGAGCCGCCTCTTGAAAATCGTCCGCGTTACCGTCACACCTATCGCCTTTCGCGACCCACCGTTGCTCAACGCCAGCGGTATCCACGAAGCCTACGCACTGCGCTCGATCATCGAAGTCGAGAGCGACACCGGCTACATCGGCCTCGGCGAAAGCTACGGCGATGCCCCGGCGCTGGCGATCCAGCAGCTGGTGCAGCCGCAACTGATCGGCCTGGACCCCTTCAACCTCAACGGGCTGCGCGCCATCGTCCAGGCCACGGTGGCCGCGCACAAACCCGCGAGCCTCAGCGGCGCGGAACTGGCGCCGGGCTCCCATGCCAGCAAGGCGGTGAGCAATGCCTATTCGGCGTTCGAAGTGGCCTTGCTCGACCTCCAGGCCCACGCCTTGAACGTGCCGCTGGTGGACTTGCTCGGTGGGGCGATCCGTGACCGGATCCCGTTCAGTGCCTACTTGTTTTTCAAGTACGCCGAACACATCGACTCTCCCTACAAGCCCGATAGCTGGGGCGAAGCGCTCAACGAAGAGCAGATCGTCGCCCAGGCCCGGCGGATGATCGAAGCCTATGGTTTCAAAAGCATCAAGCTTAAAGCCGGTGCCCTGGAACCTGAACATGAAGTGCGCTGCATCAAGGCGCTTAAAAAGGCTTTCCCCGGTGTGCCGCTGCGCATTGACCCGAATGGCAACTGGTCGCTGCAGACCTCGATTCGCATGGCTGAACTGCTCGGCGATGACCTGCAGTATTACGAAGACCCGACCCCAGGCCTGGAGGGCATGGCCGAACTGCACACACGTACGGGCTTGCCCCTGGCGACCAATATGGTGGTCACCGACTTTGACGAGTTTCGCCGCAGCGTGGCCCAGGACAGCGTGCAGATCGTACTCGCCGACCATCACTACTGGGGTGGCCTGCGCGACACTCAAGCGTTGGCGAAAATGTGCCAGACCTTCGGCCTGGGCGTGTCGATGCACTCCAACTCACACTTGGGCATCAGCCTGATGGCGATGGCGCATGTGGCCGCGTCGGTCCCCAACCTCGATTACGCCTGCGACACCCATTACCCCTGGCAGGAACCGGACGAGGAGGTGATCAAGGGCGGCAAAGTGCCGATTGTCGATGGCTGTGTGACGCTCACCCGCGCGCCCGGGCTGGGCCTTGAACTTGATCATGATCAACTGGGCAAGCTGCATGACCAGTACCTGAGTTGCGGCATCCGCCAGCGCGATGACGTGAAACAGATGCAGCGTTACCAACCGGATTGGAAGACCGTCAAACCGCGTTTCTGAAGCTGGTCGCTTCACGTTGCCCGGCGATGCCTTGTGAGGTCGCCGGGCTTTTTTTCAGCCAAAATCTTCCTCGAAATGTTCCTGCTCGCCGCGTGTATCGCTCTGGCGGCGCAGCACCTCCATCTGGCGCAGTTCCACCCGGCGGATCTTGCCGGAGATGGTCTTGGGCAGTTCACTGACGAACTCGATACGCCGCACCCGCTTGTAAGGCGCCAAATGCTCACGGGCGAAGGCCAGGATGTGCCGGGCCAGTTCGGCGCTGCCGGGGGCGTCGTGGGCCAATATCAGGAACGCCTTGGGCACCGCCAGGCGCAAGGGATCGGGGCTGGGCACTACGGCAACTTCCATCACCGCGGGGTGTTCGATCAGCGCGCTCTCCAGTTCGAAAGGGCTGATGCGGTAGTCGGAAGCCTTGAACACATCATCCGCGCGGCCCACGAAGGTGATGTAGCCGTCGGCGTCGATTTGCGCGGTGTCGCCGGTGCGGTAGTAGCCGTCACGCATGACCTCGGCGGTTTTTTCCGGGCTGTCTTCGTAGCACAGCATCAGGCCGAGCGGGCGTACGTCCAGGGGCAGGGCGACTTCGCCCTCAGTGCTGGGGTTGCCATCGGGATCGAGCAAGGCCACTTGGTAGCCCGGCAACGGGCGGCCCATGGAACCGGGTTTGAGCAACTGGCCAGGGGTGTTGCCCACCAGCGCGGTGGTTTCCGACTGGCCAAAACCATCGCGCAGCGGCAAGCCCCAGGCCTGCTGGATCTGTTCGATGATTTCCGGGTTCAGCGGCTCGCCGGCGCCGACCAGTTCGCGCAGGCTCAGGCGCGGCTTGTAGCTGGCTAGGTCTTCCTGGATCAACATGCGCCACACCGTGGGCGGCGCGCACAGGCTGGTCACGCCGTAGCGTTCCAATGTGCTGAGCAGGGTGGGTGCGCTGAAACGCGCGACGTTATGGATAAAGATGCACGCGCCGGCATTCCACGGCGCGAACAGGCAGCTCCACGCATGCTTGGCCCAGCCTGGCGACGAGATATTCAGGTGCAGGTCGCCCGGTTGCAGGCCGATCCAGTACATGGTCGACAGGTGCCCCACCGGGTAGCTCTGGTGGCTGTGCAGCACCATCTTCGGCTTCGACGTGGTGCCGGAGGTGAAATACAGCAGCATCGGGTCGGTGGCCAGGGTGCGGCCTTCGGCCTCGAAGTGTTCGGGGTATGCAAAGGCGGCGCTGTGCGCGACCCAGCCGGCAGGCGCCGAACCCACGCAGATGCGGCTGCAACCGTCTGCCAGGCCGGCGAACTTGCTGACATGCGCCTCGCCGACCACCAAGTGACGCACCTTCCCGCGCTCGATCCGGTCGCGCAGGTCATCAGCGTTCAGCAGGGCCGTGGCGGGGATGACCACCGCCCCGAGCTTGAACGCGGCGAGCATGGTTTCCCACAGTGCCACATCATTGCCGAGCATCAACAGCACGCGATCACCACGCCGCACGCCGAGGGCGCGCAGGTGGTTGGCCACTTGGTTAGCGCGCGCGGCCAGCTGCTGGAAGCTGTAACGCTGCTCGCTGCCGTCTTCTTCGACGATCCAGAGCGCATTGGCCGGATTGCCCTCGGCCATGGCGTCGAAATAGTCCAGGGCCCAGTTGAATTCGCCCAGTTGCGGCCAACGGAAATCCCGTACGGCAGTGGCGTAGTCGGTGCGGTGAGCGAGCAGGAAATCCCGAGCGGCCAGGAAGGGCTGGGTCATGGTGGCTGTCCTTAATTATTGTTGTGGGACTGCCCCTCGGCTGGGCCGAGAGGCTGGACCGAGTATAGGCACGCATAAATCAGAGCAGAACGCCCAAAAATACCCGAGCGTTGTGCAAAAAAGTGATGGGTGTAGTGAGCGAGCTTGCCCCGCGCTGGGCAGCGAAGCAGCCCCAACACTAGCAGTGATGTTTACCTGAAAAAATGCGCTGACTGGATCAGGGCTGCTTCGCACCCCAGCGCGGGGCAAGCCCGCTCACCACAAGAGCTTCCGAAACCTCAATAGGAGGTCAGTCCTTGAGTGCTTTCAGGTGCTTGTAGACCGTCTGCCGCTCCACAACCTAGCCGTGATGTTTGTCTGAAAAAATGCGCTGACTGGATCAGGGCTGCTTCGCATCCCAGCGCGGGGCAAGCCCGCTCACCACAAGCGCTTCCGAAACCACAATGGCAGGTCAGCCCTTGAGTTGCTTCAGGTGCTTATAGGCTGTCGCCCGCCCCATGCCCAGCTAGAGCTGTTGTAGTGAGCGGGCTTGCCCCGCGCTGGGCTGCGAAGCAGCCCCAACACTAGCCGTGATGTTCACCTGAAAAAATGCGCTGACTGGATCAGGGCTGCTTCGCACCCCAGCGCGGGGCAAGCCCGCTCACCACAA
>NZ_PKKS01000015.1:0-9812 GCF_002859085.1 Pseudomonas sp. QC2
CTTGCCCCGCGCTGGGCTGCGAAGCAGCCCCAACACTAGCCGTGATGTTCACCTGAAAAAATGCGCTGACTGGATCAGGGCTGCTTCGCACCCCAGCGCGGGGCAAGCCCGCTCACCACAAGCGCTTCCGAAACCTCAATAGGAGGTCAGTCCTTGAGTGCTTTCAGGTGCTTGTAGATCGTCTGCCGCTCCACAACCTAGCCGTGATGTTTGTCTGAAAAAATGCGCTGACTGGATCAGGGCTGCTTCGCACCCCAGCGCGGGGCAAGCCCGCTCACCACAAAAGCTTCCGAAACCACAATGGCAGGTCAGCCCTTGAGTTGCTTCAGGTGCTTATAGGCTGTCGCCCGCCCCATGCCCAGCTAGAGCTGTTGTAGTGAGCGGGCTTGCCCCGCGCTGGGCTGCGAAGCAGCCCCAACACCTAGCAGTGATTAACCGCCGGTGTATCGAAACCCGCCTGACAATTTCTCCTTCAAATAGCTGACCAATGCACTCACTGACTTCGGCACATGGGGCGAGTAAGGGCGGATCAGGTAGATCTCATCGGCAAACGCGCCTTTTAGCGTCCAGTCGTTGAGCACCTGCACCAGCGTGCCGCTGGCCAGGGCAGCATGGGCGCTGAAGTCCGGGAGCAGGGCGATGCCCAGGTGGTTGAGCGCCGAGTCGCGCAAGGCCTCGCTGTTATTGGTGGCGAAGCTGCCGGCGATGGGCACGGTGAGGCGCTCGACGTTTTTGCTGCCGCGTTCGAAGGTCCAGGCGGGCTGGTCGGTGCCGCGTGGGTAGAACAGGCAGTTGTGGGCCGATAAGTCGCCGGGCTCGCGTGGCTCGCCGTGGCGTTGCAGGTAGTCCCGAGTGGCGACCAGCACCGAGCCGGTGTCGCACAGTTTCCAGGCCACATGGGTTTCCGGGACCTGGAAGCCGTGGCGCACGGCCAGGTCATAGCCCTCGGCGGCCAATGAACTCAGGGCGTCCGACACGTCGAGTTGAATACGCACCTGCGGGTACTGTTGCAAGAACTCCGACAGGTGCGGCACCAGTTGCTGACGGGCGAACGCCACGGGTGCGGTGAGGCGCACCAGCCCGCGAATCTCCCCGGCCGAGTCGCGCACCGACGAGAAGCTGCGGGCGATCTGTTCATAGGCGCTGCGCACCTCTCGCGTCAACGACAGCCCCGCATCGGTCAGCCGCACACTGCGCGTTGTTCGCGTCACCAGCCGTGTGCCGGTGGCTTTTTCCAGGTCGGAAATACGCTGGCTGACGGCCGACTTGCTCACGCCAAGGCGCGCGGCAGCGGCGGTGTAGGTGCCTTGTTCCTGCAGCACGGAGAGCCAGTGGATATGGGTCCACAGGCCTTCTATCTCGGATTTTTCCATGGGTCTATTGTTCGCGTCTATGGACAATAAGTTCTGGATTCTGCTCTGGTTTGGAACAAACTGAAAGTCTATCGTGTGTCCCAACGCTACCCACCTGGGATCTACTGCCATGACAACGACAATCGAGCACTACATCAACGATCAGCGCGTGAGCCGCGATGATCGCTATCAGGACGTCTACAACCCGGCCACCGGCGAAAAAACCGGCCGTGTCGCCCTGGCCAGCCGCCAGACTGTTGCCGAAGCCGTCGCCGCTGCCCAGGACGCGTTCGCCGGTTGGGCCGACACGCCGCCGATCCGCCGCGCCCGTGTGTTGTTCGAATACCTGCACCTGCTGCGCGAGCGCAAGGACGACCTGGCGCGCATCATCGTCGCCGAACACGGCAAGGTCTTCACCGATGCCCAGGGCGAAGTCGACCGTGGCATCGACATCCTCGAATTTGCCTGCGGCATTCCTAACCTGCTCAAGGGCGAGCATTCCGATCAGGTCTCCCGTGGCATGGACAACTGGACGATGCGCCAGCCGCTGGGCGTGGTGGCCGGTGTTACGCCGTTCAACTTCCCGGTGATGGTACCGATGTGGATGTACCCGATCGCCATCGCGGCGGGCAACACCTTCATCCTCAAGCCAAGCCCGACTGACCCGAGCGCGTCGTTGTTCATGGCCGAACTGCTGCGTGAAGCCGGCTTGCCCAAAGGCGTGTTCAACGTGGTGCAGGGCGACAAGGAATCGGTGGACGCACTGATCGAACACCCGGACGTCAAGGCCGTGAGCTTTGTCGGCTCCACGCCGATTGCCCAGTACATCTACGAGACCGGCGCACGCAACGGTAAGCGCGTGCAAGGCCTGGGCGGCGCGAAAAACCACATGGTGGTGATGCCCGACGCCGATATCGAAAAAACCGTCGACGCCCTGATGGGCGCCGCCTACGGCAGCGCGGGCGAACGCTGCATGGCCATCTCGGTGGCGGTATTGGTGGGCGATGTGGGTGACACAGTCATCGCCGCCCTGACTGAGCGCGCCAAGCAATTGCGCATCACCGACGGTCGCGATTTGAAAGCCGAGATGGGCCCGATTGTTTCCCGTGCGGCGCTGGAGCGCATCAGCGGCTACATCGAACAAGGCGTGCAGGCCGGCGCGCAATTGCTGCTCGACGGACGTGACTACGTGCCCACCGAAGCGGGCCTGGAAAACGGTTTCTGGCTCGGCGCGACGTTGTTCGACCATGTGACCAAAGAGATGAGCATCTACCGCGAAGAAATCTTCGGCCCGGTGCTGGCCTGCGTGCGCGTGAATGACTTCGGCGAAGCGATCAAGCTGGTCAACGACCACGAATTCGGCAACGGCGTCAGTTGCTTCACCCGCGACGGCAACATCGCCCGCGAGTTTGCACGCCGGATCGAAGTGGGCATGGTCGGCATCAACGTACCGATTCCGGTGCCGATGGCGTGGCACGGGTTTGGTGGCTGGAAGAAGAGCCTGTTTGGCGACATGCATGCCTACGGCACTGAGGGCGTGCGCTTCTACACCAAGCAGAAATCGATCATGCAGCGCTGGTCGGAGAGCATCGAGCAGGGCGCGGAGTTTGCGATGCCTGTGTCCAAGTAACGGCCAAAAGAACACAGCAGGGCAAATGTGGGAGGGGGCAAGCCCCTCCCACATTTTTGTCTGCGTAAGGGTTGACGATCCAGTCAATCAAGAATACTGTACATAAACACAGTGTTTAAGCGCTGATCGACCAACACCCGGCAACCTCAGTCCTGCCAAACACTGTGTGCAAGTTAACGGATTAACTTGATGCACAGGCTCGTCTTACCGAGCCATTTTATTGATAGAGAGGGAACTCATGTCCTATCCAGAAAGCAAACTCACCGGTTTGATCGGTTTCGCCCAAGCGGCAAAAGTGACAGGTGGCTGGTCCGGCCCTGTGGTCAGTATCACCACACTCGATCAACTCAAGGCCAATATCGGCGACACCACCCCACGGGTACTGGTGATCAACAGTAATATCTCGGCGTCGAGCCTGACCAAAGTCAACATGGGCGCCAACAAGACCCTGATTGGCTCGTTCCAGAACCGCACCCTGGAGAATATTCACCTGCGTGCAACGGCGCAGTCGCAGAACATTATTCTGCAGAATCTTATCTTCAAGCATTCGGCAAGTATCAAGGCCAATGACGATATCCAGGTCTACTTGAACTACGGCAGCAAGTATTGGATTGACCATTGCTCTTTCGTCGGGCACAGCTGGTCCACCACTGATGGCAGTGAAGATAAACTGCTGTATATCGGTGAAAAGGCCGATTATGCCACCATCAGCAACTGCTTCTTTGGCAGCCACAAGTATGGCCTGATCTTCGGCCACCCGGCGGATGATAATAAAGCGGAGTTCAATGGTTACCCGCGCCTGACGCTGTGCCATAACCGCTTCGACAACATGGAAGTGCGTGCGCCTGGCTTGATGCGTTACGGTTATTTTCATGTGTACAACAACTACATTAATAACTTCCACCTCGGTTTTACCCTGGCACAAAACGCCAATATCCTTTCTGAAAGTAACTACTTTGGCGAAGGCAGCCAAAATAAAGGCATGTTGGACGACAAAGGCACTGGCACGTTCACCGATACCAACAGTGTCCCGCCGATCACCAACCAGAAGTCGCCTAAAGCGCAATGGACGGCCCTTTCCAACTATGGCTATACGTTGAAGACCGCCGCACAAGCCAAGGACTTTACCCAGAAGAATGCCGGCGCCCAGTCGGTAGCCCTGATCTTTGGTAGTTGATTAGCTAGCTTTCTACTTAACGATCATTTAATACGGGTGCCACTGTATTTATATCAAGGATATAAATACAGTGATGGCCTTTGTAATCTAAATAATTCTTCATGTTGCGACAGGCGGGCTTCCATGTTAAACCTTGTTTCGCACTTGCAGAGCCAACTATCTCTTGCTCTTTCAGCCACTCTTAAGTTGTTGGCTGTCATGTGCTATTTAATCTTCGCTTGTCACTTAAGCGTCAGCAAAAGGACATCATCATGAAACACGCGAATCACACACCCACTCGCTGGACACGGGCCGATGCGCTGAAAGTTAATGAGAATGACCCGACGACGACACAGCCGTTAGTGAGTCCTGACTTTCCTGTCATGAGTGACACGGTCTTTATCTGGGACACCATGCCCTTGCGTGAACTGGATGGCACGGTGGTATCGGTCAATGGCTGGTCAGTGATCTTCACCCTGACTGCCGACCGTCGTCCCCATGATCCACAATTCATCAACGCCGATGGCCGTTACGACATCAAGCGCGATTGGGAAGACCGCCATGGCCATGCGCGTATCTGCTACTGGTACTCGCGCACCGGCAAGGACTGGATCTTCGGCGGCCGTGTCATGGCCGAAGGCGTATCGCCGACCACGCGTGAATGGGCAGGCACACCGATCCTGCTGAATAACAACGGTGATATCGACCTGTACTACACCTGCGTCACACCGGGCGCCACCATTGCCAAAGTCAGGGGCCAAGTGGTTACGTCGGATACCGGCGTTACCCTGCAGGGCTTTGATCAGGTCAAATCGCTGTTTGATGCCGACGGCATCTATTACCAAACCGAAGCGCAAAATTCGACCTGGAACTTTCGCGATCCCAGCCCCTTTATCGATCCAAAAGATGGCAAGTTGTACATGGTGTTCGAAGGCAACGTTGCCGGCGAGCGCGGGACGCACGAAGTGGGCCCGAATGAAATTGGCCTGGTGCCGCCTGGGCATGAAGATGTCGGCGGTGCGCGTTATCAGGTCGGCTGTATCGGCATCGCGGTGGCCAAAGACCTCAACGGTGACGAGTGGGAGATTTTGCCGCCGCTGGTGACGGCCGTTGGCGTGAACGACCAGACCGAACGGCCGCACTATGTGTTCCAGGACAACAAGTACTACCTGTTCACCATCAGTCACAAGTTCACCTATGCAGATGGCGTGACGGGCCCGGATGGCGTTTATGGGTTCGTCAGTGATCAGCTGTTCGGCCCTTACACACTGATGAATGCCTCCGGTCTGGTGCTCGGCAATCCGCCTTCACAGCCCTTCCAGACGTACTCCCACTGCGTGATGCCCAATGGCCTGGTGACGTCGTTTATCGACAGCGTGCCCACCACCGGCGACGACTACCGTATCGGCGGCACCGAAGCGCCGACGGTCAGGATTGTGTTGAAGGGCGATCGTTCGTTTGTGCAGGAGGCTTATGACTACGGCTACATCCCGGCGATGCGCGATGTGGTGTTGAGCCAGTAATCGCAGTGCAAAACCCAGCCTGATTTCATCAGGTAGGTGGGAGGGGGCTTGCCCCCTCCCACTTTTTTTTGACCTGCAGCCTGTGTTCGATGCTCAAGTCCCAGCCCCCCAAGCCGATACAGGCACTAGCATCATGAGTGATCCCGGACTCGTAGGTGCACGCCTGGTCGTCGCTCAGGTCAACGAATAAAAATCAAAAGGGGTGGCCATGACCATATTGCAGCGTGTGATCGGCGGATTTGCGGTGTTGGTGCTGTTATTGCTGATCATGGCGGGGATCAGCTATCAGAACACGCAGTCCATCAGCAGTCGCTTGACCATTATCACCGGGCAGTCGGCACCTCTGAGCCGGGCCGCCAGTGAACTCTACGTGCATATCCTGCGCGCCAACCAGGCCTTGCTGGCCATTCAGATCAGCACCGACCCCAAGCAGATCGAGGACGGTAAGCGACCGTTTACCGAGAGCATCGCCCAGTTCAATCAGTTGCTCGACAGCACCGCTGCCTACACCGACGAGCATGAGGCACTGCGGGCGAACCTGGCGCAGCAGCGCCAACAGGTAGCGGCCTACGCCGAACAGGCACAGGCATTGATGACGTCCCACATGCAACATGTGCAGCAGTTGGCGCTGACGCGCAAACTGCAAGGCTACAGCAGTGCGCAGGCGATGCAGCTGACCAGCTACCTGCGGGATTACATCGCGCATGCGCGCAGTGTCGGTGAACCGCAACAGGTGGCCGCAGCGGAAAAACTACTGTTGGAAGTCAACAAATCCTACGATGGCTTCGCGGCCCACACCGTGACGCCCGCCATTGATAAATTACAGCGTGTGCTCAACCTGCAAGACGAAGTGATCAGCACCCGCGCGCAGGCGCTGACGGCGATTGACCCCAGGGTCGGGCGTATTGCCGGCGTCATGGTCAATCGCCTGCTGACTGACCTGACCGCCCCTGACGGCCTGTTCCAGGCTTATCAGGTGGAGGCCAAACTGGCCGCGCAGGTGCAGCAGCAACGCAATGCGGTTGAGGCGGCACTGAAAGCCACCCTGGACCGGATTGGCGAGTTTGGCAGCCAGTCCCTGGAGGTCGCTAACCAGGCCAGTCAGTCGGCCAATGCCACCATCGGCACCAGCCGCAGCTTGCTATTGATCGCGTGTGTGCTGGCGGTGCTGGCGGCGGTGTTGATTGGCACGTGGGTCGCCTTCAGCTTGCGGCGTCCGCTGGCGGCGTTTCGCGAAGTGCTCAAGACGCTCACTGCGGGGGACATGCGGGTCAGTTTCGATGTCAGCCGTAAAGACGAGTTCGGTGAGTTGGGCGGTTACCTGAACGAACTGACCACGGCCCTGCGCAAAACCTTCCGTGAATTGATCGGCTCTGCCGATGCGCTGGCCGTGACCGCCGGGAGCAACGCCTTGAACAGCGAGCAGACCACCCGTGTGGTGGATGAGCAGAAGGACCGCTTGCAATCGGCCGCCTCGGCCATGACGCAGATGGAAAGCACGGTGGAAGAGGTGGCCCGGCGCGCGCAGGACACCCGCCAGGCCGTGGACGACACCAGTGAGCTGACGCACAAGGTGCAGGCGCGCGTGGCCGAGACCATCGTCAATATCCGCCAGCAGGCCGACCAGGTGAACAAGGCCACGCAGGTGACCGATGAGTTGCAGAAGTACGGACAGAATATCGAGGGCATTGTTGTTGCCATTCGCACCATTGCCGAACAGACCAACTTGCTCGCCCTGAATGCGGCGATCGAAGCGGCCCGTGCCGGCGAGCAGGGACGCGGTTTTGCGGTCGTGGCCGATGAAGTGCGCTCCCTGGCCAGCCGTACCCAGACCTCCACCAGCGAAATCCAGGACATGATCGGGCTCATGCAGGAAAAGATTCACTCGGTGGTGCACGTGATGAACGAGAGCCAGGCGCAGTCCACCCAATGCGTGTCCCTGGCCTCGGGCGCTGGTGACTTGCTGCTGTCGATGAGCGACTCGGTCGACAGTATCCGCGACATGAATATTCAGATCGCCGCCGCCACCGAGGAGCAGAGCGCCACGGTGCAGGAAACCAGTCGGATGGTCATCCAGATCAACGATTCGGCCCAGCAGACGGCACAGGGCGCCGAGCAGTCGGCCATCAGCAGCCACGAGCTGTCGGACATGGCCAAAGTGCAGCGCGAGCTGCTCCATCATTTCAGCGTTTGAGCCGCGGGAGTCAGAACATGAAAACATGGTTAATGCTCGCCTTGGGGGCGACGCTGCTCATTCCGGGCCCCGCCCAGGCCGCCACGCCCTTGCTGGGTGTGGGCATGGCAAAGTACGACGATAACTTCCAGACCCTGCTGCGCAACGGGGTGCAGCAGCAGGCCGGCGTCATGAACGTCGACATCTTTATGGAAAACGGGCAGGACAGCGTCGATTTGCAGATGCGCCAGTTCCGCAACCTGGTCAACGCCAAGGTGGATGCGATCATCGTCGCGATGGTTGACGGCAAAAGTGCGGCGCAGATGATGCAGCTGGCCTCGGACGCCAAGATTCCGCTGGTATTCGTCAACCGCAATCCGAACCCGGAAAAGTGGCCGGCGCAGACCGCGTTTGTCGGCTCCAACGAGCTGGAGTCGGGGACGTTGCAGATGGAAGAGCTGGCGCGCCGTGCCGGTTACAAGGGCAACGTGGTGATCCTGGTCGGCGACCCGGCCAACGCATCCTCCTTGATGCGTACCGAGGACGTGGAGAAAGTCGTCGCCAAATACCCCGATATGAAAGTCGTACAGAAAAAAGTCGGCAACTGGGAACGTAGCCAGGCCGCCACGATTGTCATTGACTGGGTCAAGCAGGGCGTCGATTTTTCGATCATTGCGGCCAATAACGATGAAATGGCGATCGGCGCGATCATGGGGCTGGAAAAGGCCGGCAAGCAGGCCAAGGACTATTGGGTCGGCGGCATCGACGGCACCCCGGACGGTTTGAAATTGATGGCTGAGGGCAAGATGGCGGTCAGCGTGTTTCAGGATGCCGCCGGCCAGGCCGGTGGCGCAGTGGACACCGCGCTACGCCTGGTACGCGGCGAGGTGCTGGAGTCGACCGTGGTCTGGGTGCCGTTCAAGTTGATCACGCCTGAGAATCGACAGGCGTTTGAATAGGACTGACCCCCTCGATCCAACGTTGGAATGCAGTCAACTGTGGAAGGGGGGGCGATTCGACCTGCTCCCCGATAGCGGTGGGTCAGGTGAATGGATATTGACTGATCTGCCGCCATCGGGGGCAAGCCCCCTCCCACATTCCTAACCGCGTTCAGGCAGGAGTTTTGGTGCCGTTCAGGCACTCGATGGAGCGATCCACCGTGGTCTTGGCAATTTCCAGCAAATGCCACACCGCCAGGATTTTCGCCCGCTCGGGGCTTTGCAGCAGCTCGCCGCAGTCCAGGGCGGTGGCGGAGGCGCTGTCGAGCAAACTGGCGGTGTAGAGAAGGGCATCTTCGAAACTCAGGTCGTCGCTGACGCAGTGGAAGCCGTGGGTGGGCAGGTAGTGGTCGATGGCGCGGTTGAAGGCGGCGCGGCCTTTTGCGGGATCATGGGGTGGATCGGGTAGGACTTTGTTCATGGTGTCTTTCCTGTCTGAATACCAAGGAGCCGACACGCTTTGCGACTAAACGAAGGTGGCGGCTGTACGCAGGTTAGTCGACCGGTCAGAACAGGAACCCGGCGCGCCCGAGGGCGCCCTGCGCACAGCCACCATATAGCTTCATGGGAGACGTGCGCCTGTTCTGAATCCGGGCGACTAAACCCGATCACTGATGAGCAGTGACGGACCGCAGACTAGCCAGCGATTCCAACAGGCACAAGGCGGCGAGGATTGTCTAGGAAACGTCCTGCGATTAAAAGGGACCTGCCTTGCTGGCCCTTTACAAACCATGACCAAACGCCACTAACCCAACAATGGGACGCGATCAATGTGGGAGGGGCGGTGCGATGATTCCACTTGCTCCCCGATAGCGGTGGGTCAGGTAAATGGATATTGACTGATCTGCCGCCATCGGGGTGTAGAACCGTAGACATCGTTTACATCTGAAACCGGGGACATCGTTTACACATTTGAGGCTTGGACGCGGGTCATACCCCGTCCAAGCCTCCCCAAGGAATAATCACACAGGTACAAATCC
>NZ_PKKS01000016.1:0-116963 GCF_002859085.1 Pseudomonas sp. QC2
GGATTTGTACCTGTGTGATTATTCCTTGGGGAGGCTTGGACGGGGTATGACCCGCGTCCAAGCCTCAAATGTGTAAACGATGTCCCCGGTTTCAGATGTAAACGATGTCTACGGTTCTACAACCCGATGGCAGTGTTTCAGTCAGCTTATCTGTAGCTGACCCACTGCCATCGGGGGCAAGCCTCCTCCCACATTATTTTCGTGACCCGCAAATCTTTCTTCGCCCTCCCAATCCCTCGCTACACTCCCTCTAATACTAAGGTCGTCTGGAACCTGTTCCGCAGCCGCATACAGTGGATACGTTCCAATAATAAAAAAGCTGTGCTGCGAGGATAAAAACAATGAACGACAGCATTTACCTCTCGATTCAAAACAGCCCGCGTTTCAAGGAGCTGGTGAGAAAAAGGGAACGGTTCGCCTGGATTCTCTCGGCGATCATGCTAGGGCTCTACTCCGGATTCATCCTGTTGATCGCCTACGGGCCACAAGTATTGGGGGCCAAGATCAGCCCCGGTTCGTCGATTACCTGGGGCATTCCCCTGGGCGTCGGGCTGATTGTGTCTGCGTTTGTCCTGACCGGCATCTATGTGCGTCGGGCGAACGGCGAATTTGACGACCTGAACAATGCGATTCTCAAGGAGGCTGCGCAATGATCCGGCGTCTACTGGCAGTACTCGGCGCTTCGCTTTTTGCTCCAGCCCTTTGGGCGGCGGACGCATTGACCGGTGAAGTACACAAACAACCGCTGAACGTCTCCGCCATCTTGATGTTCGTCGCGTTTGTCGGTGCCACTCTGTGCATCACCTACTGGGCTTCCAAACGTAACAAGTCGGCGGCCGACTACTATGCGGCCGGCGGCAAAATCACCGGCTTCCAGAACGGCCTGGCGATTGCCGGCGACTACATGTCGGCGGCGTCTTTCCTGGGTATTTCCGCGCTGGTGTTTACCTCCGGCTACGACGGCCTGATCTACTCGATCGGCTTCCTGGTGGGCTGGCCGATCATTCTGTTCCTGATCGCAGAGCGCCTGCGTAACCTGGGCAAGT
Organism: Pseudomonas sp. QC2; assembly: GCF_002859085.1. Classification (NCBI taxonomy): domain Bacteria; kingdom Pseudomonadati; phylum Pseudomonadota; class Gammaproteobacteria; order Pseudomonadales; family Pseudomonadaceae; genus Pseudomonas; species Pseudomonas sp. QC2. The sequence goes on from NZ_PKKS01000016.1 coordinate 1,047, forward strand.
ACACCTTTGCCGACGTGGCGTCCTATCGCCTCGGGCAAACCCAGATCCGCAGCCTGTCGGCCTGTGGCTCGCTGGTGGTGGTGGCGTTCTACCTGATCGCGCAGATGGTGGGCGCGGGCAAGTTGATCCAACTGCTGTTCGGCCTGGACTACCACGTAGCGGTGATCCTGGTGGGCATCCTGATGTGCCTGTATGTGCTGTTCGGCGGCATGCTGGCGACCACGTGGGTGCAGATCATCAAGGCCGTGCTGTTGCTGTCCGGTGCCTCGTTCATGGCGCTGATGGTGATGAAGCATGTCAACTTTGACTTCAACATGCTGTTTGCCGAGGCGATCAAGGTTCACCCTAAAGGTGAGGCGATCATGAGCCCTGGCGGTCTGGTGAAAGACCCGATCTCGGCATTCTCCCTGGGCCTGGCACTGATGTTCGGTACCGCCGGCCTGCCGCACATCCTGATGCGCTTCTTTACCGTGAGCGACGCCAAGGAAGCGCGTAAGAGCGTGTTGTATGCAACCGGCTTCATCGGCTACTTCTACATCCTGACCTTTATCATCGGCTTCGGCGCGATCTTGCTGGTCAGCACCAACCCGGCGTTCAAGGATGCGGCAGGCGCCTTGCTGGGCGGTAACAACATGGCGGCGGTGCACCTGGCCAACGCGGTGGGCGGCAGTATCTTCCTGGGCTTCATCTCGGCCGTGGCCTTCGCCACCATCCTGGCAGTGGTTGCCGGTTTGACCCTGGCGGGTGCCTCGGCGGTGTCCCACGACCTGTATGCCAGCGTGATCAAGAAAGGCAAGGCCAACGATAAAGATGAGATTCGCGTGTCGAAGATCACCACCATCGCCCTGGCGGTGCTGGCTATCGGCCTGGGTATCCTGTTCGAAAGCCAGAACATTGCGTTCATGGTCGGCCTGGCGTTCTCCATTGCTGCCAGCTGTAACTTCCCGGTGTTGCTGCTTTCCATGTACTGGAAGAACCTCACCACCCGTGGCGCGATGATCGGCGGCTGGTTGGGCCTGGTCAGTGCCGTTGGCCTGATGGTGCTGGGCCCGACCATCTGGGTCTCGATCCTGCATCACGAAAAAGCCATCTTCCCGTACGAGTACCCGGCGCTGTTCTCGATGATCATTGCGTTCGTCGGCATCTGGTTCTTCTCTATCACCGACAAGTCGGCGGCGGCAGAGAAAGAGCGTGCGCTGTACTTCCCGCAGTTTGTGCGTTCGCAGACTGGCCTGGGGGCGAGCGGGGCGGTTAATCACTAAGGTTGCAGCTGGATAAAGAAATGCCCCGGTCGCAAGGCCGGGGCATTTTTTTACCTGAATATCGGTGAGGGTAGGTCTGTAGTGAGCGGGCTTGCCCCGCGCTGGGTGGCGAAGCCGCCCCATCTCAGGCACTCAGTTCTCCAATTAGAACCGAGGTGCCTGGGTTTGGGGCGGCTTCGCCACCCAGCGCGGGGCAAGCCCGCTCACTACAAGTTGCACAAATGAATAAGGCCTCCAGAGGAGGCCTTATTCGGTACAACTCAAGTGCTTACTTGCGATCTTCCAGCTTGGTGATGTCACGCGACTCGTAGCCGGTGTACAGCTGGCGCGGGCGGCCAATCTTGTACGGGCTGGAGAGCATTTCTTTCCAGTGGGAGATCCAGCCCACGGTCCGCGCCAGGGCGAAGATCACGGTGAACATGCTGGTTGGAATGCCGATCGCCTTGAGGATGATCCCCGAGTAGAAGTCGACGTTCGGGTACAGCGAGCGTTCGATGAAGTACGGGTCGGTCAGGGCGATCTCTTCCAGGCGCATGGCCAGTTCGAGTTGCGGATCGTTCTTGATCCCCAGTTCCTTCAACACTTCGTCGCAGGTCTGCTTCATCACGGTGGCGCGTGGGTCGCGGTTCTTGTAGACCCGGTGACCGAAGCCCATCAACTTGAACGGATCGTTCTTGTCCTTGGCCTTGGCGATGAATTTGTCGATGTTCGACACATCGCCGATTTCATCGAGCATGGTCAATACGGCTTCGTTCGCACCGCCGTGGGCAGGGCCCCAGAGTGCGGCGATGCCGGCGGCGATACAGGCGAACGGGTTGGCACCCGAAGAGCCAGCCAGGCGCACGGTGGACGTGGAGGCGTTCTGCTCGTGGTCGGCGTGGAGGATGAAGATCCGGTCCATTGCCTTGGCCAGCACCGGGCTGATCGGTTTGATCTCGCACGGGGTGTTGAACATCATGTGCAGGAAGTTTTCCGCGTACGTCAGGTCGTTGCGCGGGTACATCATGGGTTGGCCCATGGAGTACTTGTAAACCATTGCGGCCAAGGTCGGCATCTTGGCAACCAGGCGGATCGCGGAAATTTCGCGATGCTGCGGGTTATTGATGTCGAGGGAGTCGTGATAGAAGGCCGACAGGGCGCCAACCACGCCGCACATGACGGCCATCGGGTGGGCGTCGCGACGGAAGCCGTTGAAGAAGGTCTTCAATTGCTCGTGAACCATCGTGTGGTTCTTGACGGTGCTGACGAACTGGGCCTTCTGCTCGGCTGTTGGCAATTCGCCATTTAGCAGCAGGTAGCAGGTTTCCAGGTAGTCCGACTGTTCGGCGAGTTGCTCGATCGGGTAGCCGCGGTGAAGCAGAATGCCATTGTCGCCATCGATATAGGTGATCTTCGACTCGCAAGAGGCGGTCGACATGAAGCCTGGGTCGAAAGTGAAACGGCCCGTGGCCGTCAGGCCCCGTACGTCGATAACATCGGGACCAACGGTGCCGGTTAAAATGGGCAGCTCGACGGGGGCTGCGCCCTCGATGATCAACTGCGCTTTTTTGTCAGCCATGTGGCCTCCTATTTATGCTTCAAATCATCAGACAGACCCCCCACGCAGGGCCCGCACCACTATAGTGAGATAAATTCAGATGTCAATTTGCCTAAAGTCTTGCCCCAGAAGGCTTTAACCGTACTTTTTCCTCGAAATTGAGCGCCATTTACGCCTTTTATCCCGCCAGCGCAATCAGCTATTAGGGTGAGGAGTGCGCGTTGTCATTAGTAACCTAACTGTCTATACTCGGCCACCGACCGCCAAGGGCTTTTGGGCTTGCTTTCATTGGGGGTCGCACTCCCTGGGTGGTGCTTACCTGACCAGTCGCACTCCCCAACAACTTTGCCCTGATTGTTAGGGGCTCTTCAGTGTGAAAAAAAGCCGTGAATAGCCAACGACCTGTAAACCTAGACCTAAGGACCATCAAACTCCCCATCACCGGCGTTACGTCGTTCCTGCACCGTGTTTCCGGCATCATCCTGTTCCTGGGCTTGGGCATCATGCTTTATGCATTGAGCAAATCCCTGGGTTCCGAGGAAGGATACGCCGAGGTGAAGGCATGCTTGACCAGCCCGCTGGCCAAGTTCGTAGCATGGGGCCTCCTGTCTTCTCTTCTGTATCACCTGGTAGCCGGTGTGCGCCATTTGATCATGGACATGGGCATCGGTGAGACGCTGGAAGGCGGCCGCCTGGGCTCGAAAATCATCATCGCCATTTCCGTGGTGCTGATCGTTCTGGCAGGAGTTTGGATATGGTAACCAGCGTTACGAACCTTTCGCGTTCGGGCCTCTATGACTGGATGGCACAGCGTGTGTCTGCGGTCGTTCTCGCGGCTTATTTCATTTTCCTGATCGGATACCTCGTCGCAAACCCGGGCATCGGCTATGAGCAATGGCACGGCCTGTTTTCCCACAATGCGATGCGAATCTTCAGTCTGCTGGCCCTTGTTGCCCTGGGCGCACACGCCTGGGTTGGCATGTGGACCATCGCGACCGACTACCTGACGCCGATGGCGCTGGGCAAGTCCGCGACTGCAGTACGTTTTCTCTTCCAGGCAGTCTGCGGCGTCGCGATGTTCGCTTACTTCGTCTGGGGTGTGCAGATTCTTTGGGGTATCTGATTCATGGCTAACATTCCAACTATTTCATTCGACGCCATCATTATTGGTGGCGGCGGTGCTGGCATGCGCGCTGCGCTGCAGCTGGCCCAGGGTGGTCACAAGACTGCCGTGATCACCAAGGTGTTCCCGACCCGTTCCCACACCGTATCGGCCCAGGGTGGCATCACCTGCGCCATCGCCTCCGCCGACCCGAACGATGACTGGCGCTGGCACATGTACGATACCGTCAAGGGTTCCGACTACATCGGTGACCAGGACGCTATCGAATACATGTGTCAGGAAGGCCCGGCCGCGGTGTTCGAGCTGGACCACATGGGTCTGCCGTTCTCCCGTACCGAACAAGGCCGTATCTACCAGCGTCCATTCGGCGGCCAGTCGAAGGATTACGGCAAAGGCGGGCAGGCTGCCCGTACCTGCGCCGCGTCCGACCGTACCGGTCACGCGCTGTTGCACACCCTTTATCAGGGCAACCTGAAAGCCGGTACCACGTTCCTGAACGAGTACTACGCTGTTGACCTGGTGAAGAACGCACAAGGCGAGTTCGTCGGTGTGATCGCCATCTGCATCGAAACCGGTGAAACCACCTACATCCGCGCCAAGGCTACCGTGCTGGCGACGGGCGGTGCAGGCCGTATCTACGCGTCGACCACCAATGCCCTGATCAATACCGGTGACGGCGTCGGCATGGCACTGCGTGCAGGCGTGCCGGTACAAGACATCGAAATGTGGCAGTTCCACCCGACCGGCATCGCCGGCGCCGGTGTACTGGTGACCGAAGGTTGCCGTGGTGAAGGTGGTTACCTGATCAACAAGCACGGCGAGCGTTTCATGGAGCGTTATGCTCCGAACGCCAAGGACCTTGCCGGTCGTGACGTTGTTGCCCGTTCGATGGTTAAGGAAATCATCGCTGGCAACGGCTGTGGCCCGAATGGCGACCACGTACTGCTTAAGCTCGATCACCTCGGCGAAGAAGTGCTGCACAGCCGTCTGCCGGGTATCTGCGAACTGTCCAAGACCTTCGCACACGTTGACCCTGTGGTGGCTCCGGTTCCGGTTGTTCCAACTTGCCACTATATGATGGGCGGCGTGCCGACCAACATCCATGGCCAGGCGATCACCCAGAACGCCGACGGCGTGGACGAGATCATTCATGGTCTGTTCGCGGTAGGCGAAGTGGCTTGCGTATCGGTACACGGCGCCAACCGCCTGGGCGGCAACTCGCTGCTCGACCTGGTGGTCTTCGGCCGCGCGGCCGGCCTGCACCTGGAAAAAGCGCTGACCGACGGCATCGAATACGATGACGCAACCGACGCCAACATCGAAGCTGCCCTGGCGCGCCTGAACGCTCTGAACGAGCGCACGGATGGCGAAGACGTGGCAACCCTGCGTCGCGAGCTGCAAAGCTGCATGCAGAACTACTTCGGTGTGTTCCGTACCGGCGAATACATGCAGAAGGGCATCGCCCAGCTGGCTGACCTGCGCACGCGCATCGCCAACGTCAAGATCAACGATAAGAGCCAGGCGTTCAACACGGCTCGTATCGAGGCCCTTGAGCTGCAAAACCTGCTGGAAGTGGCCGAAGCGACCGCGATCGCCGCCGAGGTTCGTAAAGAATCCCGTGGTGCCCACGCTCGTGAAGACTTTGAAGACCGCGACGACGAAAACTGGTTGTGCCACACCCTGTACTTCCCGGGTGACAAGCGCGTGACCAAGCGTGCCGTGAACTTCTCGCCGAAGACGGTTCCGACGTTTGAACCGAAGATTCGGACTTACTAAGGGTGGCTGCCATGTTGAAAGTCAGTGTTTATCGCTACAACCCTGATCAGGACGCTGCGCCGTTCATGCAGGAGTTCCAGGTCGATACCGGTGGTAAAGACCTGATGGTGCTGGATGTATTGGCACTGATCAAAGAGCAGGACGAAGGTTTCTCCTATCGTCGCTCTTGCCGTGAAGGTGTGTGCGGTTCCGACGGCATGAACATCAACGGCAAAAACGGCCTGGCGTGCATCACGCCGCTGTCCGCCGTGGTTAAAGGCAACAAGCTGATCGTTCGTCCTCTGCCAGGTTTGCCGGTTATCCGTGACCTGGTCGTCGATATGAGCATCTTCTACAAGCAATACGAGAAAGTTAAGCCGTTCCTGCAGAACGACACGCCGGCCCCGGCCATCGAGCGTCTGCAGTCCCCGGAAGAGCGCGAGAAGCTCGACGGTCTGTACGAGTGCATCCTGTGCGCTTGCTGCTCGACTTCGTGCCCGTCCTTCTGGTGGAACCCGGACAAGTTCCTGGGTCCAGCTGCCCTGCTGCAAGCGTACCGCTTCCTGGCGGACAGCCGTGACACCAAGACGTCCGAGCGTCTGGCTTCGCTGGATGACCCGTTCAGCGTATTCCGCTGCCGCGGGATCATGAACTGCGTCAACGTATGTCCCAAAGGCCTGAACCCGACTAAGGCCATTGGTCACATTCGTAACATGCTGCTGCAGAGCGGCGTGTAACTGACGTTGTAACAAGGCAGGACCGTTGTGCCCGTAAATGCTACGGCGCAGGCTTCAACCGGCGCCGTAGTTTTAACTTGAGCAGCGACTTACAAAGCCGCGGCTCTTATTTTGAAGAAATGAGACAAGCAGGGGCATTCGGGTTGGTACCCGAACTATCAGCGTGATCCTAAGTGGCTTGTTTTGGTCGCTGCACTTGGCCTTTTGCAAGCAAACTCGGTGTTTTCGCCGGTGGTGTCCCCAAATCGAGGGTGACCAAGCATGCAAGAAAGCGTGATGCAGCGCATGTGGAACAGCGGCTATCTTTCAGGTGGTAACGCTGCCTATGTGGAAGAGCTTTATGAGCTCTACCTGCACGACCCTAACGCTGTGCCAGAAGAATGGCGCACCAAATTTCAGACGTTGTCTTCAGACGGCAACGCTGCCACCGATGTATCGCATGCAACGATTCGCGATCAATTCGTGCTGCTGGCAAAGAACCAGCGCCGCGCTCAACCGGTTTCCGCCGGCAGCGTGAGCAGTGAGCACGAGAAGAAGCAAGTTGAAGTACTGCGACTGATCCAGGCCTATCGGATGCGTGGCCACCAGGCGGCCCAGCTTGACCCGCTGGGGCTCTGGCAGCGTCCTGCACCTGCTGACCTGTCGATCAATCATTACGGCTTGACCAATGCCGATCTTGATACGACCTTCCGTGCCGGCGACCTGTTCATCGGCAAAGAGGAAGCGAGCCTACGCGAAATTCACGAAGCGTTGCAGCAGACATATTGCCGCACCATTGGTGCTGAGTTCACGCACATCACCGATTCCGAGCAACGTCACTGGTTCCAGCATCGCCTGGAAGGTGTGCGTGGCCGTCCGGTGTTGTCCGCCGACGTACGCAGCCACCTGCTCGAGCGCGTTACCGCTGCCGAAGGCCTGGAAAAATACCTGGGCACCAAATACCCGGGCACCAAGCGTTTCGGCCTGGAAGGCGGCGAAAGCCTGATCCCGATGCTCGACGAGCTGATCCAGCGTTCCGGTTCCTACGGTACCAAGGAAGTCGTGATCGGCATGGCCCACCGTGGTCGCCTGAACGTGTTGGTCAACACCTTCGGCAAGAACCCGCGTGAGCTGTTCGACGAGTTCGAAGGTAAGAAGAAGGTCGAGCTGGGTTCCGGTGACGTTAAATACCACCAGGGCTTCTCGTCCAACGTGATGACCACCGGCGGTGAAGTTCACCTGGCCATGGCCTTCAACCCATCCCACCTGGAAATCGTTTCTCCAGTGGTCGAGGGTTCGGTTCGGGCTCGCCAGGATCGTCGTAACGACACCACCGGTGAGAAGGTCCTGCCGATTTCCATCCACGGCGACGCGGCATTTGCCGGTCAAGGCGTGGTCCTGGAAACCTTCCAGATGTCGCAGACCCGCGGCTTCAAGACCGGCGGTACGGTTCACATCGTCATCAACAACCAGGTTGGCTTCACCATCAGCAACCCGCTGGATGCGCGCTCCACCGAGTACGCCACCGACGTTGCCAAGATGATCCAGGCACCGATCCTCCATGTGAATGGCGATGATCCGGAAGCCGTGCTGTTCGTGACCCAGCTCGCCATCGACTATCGCATGCAGTTCAAGCGTGACGTGGTGATCGACCTGGTTTGCTACCGCCGTCGCGGTCACAACGAAGCGGACGAGCCAAGCGGCACCCAACCGTTGATGTACCAGCAGATCAGCAAGCAGCGCACCACCCGTGAGCTGTACGCCGAAAGCCTGACCAAGGCCGGTGTACTGGATGACGCGCGTGTTCAGGCGAAAATCGATGAATACCGCAACGCGCTGGACAATGGCCTGCATGTTGTAAAAAGCCTGGTTAAAGAGCCGAACAAAGAGTTGTTCGTGGACTGGCGTCCGTACCTGGGCCACGCCTGGACTGCGCGTCACGATACGTCGTTCGATCTGAAGACCCTGCAGGAATTGTCCGCCAAGCTGCTGGAAATTCCGGACGGTTTCGTGGTGCAGCGTCAGGTCTCCAAGATCTACGAAGACCGTCAGAAGATGCAAGCCGGCGGCCTGCCGATCAACTGGGGTTACGCCGAAACCATGGCGTACGCGACCCTGGCGTTCGAAGGTCACCCGATCCGCATGACCGGCCAGGACATCGGCCGTGGTACGTTCTCGCACCGTCATGCGGTGTTGCACAACCAGAAAGACGCGGGCACCTACATCCCGTTGCAGAACCTGTACGAAGGCCAGCCACGTTTCGACCTGTACGATTCGTTCCTGTCCGAAGAAGCCGTTCTGGCGTTCGAATACGGTTACTCGACCACCACGCCTCAGGCGCTGGTGATCTGGGAAGCCCAGTTCGGCGACTTTGCCAACGGTGCACAGGTGGTTATCGACCAGTTCATCACCAGCGGCGAGCACAAGTGGGGTCGCCTGTGCGGTCTGACCATGCTGCTGCCACACGGTTATGAAGGTCAGGGTCCTGAGCACTCCTCGGCCCGTCTGGAGCGTTACCTGCAGCTGTGCGCCGAGCACAACATCCAGGTGTGCGTGCCGACTACCCCGGCCCAGATCTACCACTTGCTGCGTCGCCAGGTGATCCGCCCGCTGCGCAAGCCGCTGGTTGTGCTGACACCGAAGTCGCTGCTGCGTCATAAATTGGCCATCTCGACCCTGGAAGATCTGGCTGATGGTTCGTTCCAGACCGTTATTCCAGAAATCGACACGCTGGACGCGGCCAAGGTGACTCGCCTGGTCCTGTGCAGCGGCAAGGTCTACTACGACTTGCTGGAAAAACGCCGTGCCGAAGGCCGCGAAGACATCGCTATCGTGCGTATCGAGCAGCTTTACCCGTTCCCGGAAGACGACCTGATGGAGGCCATCGCGCCTTACACCAACCTCACTCACGTGGTGTGGTGCCAGGAAGAGCCGATGAACCAGGGCGCGTGGTACAGCAGCCAGCATCACCTGCGTCGCAGCATCGGCAACCATAACAAGGCCCTGGGCCTGGAATATGCCGGCCGTGATGCTTCCGCTGCACCTGCGTGTGGTTATGCGTCGATGCACGCCGAGCAGCAGGAAAAACTGCTGCAAGATGCTTTCACTGTTTAACGCCTTCGCGCTGACTGAAACCGAATTTTAAGGACCCACAGATAATGGCTATCGAAATCAAAGCCCCGTCATTCCCGGAATCGGTTGCCGATGGCACCGTTGCCACCTGGCACAAGAAACCAGGTGAGGCCGTCAAGCGTGACGACCTGATCGTTGACATCGAGACTGACAAGGTCGTGCTGGAAGTGCTGGCTGAGGCTGACGGCGTGCTGGGCGCAATCGTTGCCGAAGAAGGCGCTACCGTTCTGTCGAACCAGGTACTGGGTTCGATCGAAGAGGGCGGCGCTGCTGCTGCCGCTCCTGCCGCCGCCGCTGCACCGGCTGCTGCTTCGGCGCCTGCTGCCGCTCCGGCTGCTGGCGCTGAAGACCCAATCGCTGCACCGGCTGCCCGTCAGCTGGCTGACGAGAACGGCATCAACCTGGCGTCCATCAAGGGCACCGGCAAAGACGGCCGCGTGACCAAGGAAGACGTGGTTGCCGCTGTTGAAGCCAAGAAAAACGCTCCCGCTGCCGCACCTGCCAAGGCTGCTGCCCCGGCTGCCGCTGCACCTGTGTTCGCTGCCGGCGACCGCACCGAGAAGCGCGTTCCGATGACCCGCGTACGTGCCACCGTGGCCAAGCGCCTGGTTGAAGCACAGTCGAACATGGCGATGCTGACCACGTTCAACGAAGTCGACATGACTGAAGTCATGGCCCTGCGTTCGAAGTACAAGGACCTGTTCGAGAAGTCCCACAACGGCGTACGCCTGGGCTTCATGTCGTTCTTCGTGAAAGCGGCCACCGAAGCGCTGAAACGCTTCCCGGCGGTCAACGCTTCCATCGACGGCGGCGACATCGTTTACCATGGCTACGCAGACGTCGGCGTTGCCGTCTCCAGCGACCGTGGCCTGGTGGTACCGGTCCTGCGTAACGCCGAACTGATGAGCCTGGCTGAAATCGAAGGCGGCATCGCCGGCTTCGGCAAGAAAGCCCGTGACGGCAAGCTGACCATCGACGAGATGACCGGCGGTACCTTCACGATCACTAACGGTGGTACCTTCGGTTCGATGATGTCGACCCCGATCGTCAACCCGCCACAAGCCGCGATCCTGGGCATGCACAACATCATCCAGCGTCCGATGGCCATCAACGGCCAAGTCGTGATCCGCCCAATGATGTACCTGGCACTGTCTTACGATCACCGCCTGATCGATGGTAAAGAAGCCGTGACTTTCCTGGTGACCATCAAGAACCTGCTGGAAGACCCGGCTCGTCTGCTGCTGGACATCTAAAGACGCAGCGGCAAGTTGCGAGCTACAAGCTGTAGGAAAAAGCAGCTTGGCTTGCGGCTTGTCGCTTGAAGCTTGTCGCTGAATAGAGGAACTATTTTCATGTCGCAGAAATTTGACGTTGTAGTGATTGGTGCAGGTCCTGGCGGCTATGTTGCCGCCATCAAGGCCGCACAACTGGGCCTCTCGACTGCTTGCATCGAAAAATACACCGACAAGGAAGGCAAACTGGCACTGGGCGGTACTTGCCTGAACGTTGGTTGCATTCCTTCCAAGGCGCTGCTGGACAGCTCCTGGAAATTCCACGAAGCCCAAGACGGTTTCGCGATCCACGGTATCAACCATGCTGGCGTGACCATGGACGTGCCAGCAATGGTCGGCCGTAAAGCCAACATCGTCAAAGGCCTGACTTCCGGCGTTGCCACCTTGTTCAAGGCCAACGGTGTCACTTCCCTGCAAGGCCACGGCAAGCTGCTGGCCGGCAAGAAAGTTGAAATCACCAAGCCAGACGGTTCGACCGAAATCATCGAAGCCGAAAACGTGATCCTGGCACCAGGCTCGCGTCCAATCGACATTCCACCGGCTCCGGTTGACCAGAACGTGATCGTCGATTCGACCGGCGCCCTGGAATTCCAAGCGGTACCTAAGCGTCTGGGCGTGATCGGCGCTGGCGTGATCGGCCTGGAACTGGGTTCGGTCTGGTCCCGCCTGGGTTCCGAAGTCACCGTGCTGGAAGCCCTGGACACGTTCCTGCTGGCTGCCGACACCGCCGTGTCCAAAGAAGCGCTGAAGACCCTGACCAAACAAGGTCTGGACATCAAGCTGGGCGCTCGCGTGACCGGTTCGAAAGTCAACGGTGAAGAAGTTGTTGTCAACTACACCGACAAGGATGGCGAAAAGACCATCACTTTCGACAAGCTGATCGTCGCCGTGGGTCGCCGTCCAGTGACCACCGACCTGCTGGCTTCGGACAGCGGCGTGAACATCGACGAGCGTGGCTTCATCCACGTTGACGATCATTGCGCTACCACCGTGCCTGGCGTCTACGCCATCGGCGACGTGGTTCGCGGCATGATGCTGGCGCACAAAGCGTCCGAAGAAGGCATCATGGTGGTCGAGCGCATCAAGGGCCACAAAACCCAGATGAACTACGACCTGATCCCGTCGGTTATCTACACCCACCCGGAAATTGCATGGGTCGGCAAGAACGAACAGCAGTTGAAAGCTGAAGGCGTTGAAGTTAACGTCGGCACCTTCCCGTTTGCCGCTTCTGGCCGTGCCATGGCAGCCAACGACACCGGTGGTTTTGTCAAAGTCATCGCTGATGCCAAGACTGACCGCGTATTGGGCGTCCACGTGATTGGCCCAAGCGCTGCAGAACTGGTTCAGCAAGGCGCAATCGGTATGGAATTCGGCACCAGTGCCGAAGACCTGGGCATGATGGTCTTCTCCCATCCGACCCTGTCCGAAGCGTTGCACGAAGCAGCGTTGGCAGTGAATGGCGGCGCCATCCACATCGCCAACAAGAAGAAGCGTTAAGCGAGATAATAAGAAACCACGGCGGAGTTGCCCGTCGTGAGCCTTGCGCGCAAGACTCACCGCGGAATATCCGCTGGACGCAGTCTTGCGCAGCTTTACGGGCCTTGAGCCCCGCAAGCTGCGCAAGCAGCAGTCACAGGTGGCGCGGCACTCATAATGAGCGCAGCGCCGAATGCGCAGTACCTAACGAAGACGGTAAAAAGCATGAATCTTCACGAGTATCAGGGTAAGCAGCTGTTCGCTGAATACGGCCTGCCAGTTTCCAAGGGCTACGCAGTAGACACCCCGGAAGCAGCAGCAGAAGCTTGCGACAAAATCGGCGGCACTGAGTGGGTTGTCAAAGCCCAGGTCCACGCTGGTGGTCGCGGTAAAGCGGGCGGCGTTAAGCTGGTTCGCAGCAAAGAAGACGCCAAGGCCTTCGCACAGCAGTGGCTGGGCAAGCGTCTGGTGACTTACCAGACTGATGCCAATGGCCAGCCAGTCACCAAGATCCTGGTTGAATCGTGCACTGATATCGCTAAAGAGCTGTACCTGGGCGCTGTCGTTGACCGTTCGAGCCGTCGCATCGTGTTCATGGCTTCCACCGAAGGTGGCGTGGACATTGAAAAGATCGCCGAAGAAACCCCAGAAAAAATTCTGAAAGCCACTATCGATCCACTGGTTGGCGCTCAGCCATTCCAGGGTCGCGAGCTGGCTTTCCAGCTGGGTCTGGAAGGCAAGCAAGTTGCCCAGTTCGCCAAGATCTTCGTAGGTCTGGCCAAACTGTTCCAGGATCACGATCTGGCCCTGCTGGAAGTGAACCCGCTGGTGATCAAGGCTGACGGCGATCTGCATTGCCTCGACGCCAAGATCAACATCGACGCCAACGCCATGTACCGTCAGCCTAAGCTGAAGACTTTCCACGATCCGTCGCAAGACGATCCGCGCGAAGCGCACGCTGCCAAGTTCGAACTGAACTACGTAGCCCTGGAAGGTAACATCGGTTGCATGGTCAACGGTGCTGGCCTGGCCATGGGTACCATGGACATCGTCAACCTGCATGGCGGCAAACCAGCCAACTTCCTCGACGTGGGCGGTGGTGCTACCAAAGAACGCGTAACCGAAGCCTTCAAGATCATCCTGTCCGACTCCAACGTCGCTGCAGTACTGGTCAACATCTTCGGCGGCATCGTTCGTTGCGACATGATTGCCGAAGGCATCATCGGTGCAGTGAAAGAAGTGGGCGTTAAAATCCCGGTTGTTGTTCGCCTTGAAGGTAACAACGCTGAACTGGGCGCTAAAGTACTGGCAGAAAGCGGTTTGAACATCATCGCGGCTACCAGCCTGACCGACGCTGCTCAACAAGTTGTCAAAGCTGCGGAGGGCAAATAATGAGCGTCCTGATCAATAAAGACACCAAAGTTATCTGCCAGGGTATTACCGGTTCGCAAGGTAGTTTCCACACCCAGCAAGCCATCGAATACGGCACCAAGATGGTTGGCGGCGTAACGCCGGGCAAAGGCGGCACCGAGCACCTGGGCCTGCCTGTGTTCAACACCGTGAAAGACGCTGTAGCTGCCACTGGCGCCACCGCCAGCGTGATCTACGTTCCAGCTCCTTTCTGCAAGGACTCGATCCTGGAAGCGGCCTTCGGCGGCATCAAGCTGATCGTCTGCATCACCGAAGGCATTCCTACCCTGGACATGCTGGACGCTAAAGTTAAGTGCGACGAGCTGGGCGTAGTCCTGATCGGCCCTAACTGCCCAGGCGTGATCACGCCAGGCGAATGCAAGATCGGCATCATGCCAGGTCACATTCACTTGCCAGGTAAAGTCGGTATCGTTTCCCGTTCCGGCACCCTGACCTACGAAGCTGTTAAGCAGACCACTGACGCCGGTTTCGGTCAGTCGACTTGCGTCGGCATCGGCGGTGACCCGATCCCAGGCTCCAACTTCATCGACATCCTGAAGCTGTTCCAGGAAGACCCGAAGACCGAAGCGATCGTGATGATCGGTGAGATCGGCGGTTCGGCTGAAGAAGAAGCGGCTGCCTACATCAAGGCACACGTGACCAAGCCGGTTGTTTCCTACATCGCTGGTGTGACTGCCCCTGCGGGCAAGCGCATGGGCCATGCGGGCGCAATCATCTCTGGCGGCAAGGGTACTGCAGACGAGAAGTTTGCTGCCCTGGAAGACGCAGGCGTTAAAACCGTGCGTTCGCTGGCAGACATCGGCAAGGCGTTGTCCGAGCTGACCGGTTGGGCTGTCAAGTAAGCCTCGCGCTTTACTGACGCTTCACCAGCAAAGGCCACCTTCGGGTGGCCTTTGTGCTTTCTGAGGTTTAATAAAGATCAAAATGTGGGAGGGGGCTTGCCCCCGATTGCAGTGGGTCAGTTAACAAATACAGTGACTGACACTTCGCCATCGGGGGCAAGCCCTCTCCCACATTTATCTGCATTGCCAGATTAAGTATGAAAATGCGACATAGAGATGTCGCTTATCGGACAGTGCGCCCCGCAACAGTGCGTTTGTCAGCCCAATTCTGTACCCTTGCCGCCTCTTTATGCGCCCGCATCCCAAAAGGAAGCCGCGCGCTAGACCGTTCGGCGCCCATAAGGGCCGGCAGTATTTCCCTCATCCACAGGGAATCCCCCTCTAAATTCCGATTCAGTAGTGTGGTATTTCCTCAAATGAAAGTGTTGAAAAGCCAGGACATCCTGGCGCTGGGCTTTATGACGTTTGCCCTGTTCGTGGGCGCCGGCAACATCATCTTCCCGCCTATCGTGGGTTTGCAGTCCGGGCCTCATGTCTGGATGGCAGCGCTGGGCTTCCTGATCACCGCAGTGGGTTTGCCGGTGGTCACGGTGATCGCCCTGGCCAAGGTCGGTGGCGGTATGGACGCGTTGAGCAGCCCGATCGGCAAGATCGCCGGTGGCCTGCTCGCGGCGGCGGCGTATCTGGCGGTAGGGCCGCTGTTCGCCACCCCGCGTACCGCGACCGTCTCCTTCGAAGTGGGCCTGGCGCCGCTGACCGGCGAAAGCCCGCTGGCGCTGTTCCTCTATAGCTCGGTGTACTTCCTGGTGGTGTTCTTTGTCTCCCTGTACCCAGGTCGTCTGTTGGACACTGTTGGCCGCTTCCTGGCGCCGCTGAAGATCATCGCGCTGGCCATCCTCGGTATCGCGGCGTTCGCCTTGCCGGCCGGTGACGTGGGCGTTGCTACCCCGGAATACGTGGCTGCGCCGTTCTCCCAGGGCTTTATCAATGGTTACCTGACCATGGACACCCTGGGCGCCCTGGTATTCGGCATCGTGATCGTCAATGCCATTCGCTCCCGTGGCGTCGAGTCGCCGAAGCTGATCACCCGCTACGCGATCATTGCCGGGCTGATTGCCGGTGTGGGACTGGCGCTGGTGTATATCAGCCTGTTCCGCCTCGGCTCGGGCAGCCATGCAGTCGCCTCGGGTGCGGCTAACGGTGCCGCCGTGTTGCATGCCTACGTGCAGCACACCTTCGGTTCCCTGGGCAGCGGTTTCCTGGCGGTGTTGATCTCGCTCGCGTGCCTGGTTACCGCCGTGGGCCTCACCTGCGCTTGCGCTGAGTACTTCAGCAAAATCCTGCCGCTGTCCTACAAGACGCTGGTCGTGATCCTGGCTTTGTTCTCGCTGTTCGTGTCGAACCTGGGCCTGACCAAGCTGATTGCGTTCTCGATCCCGGTACTCACCGCGATCTACCCGCCGTGCATCGTGCTGGTGGCGCTGAGCTTCTGCAAAGACTTCTGGCAGGAGCAGGGCCGCATCGTTGGCCCGGTGATGCTGGTGTCGTTCATCTTCGGTTGCATCGACGCGCTCAAGGGCGCGGGCCTGGCGGGCTGGATGCCGTCGCAACTGGCGAACCTGCCGCTGAGCGAACAAGGCCTGGCGTGGTTGGTGCCGTCGGTGATGACGTTGGTCGTGGCGGTGGTGATTGACCGTATGCTCGGCAAGCGTAGCGAAGCGATCGCATAACCCACGTTCGCGCAGTGCTGAAATGCCCCGTATCAATCGATACGGGGCATTTTTTATGGGCATCAGGCAGTGTCTTTTGGCCTGAGCTAGCGTCGAACAGGCTACAGAATCTAAACATTGGAATGCGATCAGTGTGGGAGCGGGCTCCCACCTTCAGACCGTGTTCCGCCACCCGCCACTGTGTAACAGGACCCGCATGTCGTTCGTCGAAACCAATCAGATCCATCTGCTGGCCGCCCTCTGGTTTATCCTCTGCTGGGGCGGCTACACCCGCTACGCCACCTGGATGGCCCGCGACACCGCCTGCCTGGCCAGTGTGCTGCACCTGTATCGCGAAGACTGGATGCGCCGCATGCTGCTGCGCGACAACCGCATCGCCGACGCCAGCGTGATCGGCAACCTGGAGCGCAATGCCTCGTTCTTCGCCTCCAGTACCTTGATCATCCTGGCCGGTATTCTCACCGTGCTGGGTGCCTCGGAACGCGCGGTGTCGCTGTTGGCCGACATTCCCATGGTGCAGCAGGCTTCCCAAGGCATGTCGGAGATCAAGCTGTTGTGCCTGGCGCTGGTGTTCGTCTATGCGTTCTTCACGTTCAGTTGGTGCATGCGCCAATACAACTTCGCGGCGGTGCTGGTCGGCTCGGCACCGATGATTGGTGAGCGGCATGTGTCGGAGCAGGAGCGCAAGGCGTTTGCACTGCGCGCGGCGCGGGTGATCTCCATGGCCGCCAACCAGTTCAACTTTGGCCTGCGCGCTTATTACTTCGGCATGACCATGCTGGCGTGGTTTGTCAGCCCTTGGTTATTCATGTTGATGAGCAGTGGGGTAGTGTTGGTACTGTACCGTCGGGAATTCCATTCCGACGTACTGCAAGTGATGGTGTATACACAGACGGATACGTCGCCGCCGGAGGCGGTGAAAGAGGCTGTTTAATTAACGCTTCAACTAAAAACAGCAGACAAAGAAAAGCCCGCTATTTAAGCGGGCTTTCTTTTTGCAGCGAAGCTATTTCAAGCCGCGGTCTCAAGAACCGGTGGCAGGCGTAGCAGGTGCTGCTTCTTTTGCGGCGGCTGCGTTCGATTCAGCCTGAGCTTTGGCAGCATCGGCGTTTTCTTTCGCAGCGTCGTTCACTTTATCCTGAGCTTTCGCCATATCTTTCTGAGCTTGCTCAGAATGCGCGGCGGCATCTTGGGCTTTGTCTTCGGATTTTTTATCGCAGGCAGCGAGACCGAGGGCAGCGGCCAACATCATGGAAATAGCTAAAGTCTTGCGCATGGGGTGTTTCTCCTTATTGAAGATATCTACTGGCCTTTCGAGCATGGCCGTTCAGCATTAGTTCCTTTTATTGCGCAGATATATAAACCACGGTCGCCAAGGAACTTTCACGCGTACCACCTGCACGGCATATCCCCACCCATAAGAGTCTGGAGCCCATGACCGAAAATCCTTTGTTAGAGCGTGCGAAGCGTTTTGTATCGGCCTTGCGCCACTGTCAGGTATTGGGTATTGCCGCTTATCAGGCCAGCAAGGAGGGCATCACGCTGGTCATGCCTTATGCGCTGCATTTGGTCGGTGACCCGCGGACCGGAGTGATCCATGGCGGCGCGCTGACCTCGCTGATGGACACCGCCTGCGGCATGGCCACCCTGTGTGTGTTGCCGGAGTTTGAGGTGTGCCCGACCCTGGACCTGCGCATCGACTACATGCATCCCGCCGAGCCGCGCAAGCCTGTATACGGCTTTGCTCAATGCTACCGAGTGACTGCCGACGTGATTTTTACCCGTGGATTCGCCTATCAGGATGACCCGCAGCAACCCATTGCCCATGTGGTCGGTACCTTCATGCGCATGGGTAAGCGCCTCAAGGGCACTCAAGGGTTGAGCAGCACGATCAAAGGAGAGCAGGCATGACGCACCGCTTCAAGACCCGTCTGGAACAAGCCCATGAGCGCGGCGACTACGCGGCGCTGCTCGAGCTGATTCCCTATGCCAAACTGATTGGCATCGAATGCACCCGGCTGGGGGATGAGCTGCTGTTTCGCCTGCCGGCCAGCAAGGACAATATTGGTAACCCTATATTGCCGGCGCTGCACGGCGGGGTGATCGCGGGTTTTATGGAGCTGTCGGCGGCGCTGCACCTGCTGGTGTTTACTGGCACACCGGGTATCCCGAAAATCATCGATTTTTCCCTGGATTACCTGCGCGCCGGCCAATTTCGCGACACTTACGCCAAATGCCAGGTGTGGCGCCAAGGCCGACGGGTGGCCAATGTGGCGATTACCGCCTGGCAAAGCACGGCGGCGGAGCCCATCGCCACCGCTCGCGCGCATTTCAAGATCGAGGAACCAAGCCGCCCTTGAAATCCTGGTCTTAGCCCCCAACTTTGATGACAACCCGCCGCCAACCCTTCAGGGCGCGGCCACTGCCATCCAATTGGAGTTTGATGACCATGAGTGTGGAAACTCAAAAGGAAACCCTGGGCTTCCAGACCGAGGTGAAGCAACTGCTGCACCTCATGATCCATTCGCTGTATTCCAACAAGGAAATCTTCCTTCGCGAATTGATCTCGAACGCCTCTGACGCTGTCGACAAATTACGTTTCGAAGCCCTGTCCAAGCCTGAGTTGCTGGAAGGTGGCGCGGAACTGAAAATCCGTGTGAGCTTCGACAAAGACGCCAAGACCGTCACCCTCGAAGACAACGGCATCGGCATGAGCCGCGAAGACGCGATCACCCACCTGGGTACCATCGCCAAATCCGGCACCGCCGATTTCATGAAGAACCTGTCGGGCGACCAGAAAAAAGATTCGCACCTGATCGGCCAATTCGGCGTGGGCTTCTATTCGGCCTTTATCGTCGCTGACAAGGTTGAGGTATTCAGCCGCCGTGCCGGCCTCGACGCCAGCGAAGGCGTGCACTGGTCGTCCAAAGGCGAGGGCGAGTTCGAAATCGCCACCGTCGACAAGGCCGATCGGGGTACCCGTATCGTGCTGCACCTTAAAGACGGTGAAGACGAGTTCGCCGATGGCTGGCGCCTGCGCAACATCGTCAAGAAGTACTCCGACCACATCGCCCTGCCGATCGAACTGCCGAAAGAACAAGCGGCCGCCGAAGGCGAAGAGACGCCTGCCCAGGAATGGGAAGTGGTCAACCGTGCCAGCGCCCTGTGGACCCGTCCGCGTACCGAGATCAAGGACGAGGAATACCAGGAGTTCTACAAGCACATCGGTCATGACTACGAAAACCCGCTGAGCTGGAGCCACAACAAGGTCGAAGGCAAGCTGGAATACAGTTCGCTGCTCTATGTACCGGCCCGTGCTCCGTTCGACCTGTACCAGCGTGAAGCGCCAAAAGGCCTCAAGCTCTACGTACAACGCGTGTTCGTGATGGACCAGGCAGAATCCTTCCTGCCGCTGTACCTGCGCTTTATCAAAGGCGTCGTCGACTCCAACGATTTGTCGCTGAACGTGTCGCGGGAAATCCTGCAGAAAGACCCGATCATCGACTCCATGAAGTCGGCGCTGACCAAGCGCGTGCTCGACATGCTGGAAAAACTGGCGAAGAACGAGCCTGAGCAATACAAGGGCTTCTGGAAAAACTTCGGCCAGGTCATGAAAGAAGGCCCGGCGGAAGATTTTGCCAACAAGGAAAAAATCGCCGGCCTGCTGCGGTTTGCCTCCACCCAGGGTGACGATGGCGAGCAGGTGGTGTCCCTGGCCGAGTACCTGGCGCGCGCCAAGGAAGGTCAGGACAAGATCTACTACCTCACCGGCGAAACCTACGCACAGGTCAAGAACAGCCCGCACCTGGAAGTCTTCCGCAAGAAAGGCATCGAAGTGCTGCTGCTGACCGACCGTATCGATGAGTGGCTGATGAGCTATCTCAACGAATTCGACGGCAAGTCCTTCGTCGACGTGGCCCGTGGTGACCTGGACCTGGGCAACCTGGACTCCGAAGAAGAGAAGAAAGAAGCCGAAGAAGTCGCCAAGTCCAAAGAAGGCCTGGTCGAGCGGATCAAGGCTTCCCTGGGCGATGCCGTCAGCGAAGTGCGGGTCTCCCACCGCCTGACCGATTCCCCGGCGATTTTGGCCATCGGCGAGCAGGACCTGGGTATGCAGATGCGCCAGATCCTTGAAGCCAGCGGTCAGAAGGTGCCGGATTCCAAGCCGATCTTCGAATTCAACCCGGCTCACCCGCTGATCGAGAAACTCGACGGTGAGCAGAGCGAAGAGCGTTTTGGCGACCTGTCGCACATCCTCTTCGACCAGGCGGCCCTGGCCGCTGGTGACAGCCTCAAAGATCCGGCCGCGTATGTGCGCCGACTGAACAAGCTGTTGGTTGAACTGTCGGTTTAACACCGTTGTAGAAAAACCCGCTTCGGCGGGTTTTTTCGTTCTACTGCACCTCACCTGGAGAAAATGATGAGCCAAGTCACTGTGCGTTCCGTGGTCTATCAGATTGATGGCCAGTCCTATGAAAGCCGCCTGGCGTTCGATGCCAGCCACAAGGGTCCGCTGCCGGGCCTGTTAATGGCGCCGAATTGGATGGGGGTGAGTGCGGGTGCCGAAGAGATCGCCAAGCGCGTGGCGAGCAACGGCTATGTGGTGTTGATCGCCGACCTGTACGGGCAGACTGTGCGTCCGTCGAACGGCGATGAGGCCGGTGCGGCGATGATGCCGTTGAAGGATGATCGCGCGTTGCTGAACAAGCGCATGCAGGCGGCCTTTGAGCAGCTGCAGGGCCAGACTGAGGCAGCGGTTGATACGTCCAAGCTGGCGACTTTTGGTTTCTGCTTCGGCGGTTGCTGCTCCCTGGAGCTGGCGCGTACCGGTGCACCGCTCAAGGCGGCCATCTCGTTCCACGGTACCCTCGACACGCCTAACCCGGCGGATGCGAAGAACATCAAGGGCTCAGTGCTGGTGCTGCACGGTGCCTCGGACCCCTTGGTGCCGAAAGAGCAACTGCCGGCGTTTGAAGATGAAATGAACGCGGCCGGTGTGGATTGGCAATTGCTGAGCTACGGCGGCGCGGTGCACTCCTTCACCGACCCGGATGCGAATGTGCCGGGCAAGATGATGTACGACGCGAAGACTGCTGAGCGGGCCTTCCGGTCGATGCATAACTTGTTGGATGAAGTGTTCAAGGGCTAAATCTCTAGCGCTTGTTCGGGCCTCATCGCAGGCAAGCCAGCTCCTACAGTTTGATTTGTGAACACAGTCGAAAGTGGGAGCTGGCTTGCCTGCGATAGCTACCTCACAGGCAACTCAATTCTTTCAGACTCACCCGGCACCGTCGGCCAATCCCCAGCCGCCCAGCGCTGCCTGGCCTGCTCGATCACCGCCGGGTCACTCGCGACAAAATTCCAATTGATCCGCCGTGGCCCATCCAGCGCCGCGCCGCCAATCAAGACCAGGTGACAATCGGTATCGGCAGACAACGTCATCTCCCGTTCGGCCGGCAACACCACCAGGCTGTGCACCTCTAGCGCCTCACCGTCCAACTGAGCCTCGCCCTCCAGCACATACACCGCACGTTCCTCATGCTCATCCGGGATCAGCAGCGTGGTGGCCGTTTGCATTTGCACCTCGGCATACAAGGTGGGCGAGAGCACCGGCACCGGCGATTTAAGGCAAAAACCGTCGCCCGCGATCAGGCGGATCTGCACGCCCAGGTTGTCGCTCACCGGCAGGCTCGCGGCCGGGTGATGACTGTAGTGGCCTGGCCCGGTCTCGTGGTCCTTGGGTGAGGCCAGCCACACTTGCAGCCCATGCAGGCTGAAACCATGGGTCCTGACCGCCTCGGGTGTACGCTCGACGTGGGCAATCGCGCTGCCGGCGGTCATCCAGCTGACGTCGCCCGCCTGCACCACCTGGTCCGAGCCCAAGCTGTCCTTGTGCTGCAATACCCCTTCGAACAGGTACGTCAGCGTGGACAGCCCGATATGCGGATGTTGGCGGATATTCATGCCATCGCCCGGTGCATAGCGGGTGAGCAGCATATGGTCGAAAAACACAAAAGGCCCGACGCTGCGGCATTCCCGTGATGGCAGCGGGCGCAGGATCGGTTGGCCTTCGACGTCTTCGGCGCGAGGGCGAATCACGGTGAGGGTGTTCATGGTGCGTCCCAGTCTGAGCGGGTTGGAGAGTGCTGAGCATAACCCGCTCGACGGGAGGTTGCCGCTATTGGCTGAAGGCGCCTTCCGACAGTTGAGTGTCGATGCTGATTTCGGCAGTGGTCATCAGCTTGTGCACGGGGCAGCGGTCGGCCACGCGGTGCAGCTCATCGCGTTGCTCATCGGTGAGCACACCTTTAAGGGTCAGCTTGACGTTGAGTTTGTATTTGCCCTTCTGCTCCTCGGCGGCGTCGTGGGTGACCTCCACGGTGACACCGGTGAGCGGGATATCTTTCTTCTGGGCGTAGAGCTTGAGGGTCAGGGCCTTGCACGACGCCAGGGCGGCATCGAAGTAGTCATGGGGGGAGGGCGCCGAATCGTCACCGCCCAGGCTTTTGGGCAGGTCGGTAAACAACTCATGGTTGTTGATGTTGACGCTGTGGCGAAAGTTGTCCTGGTTCAGGGTGTTCACGGTAACAGGCATGGCAAACCTCACAGGGGGGCAGGATGAAGGTCATGCAGTTATAGAGCATGCTGGCACTTCAGTGTTCCACGTTTTTTGGGGGATGAACCGCGGCACGCCGCGCAAGGTCTACCCGTATCAGCCCTTATCGAGGTTTTACCGTGCCCTGGACTCGCCTGACTCTTGCCCTGTTGCTCGCCGCCGGCAGCCTTGCCGCGCAGGCCCGCGACTATGCCTACAGCGACGCGCACCTGCATTACGTGGATTTCTTCCAGGAAACGGCGGGCATGGACAAGCTGCTCAAGGCCATGGCCGACAACCGCATCGAGCACGTGATGATTTCCGGCATTCCAGTGGCGAAGAAATGGCACGAAGACGAACCCAAGCGCCCACGCTATTACGCCGGTGACGACGCCGATGCCTACTGGTACAGCGCAACCGATGTGATCGTGGCCGCAGCGGTCAACAAACTGACCCCTGAGCAGCGCCAGCGTTTTCACCCGTTTCTGTCGGGCTTCAACCCCAACGACAAGAACTCCGATGCCCATATCCAGCGCATGCTCGACCTCAACCCTGGGCTGTGGCAGGGCATCGGCGAAGTTTTCACGCGCCATGATGACCTGACGGCTATCACTGCGGGCGACACCCCACGCGCCAATAACGAAGCCATGACCCGCATCTATCACTTGGCGGCGGAGAACGACCTGCCGGTGATGCTGCACTCCAACATCACCTCCAAGCGCGAGCGCAACCCGCTGTACCTGGCGGAAGTGGAGGAGCCGCTGCGCAACCATCCCCACACCCGCTTCATTTGGGCGCATGCCGGCACCAGCAAGGAGATCCACCGCCATCAGGTGCGGATGGACTTTTTGTTGCCCACCTTGAGCCGCATGCTGGAGGCCTATCCGAACCTGTATATCGACCTGTCCTGGAGCATGCTCACGCCGTACTTGCTGGATGATGGGGGTCAGCCGCGCCCGGAGTGGGTAAAGCTGGTAGAGCGCTTTCCAGAGCGCTTCATGCTGGGCTCTGACGTAGTAGGGCGCTTCAACAAGCTGGGTAAGGAAATGCGCCGCTTTGACCCTTTTCTGGATGCCTTGCCCGAGGACGTTGCGCAAAAAGTCGCGCGGGACAACTTCTTGGCCATCCTGCCTAAAGCGGCGCGCGAGGGTGCGGCACGTTGATATCGCGTTTTGGTCTTGCGCAAAAGCGCATTAACCTTGCGCCTGTAGGTCCATCGTGCCCCCAGGCGTTGGCGCAGAACGAACAGAAACTCACCGACATCAACACGCATAAAAAAGCCCCGAACCAGTCGGGGCTTTTCATGTGATCAACCTGCGGGGTTTATTTACCCTGCCAGCGTTTCAGCACCAAGGTAGCGTTAGTGCCACCAAAGCCGAAGCTGTTGCTCATCACGGTGTCGATTTTTGCGTTTTCAACGGTTTTGGTCAGGATCGGCATATCAGCCACAACCGGATCAATCTCGTCGATGTTGGCCGAACCGGCCATGAAGTTGCCTTCCATCATCAGCAGGCAGTAGATCGCTTCGTGAACGCCAGCGGCGCCCAGGGAGTGACCGGACAGGCTCTTGGTGGAGCTGATGGCCGGAGCCTTGTCGCCGAACACCGCACGCACGCCTTCCATTTCCTTGGCATCGCCGACCGGAGTCGAGGTGCCGTGGGTGTTCAGGTAGTCGATTGGGGTGTCCACGGTGGACATGGCCATCTGCATGCAACGGATGGCGCCTTCACCGCTTGGGGCAACCATGTCGTAGCCATCGGAGGTCGCGCCGTAGCCGACGATTTCCGCGTAGATCTTGGCACCACGGGCCAGAGCGTGTTCCAGCTCCTCGACGACCACCATGCCGCCACCGCCGGCGATGACGAAACCGTCACGCTTGGCGTCGTAGGCGCGGGAGGCTTTTTCCGGGGTTTCGTTGTATTGGGTAGACAGTGCGCCCATGGCGTCGAACAGGAACGACTGGCTCCAATGCTCTTCTTCACCGCCGCCGGCGAACACGATGTCCTGCTTGCCCAGCTGGATCTGCTCAACGGCAGTCCCGATGCAGTGAGCACTGGTGGCGCACGCGGAGGAGATCGAGTAGTTCACGCCCTTGATTGCAAACGGCGTGGCCAGGCAGGCGGAAACGGTGCTGCCCATGGTCCGCGTTACACGGTACGGGCCAACGCGCTTCACGCCTTTTTCGCGCAGGATGTCCAGCGCTTCCATCTGGTTCAGGGTGGATGCGCCGCCGGAACCGGCGATGAGGCCGGTGCGTACGTTCGATACCTGGTCTTCGCTCAGGCCGGAGTCGGCGATTGCGTCTTTCATCGCCAGGTAGGCGTAGGCGGCAGCGTGGCCGACGAAGCGATAGATCTTGCGATCGATCAGCTCTTCGAGGGGCAGGTCGATGGAGCCGGAAACCTGGCTACGCAGACCCATTTCGGCATATTCCGGGTTGAAGCGGATGCCAGGGCGACTTGCACGCAGGTTAGCGGTGACGGTCTCTTTGTCATTGCCCAGGCAAGAAACGATGCCCAGACCAGTGATAACGACGCGGCGCATGCGGATAACCCTTAAAAGTTGTCAGTGGAAGTGAATACGCCGACCCGAAGGCCTTCGGCAGTATAGATCTCGCGACCGTCGACGCTCACCGAACCATCGGCGATGGCCAGGTTCAGCTTGCCCTTGAGGACGCGCTTGATTTGAATGTTATAGGTGACTTTCTTGGCGGTCGGCAGGACCTGGCCAAAGAACTTCACTTCGCCCGAACCCAGGGCGCGGCCGCGGCCCGGCAGGCCTTGCCAGCCGAGGAAGAAACCGACCAGCTGCCACATGGCGTCAAGGCCCAGGCAGCCTGGCATCACAGGGTCGCCTTCGAAATGGCAAGCGAAGAACCACAGGTCCGGGGTGATATCCAGCTCGGCGACCAATTCACCTTTGCCGTACTTGCCACCCTCTTCACTGATATGGGTGATGCGATCCACCATCAGCATGTTGGGGGCGGGCAGTTGCGCGTTACCTGGGCCGAACAGCTCACCGCGACTGCAGCGCAGCAGGTCTTCCCGAGTAAAGGCGTTTTGTTTGGTCATGCGAGCTCCTCAATAATCCCATGCGGCAGGGTAGGGCAAATCTTCCCGAACCGAATGAAGCGTTCATGCCTCATGTCGGCAGCCTACACATAGACTATTGCGTTGTAGTGAAAGTCACAGCGGCAAGGTACTGAATGTACACTTGTTCACTGAAATTTTAAACCGGGCCTGTTTATGGGCCCGTTCGGGTGCCTAAGACTGCCGCACTTTCGTCTTTCACGCCAGTCGGAGTTGGCTGATGGCGCGGCGCTATTGCACCCAGCGCTGTAGGATTTGCTGCAAATCCGTGCGTTTGAACGGCTTGGCCAGGTAATCGTTCATTCCCGCCGCCAGACAGGCTTCGCGGTCACCCTGCAAGGCGTTGGCCGTCAGGGCGATGATGGGCAGGTCGGCGCAACCCGGCAACTGACGAATCTGTCGGGTGGCCTCGTAACCATCGATCAAAGGCAGCCGGCAATCCATCAGGATCGCCGTGAAAATCAGGCTCTCGGCGCTGCGGATCGCCTCGGCACCGTCGGTGGCCAGGCTCACTTCAAAGCCCAGGCTGCGCAGCATGGCTTCGACCACCGTACGGTTGACGGGGTTGTCTTCCACCAGCAGCACATGGCGGCCATTGCCGGCGCTGGCTTTGCCGTCGGTATCGGCAGCGACGGCGGGGACGCTGTGCTGGTCGATGGCCAGGGGGATTTCCAGGGTGAACACCGAGCCGCGGCTTTCCTCGCTTTGGGCGCGCAGCGTGCCGCCCATGCGTTCAGCCAGGGTACGGGCGATGGGCAGGCCCAGCCCGGTGCCGCCGTAACGTCTTGAAATGGAACTGTCGGCCTGCTGGAACGCATCGAACATCAATTCCAGGCGGTCGGCGGAAATCCCGATGCCGCTGTCACGCACGGTGCAGGTGAACCACACCAGGTCATGGTCGAGGGTTTGCCAGTGCGGCTCGACGCTGACGCTGCCGTTCTCGGTGAACTTCAATGCATTGCCGATCAGGTTCACCAGGATCTGGCGGATCCGCGTCGGGTCACCCTGCACCCGCAAGGCGTCCATTCCTTGCGGAATCGACAGCTGCAGCGCCAGCCCACGCTGCTGGGCGCTGTGCTGGAACGCCTGGGCGCAGCTGTTGATCAGGTCTGCCAGGTTGAACGGAATATGCTCCAGTTCCAGCGCGGCGCGCTCGATACGCGAGAAGTCGAGGATGTCGTTGATGACCTTGAGCAAGTGTTCGGTGGATTCGGAGGCGAGCGCCGCGTATTCGCTCTGCTCCTCGGTCATCTCGGTGGTTTCCATTAACTGCAACATGCCCAGCACGCCGTTCATGGGCGTGCGCAGCTCATGACTCATCATCGCCAGGAAATCCGACTTGGCGTTGTTGGCGCGCTCGGCCTCTTCGCGGGTCTGGATCAACTGGGCCATGGCCTGTTGCTGCTCGCGACTGGCCTGGTTGAGGCCTTCGGCGAGGTTGTTGATATGCCGCGACAGGTCGCCCAGCTCCGAGTCATCCACGATGGGCAGTGGCGTCTTGTAGTCGCCCTGCTGGATGGCCTTGACCGCGTTGCCCATGGCACTGATCGGCTGTGACAGGCTGGCGGCCAGGCGCCGGGCGAGCAGGAAGGTGAACAACAGGGCGAACAGCGCCAGGATGCCGGCCTTGAACAGGATCTCCTGCTGACGCTGGCTGAACGCATCGTTGGACATGCCGACGATCACCCGGCCCAGGTAGTCCGCACGCGGTGCCTTGGATTCGTTGAGGTTGTCCTGGAAAAAGTCATTGCCCAACTGGATGTGTTGCAGGCGGATCGGTGCCTGGAAGACTTTTACCGACAGCGAGCGGTCGTGCTTTTCCGACGGTTGTTCGACATACACCAGGATGTTTTCGCTGCTGTCCTGGATCTCCAGGAAGCGCACATGGGGCGTGGCCAATGTGGCGCGCAACAGGCTGTCGAGCACATCGTTGTTGCCGGATATCACCCCGTACTCGGTGGCGGGCGCCAGTTGGTTGGCGATCAGTTGGCCGGTGTGGTCCAGTTCCTGGCGCAGGTCCTGGATACGCACGAAGGTGAAGAAGCTGATCAACAGCAACGTCAGCAACAGCGCCGGTCCCAGGGTGATGAGCTGGGTGCGGGTGTTGATGTCCCAACGACGACGCAAGGTCATGGGCGTTTTTCTCCTTCGGCCAATCGCAGGGCGACGTTGGCTTCGTCTACCTGTTCGATCCCCAATGAGCGCGCAACCTGCGGGTTGCCCACGACTTTGAAATGTTCCGGGTACAGCGAGTGCGGCCAGTTCGTCGGCGCAAGGTCCAGCAGGCGGTCGAGTACCGCCAGCCAGTCGGTCTGGTCGCTGTAGGTGCTGGCCAGGCTGCCTGCGCGTACAAATCCGGCATTCGGCCCCACCAGCGGCAATTGCTGGGCGTAGCTGCTCAGCAGCAGGTTCTTCGCGGTTTTCGGGTTGTACAGCTGCGGGTCATCGAGGCCGAGCAGCACGTCACTGTTCCTGAACAAGGTTTGCAGTGGCCGGCTGTCGCTGGTGTTGTCCCAGCGCTGCGGCACGATCTCCAGGCCGAGGGGCTTGGCGTGCTGGCGCAGTTCGGGCAGGAGGAATTCACTGTCGGCACTGTAGAGCACGCCGATGCGCCGCGCTTGGGGCAGGATGGCGGCGATCAACCGCAGTTGGCGCTCCTGCGCAGGGTCGCTCCACAATAAGCTGATGCGTGGGTGCTGCGTTGTGCCCAGGCGTTGGTGCGCCTGCAGCCGACTGATGCGCAGTACCAGGGTCGGCGGCCCTTGGGTGTCTTGCAGGCGCCAGTCGAGGCCGGGCAGGTCCAGCAGGATCAAGCGCGTGCTCGCCGGCAGGCGGCTGGGCGCCGGCAAGTCGTTGAGGGGCGTGAAGGTGACGTGGTCTTCGGGGCGTTGCTGGGCCAGGGCCTGGGCAAAAGCCTGCACGCCTGCGCCGTCTTCGGCGGCGGTCAGCAGGATGTCGGCGCTCCAGGCCGGCGCGGCCCATAGCAGGCAGGCCAGCAGCACAGCGCGGCGCCAGAGCGAAGTGATAAATAAGCAGGTCATCCGTGACGAGTCGCCCATGTCAGAACTCTAACTCCGCGCTGAAGTAGAGCACATGGCGATGGTCATAATTGTTATCGGCCCACGTAGTGGGCTGGTTATCGAGGCGTTGTTGCAACATGCCGGCCAGCTCCACGTTGGCTTTGCCCAGGGCAATGCGCTTGGCCACCCGCAGGTCGACCCGTTCGAAGCGATATTGGTTGAGCGCGTCATCGCCGTAGTAGAACAGCGCACTGGACCAGCCCTGGCCCCATTCGCGCAACCAGCCGGCGGAGCCACTGTTACGTGCGGTTTGCGCTTTGTCCAAAGGGTTGCTGGTAGTGGCGTCGACGTAAGCATAGGTGAGCCGCAGGCGGTCGGCATTGCTGACGCGCCAGTCGAACTGCGATTCGGCGCCGGTAAACCGCGAGCTGTTGGCGTTGCTGGCGATGTACTGGTTATTGCGCAGCGGCGAACTGATCATGTCGGTGATTTCGTCGTAGAACAGTTTCACGTCCATGTTCAGCCCGATGTCGGCAAAGAAACCGTTGTACCCCAGTTCCCGTGACTTCATCAGCTCTTTATCGAGGTTGCCCGGGCCACGGGTCTTTACGAAGTATTGCCCGGTGGTCTGCCCATAGGCGGGTGAGCTGAGGTTGGTGACGCGGTAGCTCCAGTTGACGTTGTTCTCAAACATGTCCGGCGAGCGGATGGCCTCGGAATACACCGCGCGCAGGCCGTGGCGCGGGTTGATCAGGTAGTTGACCGCCACTCGCGGTGTCAGCGAGTTGCCGCTCAGGTGGGTGTCCTCATACATCGCGCCGCCTTGCAGCAGCCAGTGTTCGCTGGCGCGCCATTCCATCTGGCCGAACAAACGCCAGGTGGTGTCGTCCAGGGTGCCATTGAAATAGGTGTCGGAGTCGGCGCGGTCATAGCGGTAGTTCATGCCGCTGACCAGACGCAGGCTGTCGGACAGGCTGAGGGTGTCTTGAATCTCCAGGTCGTAGCGGCTTTCGCGGGTGCTCTGGTCGATGTCACCGCACACGCTCTGGTTGGCGCCGTTGCGCCATTGGTTCAATACCTGGTTGGCCAGGGCCTGCTCGGCGGCGCTGCCCGGTGGCGCGCTGCCCTGGCTGTAGGTGTCCATATGCCGGGCGAGCAGCTCGGCGTAGTTGGGGTTCAACTGCCACAACTGGGTCAGCTCAGGGCTGAACGAGACCTTGGCATCACAGGCCTTCCAGATTTGCCGGCGGTCCCATTGCTGGGCCGAGCCCTGGATATACAGGCTGTGGTCAGGGTTGAAGTCGACATTCCAACGCAGGGAGCCGGCGTAGTCCTTGGCCGTGACGTCGGAATTGTTGCCGCCTTCGGTAATTCCGGCAAATACCGGACTGTAGGTATAAGGACGCTGGTTGGTGCCTTCCTTCGCATCCAGTTGCCAGTCGAGGCTTTGTTGGGTGTTCAGCATCTGGCTGACCGCCAGGCTGAAGCGGTTGAGGCGGCGGCCGTCACGGCGGTCGGCGCCCGCGGCATCGCTGTCGAAGCCGTCGTCCTGTTGCCCGGAGAGGGACAGGCGCAAGTCGCCGGTTTCCCAGCCCACGCCCTGGCTGGCATAGAAGTCATTGATGCCGCGTTCGCCACGCACCACTTTGACCCGCGTACCGTGGCTGTTGGCCGGTGAGCGCGTAAGAATGTTCACCACCGCCATCAAGGCATTGGCGCCATAGCTGACGGTGTTGGGGCCGCGGAAGACTTCGATGCGCTCGATATCTTCCATCGCCACCGGAATGTCACTCCAGTCCACAGTGGCCAGGCCAGCGCGGTACACCGAACGGCCGTCGATCAACACCTGCATGCGCCGCGCGTCGCTGGCACTGGTGCCGTGGTAGTTCACCGCCGCCTGGTTGCCGGTGGTGTAGCCGACCATCATCCCCGGTACCAGGCGCAGCAACTCACTGATGTCCCGCGCACCGCTGGCCTTGATCAGCTCGCTGTCGATCACGGTCATGCTGCCGGGCACGGCGGCGGCCGATTGCTTGAGGCGCGTGGCGGTCAGCACTTGCGGCAGCGGTTGGCTGTCGAGGAACAGGTCGTCGGCCAGCACCGGTGCGCTGCACAACAACATCAACCATAGGGATGAACGAGGAGGAGGGCCCAAATACACGGCGCAGCCTTGATAATTACGGATAGCCGCCCATGTTAACTGAGGTGGGGCCTTTTGCCAGTCGCCCGACTTGCAATTACTTCATGTAAGCGTGGCGTTTTCCGACAAACGCACGAATTGCTAGGGGGGCTGGCCGCAAGCGGGTCGGCCCGTATAATGCCGCCATCGCCACTGGTATGGATTAACGGATTGCATATGACTGAACAGCGCCCTATCGCGGTCCTGGGAGGCGGAAGTTTTGGTACCGCCGTGGCTAACCTGCTGGCCGAGAACGGTCACGCTGTGCGCCAATGGATGCGCGATCCCGAGCAGGCCGAGGCCATTCGGGTGCACCGGGAAAATCCGCGTTACCTCAAAGGCATCAAGATTCATCCGGCAGTCGAGCCTGTTACCGACCTGCTGGAAACCCTTACGGCCTGTGATCTGTGCTTCGTCGCGCTGCCGTCCAGCGCGTTGCGCTCGGTGCTGGCGCCCCACGCCGAACGCCTGGCGGGCAAGCTGCTGGTCAGCCTGACCAAGGGCATCGAGGCGCAGACCTTCAAACTGATGAGCGAAATCCTCGAAGAGATCGCGCCCCAGGCGCGCATTGGCGTGCTGTCCGGGCCCAACCTGGCACGCGAAGTCGCCGAGCACGCGCTGACCGCCACGGTGGTCGCCAGTGAAGACGAAGAGCTGTGCGAGCGCGTCCAGGCCGTGCTGCATGGCCGTACCTTCCGCGTCTACGCCAGCAGCGACCGCTTTGGCGTCGAGTTGGGCGGTGCGCTGAAAAACGTCTACGCGATCATTGCCGGCATGGCCGTGGCGCTGGGCATGGGCGAAAACACCAAAAGCATGCTGATCACCCGCGCCTTGGCGGAGATGACCCGCTTTGCGGTGAACCAGGGCGCCAACCCGATGACCTTCCTGGGTCTGGCGGGCGTGGGCGACTTGATCGTCACCTGCTCCTCGCCGAAAAGCCGCAACTATCAGGTCGGCTTTGCCCTCGGCCAGGGCCTGAGCCTGGAAGACGCGGTCACGCGCCTGGGCGAAGTGGCCGAAGGCGTCAACACCCTCAAGGTGCTCAAGGCCAAGGCCCAGGAAGTCGGGGTGTACATGCCGCTGGTCGCCGGGTTGCACGCGATCCTGTTTGAAGGGCGCACCTTGAACCAAGTCATCGAGCTGCTGATGCGCGCCGAGCCGAAAACCGATGTCGACTTTATTTCCACCAGTGGTTTCAACTGAGGAACGCGTCATGAACGATCCGAAAGCAGCCCCCAAGTATGAGTCCATTGCCCTGCGCATCCTGTGGATGCTGGTGTTTGCCCTGGTGTGGCAGGTGGCGCAGTTCCTGCTCGGCGCGCTGGTGGTGGTGCAGTTGGTTTACAGATTGATCTATGGCGCACCGAACCTGGGGCTGATGAACTTCGGCGACAGCCTCAGCCAGTTCCTCGCACAGATCGGCCGTTTCGGCAGCTTCCACTCCGAACAGAAACCGTGGCCGTTCGCCGACTGGCCGACCCCGCGCGCGCCGGAGGGCGAAGCTGCCCACAGCGTGCCGCCGGCGCCGCACCCGGTCCGTGACGAAGAGCCGAAGCTATGAAGGTGTGGATACTGCGCCACGGTGAGGCCGAAGGGCATGCGCGCACCGACGCCGAGCGCAACCTCACCGAGCATGGCCGCGCCGAAGTGTTGCGCAGTGCTGCGCAGCTGATGGGCCAGCCCCTCAGCGCGATCATCGCCAGCCCCTATGTGCGGGCGCAGCAGACCGCGCAACTGGTGCGCGAGGTGCTGGGGTTCGAACCGGAGGTTCGCACGGTGCCGTGGCTCACCCCCGAGGGCAACCCATTGCAGGTGCTGGACAAGCTCGACACCGATGACAACGTGCTGCTGGTCAGCCACCAGCCGCTGGTGGGCAACCTGATCAGCTTTTTGCAGCATGGTCATCAGCGTCAGCCACAGCCGATGCACACCGCCAGCCTGGCGGAACTGGAGGGGGATTTCCCGCTGGCGGGGCTGATGAGCCTGGTCAGCGTAAAAAAACCTTAGGCTGAATCGCGGCTTTGTGTGTGCTATATAGTCAACCAAGCAAGTGCTTGGTTGGCTATTGTCGGACCACAAAGGAGCGCGTCCCATGCCCGTCGCTTTTCGTTTGCCGTTGCAGGTCTTCTTCGAACGTGAAGCGCGTCATCCGCGCCAAACCTTCCTGGTCCAGCCCTCTGGCGGCGGCGAGGTGCAGCCCCTCACCTGGGGTGAGGTCGGCCACCAGGCCCGTTGCGCCGCGCACTGGCTGCGGGCCCGCGAGTTGCCCCAGGGCTCGCACATTGCCCTGATCTCGAAAAACTGTGCCCACTGGATCATCGCCGACCTGGCCATCTGGATGGCCGGGCACGTCTCAGTGCCGCTGTACCCTAACCTCACCGCCGACTCCGTTGCCCATGTGCTGACCCATTCCGAGGCGGCGCTGGTGTTTATCGGCAAACTCGACGACTGGCCCGCGATGGCGCCTGGCGTGCCGTCCAATGTCCCGACCATCAGCTTGCCGCTGTGCCCGACCGGCACGTTCGATTTCAGCTGGGCTGACCTGCAAGCCTGTTCGCCGATCCAGGACGAGCCGCTGCTGGCCGCTACGGACCTGGCCACCATCATCTACACCTCCGGCACGACCGGCCTGCCCAAGGGCGTGATGCACAGCTTCGGCGCGCTGGGGTTTGCCGCCACCCGTGGCACCGAGCTGTTCGGGTTGGGGGAGGGCGACCGGCTACTGTCGTACTTGCCGCTGTGTCATGTGGCGGAGCGCATGTTTGTAGAAATGGCGGCGATCTACACCGGGCAAACGGTATTTTTCGCCGAAAGCCTGGATACGTTTCTGACCGATCTGCGTAGGGCGCGTCCGACCGCCCTGTTTGGAGTGCCGCGTATCTGGACCAAATTCCAGATGGGCGTCTACGCCAAAATCCCCGAGAAGCGCCTGGACACCCTGCTGCGCCTGCCTTTCATCGGCAAGCGGGTGGGCCACAAGGTGCTCGCCGGCCTGGGCCTGGACGCGTTGCGCATTGCCCTGTCGGGTGCGGCGCCGGTGCCCGAGGCGCTGCTGCGCTGGTATCAACGCCTGGGCCTGGATGTGCTGGAGGTGTACGGCATGACCGAAAGTTGCGGCTACTCCCACGTGTGCCGCCCCGGCCAGCAGACCCTCGGCTGGATCGGCCTGCCGTGCCCCGGCGTGGAAGTACGTATCGACCCCGAAGGCGAAGTCCAGGTGCGCAGCGGTGCGACTATGCTCGGTTACTACAAAGACCCGCAGAAAACCGCCGAGACGATTACCGCCGATGGTTTCCTGCGCACCGGCGACAAGGGCGAACAGGATGCCGATGGTCGCCTGCGCCTGACCGGGCGGCTCAAGGAAATCTTCAAGACCAGCAAAGGTAAATACGTGGCGCCGGCGCCGATTGAAAACCGCTTGGCTGAACATGCGCGTATCGAGCAGGTGTGCGTAGTGGGGGATGGGCTGCCCGCGCCGATAGGGTTGTGCGTGTTATCGGCGGTGAGCGAGGACCCGCACGCACTGCGCAGCAGCCTTGAGCGTTGGCTGGCACAGGTCAACCAGGCGCTGGATAAGCATGAACGCCTGCGCCAACTGGTGGTGGTGAAAGACAACTGGGCGGTGGAGAACGGCTTCCTGACCCCGACCTTGAAGATCAAGCGCAACGTGATCGAATCGACTTACGGTGCACAATTCCAGGCATGGAGCGAGCGTTCCGAAACCGTTCTGTGGCAGGATTAGGATCATCATAAAACCAACAAGGACAACGGCATGAGCCTCTGGCGTACCCAACCGAATATCGACCAACTCAATGCGGCCCAGAAAAACACCATCGGTGAACTGTTGGATATCCGCTTTGAAAGCTTCGACGACGACTCCCTGACCGCCAGCATGGTGGTCGATCATCGCACCCACCAGCCCTACGGCCTGCTGCACGGCGGCGCGTCGGTGGTGTTGGCCGAGAGTGTCGGCTCCATGGCGGCCTACCTGTGCATCGATGCCAGCAAGTTCTATTGCGTGGGGCTGGAGGTCAACGCCAACCACCTGCGCGGTGTGCGCAGCGGGCGCGTAACGGCGGTGGCCAAGGCGATTCACATTGGCCGCACCACCCAGGTCTGGGACATCCGCTTGACCAGTGACGATGGCAAAACCAGCTGCGTGTCGCGCCTGACCATGGCCGTGGTGCCGCTGGGCGAGACCCCACCGGCGCGATAGGCGTGGCGTGAGTGTCATCATTCCTGGCAGTTACAGTCATTGCTGTGTACGTCGGGCATGGTGACAATCAATCTCTGTTTTTGTAGATGGATCCGGTATGTCGCAGCATGTGTTTTTTGCCCACGCCAATGGTTTCCCTTCGGCCACCTACGGCAAGTTGTTTGCCGCCCTGGCGCCGGAATACGCAGTGGCTCACCTGCCGCAACACGGTCACGACCCCAGGTTTCCGGTGGACGATAACTGGCAGAACCTGGTGGACGAACTGATCCATCATCTGGAGCAGCAACCGGAACCGGTGTGGGGCGTGGGCCATTCCCTCGGGGGGGTCTTGCACCTGCACGCGGCCATGCGTTGCCCGCAGCTGTATCGCGGCGTGGTGATGCTGGATTCGCCGGTGCTGACCCGTGCCGACCGCTGGGTGATCCGCGCGGCCAAGCGCTTCGGGTTTATCGACCGCCTGACCCCGGCCGGGCGTACCCTGGGGCGGCGCGAAGAGTTCAGCGACCTGGACGCCGCACGCAGCTATTTCGCCGGCAAGACCCTGTTCCGTGGCTTTGACCCGGAATGCTTCGACGCTTACCTGCAACATGGCCTGCATCAGGTGGGCGATCGCCTGCGCCTGCGCTTCGACCCGGCCACCGAAATCAGCATCTACCGTGGCGTGCCCCATACCAGCCCCGGCCAGGTGCGCCAATTGAAAGTGCCGCTGGCCGTCGTGCGCGGCCGGCAGAGCCGGGTGGTGATGCGTCACCACGCCAGCGGTGTCGGGCGCCTGCCCATGGGTGAAATGCTCACCATGCCCGGCGGCCATATGTTCCCCCTTGAACGCCCCCAGGACACCGCGGCCTTGATCAAGCAGCTGTTCTCCCGCTGGGAAGCCCGCGAGCAGAGTTGCGCATGAGCACACCGGTTGAAGAGGTGCGCCTGAGCCTGCCGCATATCGAACTGGCGGCCCACCTGTTCGGCCCCGAGGACGGTTTGCCGGTGATCGCCCTGCATGGCTGGCTGGACAACGCCAACAGTTTTGCGCGACTGGCGCCCAAACTTCAGGGCCTGCGCATCGTTGCCCTGGACATGGCCGGGCACGGGCATTCGGCGCATCGTCCTAGCGGCGCCGGTTATGCCTGGTGGGATTACGTGTATGACGTGCTGCAAGTCGCCGAGCAGTTGGGTTGGAAACGTTTTGCATTACTTGGCCACTCCCTCGGCGCCATCGTGTCTCTGGTGCTGGCGGGTGCGTTGCCGGAGCGCGTGACGCACCTGGGATTGATCGACGGTGTGATCCCGCCGACCGCCAGCGGTGAGAACGCCGCCGAGCGGCTGGGCATGGCCTTGCAGGCGCAATTGAACCTGCAGGACAAGCGCAAGCCGGTCTATAACACTCTGGACCGAGCGGTCGAGGCGCGCATGAAAGGCGTGGTGGCGGTCAGTCGCGAAGCCGCGCAACTGCTGGCCCAGCGCGGTTTGATGCCGGTGCCGGGCGGCTACACCTGGCGTACCGACAGTCGCTTGACCCTCGCTTCGCCGATGCGCCTGACCGACGAACAAGCCATGGCTTTCGTACGGCGCGTCAGTTGCCCTACGCAGTTGGTGGTGGCTGCCGACGGCATGCTGGCGAAACATTCAGAATTGCTTTCTCAACTACCCTTTACGGTCACCACGCTGCCGGGTGGCCATCATTTACACCTGAATGATGAGCCCGGCGCGGTCCTTGTTGCAGACTGTTTCAATCGGTTCTTCACCACGCCTTGACTTGGCGCGGTCAACTGCCGAGGCTGGGCGGATTGAAAGGGAGTCAACCATGAACCATCTCAACACCGCTGTGCGCTCCGATGGCCAGGGCTCATTGATCCGATGAGCCTACGTAAAGGATCTATCCGTGCCCTCGGGCTGTGCTGTTTCAGTCCCCTGGTGTTCGCCGCCGATGTGCCAGGAAGCCAGGATTTACCGGCAGTGTCACGTCAGGTCGACTCACAGATCGTCGACTACCGCCCCGCCGAAGAGAAGGAACGCATCTACCCGATGGGCGCGATCCGCAAGATCAGCGGCCAACTGCGTTACGAAGGGCAGGCCACCGCCCGTGGGCACGCCACGGCGATTACCTATGAGCTGCCCGCCGAGCACACCTCCAGTGCCGCGTTTACCGCTACGCGTGAAGCGTTGCAGGCGAAGGGCGCGCAGCTGTTGTTCTGGTGCCAGGCCCGCGATTGCGGCGAAAGCAGCCTGTGGGCCAATGAAGTATTCGGCAACGCCAAGCTCGTCGGTGCCGATGGGCAACAGGAATACCTGCTGCTGCGCCTGGCCGCCCCGCAGGACAACTCCCTGGTGGCGCTGTACGGCATCACCCGTGGCAATCGCCGCGCCTATCTGCATGTGGAACAACTGGACGCCAACGCGCCGCTGGGCAACCTGTTGCCCACCTCGGCGACTCTGCTGCGCGAGTTGAAAAGCACCGGCGAGCTGGATTTTCCAGCGCTCGGCGGCGACCCTGACGACACCTGGCTGACCCTGATTTCCCGTGGGTTGAACCTTGACGCCACCTTGCGCGTCAGCCTGACCGGCCCGAATGCCGAAGCCTGGCGCCAGGCACTGGTCGACAAAGGCGTGCGCGCCGCGCGCATGGAAACCGGTACTGCTGAAACCAAAGGCCTGCACCTGCATCTGATACGCTGACCGTTACAAGGCGAACGGACCCGCGCCGTTCGCCTAAGCTCTCTTCCTACAGCCTTCCTCTAGAGATACTCCATGCTCAATAACGATCGCCTGCTGGTGCAAATCCTGCTGCTGGTGCTGTTCGGTGCCAGCTTCTGGGTGATGGCGCCGTTCTGGTCGGCGCTGTTCTGGGGCGCGGTGCTAGCGTTTGCCAGTTGGCCGTTGATGGTCCTGCTCACCCGCTGGCTGGGCGGGCGTGAATCCCTGTCCGCCGGTATCCTCACGTTGTGCTGGATGTTGCTGGTGGCATTGCCGCTGGTGTGGCTGGGTTTCAACCTCGCGGACCATGTGCGCGATGCCACGGCATTGATCAAGGATATCCAGGTCGATGGCCTGCCGGCGGCACCGACCTGGCTCGGCTCGATCCCGTTTGTCGGCGAACGGCTGGTGGCAATGTGGGACAGCATCGACCAGCAGGGCGCGGCCTTGATGGTCAGCATCAAGCCGTACCTGGGGCAGGTCGGCAATTGGCTGCTGGCGCGCAGTGCACAGATCGGTGGTGGCATCCTGGAACTCACCCTGAGCCTGGTCTTCGTGTTCTTTTTCTATCGTGACGGGCCGCGCCTGGCCATGTTCGTCCATCGCTTGCTGGAGCGCTTGATCGGCGACCGCGCCGGCTACTACATCGAATTGGTGGCGGGGACGGTCCAACGGGTGGTCAACGGTGTGATCGGCACCGCCGCCGCCCAGGCCGTGCTGGCGCTGATTGGTTTCCTGATCGCCGGCGTACCAGGTGCGTTGGTGCTGGGTATCGTCACCTTCCTGCTCAGCCTGATCCCCATGGGCCCGCCGCTGGTGTGGATCCCGGCCACCGCTTGGCTGGCCTGGAAGGGCGACTACACCTACGCGGTGTTCCTTGGCGTGTGGGGCACCTTCATCATCAGCGGCGTGGACAACGTGCTCAAACCCTACCTGATCAGCCGTGGCGGCAACCTGCCGCTGGTGATCGTGCTGCTCGGGGTGTTCGGCGGCTTGATTGCCTTTGGTTTCATCGGCCTGTTCATCGGCCCGACCTTGCTGGCGGTGGCCTACAGCTTGTTGATGGATTGGAGCGCGGCCCAGGCCCAGGGGCGTCGTGAAGACAAGCCGCTGTAACGATGGTGTGAGGGCTCATGGGGGTGTGGGCTGTCTGTGGTGAGGGGTTGGATCTCAGGTCCTCGGTAACCACATCACCGCAGTCAACCCACCGCCTGGGGTTTCCTCAAGCTCCAGTCGACCGCCGAGGCGTTCCGCCGCCTCCTTGGAAATCGTCATGCCCAGGCCGACCCCGCCGGAATTGCGATTGCGTGAGCCTTCCAGCCGATAGAACGGCTCGAACACCGCCTCGCGTTTGTCTGCCGCAATTCCCGGCCCGTGGTCGATAACGCGAATGACCAAGGCTTCACGGCTGTCTTGCAGTTCGATGCGCGCAGTACCGGCATAACGCAAGGCATTGTCGATCAGGTTGTTGAGGCAGGAACGCAGGGCCATCGGCTGCACCTGCAAGGGCACGCAGCTGCCGGCGAATTGCACATCGCAGCCTTGGTCCTGGGCGTTCTCGCTCATCGACTCCACCAACGCCTGCACATCCAGCCAATGCCGGGTTTCGCTGGTGCGTTGTTCGTGCAGGTAGCTCAGGGTGGCGTCGAGCATGCCGATCATGTCGTCCAAGTCCTGGCGCATCTGGCCCTGCAGCTTGGTGTCTTCGATCTGTTCCAGGCGCAGCTTGAGGCGTGACAGCGGCGTGCGCAGGTCATGGGAGACGGCACCGAGCATGCGCGCACGCTGGCTGACCTGTTCGCGGATACGCCGTTGCATCAGGTTGAAGGTCGACGCCGCTTGCTGAGCCTCCCGCGGTCCCGATTCGTCGAGGGGCGGGCTGTCGAGGTCCAGGCTCAAGCGCTCGGCGGCGTCGCTGAGGCGCTGGATCGGTCGGCTCAACAGTTTGGCACCGTACCAGGCGGCGATAATCAGCGAGACGAATTGAAACGTCAGGGGCACCACCGGGCCGCCAAACCAGGGGCGATGGTGCTCCTTGCGCAGCGGCACCAGCCTGCCGTCCGGCTGCTCGATAAACTGTTCAGGCGGTGGGGGGGGCGGTTGGCCGTAATGGTGGAACCAGAAGAACGCCAGCGCATGGGCCAGCACGATAGCCACCAGCAACACGCCGAACAGCCGACCGAACAGCGTGTTGAAGGGGGCACGCATCAACCGATATCCCGCGCATCGAACAGGTAGCCTTCGCCCCGCACGGTCTTGATCAGTTGTGGCGCCTTGGGATCATCGCCGAGTTTTTGCCGCAGGCGCGAGACCAGCAAGTCGATGCTGCGGTCAAAGGCTTCGATCGAGCGACCACGGGCGGCATCCAGCAATTGCTCGCGGCTGAGTACCCGGCGTGGGCGCTCGATAAACACCCACAGCAGGCGGAATTCGGCGTTGGACAGCGGCACTACCAGGCCATCATCCGCCACCAGCTGGCGCAATACGCTGTTGAGGCGCCAGTTGTCGAAGCGGATATTGGCACGCTGTTCGGTGCGATCATCGCGCACCCGGCGCAGGATGGTCTGGATACGCGCCACCAGCTCACGGGGTTCGAACGGCTTGGACATGTAGTCGTCGGCGCCCAGCTCCAGGCCGATGATGCGGTCGGTGGGTTCGCAGCGGGCGGTGAGCATCAGGATCGGGATATCCGATTCCGAGCGCAGCCAGCGGCACAGCGACAGGCCGTCCTCGCCAGGCAGCATCAGGTCGAGCACCACCACGTCAAAGGTTTCGGCTTGCATGGCCTGGCGCATGGTCGTGCCGTCGGTCACGCCGGTGGCGAGGATACCGAAGCGCGCCAGGTAGTCGATCAGCAGTTCGCGGATCGGCACATCGTCGTCAACAATCAGCGCACGGGTGTTCCAGCGCTTGTCATCGGCGATCACCGCGCCTTTTTGCTCGTCGTTCACAGGGGCGGAAGGGGTCTGCATAGTGTGATCATCTGCCTGGTTGTTGCGGTCAGCATAGGCGCCCAGCCACATGGCTGGAAGTGCTGCTCGGTGGGTCGTGCGAGCGAGGCTAGCGGTGGGGCGTGTTGGGGGCATGTCGTGAATGTATCTGTTTTGAAACAATTGCCCAAAAAATGCTCGCTCAAGGGCGGTTGGGCAGTATTTACCGATCATCGGATCCCGCAACGGCGCTGCGTGCGCTACAATCCGCGCCGATTTCGACTTGCCTGAGAGCCCATTCCAATGTCCGTCTGCCAGACGCCTATCATCGTCGCCCTGGATTACCCCACCCGTGACGCCGCACTGAAGCTGGCTGACCAGTTGGACCCGAAACTGTGTCGGGTCAAGGTCGGCAAGGAACTGTTCACCAGTTGCGCCGCGGAAATCGTCGGCACCCTGCGTGACAAAGGTTTCGAGGTGTTCCTCGACCTGAAATTCCACGACATCCCGAATACCACCGCCATGGCGGTCAAGGCCGCCGCCGAAATGGGCGTGTGGATGGTCAACGTGCACTGCTCCGGTGGCCTGCGCATGATGACGGCCTGCCGTGAAGTGCTGGAACAGCGCAGCGGCCCTAAACCTTTGCTGATCGGTGTGACCGTGCTGACCAGCATGGAGCGCGAGGATCTGGCCGGTATCGGCCTGGATATCGAGCCTCAGGAACAGGTGCTGCGTTTGGCCGCCCTGGCGCAGAAAGCCGGCCTTGATGGCTTGGTGTGTTCGGCGCTGGAAGCCCAGGCGTTGAAAACTGCGCATCCATCGCTGCAACTGGTGACTCCGGGGATTCGTCCGGCGGGGAGCGCCCAGGATGATCAGCGCCGTATCTTGACCCCGCGTCAGGCGCTGGACGCGGGTTCGGATTACCTGGTGATTGGGCGTCCGATCAGCCAGGCGGCGGATCCGGCCAAGGCGTTGGCTGACGTGGTCGCCGAAATCGCCTGATTGTCAAAGGTGGGAGGGGGCAAGCCCCCTCCCACATTCAGATCTCCACCCTCTAGATCTATCGCTTGTCAGCTGACCTTGAGCACCAGCTTTCCGAAGTTCTCTCCGTTGAACAACTTCATCAGCGTCTCCGGGAACGTTTCCAGTCCCTCCACGATGTCCTCCTTGCTCTTGAGCTTGCCCTGCGCCATCCAGGCGGCCATTTCCTGGCCGGCGGCGGCGAAATTTGCGGCGTGATCCATCACCACAAAACCTTCCATGCGCGCGCGATTGACCAGCAGTGACAAGTAGTTGGCCGGGCCCTTCACGGCTTCCTTGTTGTTGTATTGGCTGATGGCACCGCAAATCACCACGCGGGCCTTCAACGCCAGGCGGCTGAGCACCGCGTCGAGGATATCGCCACCGACGTTATCGAAATACACGTCCACACCTTTGGGGCACTCGCGTTTGAGTGCGGCGGGCACGTCTTCGCTTTTGTAGTCGATGGCGGCGTCGAAGCCCAGTTCGTCGACCAGGAACTTGCACTTGTCGGCGCCGCCGGCAATGCCCACCACGCGGCAGCCTTTGATCTTGGCGATCTGGCCGGCAATGCTGCCCACGGCGCCGGCTGCGCCCGAAATCACTACGGTTTCACCGGCCTTGGGCGCGCCGGTGTCCAGCAGTGCGAAGTAAGCGGTCATGCCGGTCATGCCCAAGGCAGACAGGTAACGGGGGAGGGGCGCGAGTGTCGGGTCCACCTTATAGAAGCCGCGTGGCTCGCCGAGGAAGTAATCCTGCACGCCCAAGGCGCCGTTGACGTAGTCGCCGACCGCGAATTTCGAGTTGTTCGAGGCAATCACCTTGCCCACGCCCAGCGCACGCATCACTTCACCGATGCCGACCGGCGGAATATACGACTTGCCTTCATTCATCCAGCCACGCATGGCCGGGTCGAGGGACAGGTATTCATTGCGCACCAGCACTTGGCCGTCCTGGGGGGTACCCACCGGTACTTCCTGGTAGGTGAACGTCTCCCGGGTGGCCGCGCCGACCGGGCGCTTGGCGAGCAGGAATTGGCGGTTGGTCTGGGCGGTCATGGCAGCGACTCTTCTGGAAATGAACCTGAAGTGATAGACCTTGAACGGGTAGAGGGCAAGGTTCACCGAGGGCGCGAATGCCCTTCGATAGACAGTGCTGATAGTCGGGTGGTGGCTCTTATCACTGCGATTCATGCAGCGCCAACCGGCCTTTTGATAGTGCTGACGCGCCCGGCGCGGCGTTGGCTAGACTCGACCCACTGCTATTCCCCCAACAGGACATCTTCTTATGAGCATGACGTTTTCCGGCCAGGTCGCTCTGGTAACGGGTGCCGCCGCCGGTATCGGCCGCGCTACCGCGTTGGCGTTCGCCGCCGAAGGCTTGAAGGTCGTGGTCGCCGACCTGGATGCGGCGGGCGGCGAGGGCACCGTTGCCTTGATTCACCAGGCCGGCGGCGAAGCGCTGTTTGTGCGCTGCAACGTCACGCTGGAGGGGGAGGTGCAGCAATTGATGGCCCAGACCCTCGCCGCCTATGGCCGCCTGGACTATGCCTTCAATAATGCCGGGATCGAGATCGAGAAGGGTAAGCTGGCTGACGGCAGCCTGGATGAGTTCGACGCGATCATGGGCGTCAACGTCAAAGGCGTGTGGTTGTGCATGAAGCACCAATTGCCGCTCTTGCTGGCCCAGGGCGGCGGCGCGATTGTTAACACCGCGTCGGTCGCGGGGCTGGGCGCTGCGCCGAAGATGAGCATTTATGCCGCGTCCAAACATGCGGTGATCGGCCTGACCAAATCGGCGGCCATTGAGTATGCGAAGAAGAAAATCCGCGTCAACGCGGTGTGCCCGGCGGTGATCGATACAGATATGTTCCGGCGTGCCTATGAAGCCGACCCACGCAAAGCCGAATTCGCCGCCGCCATGCACCCGGTCGGGCGCATTGGCAAGGTCGAGGAAATCGCCAGTGCGGTGCTGTATCTGTGCAGCGACGGTGCGGCATTTACCACTGGCCAAGCGTT
Organism: Pseudomonas sp. QC2; assembly: GCF_002859085.1. Lineage (NCBI taxonomy): Bacteria > Pseudomonadati > Pseudomonadota > Gammaproteobacteria > Pseudomonadales > Pseudomonadaceae > Pseudomonas > Pseudomonas sp. QC2. The sequence continues at coordinate 45,101 of NZ_PKKS01000016.1, forward strand.
GGCGGTGGACGGTGGCGCGACGGCGATCTAGGACCTCACCTCGCTCTCCATTCGAAAACGTTGGGGGGGCTGTGGGGCTTTTCCATAGCTGGCAGTGTGCCCTGTCAAAATGTGTATCATTAGGTAAATAATCCAATAGAATCAATACTTTAATAAAACTTGGCGACGGGTCGACAAGGGCTTCTGTGCTTAACTGTTCCGGGTTGAATAACAGACAGTTGAAGTGAGTGGCGCATGGATTTAGGGATCGATCGACAAGCCCTTGTACCGGTGGTGCAGCAGATCATCAGCGCAGTGGCGCAATGGATTCGCACGAGTGGGGCGAGCCCTGGCACACGCTTACCGTCCATCCGCCAGGTGGCCCTTGATAACCTGCTCAGCCAGTCCAGCGTCATTGAGGCGTTCGAGCGGATGGTCGCCCAGGGCTTGCTGGTGTCCAAGCAGGGGGCAGGTTTCAGGGTGGCCCAGCCGCCGCAGGCGCACGAAGGCCAGTGGTACGAAGGTGCTGAGCGGGAATGGGGGGCTTTCGCCGATAACCCATTGGGCGAGCTCAAGCTGGGTTGCGGCTGGTTGCCGGATGCCTGGCGCGAAAGCGATGACATCAGTTACGCGATTCGTGAAGTCACCCGTACCGACACCGCCGGGCTGTTCAACTACAGCCCCCCATTGGGTCTGCCGGCGTTGCGTGAGCAACTGCTCAAGCGCCTGGCCCAGGCGCATATTGCCAGCAGCGTTGACCGTATCCTCACCACCGCAGGCGCCAGCCATGCCCAGGACTTGCTGATACGCACACTGCTCAAGGCCGGTGATTGCGTGGTGGTCGAAACGCCGGGGTACGGCAACCTCTATCGGCAATTGTCATTCCACGGTGTGCAGTTGCTGGAAGTGCCGCGCACGCGGGGTGGCCCGGACATTCCTGCACTGGAAACCCTGCTGCAGCGGCATCGGCCCAAATGCCTGTTTATCAACAGCCTGTATCACAACCCGACCGGCTCCAGCCTGAGTCGCGAGGTGGCGGAGCGTTTATTGGCGCTGGCGCACCGCGAGAACTTCCTGATTATCGAAGAGGACGTGTTCGGCGACCTGCAACACGCCAGCTGCACGCGGCTGTCGGCAATGCCCCATGATGACCGGGTGATCTACGTCGCGAGCTTTTCCAAGACCCTGAGCAGCGCCTTGCGCGTGGGCTATCTCAGTGCCAGCACGGCGATCATCACTCAATTGACGAGCCTCAAGACGTTGACCGGCTTCGGCACCTCGCGGTTTGCTGAAGCGGTGGTGGCCACACTGCTGGCTAATGGCACCTATCGTAAGTGGGTGCAACGCTTGCGCAAGCGCTTGAGTATGGAAATGGCGGCGACCTTGCAAGTGCTGGAAGACGAGGAGTGGGAGGTGTTTGCCACTCCCGCTGGCGGTATGTTCTTGTGGGCGCGACCGGGGCAGGCGGATCACTCACGGCTGCAGGCGTGTGCCCGGCGTCTCGGGGTGTTGTTATCGCCGGGGGCGTTGTTCAGCCCGACCAGCGAACCCAGTGAGTGGCTACGCATCAATGTGGCCTATGCTGCTGATCAACGGGCTTTGGCATTGTTCCGCGCCATGGGACCCGCCAGATCGACCTCGAGCATTCTGAAAACGACGAACCTGTAGCTTTTTGCCATTATTGTGGCGCCAACGACTTGTGCTCAGGGCCTTGTGGTTGCCAATCTCGCCGATGTAAACCGGGCTCGATGGCAATTGCCATTGCAAGAGGATTCAAGTGCAATGATTTCGGCCGTGCAACGACAATTCGCCAACCTCGGTATGGCAAAAAAACTGGGCTTGGGCTTCACCCTCGTGCTGCTGTTGACGGCCTTGGTCGCGGCGATCGGCGTGTGGTCCCTGCAAACCGTTGGCCAGCGCTTCGAAGGCCTCAAGGTCATGTCGTCGCTCAACAGCGGCTTGCTCAAGGTGCGCCTGATCGAGCAGAACTATGCGTTGCATGCCGACCCCAAGGACGTCGACGCGCTGCATGAAAGTGTGGATGCCTTGGCGGCCCTCGCCGCCAGCCTCAAAGCCGAATCGGCCGCCAACGTGCCGGTCATGGCCGAGGTCGAACAGGCCCTGGCCGCTTACCGCAAGGCGTTCGATGAGTTTGTCGAATTGACCCAGACCAAGGACCTTGCGTTGGAAATGGCCAGTTGGTCGGTGTCCAGCGTGGCCAATAACCTCGACGTATTGCAGGCCGGGCTGGCAGACGACGGCGCTTATGGCCTTAAGGAAAGCCAGGGCAAGGAAGGTGCCGAGTTTATCGAGCAGGCGGGGCAGGTCAGCCAGGTGTCGCGGCTGATGCTGCAAGCCATGAACGAAGCTCACGTACGCCTGGACCAGAGCCGCAAGGCGGACCAGGACGACGCCGAGCAAGGCAAGATTGAGCAGGCTGACCAGGCGCTGGCTCAGGTTGAGCAACTGAAGACCTCGGTCAAGGACCCCGGCTACCAGACTGTGCTTAACGAAGTGGCTGGGCATATCGCCGCGTTCAGCGAGAAGCTCGGTGAGTACACCGGCCTGCTGGCGCAGGAGAAGGTGGTCTACACGCAATTGCATGATCGGGCGGAGCAAGTGGTCGGCCGGGTCAACCAGGCCTATGCCGCCGAAGACCTGTCGATGCAGGCGCAGTTGAAGAAAAGCGCGATGCTGATCATCGGCTCTTCGGCCCTGGCCTTGCTGGTGGGGTTGATTGCAGCGTGGGTGATTACCCGGTTGATCGTCGCGCCGCTGCGCAGTGTGATCGCCGTGGCCCAGCAGATTGCCGCCGGTGACTTGAGCGGGCGCATGGAGGTCAGCCGCCGCGATGAAATCGGCCAGTTGATGCAGGCAATGCAACAGATGGGCAACGGCCTGAGCCAGATGGTCAGCGGCCTGCAAGCCGGTATCGAGCAACTGGCCAGCTCGGCGCATTCCTTGTCCAGTGTGACAGAGCAGACCAACGTCGAAGTCAGCAGCCAGAAAGAAGAAACCGAGCAGGTTGCCACGGCGATGAACCAGATGACCGCCACCGTGCACGATGTGGCGCGCAACGCCGAGGAGGCTGCGCAGGCCGCACAGACGGCGGACGACAAAGTCGACAGTGGCCAACAGGTGGTGCGCCAGAGTTTGCAGCGCATCGAGTTGCTGGCCACCTCCAGCACACGCGCCAGCGCGAGCATCGAAAGCCTGAGCACCGAGATCCAGCATATCGGCACCGTGTTGAGTGTGATCAAAAGCGTGGCCGAACAGACCAACCTGCTGGCCCTCAACGCCGCTATCGAAGCCGCGCGTGCCGGCGAGCAGGGGCGCGGTTTTGCGGTGGTGGCCGATGAGGTGCGGGCCTTGGCCAAGCGCACCCAGCAATCCACCGAAGAGATCGAGCGGCTGGTCAGCACCTTGCGCAGCGCGGCACAGTCATCGGTGCAGCAGATTCAGCAAAGCGGTGAGCTGGTGAAACTGGCGGTGAGTGATGCGCTGGAAACCGAAAGTGCCCTGGGCAGCATCGCGGTGGCGGTGTCGTTGATCCAGCAGATGAACCAGCAGATTGCGGCGGCGGCCGAGCAGCAAAGCTCGGTGGCCGAAGAGATCAACCGCAGTGTCACCAGTATCCGCGCCAGTGCCGATCAGTCGGCGCTGAGCATGCAGGGCAACGCCGCGTCGAGTATTCAACTGGCGCAGTTGGGGGCCGAGCTCAAGGGTATGGTGGGGCACTTCCGCCTGTGATCACCGCGCCTGCGCAGCGATCACAGGGGAGGGTGGTCAGGCGTGGTTGGCGAGAAAGGTCAGCAGGGCTTCGTTGACGAAGTCCGGGTTTTCCCTGGCGCTGATATGCCCGGCTTGCGGGATCAGGATCAGGCTGCAACCAATCAGTTCGGCCATTTCCTCGGACTCGGCGGGTGGGCGCGGTTTGTCCTGTTCGCCGCACATCACCAGTGTGGTGTCGGCGTCCAGGCGTGGCAACTGCTCCAGCACAGCCTCGCGGCTGAAGATCAAGCGGCCCAGGGGCACGATGCTCTCCAGCAGGCGCTCTTTGGAGTAGCCCTGCAATTGTTTGCGGAAGTCCTGGTACAGCGCGGATTCGCGGTCGATGTTCGGGCGGAAGAAGATCGGTGCGATCACGTCCAATAAAGGCTCAGGGATGGCGCCGGCATCTTCAATCATCTTGAACAGTGAGAAATAGTACTGGCGCGTGGCCTCGGGCTCGGCGCCCAGGTACGTGTCCATCAGCACCAGGCTGTTGATCCGCTCGGGTGCCAGCAGTGCCAGGCGTGCGCCCCACATGCCGCCGACCGAGAGCCCCACCAGGTTGATCTGTGCGATGTCCAGATGGTCCAGCAGGGCCAGGGTTTGGCGCGCAAGGTCGTCGAGGGAGTGAGTTTGCGTCGGCAACGGGCCTGATTCGCCATGCCCCCATAGCTCGGGCACGATCACACGGTACTGTTGCGAAAGGGCTTCGATCTGCGGCGCCCACATGTCGCGGTCCCACAGGTAACTTGAGCCCAATAGGACGACCGGGCCGGAACCCTGGTCGACGTAGTGCAGCGGTTGTCCATCAATGACGGCGACAGGCATAGCAGGCCTCTGACTTCATGGAGTGAGGGGCACTTTTTTACGCTAGTCGGGGGCGGGGGGATAGGTGCAAAGTGATGGCATGTGGTGAACTGTGTTCGCCAGATGGGCAGCGAGGGAGCTTGCTCCCGCTGGCGGCCTGACAGCCGAGCGCCATTTAACGGTTAGACCGCGATCCAAATGTGGGAGGGGGCTTGCCCCCGATAGCGGTGTGTCAGTCGATTCATCAGGTGACTGATTCAGCGCCATCGGGGCATCGGTATCTACACAATTCTGGGTATGGCGCTGGATCTGTGGCGAGGGAGCTTGCTCCCGCCGGCGGCCTTGCAGACGACCAGGATGTTGGATCAGACCGGGTACATATCCGTTATTTGGGTAACGGCTGCTATGGGTTCCGCCCTTACGGCGGCTCACTTTTGAAGAGCGCAAAAGTAAGCAAAACGCGCTTGCCCCAACACTCGGCACCTCGCTCACGCTCGGTGTGCCCGTAATCCGACAGGTATTTGGGGGGCCGCCGCCACGCGCCATCCATGGCGCGGGGCGGCTAAACCGGCATCCCTGCCGGTTTACCCCTCAAATCCCTGTCGAATTCCGGCCAGCGTGTTTGACGGGGCGCCTGAGATCAAAAGCGAGATCAAGATCAAGATCAAGATCAAGAGCGGCTCGCTTCGCATCGTGGTTAGGCTGGTTGCTACAGCGTTGTGTAGATACCTATGTATAAGGAGAGGGGCATCAGTCGTAGATGACTTTCTTCTTCCACTCGGCGTCGGCGTCGACCACTTTGAGGCCTTCGGTCAGTTCGTTGACTTCGTCTTCGGCCGGCTTGCTGTTGGTCAGCACCGTGGAGTTGGCGCGGGCCAGTTGGCCTTCCAGCTGTTGCAGCTGTGCGCTGTAGATGACCGGTTCAGGCTGTTTGCGCAGGTACTGCACGCCACGTTCGAAGGCCAGGCGCGCCTGGCCTGGCTGGCCTTGTTGCAGGGCGTGCTGGCCGAGGTTGTTGAAGAACTCGATATGCAGCAACACCAGGATATGGCGGATTTCCTTGATCCAGTGCTTGGCTTCGTTGGCCGGCAGGAAACCGTCTTGTGCGGCGCGGGTGACCTGACCATGTAGGGCTTCGAGCAGGAAGCGCACGTCCTTGGCCTTGGCTTCGGTCTGGATCGGCGCGGGTGGGTTGTTCACCGGGATCGATTCGCCCTGAGCCACCAGCGTATTGAGTTCGGCGATGCGGGCCTTGATGGGGGCGCTGGTCTTGTTGAGGTTCAACAGGCGCTGGTTGACGTTGAGTTCCAGTCGGGTAAGCAACAACTTGAGCGCCGGGGACATCAACTGGCCGGGGAAGGTCTCGGTGATTTCACCGCAACGGCGCAGGCGATCGTTAAGCTCGATCTCGGTGCGCTTCTTTTCCAGCTTGTTGTTTTCCACCACGTGGTTCATATAGCCAATGGCGATCAGTATTACGATCCCGGCTATTACCAGCAGGGTGATCATGAGTGGTGTCACCGGTGTGACCTCTTTATAGGGTTTACAGTGGAGTGTAGTGACTGGGCCATCCGGCGGATAGGGCTGATCGACCAGTTGCCCAGGTAGTTTGCTTCTCTATAGATAGGCGTCCGTTACATGGATGCACATTGCCATCATTTGTCGGAGCGAACTATAGCGCCTTGTCGGACGCCAGAATATAGGCGCCAAAGCCTGGGCGGGCACAATCCTCCGATAAGCCCGGAAAGCAGGGCGAAGTCATTGATTTAAATAAATTTATCCTTGGGGGTTGACGACCTTTCAATCCATCCATAGAATGCGCGCCACTTACAGCGTAAAGCACACAGCGAAACGCGGTAGGGAGTGAATGTTGTACGTGTGTCCCCTTCGTCTAGTGGCCTAGGACACCGCCCTTTCACGGCGGTAACAGGGGTTCGAGTCCCCTAGGGGACGCCAATATGCGGGAATAGCTCAGTTGGTAGAGCACGACCTTGCCAAGGTCGGGGTCGCGAGTTCGAGTCTCGTTTCCCGCTCCAAATTTAAGCGGTATTGCCTTCGGGTGGTACTGAGTGAAACCAGGGCATAATCTTCGGATTTAATCTCTGGACACTGAAATACACACCATGTGTTTCAGTTGTGTGTCCCCTTCGTCTAGTGGCCTAGGACACCGCCCTTTCACGGCGGTAACAGGGGTTCGAGTCCCCTAGGGGACGCCATTTGCGGGAATAGCTCAGTTGGTAGAGCACGACCTTGCCAAGGTCGGGGTCGCGAGTTCGAGTCTCGTTTCCCGCTCCATATTCAACGAAAACGCCGATCAGTGATGATCGGCGTTTTTGTTTGCGTGGGATTTATGCCGGACGAAAAAAACCGCCATCGCGACGGGCTCATTCGGCTATCAGAGCTTCGGCAACTGCCCGATACGCCCCATCATTTCAGTAACGATCTGCAGGTCCAGCAAGAACTGGTCGACCGTCTTGAACTCTTTATTGGTGTGGCCGGTGTACTTAACGTCGAGCCTGGCCAGGCCGAACTGCACGCCATTGGGCAGGTCATGCACGGAGGTTGAGCCGGCAGAGGCGCCGAATTTTCGCTGCATGTCGAGGTTTTCGCTGGCGACGTCCAGCAACGCCTTGACCCACTCACCCTCAGGGTCGCGGAGCATCGGTTCGGTCATCAAGTAGTCCACGTCCATTGCAATGGCGTTCTTCGTGCTCCAGGCGCCCAACTTGTCGGCAATCTCGGCTTTCAGCACGTCCAAGCGTTTTCCCTTTGGTACGCGTAGGTTGACCGTCAGCGTGAAGGTCTTTTCATCCATGCCGATAAAGGTCAGTGATGTAGTCAGAGGCCCCATGAATGCATCCGAAAAGCCAATACCCAGTTTGCCTCCCAGGTAATCCAGCCCCCAGTTGTCGGCAGCGTAGCGCGCGGCATCGGAAATAGGGTTTTGCTTGAGTGCGATGTTCCCGTCCAGGCTGTGGATGAAGCCCAACATCCTGGCGACGGGGTTCACACCGGATTCGGGTTCTGATGAATGCGCAGACACGCCGGTAACGGTCAGTTGGACTTCCTTGCCGATGACTTGGGCGATTACGTTGAAATTATCGCCATTGCGCCTCGCATAGTCGTTACCCGCCTTTTGCAGGCGGGCTGCCAATTCAATCGGATTTTCCCCCACCAGTATGGCAACCGAGGTCAGCGGGATCTGGTTGGCGGCGAGGCCTCCGGTCATGGAGATGATTTCGGCGCCGTCGCCCTGTGCAGTACGTCGGGCAAAGTTCGCGGTGACAGTGCCATAGCCTTTCTCGGCAATGACCACCGGATAACCGCCATCCAGAGCCACGTTGTAGTGGGGCGTCGGGTTGCGTTCAAAGTAGTAGGCGATTGCATCGCCGGCGATTTCCTCAGTGGTATCGACCAGCAGCTTGAAGTTTCTCGCCAGCGGTAGCCGCTCCTCCTGGATGACCTTCATGGCGTAGAGCGCCACCACGATGCCGTTCTTGTCATCTTCCGTGCCTCGGCCATACAAGCGGTTGCCGACCTGGGAGACCTTGAAGGGGTCAAGCCGGGTGCCGTCTTCCAATACCCAGTCCTGCGGATTGGCAGGCACGACGTCGGCATGCGCGTGAATGCCCACGATTTCATCGCCGGTGCCGTTGAGCGAGACCTCGAAAACGCGGTTGTCGATGTTGCGAAAGGAGAGGTTGAATGATTCTGCCAACGTCTTGAGTGTGTTGCCCATCTTGATGAATTCGGGGTTATCGTGCTGGGCAACACCCTCCACACGAAAGGTCGGAATGGCCACCAGTTCGCGCAGGGTGCCCATGGCGGCGTCGCCGTACTTCAATCGGGCATAGAGGCCAAGCAGGCGATGAATCTGGTTTTGCTGCGCGGTGGAAAGTGCCGTGCCGTCAAGGAAACCGCTGATTGCCGCGCCCAGGTCGCTGCTCATGGGGGGTTCACTCACGCCCAGCTGTCTCAGGAACTCACGGAAGTCAGTGGGCGATGTCTCACTGAAGTGCGTGAGGATGGCGCGGCTTTGTTGCGGGGAAATATTGGCCTGTACGGGCAGGGTGAATGCTGCAAGGGGGACTACCAGGGCAGCGATGAGCAGGTGCTTAAGTGATGACTTCATTGTTGTGGCACTCCTATCTTCGTAGGCAGTTGAGATTGCCTGCCGAAGCTAACACCGTGAGGTAGAAGGAGAGCTGCTCAAAACAAAATGAGATATTTCCTACGAGCGTCTTACCCATGCAAAAACGCCGCTCGGTCACGGGCGGCGTTTTTGTGTGTGCGCAGCCAGGCAGCCAACGCGATGGACCCGCCAGGACGGCGGATCCGAGGGGGCTCAGAGCTTCGGCAATTGCCCGATGCGGCCCATCATTTCGGTAACGATCTGCAGGTCCAGCAAGAACTGGTCGACGGTCTTGAACTCGTTGTCGGTGTGCCCGGTGTATTTCACTTCCGGGCGCGCCAGGCCGAATTGCACGCCGTTGGGCAATTCATGCACGGAGGTCGCACCGGCCGAAGTGCCGAACTTGTGTTCCATGCCCAGGTTTTCGCTGGCCACCGCCAATAGGGCTTTGACCCATTCACCTTCCGGGTTGCGGTACATCGGCTCGGCGATCGAGTAGGTGAAGTCCACGTTGACCTTGGTTTTCTTGTCCCAGGCGCTCAGTTTGTCGGCAATCTCGGCCTTGAGCTTTTCCGGGGATTTTCCCTTCGGCACGCGCAGGTTCACCGCCAGCTTGAACGCTTTGTCATCCAGGCCGACAAACGTCAGCGAGGTGGTCAGCGGGCCCATGAACGCATCGGAAAAGCCCACGCCCAATTTACCGCCCAAGTAATCCAGCCCCCAGTTGTCGGACGCATACCGTGCGGCATCGGTGATGTGGTTGTGCTTGAGGGCGATCTTGCCGTCGAGGCTGTGGATCAGCTCCAGCATGCGCGATACCGGGTTGACTCCGGATTCCGGCTCGGACGAGTGAGCGGACACGCCGGTGACCGTCAGTTTGACGTGCTTGCCGTCGACCTTGGCGGCGACTTCAAAATCACCGCCGTTGCCTTTGGCATATTCAGTCCCGGCCTTTTGCAGGCTGGCGGCCAATTCCGCAGGCTTGTCGCTTACGAACGTGGCAACGGATGCCGACGGAATCTGGTTGGTCGCCATGCCACCGGTCATCGAGATGATTTCCGCGCCTTTGCCTTCACCCTTGCGCCGCGGGAACGTCGCCATCACGGTGCCGTAGCCTTTCTCGGCAATCACCACCGGGTAGCCGCCGTCCAGTGCCAGGTTGTACTGCGGTGTCGGGTTCTTTTCGAAGTAATAGGGAATGGCGTCGCCGGAGGTTTCCTCGGTGGTGTCCACCAGCAGCTTGAAGTTGCGCGCCAGCGGCAGCTTCTCTTCCTTGATCACCTTCATGGCATACATGGCCACCACGATGCCGTTCTTGTCATCCTCGGTGCCACGGCCGTACATGCGGTCGCCGATCAGCGTGACTTTGAACGGGTCCAGTTGGGTGCCGTCCTTCAGCACCCAATTCTCCGGTGTCACCGGCACCACATCGGCGTGGGCGTGGATGCCGACGACTTCGTCGCCGCTGCCTTGCAGGGAGATTTCGTACACGCGGTTATCGATATTGCGGAAGTTCAGGTTAAAGGCCTTGGCCAAGTCCTGGATCTTGCCGGCGATCTTGATGAATTCCGGGTTTTTGTACTGTGGTAGACCGTCCACGTTAAAGGTCGGGATTTCCACCAGCTCGCGCAGCGTCTCAGTGGCGGCCTTGCCGTATTTCACTCGGGTGTAGATGCCCAGCAGGCGATTGATTTCGTTCTGCTGGTCGGCGCTCAAGGATTTGTTATCAAGGAAGGCACTGATCGCCGGGCCCACATCGCTGGTTTTGCCCAGATCGCCCTTGGCCAGGGTACCGAGGAAACTCCGAAAGTCGGTGACGGACGTTTCGTTGAAACGCTTGATGATTGCCGTGCTTTGCTCTGCGGTGATGTTGGCGAAAGCGGGGCTGGTGATGGCTGAGAGGCTCGCCGCGAACAGGGTGGCCGCGGCCAGTTGCTTGAGTGGAAAGTGCATTGCTGGAGGCATTCCTTTGCAGGTGGTGAGTAGGGTGTTTCTGATCGAACTGTCAGAAATATTTCCACACACTACCACTCTGAAGGAAAGGGGGGGGAGATCTGAATGAAGGAAATGTCCTGCTTTTCATGCGAAAACGCCGTTCATTACGAACGGCGTGTTTACCGCTTACTGTGGCACCCGATACAAGGTCTGCTTGAATGTTCCATCGGGTCGTGGCTCGGAAGTTACCGACGACAAGGGAGCCACACGCCTGGCAGCGCATCAGCCTTTCCCTGGGAGGGCTCGCTCATCACACACAGATAAGGTGTCGTCTCAGTCGATCTCGTAGCGCACCGACAGCGCGCCCTTTTTCTCCGACATCGCGAGGATGCTGACGCGGCCCAGCTCGCCCAACGTGTGCACATGAGTTCCGCCGCAGGCGTACGCGGGGAGTTCGCCGAAGCCTACTTGGCGGGTGCCGTCTTCCAAGTTCATGTGGCGCGGGTAGTCTGCGGCGATCCATTGGTTGACCTGCTGCTGGATCGTCTCGGCCTCCATCGCCTGCGCGGCTTCGCCACGGATGAAGGTGATCTTGCCTTCGCCGGGCCAGTGATGGGCTTTGATCGGCATCCAGCCCAAGGTTTCACCCACGTTACCGATCAAATGCCCGGCGGAATGCAATCGGCTGTGCAACGCACGGCGCTGTTCATCGACCCTAGCTGTGACTGGGCCAAGCTCCAGCGGGCGGTCGACGTAGTGCACCACGCGATCGGCTTCCTGGGTCACGCGCAGCACTGAACTCTCACCGAGCCAACCCGTATCGAAAGGTTGCCCACCGCCCTGTGGGTGAAAAATCGTCGACTGCAGGATGACCGCAAACTGGCCCTCATGGGGTGTGCAACTCAGCACTTCCAGCTCGGCAGTCAGGTGGTCGTGGGTGAAAAACAGGCGCTCGGTCATGATCTACATCCGCATCAGGGTTCTGCGGGCAGTATAAATAGTGCGTACATCGGTGATAATCCACTCAACTATCAATGGACCTGTGCACCATGAGCATCAATCTACCGTTGTCGCTGTTGGGCGAAATGGCGATTTTCGTCAACGTGGTGGAAGCCGGCAGCTTCTCCGAGGCCGCTCGGCAGATGGGCGCGTCGCCTTCATCGGTGAGTCGCAGTATCTCGCGCCTGGAGAAGGCCCTGGCGACACGGTTGCTGCAGCGCACCACGCGCAAGTTGCGCCTGAGCGAGGGCGGGGAAGAGGTGTTCAAGCGTTGCCAGGAGATGGTCAACGCCGCGCGTTCGGTGATGGAGATAAGCGGCCAGTTCAATCATGAAGCCGAAGGACTGGTGCGGGTCAGCGTGCCCAAGGCGGTGGGGCGATTCGTGGTGCACCCGCATATGCCGGAGTTCCTGCGGCGTTATCCCAAGGTGGACGTGCAGCTGATTCTGGAGGATCGGCAGGTGGACATGATTGATGACAATGTCGACCTCAGCATCCGCATCACTGACAGCCCGCCGCCGGGTTTGGTCGGTCGGCAGTTGTTGCCCATCGAGCATCTGTTGTGTGCGACGCCGCAGTATTTGGCGGAGCACGGTACGCCGAGCCACCCCCATGATTTGCTGGAACACAGTTGCATCTATCTGGGAGAAACGCCGGGGGATTCCCGCTGGAAATTTCGCCAGGCCGGCAAGTCTATGACGGTCTCAGTGCGCGGGCGGTATGCGGCGAACCACACCGGTGTGCGGCTGGATGCGGTCTTGCAGCATGTGGGGATTGGCAGCTTGCCGTACTTTACGGCGCGGCATGCATTGGAGGAGGGGCGGTTGGTGCAGGTGTTGCCGAGGTGGGACTTTATTGCGTCTTACCATGGCGAGGCGTGGTTGCTGCATTCACCCACGCGGTATTTGCCGCCGAAGTTGCGGGTGTTTATCGATTATCTGGTGGCGTGTATGGCGCGCGAACCGACACTGCGTGGGGTGAGCGGGCTTGTGGAATCGTCGCACGGCCCGCGCTGGGGTTCGAAGCGGCCCTAGAACAGGCAACTGAGATCTGACTAGGTGTTGGCAATGGGGCTGCTACGCAGCCCAGCGCGGGGCAAGCCCGCTCACGGCAGTAAGCCGCGAGGTGATGTTCTGCTGATCAGTGCTTGCTCTGGTCGTCCGGCATGGCCAGCAGCTGTTTTTCCTGGTTCCAGTCGAACGGTTCGTCGTTCTGTTCGGCTTCGAAGCGACGTTCTTCCAGGGCCTGGTACAGGTCCAGTTCTTCATCGGGCATGAAGTGCAGGCAGTCACCGCCAAAGAACCACAGCAGGTCGCGCGGCACCAGGTGGGCAATTTGCGGGTAGCGCAGGATGACCTGGCTCATCAGGTCCTGGCCCAGGTACTGGCTTTCGATCGGGTCGATCGGCAGCAGGGCGCGCAATTCGTCGAAGCGCTCCAGGAACAGCGAATGGCTTTCCTCGGGCACCTGTTCGGCTTCGCCGACGGCAACCAGGATGCTGCGCAAATGGTCGAGCAAGACGAGATGATCGGCAACGACGTTGGACACGAGATAAGTCCTCTAAAGCAAAAACGGGCGCGAGAGTATATGCCTCTCGCGCCCGTATTTATATGACCGCCTGTATCAGCGGACTTTACCCTCAGCCTGGGTCAGCTCTTCCTTGCTGAAATCATCCACGTCGATCACCTTGCGCCGCGCTGCTTCAGCGTCACGCAGGGTTTGCGCTTCGGCGGGTTGCAGCACGCCGGCGTGCAGGGCCGCATCGATGGCGTGTTCCCCGGCCGTCGGTTTGACCTGGCCGCTTTTGAGCGCGCTGTGCAGTTTCTTCTGCAGCGGATGGCTGGCGCCGAGCAGGTCGTAGGCATGTTGCAGGGCGCCCACCGGGTCTTCCACGGACTGCGGGCGGTAGCAGCCGGCCAGCAACTCCTCCAGGGTCGGATCGCCTTTGGCGCGGCCGATCACCGCCGCCACTTCGGCATCCAGCGCATCGGACGGCCCGGTATGGCGACGCCCGAACGGGAACACGATGATCCGCAGCAGGCAGCCCAGTACCTTGTTCGGGAAGTTGCTGAGCAGTTCATCCAGGGCACGTTCCGATTCGCCGAGGCTTTCTTCCATGGCCCAGGCGAACAGCGGTTCCAGGTGGTCCGGTGAATCCAGGTCGTGATAACGCTTGAGTGCCGCCGAGGCCAGGTACATATGGCTCAGCACATCACCCAAGCGTGCCGACAGGCGTTCGCGGCGCTTCAACTCGCCACCCAGCAGCATCATGCTCAAGTCGGCCAGCAGCGCGAACGCGGCAGCCTGACGATTGAGTGCGCGGAAATAACCCTGGCTCAAACGGTTGCCCGGCGCCTTCTCGAAATGACCCACGCCGAGGTTCAGCACCAAGGTGCTGGCGGCGTTGCTTACGGCAAAGCCGATGTGTTGCATCAACAAGCCATCGAATTCCTTCAGCGCCTGATCATGGTCTTCGCGACCGGCCAGGGCCATTTCCTTGAGCACGAACGGATGGCAACGGATCGCGCCCTGGCCGAAGATCATCAGGTTGCGCGAGAGGATATTCGCGCCTTCAACGGTGATGAAGATCGGCGCGCCTTGCCAGCTGCGACCCAGGTAGTTGTTCGGGCCCATGATGATGCCCTTGCCGCCGTGCACGTCCATGGCGTGGCTGATGCACTCGCGACCGCGCTCGGTCAGGTGGTACTTGAGGATCGCAGACAGCACCGAGGGTTTTTCCCCCAGGTCCACGGCATTGGCGGTGAGCATGCGCGCACTGTCCATCAGCCAGGCGTTGCCGCCAATACGCGCAAGCGCTTCCTGGATACCCTCGAAGGCCGACAGAGGCACATTGAATTGCTCGCGCACCTGGGCGTATTGGCCGGTCACCAGGCTGGTGAACTTGGCCGCGCCGGTGCCGACCGCAGGCAGGGAAATCGAACGGCCCACGGAGAGGCAGTTCATCAGCATCATCCAGCCCTTGCCGAGCATTTCCTGGCCGCCGATCAGGAATTCCAGGGGAATGAACACATCCTTGCCGGAATTGGGACCGTTCATGAACGCGGCGCCCAGGGGCAGGTGGCGACGGCCGATTTCTACACCCGGGGTGTCGGTCGGGATCAGCGCCAGGCTGATGCCCAGGTCTTCCTCTTCGCCCAGCAGGTGGTCCGGGTCATGGGCCTTGAAGGCCAGGCCCAGCAGCGTCGCGACTGGGCCGAGGGTGATGTAGCGTTTTTCCCAGTTCAGGCGCAGGCCGAGGGTTTCCTTGCCTTCCCATTCACCTTTGCAGATCACGCCGGTGTCGGGCATGGCGCCAGCATCGGAGCCGGCCAGCGGGCCGGTGAGGGCAAAGCAGGGGATGTCATCGCCACGGGCCAGGCGTGGCAGGTAATGGTTGCGCTGCTCGTCGGTGCCGTAGTGCAGCAGCAGCTCGGCCGGGCCGAGGGAGTTGGGCACCATCACGGTCGAGGCCAGGTCGCCGCTGCGGGTGGCGAGCTTCATTGCGACCTGGGAGTGGGCATAGGCGGAGAAGCCCTTGCCGCCATATTCCTTGGGAATGATCAGGGCGAAGAAACCGTGAGTCTTGATGTGTTCCCAGGCAGCGGGCGGCAGGTCCATGGCCTGGCCGATTTCCCAGTCGCTGACCATGGCACAGAGTTCTTCGGTCGGGCCGTCGATAAACGCCTGTTCTTCTTCGGTCAGTTGGACCTTGGGGTAGGCCAGCAACTTGTCCCAATCGGGGCGACCACTGAACAGCTCGCCGTCCCACCACACGGTGCCGGCGTCGATGGCGTCGCGCTCGGTCTCGGACATCGGCGGCAGGACTTTCTGGAACCAACTGAACAGCGGCTTGGTGAAGTATTGGCGGCGCAGGTCGGGGAGCAGCAGCGGCGCGGCGACAACGGCAATCAACACCCAGAAGATCAGCAGCAGCCAACCCGGTGCGTGGCTCCAGGCACCCATCGCCAGCAGATAGACAGCCACCACGCCCAGGGCGGGCAGGGGGGCGACGCGGCGGTGCGCGAGGTAGGCAATGCCGACCACCAGAACCAGTATCCACAACAACAGCATATTCAATCCTCCGTGAAACCAGGGGCGAAACCACCAGGGAGCTTAGTCGGCATCCGAGCAAGCGGGGTGATCAGGGTGTTACAAGTTGTACTGGGAGCACCTGGCAGCAGGCGCCGACATTTGGCCGAATCGTCGTTATCTCTGTGGCAGACCTGTCGTTAAACTCCAGGCTTCCCCCGGAGATCACGCTCATGGATACGTACCTGAGTCCCAGCCGCTTCATCGATAGTGACCACCCTGCGGTGGTGGAGTTCGCCGAAAAACATCGCGGAACCCGCGCGGCTGCAAGTGACCAGGCAGTCAGCCTTTACTATGCCGTGCGTGAGGCGATTCGCTACAACCCCTACACCTTCAGCCGTGATCCCGACACCTTGAACGCCAGCTTCGCCCTGGCCGCCGGCGAAAGCTATTGTGTGCCCAAGGCCACCTTGCTTGCCGCATGCGCCCGCCACTGCGGCATCCCGGCGCGCATCGGACTGGCAGACGTGCGCAATCATTTATCGACGCCGCGCCTGCTCGCCTTGCTCAAGAGTGATGTGTTCGCCATGCACGGCTACACCGAACTGTACCTGCATGATCGTTGGGTCAAGGCCACGCCCGCGTTCAACCAGCAACTGTGCGATGTGTTCGATGTACCGCCGCTGGCGTTCGACGGGATCAACGACAGTGTCTTCCACGCGTTCAACCGCCAGGGCCAGCGTTCGATGGAATACGTCATCGACCACGGGCAATTTCCTGACGTGCCCGAGGCGTTTTTCTTCGCCCATATCCGGCAGTGTTACCCCCACCTGTTTGCCGAGGACATGCCGACCCTGCTGGGTGATCTGCAGAGCGATTTAAGCCGCGCGTGAACCGGCGTATGCTGCTGCGTTCATCCAGCCATGTTCATCAACAATAAAGGCGCGGTCATGCTGAAAATCTGGGGTCGTAAAAATTCATCAAACGTCAGGAAAGCACTGTGGTGCGCCGAGGAACTCGGCCTGGACTATGAAGCAATTGATGCGGGCGGGGCTTTTGGTGTGGTCGACACGCCGCATTACCGGGCGTTGAACCCCAACGGTCGGGTGCCGATGATCGAGGACGGCGACTTTGTGCTGTGGGAGTCCAACACCATCGTGCGCTACCTCTGCGCCAAGCAGGCTTCCAGCTGGTATCCCGGTGACCTGAAGGCCCGCGCCAGCGCGGAAAAGTGGATGGACTGGACCACTTCGACCTTCGCTGAACCGTTCAAGACCGTATTCTGGGGCGTGCTGCGCACCCCCGCGGAAAAACAGAACTGGGACAGCATCCACGCCGGTCGCCAGGCCTGTATCGATGTGCTCAAGACGGTTGACCAGGCACTCGCCACACAGCCGTATCTGTCGGGTGAAGAGATCGGCATGGGCGATATCCCCTTGGGCAGCTTCATCTACGCCTGGTTTGAAATGCCTATCGAACGGCCTGCAATGCCCCATCTAGAGGCCTGGTACCAGCGCCTGCAACAACGGCCGGCCTACCGCAAAGCGGTGATGACTGCGTTGACTTAATACCCACTATTAATACGGGTGACTGTACTTGTGCGGCGCGGGCAAGCACCATGCCCGTCATGCGCCGCCGTTGAACTACCTGGGCTGCGCCCTCATCTACTCTTTCTATTCCCTTCTTTTGGTGCGTAATCCGATATGAGTTCCGCTCTGTCCATCCGGCAGCTAACCAAAACCTACGGCAACGGTTTCCAGGCCCTGAGTGGTATCGATCTGGACGTTGCCGAAGGTGACTTCTTCGCCTTGCTCGGCCCTAACGGCGCCGGCAAGTCCACCACCATCGGTATCCTCTCCACGCTGGTCAACAAGACCAGCGGCACGGTGAATATCTTCGGCCATGACCTGGACAAATCCCCGGCGGCGCTCAAGCGTTCGATCGGCGTGGTGCCCCAGGAATTCAACTTCAACCAGTTTGAAAAGACCTTCGATATTGTTGTGACCCAGGCGGGCTACTACGGCATCCCGGCGAAAGTCGCCAAGGAACGCGCCGAGCAGTACCTGACCCAGTTGGGCCTGTGGGACAAGCGCGATGTGCCTTCGCGTTCGTTGTCCGGAGGCATGAAACGCCGCCTGATGATCGCCCGTGCACTGGTGCACGAGCCGCGCCTGTTGATCCTCGATGAGCCCACCGCCGGCGTGGACATCGAGCTGCGCCGTTCGATGTGGACCTTTCTCACCGAGTTGAACGAGAAGGGCATCACCATCATCCTCACCACCCATTACCTGGAAGAGGCTGAGCAGCTGTGCCGTAACATCGGCATCATCGACCACGGCACCATCGTCGAGAACACCAGCATGCGTAACCTGCTGGGCCAGTTGCATGTGGAAACCTTTTTGCTCGACCTGAAGAACAACCTGTCGGCGCCGCCGCAATTGCTCGGCTACCCGAGCCGTCTTGTCGACAGCCACACCCTGGAAGTGCAGGTGGACAAAGCCATGGGCATCACCGCGTTGTTCACGCAGTTGGCGACCCAGAACATCGAAGTGCTGAGCTTGCGCAATAAAACCAATCGCCTTGAGGAGTTGTTCGTGTCCCTGGTGGAGAAAAATCTGGCGAAGGTGGCGGTATGAGTTCCGAACTGCAACCCAACCTCGTCGCGCTGCAAACCATCGTTTATCGCGAAGTGAAACGCTTTACCCGGATCTGGCCGCAGACCCTGCTGCCGCCCGCGATCACCATGGTCTTGTACTTCGTGATCTTCGGTAACCTGATCGGCCGGCAGATCGGCGACATGGGTGGCTTCACCTACATGGAGTACATCGTGCCGGGCCTGATCATGATGTCGGTGATCACCAACTCCTACGGCAACGTGGTCTCCAGCTTCTTCGGCAGCAAGTTCCAGCGCTCCATCGAAGAACTGATGGTGTCGCCGGTCTCGCCTCACACCATCCTGATCGGCTACACCTTGGGTGGCGTGCTGCGTGGTTTGATGGTCGGCGTGATCGTGACCCTGCTGTCGCTGTTCTTCACGCACCTGCAGGTGCATCACCTCGGGGTCACCATTCTGGTGGTGGTGCTGACGGCGACGATCTTCTCGTTGCTGGGCTTCATCAACGCCGTGTTTGCACGCAACTTCGATGATATTTCGA
Source organism: Pseudomonas sp. QC2 (assembly GCF_002859085.1). Classification (NCBI taxonomy): domain Bacteria; kingdom Pseudomonadati; phylum Pseudomonadota; class Gammaproteobacteria; order Pseudomonadales; family Pseudomonadaceae; genus Pseudomonas; species Pseudomonas sp. QC2. The sequence goes on from NZ_PKKS01000016.1 coordinate 63,908, forward strand.
TCATCCCGACGTTCGTGCTGACGCCGCTGACCTACCTGGGCGGGGTGTTCTACTCCATCACCCTGCTGCCACCGTTCTGGCAGACCGTGTCGCTGGCCAACCCGGTGTTGCACATGGTCAACGCCTTCCGCTACGGCATCCTGGGCGTGTCGGACATCAAGATCAGCGTGGCGATCACGTTCATGTTGGTGGCGACCGTGGTGCTGTACATCGGCTGTGCGAAGCTGCTGGTGAGCGGGCGCGGGATGCGTACCTGACTCAACGGATGTACGCGGTCAAAAATGTGGGAGTGGGCTTGCTCCCGATAGCAGTGGATCAGTCAGTGCATGAGTGACTGACAGATCGCTATCGGGGGCAAGCCCCCTCCCACATTTGCATTGGCGTAACGTCAGGAATTGAGTGCCAGTTCGATCAGCCCATGCAGCGCTTCCACTGTCAGCGGCTCGGTCGAGAACAGAATGCGAAACACTGTGGGCGCTGCGATCAGGTTGATCAAATGGTCCACGCTCGGTGGCGCCGGGTCCGGATAGCGATCGACAATCGTCTGCAACTGCCCACTCAAGATGCTCACGCAGTACCCCGGCGTGATCATGCACTGCAGGTCGCGCATCATGTTGCGCCCCGGCTCCGAACTCATTTCATCCAGGTATTGCTCGGCCCAGGCCTGCAAATCGCCGCGCAGGCTGCCGGTGTTGGCCGGCTCGCTGTCGGGTCGCATGCGTGCCAGGGCCACGTCCGCGAGCAGCACCGAGAGGTCGCCCCAGCGTCGGTAGATGGTCGACGGTGTGACGCCTGCGCGCGCGGCAATCATCGGCACGGTGACGCTGGAACGCTCATGGGTTTCCAGCAGTTCACGCACCGCCGAATGGACGGATTCTTGTACCCGGGCACTGCGGCCCCCCGGGCGAAGGCCTTCTTTTATCGCCATGTTTGTGACCTTAACACAAAGAATTTGCTTTAAGCGCTGACGGGTAGCACACTCTGCAAAAGCAAAATCTTAGCTTTAGCGGAGCGTGTGCATGTCCAGTCCTGTTTCCCATCGTTCCAGCCTGGTGTTCCTCGCGATCACCTTGCTGACCTTCCTGGCCGCTTCCAGCGCGCCGACGCCGTTGTACCACCTGTATCAGGAAGGCCTGCATTTTTCGGCGGGCATGCTCACGCTGATTTTCGGTGTCTACGCCTTGAGCCTGCTGGCGGCGCTGTTGACCGTCGGTTCATTGTCGGACCACCTGGGGCGCAAGCCGGTGATTTTTGCCGCACTGGTCCTGGATATGCTGGCGATGCTGCTGTTTATCCACGAAGACAGCGTGGCCTGGCTGATTGCCGCGCGGACCTTGCAAGGGTTTGCCACCGGCATGGCCACCGCCGTGTTGGGCGCGGCACTGCTCGACACCGATCGCCAGCAAGGCCCGCTGGTCAACAGCGTGGCACCGCTTTTGGGTATGGCGTGCGGGGCGATGGGCAGCAGTTTGTTGGTGGAGTTCGCGCCATTGCCGACCCAGTTGATCTATTGGACGTTGCTGGCCTTGATGCTGTTGCAGGCCCTCTATGTATGGCGCCTGCCGGAAACCGTGGGCCGTATCCCCGGTGCTCTGGCGTCGCTGCGTCCGACCTTGCATGTACCGCCCCAGGCGCGCCGGGCGTTGTGGTTGTCGTTGCCGGTGGATGTGGCGGTGTGGGCGATGGGCGGGTTCTACCTGTCCCTCGCGCCGTCGCTGGTGCGGGCGGCCACCGGGTCGACCTCCAACCTGATCGGTGGCGGCCTGGTGGCGGTGTTGACCCTGAGCGGCGCACTGATGATTTTTACCCTGCGCAATCGCCCGGCCGATAAGGTATTACGGCTCGGCGCCGGGTTGCTGGCCATCGGGGTAACGCTGATCCTCACGGCGGTGCACAGCGCCAGCCTGCCATTGTTCTTCATCGCCACCCTGATCGCCGGCAGTGGCTTTGGCGCGGGTTTCCTCGGCGCCTTGCGCAGTGTGGTGCCGCTGGCGTTACCCCATGAGCGGGCAGGCTTGATGTCGGCGTTCTATGTGCTGAGCTACCTGGCGTTCTGCCTGCCCTCATTGTTGGCGGGGAACCTGATTCGCAGCTTTGGCCTGATCGCGACCACCGACGGCTACGGCGCAGTCCTGATCCTGTTGTCCCTCGGTGCGTTGATCGCATTGCTGCTGCAGGATTCGGCGCGGGTCAGGGCGACGACAGGCGGCTGATGGGTAATAATCGGTGCTCCGTATTGGCCTGATCGAGATTCAAGCATGAAGATCATCCGCAGCAAGGACTTCACCGGCAGCCGTGCCTGGGAAGCGCTGGACATCGCCACTATGAATGGCATCACCACGCGCCTGCACTGGACCGACCAGCCCTATCGCTGGCATATCAATGACGGCGAAGAAGTGTTTGTGGTGCTGGATGGCCGGGTGCACATGCATTACCGCGATAATGGCTTCGAACGGGTGGCGGAGTTAGAAGTCGGAGACATCTTCTATGCCAGTGTCGGCACCGAGCATGTGGCCCATCCCCAAGGGCAGGCGCGCATTCTGGTGATCGAATGTGAAGGCAGTGTTTGACGCTATATTGGCAAAGTAGATAACAGATAGAGATATTACCCGTTATATAGATATTCGATACGGTTCTACCATGGTCTCAACCTCATGCGAGGAAGAGGATTGCCATCATGACCTGCTCGAATACCCTCAGCTATAAGCCTTTCAGTCACCTCACCCGTCCACGGGAAGTGATCCGCCAGTTCACACCGAACTGGTTTGCCGCCACCATGGGCACCGGCGTGCTGGCGCTGGCCCTGGCGCAACTGCCGGTCCCTCTGCCAGGCGTGCACGCCATCGCCGAAGCGCTGTGGTTTTTCACCCTCGGCCTGTTTGTGCTGTTCAGCGGGTTGTACGCAGCCCGTTGGGTGATGTTTTTCCACGAGGCGCGGCGGATTTTCGGGCACTCCACGGTGTCGATGTTCTTCGGCACTATCCCCATGGGGCTCGCGACGATCCTCAACGGCTTGCTGTTATTCGGCCTGCCGCGCTGGGGCGCCGACGTGATACCGCTGGCCGAGGCGCTGTGGTGGCTGGACGTGGCCATGGCCGTGGCCTGCGGCGTGCTCATCCCGTTCATGATGTTCACCCGCCAGGAACACAGCATCGACCAGATGACCGCTGTCTGGCTGCTGCCCGTGGTCGCCGCCGAAGTTGCCGCCGCCAGCGGTGGGCTGCTGGCACCGCACTTGGCGGACGCGCATTCGCAGTTGGTGATGCTGGTGACCAGCTACGTGCTGTGGGCGTTTTCCCTGCCGGTGGCGTTCAGCATCCTGACCATCCTGATGCTGCGCATGGCCTTGCATAAACTGCCTCACGCCAATATGGCCGCGTCGAGCTGGTTGGCGTTGGGTCCCATCGGCACGGGGGCGCTGGGCATGTTACTGCTGGGGGGCGATGCGCCGGCGATCTTCGCGGCCAATGGCCTGCCGGGTGTCGGTGAAATAGCCAACGGCCTCGGGCTGGTGGCGGGCATTACGCTGTGGGGCTTTGGCCTGTGGTGGATGCTGATCGCGGTATTGATCACCCTGCGTTACCTGCGCGCCGGTATCCCGTTCAACCTCGGCTGGTGGGGGTTTACCTTCCCACTCGGGGTGTATGCCCTGGCTACGCTCAAACTGGCGAGCCTGTTGCACCTGGCGTTTTTCAGTGTGTTCGGCAGCGTGCTGGTGGTGGCGTTGACGCTGATGTGGCTGATCGTCGCCAAGCGCACCGTGCAGGGCGCCTATAAAGGTGAGCTTTTTGTTTCACCGTGCATTGCGGGACTAGCGAATAAGTAAGCAGGATTAGGTAAAGTCGTGGCCTGAATGCTTTTACAAAAAAATAGGCCACGCAGGAACACGGACGATGAGCCACCCCTCGCAATTCACTTTGCTGCGCACACGGCGTTTCCTGCCGTTCTTCATCACCCAGTTGCTGGGGGCTTTCAACGACAACATCTTCAAGCAATCGCTGATCCTCGCCATTCTCTACAAGCTCACCCTCGACGGTGACCGCTCGATCTGGGTCAACCTCTGTGCGTTGCTGTTCATCCTGCCGTTCTTCCTGTTCTCGGCCCTGGCCGGGCAGTTTGGCGAGAAGTTCAACAAGGATGCGTTGATCCGCGCGATCAAGATCGGCGAGATCGTGATCATGGCCGTCGGCGCGACGGGCTTCCTGACCAACCACCTGGAACTGATGCTGCTGGCGCTGTTTGCCATGGGCACGCACTCGGCACTGTTCGGCCCGGTGAAGTACTCGATCATGCCCCAGGCGTTGCACGACGATGAGCTGGTCGGTGGCAACGGCCTGGTGGAAATGGGCACGTTCCTGGCGATCCTGGCCGGCACCATCGGCGCCGGGATCATGATGTCGTCCACTCATTACGCACCGGTGGTGTCCGTGGCGATTGTCGGCGTGGCGGTGTTGGGTTACCTGGCCAGTCGCAGCATTCCGCGCGCGGCGGCGTCGACCCCGCAACTGCGCCTGAACTGGAATATCTTCAGCGAATCCTGGGCCACCCTGCGCCTGGGCCTGGGGCAGACGCCCGCCGTTTCGCGCTCCATCGTCGGCAACTCGTGGTTCTGGTTTGTCGGCGCGATCTACCTGACGCAGATCCCGGCGTACGCTAAAGAGTGGTTGTACGGCGACGAGACGGTGGTGACGCTGATCCTTACCGTGTTCTCGGTGGGTATCGCGCTGGGTTCGATGCTCTGCGAAAAACTCTCCGGCCGTAAGGTCGAAATCGGCCTGGTACCGTTCGGTTCATTCGGCCTGACCGTGTTCGGTCTGTTGCTGTGGTGGCACTCCGGCGGTTTCCCGCAGAACGTGCAGGCCAACGACTGGCTCGCCGTGCTCAGCTACGGTCAGGCCTGGTGGGTGTTGTTCGATATCCTCGGCCTCGGTGTGTTCGGCGGTTTCTATATCGTGCCGCTGTATGCGCTGATCCAGTCGCGTACCGCCGAGAACGAACGCGCGCGCGTGATCGCCGCCAACAACATTCTCAATGCGCTGTTCATGGTGGTCTCGGCCATCGTGTCGATCCTGTTGCTGAGCGTGGCCAAGCTGTCGATCCCGGAATTGTTCCTGGTGGTGTCGCTGCTCAACATCGCGGTCAACACCTACATCTTCAAGATCGTCCCCGAGTTCACCATGCGTTTCATGATCTGGCTGCTCAGCCACTCCATGTACCGCGTGGAGCATCGCAACCTGCAGGCGATCCCGGACGAAGGCGCGGCGTTGCTGGTGTGCAACCATGTGTCGTTTGTCGATGCATTGCTGATTGGCGGCGCGGTGCGTCGGCCGATTCGCTTTGTGACGTACTACAAGATCTATCGTTTGCCGGTGCTTAACTTCATCTTCCGCACCGCTGGGGCGATTCCGATTGCGGGACGCAACGAAGACATCCAGATCTACGAAAAAGCCTTCACGCGTATCGCGCAGTATCTGAAGGAAGGGGAGTTGGTGTGCATCTTCCCGGAGGGCAAATTGACCGCCGATGGCGAGATCAACGAGTTTCGCGGTGGCGTAACGCGGATTCTCGAAGAGACGGCGGTGCCGGTGATTCCGATGGCGTTGCAGGGGTTGTGGGGAAGTTTCTTCAGTCGCGATCCGAAGAAGGGCTTCTTCCATCGCATCTGGTCGCGGGTGGTGTTGGTGGCGGGTGAGCCGGTGGATGGGCCGACCCCTGCCAGGTTGCAGGAGTTGGTCGGTGGGTTGCGGGGGAGTGTCAGGTAGTGTTGGTTTTGGCTATACCGGCCTCATCAGGGGCAAGCCCCCTCCCACATTTTGATCTGTGAATACATTCAAACGGTGGGAGAGGGCTTGCCCCCGATGGCGGTAGTGGCTCAGGTGCTGATCTTGAGCCCTATCAGCCCACAAATGATCAACGCCACACTGGCCAGTCGAAACAACGCCATAGACTCGCCAAACAGGATAATCCCGGCAATCACGGTGCCTACCGCGCCCACGCCGGTCCAGATGGCATAGGCGGTGCCGAGTGGCAGTTCCTTCATGGCCAGCCCGAGCAGGCCGAGGCTGACGGCCATGGCGGCAATCGTCAGGGCGGTGGGCAGCGGCTTGCTGAAACCGTCGGTGTACTTCAGGCCGACGGCCCAGCCGACTTCAAACAGACCCGCAAAAAACAGAATGATCCAGGACATGATGACCTCCTAATATTAGGTGGGGTCGTCCCCGGATTAGGCGCTTGAGAGCGTCGCGGGGTCGTCCCCGCGAAGCCCGGTAGAGTGCCGAAAAGTGCTCGGCTGATCAAGTTTGTGACGTGTTCTCCAGGGCCCGACGGTCTTCCTTTTCGCTCATGCGACGGAAGTAAGTCGACAGCAACGCCCCGGAAATATTGTGCCAGACGCTGAACAACGCACTCGGCACCGCCGCCAGCGGTGAAAAGTGCGCACTGGCCAGCGCGGCGCCCAGCCCGGAGTTCTGCATGCCCACTTCCAGTGCCAGCGACTTGCGCTGCGCCAACGGCAGCTTGAACACGCGGCCGGTGAAGTAACCCAGCAGGTAACCGAAGCTGTTGTGCAGCATCACCACGGCCATGATCAACAGGCCCGACTCGGCGATCTTCGCCTGGCTGGCGGCGACTACCGCCGCGACGATGATCACGATGCTCACCACCGACACCAGTGGCAGCACGTCTACCGCGTGGCGAACCCGATCACCGAGCACGCGTTGTGCCAGTACACCGAGCACGATCGGCAGCAGCACCACTTGCAGGATCGACCAGAACAACTCCATGAACGACACCGGCAGCCAGGCCGAGGCCAGCAGCCAGATCAACGCCGGGGTGAGCAGCGGGGCGAGGAGGGTGGTGACGGCGGCGATGGCCACCGACAGCGCCAGGTCGCCGCGGGCCAGCCAGGTCATCACGTTGGACGAGGTGCCGCTTGGGCAGCAACCGACCAGGATCACACCGACGGCAATTTCCGGCGGCAAGTGAAAGGCCTGGCACAGCAACCAGGCCACGCCCGGCATGATCACAAAATGTGCGACCACGCCCAGCGCCACGCGCCATGGATGGCGGGCGACTTCGGCGAAGTCATCGAGTTTGAGGGTCAGCCCCATGCCGAACATCACCAGGCCCAGCAACGGGACGATGGCGCTTTTGAGGCCGATGAACCAACCGGGTTCGAGGAAGGCGACGACGGCGAAAATCAACACCCAGTAGGCGAAGGTGTTGCCGACGAAGCGGCTCAAGGCGGCGAGTGCACGCATGGGGGTGTCCTTTGTTGTTGGATTGAATCAAATGTGGGAGGGGGCTTGCCCCCGATTGCAGTCTGTCAGTCATAGGTGTTTTAACTGACAGAACGCTATCGGGAGCAAGCCCCCTCCCACATTTTGATTTTCACATGGTTTAGATGCCCTGCGGCGTCTCTTCACCGCCCAGCGCTTCAACCAACGCCGGCAGGAAGTCGCCGAACGTCAGCATCATCAGGGTAAAGCTCGCGTCCAGTTGGCCCAGGGCTTCTTCACCGCCGTCCTGTTCCGCCTGGTCTTGCAGCAGGTCTTCGAACTTCAGGCGCTTGACGGTCATCTTGTCGTCGAGCATGAAGGACAGCTTGTCCTGCCAGGCCAGGGACAATTGGGTCACGACTTTGCCGGTGGTCAGGTGCAGCTGGATTTCTTCGCTGGTCAGGTCCTGGCGCTTGCAACGCACGATGCCGCCGTCTTCGTGGGTGTCGCGCAGTTCGCATTCGTCGAGGACGAAGAAGTCATCGGCCGGTTTCTGGGTGGTGACCCAGTCGGTCATGATCGCTGTCGGTGCGGTTTTCACCGTCAGTGGGCGAACCGGCAGGGTGCCGATCACTTCACGCAGGGTCGACAGCAGGTCTTCGGCGCGTTTCGGGCTGGCGGAGTTGACCAGGATCAGGCCTTGTTTCGGCGCGATGGCGGCGAAGGTCGACGAACGACGGATAAAGGCGCGCGGCAGGAAGGCCTGGATGATTTCATCCTTGATCTGGTCGCGTTCCTTCTTATAGACCTTGCGCATTTGCTCGGCCTCGATCTCTTCGACTTTCTCTTTGAGTGCGTCACGCACCACGCTGCCCGGCAGGATGCGTTCTTCCTTGCGCGCGGCGATCAGCAGGAAGTCACCGCTGACGTGAACCAGGGGAGCGTCTTCACCTTTACCAAAAGGTGCGACGAAACCGTAAGTGGTCAACTCCTGGCTTGCACAAGGGCGCGCCAGTTTGGTGGCCATGGCCGCTTCCAACGCCTCGGCATCAACAGGCAGATCTTGGGTCAGGCGATAGATAAGCAGGTTCTTGAACCACATGGGGTGAGTCTCTCCTTTATACAAAGGGGGGCATTATTCTCTTGATCACGCCCCAGGCCAACCCTGCCTAAGCCATTGGAAGCTATCAAAAAAAAGATTTAAGAAAGTGCTTGCCAGACCCAGGGTCGCTCCGTAGAATGCGCGCCACACCGAAACGAAGGGTGATTAGCTCAGCTGGGAGAGCATCTGCCTTACAAGCAGAGGGTCGGCGGTTCGATCCCGTCATCACCCACCATTCGCTTCATGTGTTACGCGCAGCGGTAGTTCAGTCGGTTAGAATACCGGCCTGTCACGCCGGGGGTCGCGGGTTCGAGTCCCGTCCGCTGCGCCATATTCGGTTACCTGGAACGCTGAACGCCAGGTCACCACAAAAAGCCCGCTCAATGAGCGGGCTTTTTGCTGTCCGGGATATGGAAAAAATCGCGCGGTAAACTTTTTTTAAATAAAGTACATTTAAATCAAGACATTACGATTTTTTGGTGTATGATGCGCCCACACCGAAACGAAGGGTGATTAGCTCAGCTGGGAGAGCATCTGCCTTACAAGCAGAGGGTCGGCGGTTCGATCCCGTCATCACCCACCATTCGCTTCACGTGTTACGCGCAGCGGTAGTTCAGTCGGTTAGAATACCGGCCTGTCACGCCGGGGGTCGCGGGTTCGAGTCCCGTCCGCTGCGCCATATTCGGTTACCTGGAACGCTGAACGCCAGGTCGCCACAAGAAGCCCGCTCATTGAGCGGGCTTTTTTTCGTCTGCGATTTATCCTCCTGGTGCCTTGCCATTGTGCACTGCCTATTCGCCCTGAACTGTGCGGGTGCGTCATGACGTGGGGGAATACCCCTATGCACATTGGTTGATTGCGCCCTTGGCCGGTTAAACGTTTATCTATAGCCACGCGAAAGACTTCCAGGCGACTCGCTGCAGCAGGATGCTGCGGTGCCCGCCCTCTAACACAAAAAATAGTCTGCAAGGGGAATGGCTCTACATGAAATATCCACTGCGTCCGTTGGTGTTCTGGCCAACTTTCCTGATCCTGCTGGCGGCGGTGATCGCCAGCTACGTCGACCTGAATGCATTCCTTGCGGTCAGCAAACAGCTCAACAACCTGATCCTGAAAAACTTCTCATGGCTGTTCAGCGCCGGCTCGTTTGCCATGGTGGTGCTGACCGCTATCGTCTACTTCTCCGCGCTGGGCAAAGTGCGTATCGGCGGTGAAGACGCCCAGCCTTTGCTGAGCAAATGGCGCTGGTTCATGGTGGCGCTCTGCACCACGCTGGCAGTGGGCGTGCTGTTCTGGACCACCGCCGAACCGCTCTACCACCTGTACGGCCCACCCACCAGCCTGCCGATCGAAGCGGGCAGCTCGGCGGCCAAGAGCTTTGCCATGTCGACGATGTTCCTGCACTGGACCATCACTCCGTACGCCATCTACCTGGTGCCGTCGCTGGTGTTTGCGCTGGTGTTCTATAACCGCCGCAGCAACTTCTCCATCGGCGCCATGCTCGAGCCGCTGCTGGGCGCAGCGCGAGTCAAGCGCTATGCCGGGCTGATCGACACCCTGGCGATGTTCGCGCTGGTGGCCGGCATGGCCTCGTCCCTGGGCACGGGCGCGCTGACCTTGGCCGGTGGCATGGCCCAATACATCGGCGGTGAAACCACCCCATTGCGCCTGGCCATCATCATCACGATCATCGTCATCACCTTTGTCGCCTCGGCCGCCAGCGGCTTGCAGCGCGGTATTGTGATGTTGTCGTCGTTCAACACCTGGATCATGTTCGCCTTGGGGCTGTTCGTGCTGCTGTGCGGGCCGACCCTTTACATGTTCAGCTTGGGCGTCGAGTCCCTCGGCGTGTACCTCGACACCTTCTTCAGCCGCAGCCTGTTCACCGGCGCCGCCAGTGGCGACACCTGGCCGCACAGCTGGACCGTGTTCTATTGGTCGGTGTGGTTTGCCTGGGCCCCGGTGAGTGCGCTGTTCCTCGGCAAGATCGGCCGCGGCTACACCGTGCGCGAATTCATCCACATCAACATGCTCTACCCGGCGTTGTTCACGGCGGTGTGGATCTGCATCTTCTCCGGCACCAGCCTCTACTTCGACGCGCTGGGTGATGGCAGCCTCAACCGTGTGTTGAACGAGCAGGGCGTGGAGCACGTGCTGTACCAGATGTTCCAGCAATTGCCGGCCAGCGGCTTGATGATCGCGTTCCTGCTGTTCGTGGCGTTTATCTCGTTCGTCACCGCGGCAGACTCCAGCACCGATGTGATCGCCAACCTGTGCAGCAAAGGCGTGACCGCCGATTCCGACCTGGACGGCAACCCGCTGCTGAAGATCATCTGGGGCCTGATCATCGGCTCGGTATCGTGGGTGATGGTCGCGTTTGTCGGTGTCGATGGCGTGAAGATGCTTTCCAACCTCGGTGGCTTGCCCGGGATGATCCTGGTGTTGCTAGCCAGTACCTCGCTGATCTTCTGGCTGAAGAACCCGGCGCTGCTCGATGTGAAAAACCTCAGGCCGACCACCGAGCCCGAGCTGCGTGGCGCCAGCCCCGTCGCGGCATTCGCCCGCTAAGCCCGACAACCTGTGTGTCTCCCCCGTACGCTCCCCTCCGGGCGCGGGGGAGCCGTTTGTTTGCAATAAACGCGTTTGGAGTTACCGATGGAAATCGTTACCGAGTTTGCCTACAAGATTCGTGAAATCGAGCACTGCCTGATCCCCTTGAAGGACGGCACGCAATTAGCCGCACGCATCTGGCTGCCGGAAGTCGCCGGCCCGCAAACCTTCCCGGCGATTCTGGAGTACCTGCCGTACCGCAAACGCGATGGCACCGCAGTGCGCGATGCGCTGACCCACCCGTGGATGGCGGGGCAGGGCTATGTGTGCGTGCGCGTCGATATGCGCGGCAATGGCGAGTCCCAAGGGCTGATGGCCGATGAGTACCTGCTGCAGGAGCAGGAGGACGCCCTCGAGGTGATCGATTGGCTGTGCCGCCAGCCTTGGTGCGACGGCAACGTCGGCATGATGGGTATCTCCTGGGGCGGTTTCAACGGCCTGCAAGTCGCGGCGCGCCAGCCCGAGGCGCTGAAGGCAATCATTACCCTCTGCTCCACCGATGACCGCTTCGCCGACGACATCCATTACAAGGGCGGCAACCTGTTGATGGAGAACTTCGGCTGGGCCGCCACCATGCTCAACTTCAGCGCGGCGGTGCCTGATCCTCTGTTGGTTGGCGACGACTGGAAAACCCTCTGGCACCAACGCCTGGAAGCCATGCCGCTGCTCGCCGAAACCTGGCTGCACCACCAGACCCGTGATGACTACTGGCGCCACGGCTCGGTGTGCGAGGACTACTCGCAGATCAAAGCCGCCGTCTACGCGGTGGGCGGTTGGGGGGATGCCTACCGCAATACCGTTTCGCGCCTGATGGAAAACCTGCCAGGGCCGAAGAAAGCCATGATCGGCCCATGGATTCACAAATACCCGCATTTCGCCGTGCCCAATCCGGCCATCGGCTTCCTGCAAGAAGCCAAACGCTGGTGGGATCACTGGTTAAAGGGCATCCATAACGGGGTGATGGATGACGCATCTTGCACCTTTTACCTACAGGATATTCTGCCGCCGAAGGGCAGTTATGCTGAGCGGCCGGGGATCTGGGTGCAGACGTCGGGCTGGCCGGATCCGCAGGTGCAATGGACCGATTTCAGCCTCGGCGAGCACGGCCTGACTGCCGGCGCGCAGCCCTTGGTCACGCCGCGCAGTATCTGCTCGCCGCTGACCACCGGCCTGCATCAGGGCGAATACTGTGCCATCTGGTTTGGCCCCGATGGCCCGACGGACCAGCGCCGCGATGACGCCCACTCGCTGTGCTTCGATTCCCAACCGCTGACCGAGCCCCTGGCCCTGCTCGGCGATGCGCGCCTCACGCTGCGCCTGGCCAGCGACACCGCCTGCGGGCAATTGGTCGCGCGCCTGAATGCGGTGGCGCCGGACGGCCAGGTCACGCAGATCAGCTACGGTGTGCTTAATCTCACGCTTCGCGAGGACCTTTCCCAGGTAACACCTGTCGTACCGGGTGAAGCGATGGACGTGCACCTGAACCTCGACCACATCGGCATGCGCCTGCCCGCCGGCTACCGTTTGCGCCTGGCGCTGAGCACCGCGAGTTTCCCGCTGCTGTGGCCGAGCCGCGAACTGACCACGCTGACCTTGCTGCCGACCCTGCACAGCCTGCAGTTGCCGGTGTTCACCGGCGACGCGGTGGAGTGCCCGTTCGAAGCGCCACAATCGTCGACCCCGGTGAACCTGGAGGTACTGCGCGCCGCCGCGCCGAAACGCACCTTGATCGAAGACGTCGGCAGTGGCGAAGTCTGCGTGAAGATCGAAGATGACCTGGGCGCCATGCGCTTTACCGACCATGGCCTATGGGTGGACCAACGTTGCACCGAGCAATATCACACCTTGCCCTGGGACCCGCTGTCGACCCGTGCCGATATTGAATGGCACTACCGTGTCGGCCGTGACCAGTGGACGGTGGAAGTGGAAAGCCACTTGAGCGTGCACGCCGATGCCGAGTGGTTCTACCTCGAAGCGGAACAGACAGCCTGGGAAAACGGCCAACTGGAATACCGCCGGCAATGGAGTAAACGTGTGGCCAGGGTCGCGCTCTGAGCGAGCAACTGGCAGGATGCCTGCCAACGTGATCTCTGCGGGCCTGGGCAAACCCAGGCCCGTAATTGCCAATGGAATTGCTCATGTCGCGCCGAAACGTCGATCTTCCCCCGCTCAACTGCCTGCAGACCTTCGAAGCGGCGGCCCGTCATTTGAGCTTCACCCAGGCCGCCCATGAACTGAACCTGACCCAGAGCGCGGTCAGCCGCCAGGTCAAGCGACTCGAGGAGGACCTGGCCCGGCCGCTGTTTTATCGGCTGGCCCAGGGCCTGAGCCTGACCCCTGCCGGGGTGCGTTACTTCCGCACCATCCAGCGCCTGTTGCGCGAACTGGACCGTGAGTCCGCCGAGCTGCGCCGTCGCGGCGCCGATCGTCAGTTGACCCTGGCCAGCACGCCTACCATCAGCTCTATCTGGCTTGCCGGTTTATTGCCGGACTTCCAGCGCGAGCACCCGGACCTGGATATCCGCATCCTGTGCAGCGATAACCCCAGCCGCCTGGATGTGAGTGAATATGACCTGGGCTTGTTCTATCACCTGGACGAACTCCCGGCGCCCCACGGCCTGGAACTGTCACCGGTGTTCGACAGCGAACAGGTCATCACCGTGTGCAGCCCTGGCTACATCGAGCGCCACGGCCCGATTCGCGATGCGCACCATCTGCTGCATGCCCACACCTTGCTGATCGTGGAAGACCACTATCACGACTGGCTGACCTGGACCGACTGGTTCGCTGACATCGGCGCCGACTACTACACCCCGCGCCATGCCTTGCGTACCAACAGCTATCAACTGTTGATGCAATCGGCGGTGATGGGGCACGGCGTCGCGCTGGGCTGGAAGAGCTTGCTGGAAAGTGACCTTGATTCCGGGCGCCTGCAAATGGCCTTGCCCCACACCATGCATAGCCGCGGCCGCCTGCATTTTATGCAACCCCACCACCGCAACCCGCCGTTGGCGGTGCGCAGTTTTCGTCAATGGTTGCTGGCTCAGACCGCTGAGGCGGGGGGCGCGTTGACTGAGGGTCAAGGCTGAGCTGTTTTTTTCTTCTTGGTCTGGCGTGTCGCCAGGTGTTCAAAGCAAAAAGACGCGGTGCCGAACACCGCAATAAGGGTGAGTACGAGCATGCCGAGGGTTGAGTTTTCCACGGTGATTTCCTACGGGTGATGGGTAGGTATTCACGGTAGTGGCGGGGTGAAAACGGATCAATAGACCCGACGCAATCCTTACGCCGTCGGGCCCATTGTTATGCACTCTTTACGGGGCGTTACGGCTGTGGCGGTAATCGCTGACCGCTTCATACACGGCTTTGCGCAAGCGGTTGATGCCGCCGATCGGGCGGTGGTCCGCAACGCCGAACCAAGGGTTGAACGACTGGTTGTCGCACGCCAGGTTCTGCTCGGGCGTGTCGAAGTCCTGCGCCGGGATACGCACCTTGGCCACGGTTTCATACGGCGCATCGCTCTCCTTCCATTCGATGCTGGTGTCTTCGATCGGCATGAATTTCTGCGGGTTCTGCCGCTGGATCTGCAACACGAAACACGCAGGCTTGCGATCGGTGGACAACTGCTGGCTCAACGCGCTACGCAGGAAATTCGGCAGGTCCTGGTTCTGTTTGGGCAGTTGATATTCCGGGCAGCTCTGCGGGTCGGGTGCGACGCGGAACTTGGCGTTGGCGCTGCCGAACTTGTAGGGCGAGACTGAAAAGTAGGTGGTCTGCGTCGGGCTGGCCGGCGCTGGCGCCAGCGTGGCCAGGGCGATAAACAAATGACGCACCTGCCAACTGCGCGGGTCGACCTTGGGGAAAAACGCCAGGACTTTTTTGCCGTCCGCCTGTGCACCGATGTTCTGCGCGTATTCCGCCACATCGCTGACAAAGAAGTTCGGGTGGCTGAACATCACGAAGTCCTGTTCCGTGCGTGTCTGCTGGTCGGCCAGCAGTTGCTTGCCCGGCACGTCCAGCAGCTTGAGCGCCATGCCGCGCGCGTCACGGATGCTGTCGAACTGCGGGTAGGCGTTGCCGTTGGACAGGCGCATCAGCGCCTGCCAGGTCTTGCCCGGCTCGGCGAACACGCCTTGGCGCAGCGTCGGGTCCAGATCGGCCGGCACGCTGACTTCGGCCTTCACGCAGCCATGGGCCTTGGCGTGGGCATCACGCAGGTAGCGCGTGCCTTCGCGATGCTGGTCGACGATGCGCACGGCCGTTTGGATGATGCCTTGGGTCATCGCCGCTTCGCCGGGCGGGATCTGCTCGTTCGGCGACACCGGGCCGCTGTGCTGCCAGGCGTACCAGGCGCTGGCGCCCAGCCAACCGAGCAGGCCGAGGCCAATCAGCCACAGTAAAGTCTTGCCGAGAAACCTGCCGATGCGCAGCCAGAGACGGGCGAGCAGGGAAGGTTGGTCGTATCGGGATCGAATCATCATGGCAGTTGTTGCTCCAACGGGCCGCCCAGCACTTTGAGGTATTCCAGCAGCGCCCAGCGTTCCTGCGGTAGCAGGCCACGGCCGATGACGCCATTGCCACGAGCGCCTGCACGGAATTCGTGGCCGCTGTTGTGGTTGCCGGTGATTTTGGTATCGAACAGAAAGGCGTTCTTGAATGCCGCGTTCTCGAAGCCGAGATGGCGCGGGTCGTAGTTGAAGGTGCCTTTATAGAAGGTGGCGCTGCGCTCGTCCTGAGGCGAGAGCAACTGGTAGATCGTCGGCACCGAGCCGTTATGCAGGAACGGCGGTGTCGCCCACACGCCGGCCAGTGGCCGCGCTTTGTAGGCGCGCAGCTCGCGCACGCCGATGGGCAGGCCGTAACCGTCCAGGCGCGGGCGCTCGTCCGGGGTCACGCCGGCGGCGCGGTAGGCATGCGCTTCGACGAAGGCAGTGACGTAGGCGAGGCCCTTGGCCACGGACATCTTTTTCAGGTCCAGCGGCTCGGTCGGCGTGGGGTGCAGTTCGACGTTGAGTGTGGCCAGTTCCGCCGGGTCCCATTGCAGGGCGCTGAGGTCATAGCGCTGGTCGGCGATGTTGCTGGCGGTGCCGGGGTCGGTGCCGATGTAGTCCACCGGCAGCATTTTCAGCTGTTGCACCGGGCGGCCGTTTTCCTGGGTGACGCTGGGGACGTGGCAGCCGGCGCAGTTTTCGGCGAAGAGTGCACGGCCTTGGGCGGCGAGCGGCTTATCGATGGCGCCGAACAAGTCCTCGGGCCAGGTCGGCGGCTTGAGGCGCTGCAAGGTTTCTTCAATCAGGTTGAGGTCGCGCACGCGTACGCTCGACGGGTAGCGTGCATCGCCCTGGAGCGGCTGGCCGGCAGCGTCGAAAAAGGTCAGGGTCGCGCCCACGCCCAGGGCTTCACCGATATTGCGCGCCATGGGCTGCTGCGCCGAACCGTTCCATTGCACCCAGTCGAAGGTCCAGATATCCCACAATTGCGGGTAGTCCACCGGCGCATTGGCGACGCGATAATTGTCCGGGGAAATGGCATCGCCAAAGCTGGCGTTGGCGATTCGGCCAAAGGCGTCCGTGCGGCCGGGGCCTTCTTCGGTGGGGTAGAGGCCGCGGTGGGTGTCGTTCCAGGCCACCTTGAGGAACTTGTTCAGTGACTGCTTGAAGTCCTGGCGCAGTTGCTTGTGCTCTGCGTCGTAGCGGTCGCCCAGCACCTGGCGGGCGAAGCGTTCGAACTTCCACGGGTTGTAATAGGTGGCGGCGAGGCTGGCGACCAGGGCCTGGCCGAAACTGCCGCCGCGCAGGGTGGGGACGCTGGAGGGCAGCACATGCTGGGCCGAGCCGCCGTCAATGCGCAGGGCCTGGCCTTTGAAATGCAATTCGCCGGTATGGCAGGCGGCGCAGGTGATATCCAGGTAGTCGACGTTGCTGCCGGCGTTTTTATGCCGGGCGAAACCCACGGGCAGGTTGCCGGGGTTTTGCGCAGTGGGCACCTGCTTGGGGTCGACCAGGAAACCGAAGCGCGCCAGATACTCCGGCGTGGCGAAGCGTTGTTCGGAAAACGGCAGTTCCAGGGCGGTGAACCAGTCGTAGTGCAGGCCTTTTACTTGAGTGCCCTGGGGCGTGAAGTAATAGGTCTGGCGGTCGGCGGCACTCCATTGGTCCTGGTAGTGCACCTGCTCCACAGGCACGTAGTCCGGTAGCTTGGGGTTGAGGGTGTAATAGAGCACCACGGCCAGAATCAGGCCCAGTGCAGCGAGTATCAGGAGTAAAACACGGGAAAAAATGCGCAAGATGGCTATCCTTGTCTCGGTCTTGTCGACGGGTCGCGTTGTTATGCCACTACGCCACAAGTGCGGCAAGTGGCCATGAGCCTGGTAGTCGGCGGTCCCACGATCCTTCGCGGGACCCCATCATGAATGAAAATGCTTTTAAACACGTGAACTTATCAGAAGTTTCCTGCTCAGATGCCGGTAGCCATTGGTCGTGGCCGCCTGATAAGCTCGCGACTTTATTCGATTGCCCTTTTGGCGCATGAACAAGGAAATAGCATGAAACAGCATCGGTTGGCGGCGGCGGTGGCCCTGGTTAGCCTGGTACTTGCGGGTTGTGATTCGCAGACCAGCGTAGAGCTGAAAACCCCGGCGCAGAAAGCTTCCTATGGCATCGGCCTGAACATGGGCAAGAGCCTTGCCCAAGAAGGCATGGATGACCTGGATTCCAAAGCAGTAGCCCAAGGCATCGAAGATGCCGTCGGCAAGAAAGAACAGAAGCTCAAAGATGACGAGCTGGTTGAAGCGTTTGCCGCTTTGCAAAAGCGTGCTGAAGAACGCATGACCAAGATGAGCGAAGAGTCGGCAGCCGCCGGCAAGAAATTCCTCGAAGACAACGCCAAGAAAGACGGCGTCGTCACCACTGCTTCCGGTCTGCAGTACAAGATCACCAAGAAAGCCGATGGCCCTCAGCCTAAGCCGACTGACGTGGTGACTGTGCACTACACCGGTAAGCTCACCAACGGCACTACCTTTGACAGCTCCGTAGATCGCGGTAGCCCGATTGACCTGCCGGTCAGCGGCGTGATCCCGGGTTGGGTCGAAGGCCTGCAACTGATGCACGTCGGCGAGAAGGTCGAGTTGTACATTCCTTCCGACCTGGCCTACGGCGCACAGAGCCCGAGCCCAGCGATTCCAGCCAACTCCGTGCTGGTATTCGACCTGGAACTGCTGGCCATCAAGGACCCAGCCAAGGCTGAAGCTCCTGCAGCACCAGCCGCCAAGAAGTAATCGGCGCCTGAACACACAACGCCCCGTCTCGACGGGGCGTTGTTGTTTGTGGGAGGGGGCTTGACCCCGATGGCGGTGGATCAGTCACCTTATGCAGTGGCTGATCCCTTGCTATCGGGAGCAAGCCCCCTCCCACATTGAAGCCTCTGCAGATCCGAACGAACGTCTGTAGCGGGCAACAGTCTGATATAAAACCTGAGCATGGCTATCCGCACATCAACGCCAAGTCAATGAAATCTTGGGTTTTTCTTCAGTGCGCAAAAAACGCCCGATCTGACTGAAAGCCATGTAATCCGTGGCTTTCAGCCCGGAAAATGGGCTCTGTTCACAAGGTTATCCACAATTTGTGTGGATAACCTTTCATGTCGCCTGGAACTGGAGTGACAAATGAAACCACCCTTCAATTTCACCCGTTTCCTGCCCGTGGCCGCGCGTCTTCTGGGGCGCGGCCGTCTGCCGACGCTGTTGTTCGCGGTCGCCGCCAAAGGCTCGAGCCAGGGGAATCGCCTGGGCAAGCTCAAGGATGACCTCAAGTTGCTTCAGGCGTTGTGCCTGGCGTACTGGCGCGGCGAATACCGGGCGATCAGTCCCAAAGCGCTGATCTCGGTGGTGGCGGGGTTGATGTATTTCCTGAGCCCGATCGATGCGATCCCGGACTTTATCCCCATGTTCGGCATGCTCGACGACATCGCTGTGTTAGCGTGGGTCATGAAGACCCTGGAAGGCGAACTGAGCGCCTTTCGCGCCTGGCGTGACGCCCAGCGTCCGGAAAAGCTCGCCGTGGTTGAGCGCCTGCCTGCGACGCCTGCGCTGCTGTCCAAGGAAAACCCGCAAAAAAACCGATGACACGGGCTATCCCCCTGCGACCTTTGTGGCTGTTAGGATTACACTCCTAAGGAAAGAGCTTACTTAGTAAGTGTTGTTATCCTACGGGGCAGTCATGGATATTCAGATAATTTCACGGAATGGCGAACCCGAATACGCGGTGTTGCCATGGGATCAGTACCAGGCGCTGCTAAAAGCTGCCGGTCAGCAACAACCGACGCTACCTCCTTCTATATCGACTGCCCAAGCCGCCCCCGAACAGGATCTGCGCCCGCTCGCAGACCTGCGCGGCCTGCGCGAAGCCAAGGGCCTGGCTATCGAGACCCTGGCCCGCACCGTGGGCATCAGCCCGTCATATCTTGGATTGATTGAAAGTGGTGAACGCCAGCCGGATGCCGCGATCCGCCGCAGCCTGGCCTGGGAATTGGGCGTTGCAGGTTGGAGGGATGAATCTTGAGCCTACGTATCAGCCGTCAACATTGGGATGGGTTACTCAACGAACTGGACCAGGCGCGTCGCCAGCGCCATCTGCTGACGTACCGCGCCTTGCTGGAACGCCTGCAATTTCCTACGCCGGCCATGCAAACCCTGGCCGCGGCCCTGGAACACCTGGCGGCGCTGGATGCCAAGGCCGAGCAGCCGTTGCGCAGCTCACTGGTGATCAGCCAGGGCGCCAGCCGCTTGCCGCGTACCGGTTTTTTTGAATGTGTGGAGCGGCTTGGCCGTTTCAGCGGACCCTCCGATGGCGTGGCCGCTGCCTCCTGGCATGCCTCGGAAGTGGTGCGGGTATTCGAATACGAATACCCGGAATCCGCCGAGGCCTAAAGCGCCTGGGGCAGGGCGTCCATGCTGTCGATCACATGGATACTGTAACCGGCCACGTCCTTGGCATGGTGCTTGGCTTGCGAGGCCAGTTCCGCCAACTGGCTGGCATCGAGTTGTCCACAGGCCTGTGGATATAAATGCACCACGCCGATGGACAGCGACAGCAGCGCAAACTCCTGGCGCACACCCTGGCGGTTCAACGCCACGAAACAGCCGGCGTCGAGGTGTTCGGCGCGGTAGAAGCGCCGGCATTGGGTGTGAAAGTCATCCAGCAATTGATTGAGCCGTTTGCGCCAATCCTGCGGGCCCAGCACCAACAAAAAGTCATCGCCACCGATATGCCCGACAAAGTCACGGGTGGGATCGACGCGGTCATTCAGGCACTGCGCCAGGCACAGCAACACCTCATCCCCACGCCCGTAGCCGTAGATGTCATTGAACGGCTTGAAACTGTCGATATCCACGTAGCAGATCACCGACTCCCGTTGTTGTTGCAGCAGGCGTGTGAGGCACTGCTGGATCGGCACGTTGCCCGGCAGCAGGGTCAGCGGGTTAGCGTAGCGCGCCTGCTGGATCTTCAGCTCGGTGATCAGCTTGAGCACGTCGATCACCCGGCCCAGGCCCAGGTAGTCGCCATTGAGCGTGATGATGAAATCTTCTTCGATACGTTGCCGCGCGCGGCTGGTGAGCAGGCGGCTGACTTGTTGCAGCGACTGGCTCAACTCCACCGCCAGGAAGTCGGTGCTCATCAGGCGGCTGATGGGCTTGCGCGCAAACAGGTCGGTGGCGAACGGCTTGAGCAGCGCATCCGACAATAAGTGCCGATGGACGATACCGATCGGCTGCCCGCGTCCGTCCAGCACGGCCAGGGAGTTGAGGTTGGCCTGTCGACGAAACGCTTCGAGCACTTGGGCGGTGGCGGTGTCCTGGTCCACCGCCGGGTGTTCGCTGAGCAAGGCGCTGAGGTCGCTGCCTTCTTCCGTGAGGGTAATGTTGGCTGTGTCGGGCTTGGGCAGCATCTTGCGTGCTTCTTGTGGTGGGTGTTCCTGCGGGCGGCAGAGCAGGTAGCCCTGGACCAGGTCCACGCCCATCTCCGTCAGCACCGCCAACTCCTCCGGCAACTCGATGCCTTCGGCGATCACCTGGGCACGCGAAGCCTTGGCGATCTGCAGGATGGAGCCGACAAACTCGCGCTTGAGCGCATCCTGATGAATGCCGTCGATGAAGTGCCGGTCGATCTTTACGTAATCCGGGCGTAACTCCGACCACAGCCGCAAGCTGGAATAGCCGGCGCCCAGGTCATCGAGGGCGATGGCAAAGCCCATGTCGCGGTAGTGATGCAGGGCGGTTTGCAGCAGGTCGAAGTCGTCAGTGGGTGTTTGCTCGGTGAGTTCGATCACGACCTGGCTGGGTGGAATGCCATAGTCGCGCAGCAGTTGCAGCGTGCGTCCCGGCTGGTGCGCCGTTTCCATCAAGGATTCCGGCGAGATGTTCAGGAACAGCTTGCCCGGCAGCTTCTGTTCGCTGAAGCGTCGGCAGGCGCTTTCGCGGCAAGCTATTTCCAGTTCGCTGAGACGTCCCGCATGGCTGGCCACCGAGAAGAGGGCGACGGGGGAGTGCAGGGGGCTGTTGGAGGGGCCGCGGCTCAGGGCTTCGTAGCCAAGGATTCGTCGTTCGGAGAGGCAGATGATCGGTTGGAACAGGCTGTGCAAACTGCCTTGAGCCAAGATAGAGCCCAGTGCATTCAGCTGTTCGGTCATGGTCATGGCGATCTCGATCGAAAAAAAAGGACCGCAGGCGAGAAGCCTGCGGTCCTTCATTTCACGACAGAATGATGTCTATATGATGACACTCCGAGGAGCGACCACATTAAATCGCCATCATTTACTGCTTGGCCACCTGCTTGGTGATTTTCAGGTAGTCCAGCAAAATCCGGCCAGTCTCGGCCAGGTAGGCGTCGTCTTCCGGCTTGGTTTTGTCGGCCTCGGTCGGCAGCGCATCTTCATCTTCTTTCTTCAGCTCCTTGAGTGGATCTTCACCCTTGGCCTTGCGGCGGATGTTTTCCAGTGCAAGTTGCTTGTTTTCGATGTCGCTGTGCTGCGCGCGGCGGTCGACTTCGTTGAGGCTGACGGTTTTTTCTTCCATCAGCTTCTTGGCCAGGGCCAGCTTGTCGCGGATAAACACGAACTCGGCGTCCTTGGCGGAGCGGGTGTCGTGATCAGCCTTCAACTGCGCCAGGAATGGCTTGAACGGATCCGACGCCGGCTTGATCGCAGGGCGGATGGTGTCCCACGGCATGGCTTCCGGCAGGGCGCTTTCGCCGATTTCCTTGGTGTCGATGATCGACGGGAAATCGATGTCCGGCAGTACGCCCTGATGCTGGGTGCTCTGCCCGGAAACCCGGTAGAACTTGGCCAGCGTCAGCTTCAGTTCACCATGGTTCAGCGGCTGAATGGTCTGCACGGTGCCTTTACCGAAGGTCTGGCCGCCGATGATCAAGGCGCGGTGGTAGTCCTGCATGGCACCGGCGAAAATCTCCGAAGCCGAGGCCGAGAGGCGGTTGACCAGCAATGCCATCGGGCCTTTGTAGAAGGCGCCCGGGTTCTCGTCTTCCAGCACATCCACGCGGCCGTCAGCGTTGCGTACCAACACCGTCGGGCCTTTGTCGATAAACAGGCTGGTCAGCTCGGTGGCTTCCTGAAGGGAACCACCGCCGTTGTTACGCAGGTCGATGACCACGCCGTCGACTTTTTCCTTCTGCAGCTCGGTGAGGATTTTCTTAACGTCGCGGGTGGTGGACTTGTAGTCCGGATCACCGGCACGGAACGCCTTGAAGTCCAAGTAGAAGGCCGGAATCTCGATCACGCCCAGCTTGTAGTCCTTGCCATCCTGCTTGAGGTTGAGAACTTTCTTCTGCACGGCCTGGTCTTCGAGCTTCACCGCTTCACGGGTGATGGACACGATCTTGCTGGTCTGGTCGTTCGGTGCATTGGTGTGCGGAATCACTTCCAGGCGCACCACGCTGCCTTTCGGCCCACGGATCAGCTTGACCACTTCGTCCAGGCGCCAGCCGACGACATCAACCATCTCTTTGTCGGCTTGGGCCACACCGATGATCTTGTCGGCAGGCGCCACTTGCTTGGTCTTGTCCGCCGGCCCCGCCGGCACCAGGCGCACGATCTTGACCTGGTCATTGTCGCTTTGCAGGACGGCACCGATGCCTTCCAGCGACAGACTCATATTGATATCGAAATTTTCCGCGTTATCTGGCGACAGATAATTGGTGTGCGGATCGTAGGACATCGCGAAGGTGTTGATGTAAGCCTGGAAGATATCTTCGGCACGGGTCTGGTCCAGACGTGCCAGCTGATTCTTATAGCGCTTGGTCAACAGCTCCTGGATAGCCTTGGGGTCTTTGCCGGCGATCTTCAAACGCAGCACTTCGTCCTTGACGCGTTTGCGCCACAGGTCGTCGAGTGCGGCGGTGCTGGTCAGCCAAGGGGCGTCCTTGCGGTCCACCAGAAGGGATTCCTTCTGGGTGAAGTCGAGTTTGTCGACACCCTTGTTCAGCTCGGCCAAGGCGAAGTCCAGACGCGCTTTGACGCGGTCCAGGTAACGCTTGTAGATGGTGAAGCCGGGCTGCAGGTCGCCGCTCTTGAGGAAGTCGTCGAACTGGGTTTTCCACTTGTCGAACTCAGCGATATCGCTGGCCAGGAAGTAGCTGCGCGACGGATCCAGCAGCTTGAGGTAGCTGTCATAGATGATCACCGAGCGAGCGTCGTCCAGCGGCGGCTTGCTGTAGTGATGACGCTTGAGCAGTTCGACGACGTTAAGGCTGGCAATCACCTCATCGCGATCCGGCTGAAGGTTGTCCCAGCTGTTGGCTGCGAACGTATTGGTCGACATCGACGCGAAGCCGAGACCAATGAAAAGAGCGAGGGCGGTGCTGGGGAACAAATGCTTCATGCTGATTCGACGCGGGGGCAATTGATAACGCATATTAGGCCGTCTTTGAGGGAGCCGGTTCCATATGGTCCGGTCGCATAATGCAAAAAGCCCGGCGATACAGCTACGGGCTCAGTCCAGACTCACTATGGAGGCACTGTGAAAGCATTGCAAGGCGTTGACGGTCATGTGGAGTGGTTGGAAGAACCCAGTCCTACCTGCGATGTAGGGCAAGTTCGCATTCGTGTGGCGGCAGCGGGCCTCAATCGCGCCGATTTATTACAGCGTGCGGGGCTCTATCCACCGCCACCAGGCGCCAGTCACGTGTTGGGCCTTGAGTGTTCCGGGGTGATCAGTGAAGTGGGCGCGGGCTCATCCTGGCAAGTCGGCGACCGCGTCTGCGCGTTGCTCGCCGGTGGCGGCATGGCCGAAGAAGTGGTGGTGGATGCGCGCCACGTATTGCCGGTACCGGAAGGCCTGTCGCTGATCGAAGCGGCCGCGTTGCCTGAGGTGTACAGCACGGCGTGGCTCAATCTGTTCCAGCTGGCGGGCCTCAAACCCGGTGAAAAAGTGCTGTTGCACGCTGGCGCCAGCGGCGTGGGTTCCGCGGCGATCCAGTTGTGCAAGGCATTTGGCAGCCCGTGCTGGGTCAGTGTCGGCTCGGCGGAGCGCCTGGCCTATTGTGAGGAACTCGGCGCCCAGGGCGGCGTGGTACGGACCGACGGGATCGAAGGGCTACGGGATTTCGGGCCGTTCGATGTGATTCTTGACCCGGTGGGCGGCAACTATGCGGCGCTGGACCTCAAGCTGCTGGCCCTGGATGGGCGTTGGGTATTGATCGGCTTGATGGGCGGTCGTGACGCGCAGTTGGACTTGGCCCAGGTGCTGGGCAAGCGCATTCAATTGTTGGGTTCGACCCTGCGCAGTCGTGACGACTCGTTCAAGGCGGACCTGTTCAGTGATTTGAGCCAACACGTGTGGCCGTTGTTTGTTGAGGGCCGCTTGAGCCCGCAATTGGCCAAGACCTTCTCGATCCAGGACGCTGAGGCGGCGTTTGAAGCGCTGGCGACGAATCAGATTTCCGGGAAGCTGGTGTTGGTGATTGACGAAAGCCTGAGCTGAATGGGGATGCGGTGAACAATGTGGGAGGGGGCTTGCCCCGATAGCGGTGTGTCAGTGAAGAATGTTTCATCTGACAGACCGCCATCGGGGGCAAGCCCCCTCCCGCATTTGATTGCATTTCACTTCAAGAGAGTCAGATCCAATGGTGGATTGGCCAGCCTGCCTGTTCGGCGTGGGCGCGTAGCACCGGGTCAGGGTTAACGACTTGCGCAAACTCCACCTTACTCAGCAACGGCAAATCATTGCGCGAGTCCGAATAGAAATACGCGCCCTCCAATGTTTCCCCTTCTTGCTCCAGCCATTCCAGCAACCGCGTGATCTTGCCTTCACGATACGTCAGGACACCCACGGTACGCCCGCTGTACACGCCATGGCTGACGTCCAGTTCAATCCCCAGCACTTCATCGATGCCGATTCGCGCCGCAATCGGCGTGACCAAGTGCGTGCCCGAGGCGGAGATCACCAGAATCCGGTCGCCATTCGCACGGTGGCGGGCGATGGTCTTGGTGGCGTCGCTGTAGATCAACGGCTCGATCACATCCTCGACCCACGGCTCCACCAAGTGCTCGATTTCTGCCGGTGTGCGGCCGATCATCGGCTCCAGGCTGAAGTCCATGAAGTCTTCCATCTTCAGCTCGCCCCGGCTGTAGGCATCCATCAATTCGTGGTTCTTGCGCATGAACGACTCGGGATCGACCCAGCCCAGCCGGCCCATCTGCTCGCTCCACAGGGTGGCGCAGTCGCCGTGGATGAGGGTGTCGTCCAGATCAAAAATTACCAATGCCATCCGTCATGCTCTCTCAAATAAAACGTTGCATCAGGCTACTTCACACAGGGCACTGGGGTCGATGGAAAGTGCCAGGCGTTGTCCGTCCGGGTGCAGGTCGTCGGCCGAGCGGTTGAGCACGTCGACCACCAGTTCCACGCCGCGCGCTTCGATGCGGTAGCGAATGACGTTGCCCAACAGGCTGTGGCTGCGCACCAGGGCGTCGAGTTCGCCATTGCGGCTCAGCTCGATGGCCTCCGGGCGAATGGCGATACGGCTGTTGATCGGGCGTTGCAGCAGTTGGGTGGCCTTGTCGGCGTCCAGCAGGTTGTAGTTGCCGATAAACCCGGCGGCGAATACATCCACCGGTGCGGTGTAGAGGGTCTCGGCATCGCCGCTTTGCACGATCTTGCCTTGGTTCATCAGGAAGATCCGGTCGGACATGGTCAGGGCTTCTTCCTGATCGTGGGTCACGAAGATGGTGGTCAGGCCTAGTTCGCGCTGGATCTGGCGGATCTGTTCGCGCAGGTGCTTGCGGATCCGTGCATCCAGCGCCGACAGCGGCTCATCCAGCAGCAACAGGCGCGGGCGGGTCACCAGGGAGCGTGCCAGGGCCACGCGCTGGCACTGGCCGCCGGACATCTGGTGCGGGTAGCGGCCGGCGAGGTCCTTGAGTTCGACCAGTTGCAGCACTTCCTGCACGCGCTTGTGGCTGTCGTCGGCGTTGACCTTTTGCATGCGCAGACCAAAGGCGACGTTCTGTTCCACGGTCATGTTGGGAAACAGCGCATAACTCTGGAACACCATGCCGATATGGCGTTTCTGCGGGCTCAGCGGGACGATGTCCTGGCCGTCGAGCAGGATTTGCCCGCTGTCGACCGAAGTCAGCCCGGCGATGCAGCGCAGCAGCGTGGACTTGCCGCAACCGGACGGGCCGAGCAAGGTGACGAATTCGCCCTTGGCGATCTCGCAGTTGATATCACTGAACACCGGGGTGCCGGCGTAGCCTTTTTGCAGGTGTTGGACGCTGACGAAGCTCATTGGCTTTTGTCCTTGTTCAAGATATTGGCGGCCCAGGTCAGCACCAGCACAAAGAAGAAATAGGAAATCACGACGGCGCTGGTGAAGTGGCCGCTGCTGTTGCGCATGTTGTTCAGGTACACCTGCAGGGTTTCGTAGCGGGTGCCCACCAGGATGTTGGCGAACACGAACTCGCCGAACAGGAACGAGAACGACAGCAACAGCGCCACCATCAGGCCTTTGCGCAGGTTCGGCAGCACCACCAGGATCGCCGCCTGCCAGGTACTGGCACCGAGCAGTTGCGAGGCGTCCATCAGGTCGCGCAGGTTGATCGCCTGCAGGTTGTTAGTGATCGCCCGGTACATGAACGGCAGTGCGACGGTGAAGTAACAGCCGATCAGGATCCACGGCGTGCCGACCATCGCCATCGGCCCGGAGCCATACAGTTGCAGCAGGCCCACCGACGACACCACCGGCGGCACCGCGAAGGGCAGCAGGATGAGGATGTTCATCAGCGCGTCGAGCCGGGGGAAGTGATAATGCACCACGAACAGCAGCGGCAAAATCAACACTACCGAGAGGATCAGCGCGCCCACGCACACCAGCAATGACTGCCCGAAGGCCATCAGGAAGCGCGGGTCGCTCCACAGCTGCACGTACCATTTCACGGTGAAACCGGCGGGCAGGATCGTCGCCGACCAACTGCTGGCAATGGAATAGACAAAGGTGCCGATCAGCGGCAACACCAGGATCGTAAACAGCAGGTACACCACCACGCGGTGGTAGAGGGAGGCCGGGCCGGCTTCAGCGCGAGACATGGTAGCTCCTCTTGAGCAGCAGTTGATGGACCACGGTGACCACGGTCATCAACGCCACCAGCACCACGGCCAGGGCGCTGGCCAGGTTCGGGTCGAGCGACACATCACCGGACACCAGCCCGGCAATGCGGATCGGCAACACGTTGAAGTTGCCGGTGGTCAAGGCGTAGACGGTGGCATAGGCGCCGAGGGCATTGGCCAGCAGGATCACGAAGGTACCGAGCAGGGCGGGGGTGAGCACCGGCAGGCCGATATGCAGCCAGAACTGCCAGCCGTTGGCACCCAGCAGGGACGCCGACTCACGCCAGTCTTCGCGCAGCGCGTCGAAGGCCGGGTACAGCAGCAGCACGCCCAATGGAATCTGGAAGTAGGTGTAAAGGATGATCAACCCGGTCTTGGAGTAGAGGTTGAAGTCCTGGATGATTCCCGCCTGCTTGAGCATGAGGGTGATGCTGCCGTTGAACCCCAGCAGGATGATGAACGCAAAGGCCAGGGGCACACCGGCAAAGTTGCTGGTCATGTTGGCGAAGGCGGTGACGAAATTGCGCAGCGGCGAATCCACCCGACGCAGGGAGTAACTGCCCAGGGTGGCGATGATGATGCCGAAGACACTCGAGTAGAAACTGATCTCGAGGCTGAACTGGATCGCTTGCAGGTAGAACTTCGAGCTGAAGATCCGCGTGAAGTTTTCCAGGCCCCAGCCGGCTTCCTCGGTCTGCAGGCTGTTGATCAGTACCCACACCAAAGGGGCGATTTCGAACACGATAAAGAACAGTGCGAAAGGCACCAGGCACAGCAGTGCCAGCCATTTACCACGGATCATTTCAACAGCTCCCGGCACACAGGTTTGTCGTGGGGCGCGCCCAGCAGTTCGCAGACGGTGCCGCACAGCTCGGTCTGTTTCGGCGCAGCGTGGGTGTCCAGGCTGAAGGCATCGCCGAGCACAAACAGCGGCACTTCGCGTTCTTCCGGCAGCAGGCCATTGTGGGAGCGGTCGTTGTTCATGCCGTGGTCGGCGGTCACCAGCACTTGGTAACCGGCGTCGAGCCAGGCTTGCAGGTAATCGGCCAGGATGATGTCGGCCGAGCGTGCGCTGTTGCGGTATTGCGCCGTATCGAGGCCGTGCTTGTGGCCGGCGTCGTCGATGTTCATCGGGTGCACCACCAGGAAGTTCGGCGCGTGCTTGAGGCGCAGGCTTTCGGCGTCGGCAAACAGGTGGGAATCCGGGTAGTGGTCATTCCAGTAGAAATGCCCGTGCTGGATCGCCAGCGCCGTGTCGTCGGTGTGACGGTCGCGGGCGGCGAGAAAGGGCGTGCGGTTATACAACTCGCTGACCCAATGGTAGGCCGCCGCTGCCGTGGTAAGGCCGGCGTCGGTGGCGTAATGGAAGATGCTGCGCTGGTTGGACAGGCGCGAGACGTTGTTGTGGACGATGCCGCTCTGGATGGGAGGCACGCCGGTCAGGATGCACTCATACAGCGGGCGGGACAGGGCGGGCAGTTCACATTCCAGTTTGTAGAGGGCTGCGCGTCCTGCGCCGACATAGGCCTGCAAGTGCCCCATGGCGTGTCGGGCAACCTCGAAGTTCAGGCCGTCGAGCACGACTAGGATGACATTGTGCTTCATGGGGGCTGGCGCTCCGCAACGATGGACTTGACTCAATATTCCTGGAGCATCTGGGTTCAAGTGTGGGAGGGGGCTTGCCCCCGATAGCGACGTGTCAGTTTGAATATCTGTGACTGATCCATCGCCATCGGGGGCAAGCCCCCTCCCACATTGGATCTCCAGTGGAGCTCCAATGTGGGTAACCGGCTTACTTCATCTCTACGATGACCTGCTCGTTCCACAGCTGCGGCAGCTTCTTGGACGTCGCTTCCCACGCATCGGCATCCTTGATCGGCTGCGGGTTGGCCTTGGTGTACTGCTCGCCCGGGATCAGGTTCTTGGCGATGTCGGCCGGCAGTTTCAGGTCGGTTTCAGCGCGGATCGGACGTGCATTGCCTTTCGCCAGGTTGAGCTGGCCGGCATCGCTGAAGATGTACTCGCGGGTCAGCTTGGCGGCGTTCGGGTGCTTGGCGTATTTGTTGATGATGGTGGTGTAACCGGATTTAACCGAGCCGTCCGATGGGATCAACACCACGTAGTCATCCGGGTTGGCCATCTTGGCCTTGTAGCTCAGGCCGTTGAAGTCCCAGACCACGCCCACTTCGACTTCGCCTTTCTCCATGGTGGCGATGGTCGGGTTGGACAGCGAGAGACGGCCTTGCTGGGCGATCTTGGTGAAAAATTGCAGGCCGGGGGCGATGTTCTTTTCGTCGCCTTTATTGGCGATGGCGGCTGCCAGTACACCGTTGGCCGCTTGCGCCGCGGTGCTTACGTCACCAATGGAGACCTTGTACTTGCCGCTCTGCAGGTCAGCCCAGCTTGTAGGTACTTCAGAGCCGTGCATCAGCTTCTTGTTGACGATAAACGCGATGGTGCCGGTGTAGGCCAATGCCCAGTGACCGTCTTTGTCTTTAGCCCAATCCGGCACCTGGGCCCAGGTGGACGGTTTGTACGGTTGGGTGACTTCCTGCTTCACCGCGATTGGACCGAACGCCGCGCCGACGTCGCCGATGTCGGCGCTGGCGTTGTCTTTCTCGGCCTTGAACTTGGCGATTTCCTGGGCCGAGCTCATGTCGGTGTCGATGTGCTTGAGGCCGTATTTCGACGCCAGGTCTTCCCAGGTGCCTTTCCAGTTGGCCCAGTCATCGGGCATGCCGACGCTGTTTACAGCGCCTTCTGCCTTAGCGGCAGCTTCCAGGGTTTTTAGATCGGTATCAGCGGCCATGGCGGCGGTGCACATGGCAATGGTCGAGCCTAACAGTGATGCCAGGAAAAGCTGTTTCATCCGAAGCTCCTTTGGGCGTTTTCAACGCGGCGTTTGTTTCGACGGTGTTGTTGGTCTAGGTCAGAGCAATACCTGAGCCAATCTAGACGCGATGGATGACAGTTTCATGTCGATGTCGTTTTCAAAGCGCTGATGTCTCTGCGCGCTGACTTAGCGTAGACCATGCCCAAGTGCCCGTAGGGATTGGACTTGGCCGATGTATTGCAGGGTGTGCTGTGGAAGATGTACACGGACTGTCATCTGTCGGTCATCTGTAATGCCTAGGCTGGCACGCAGTAAGGCAAGCCCGATTACGGAGCGGTTTGTGCACCTCATCGGTGCTGGTCTAGTCCAGATAGGTAACGTTGATGCGAGATGAGGCAATCAAGGCGGTGACCTCCATTGGCCTGGCGCTGCAAGAGCAGATTGACCACGGCCTGTTGCCGCCTGCCAGCAAACTGCCCGCCGAGCGCAAGCTCAGCGAGTTATTTGGTACCACTCGGATCACGGTGCGGGAAGCCTTGTTACAACTTGAGGCCCAAGGCCAGATCTATCGCGAGGAGCGGCGCGGCTGGTTTGTCTCGCCGCCGCGACTGGCCTACAACCTGATGCAGCGCAGCCATTTTCACGCGATGGTCAGCGACCAGGGGCGCGTGGCGTCCACCGAAGTGATCTCTGCACGGCTGCAACCGGCGTCGGCGGCGGTGTGTGCGTGGTTGCAGCTGCCGGCGCTGTCCAGCGTGATCCAGATTTGTCGGGGCCGGCGGATTGATGGGCGCTTGGTGTTGTATGTGGAGCACTACCTGAACCCGCAGTATTTTCCTGGGATTCTGGACTGCGATTTGAATCAGTCGATGACCGAACTGTATGCGCGCAAGTACGACCTGCACTACGGGCGCGTACGCTTTGAAATCGTGCCGACGTCACTGCCGGTCGAAGCCGCCGCCGCGTTGCGCGTGTCGGTGGGCAGCCCAGGCTTGCGGATCGCCCGGGTCAACTATGACCAGCACCAGCGTTTGATCGACTGCGACCTGGAGTTCTGGCGGCACGATGCCATCCACGTCGGCGTGGATGTGGTCTGAGACATGTAGTGAGCGGGCTTGCCCCGCGCTGGGTGGCGAAGCCGCCCCAACCGAGCCCCTTCAGTGTGTCAGGTACACCGCGGTGTCGGGTTTTGGGGCGGCTTCGCCACCCAGCGCGGGGCAAGCCCGCTCACTACAACAATTCTATTTAGATGTTAGGGTGTGAGCGCCTTGATCACCTGGTCCACATTGGTTTCCAGCTCGGTCACCGGCTCCGCACCGTCGACATTCAGCACCAGCAACTGCGAACCGCCGGCTGCAACCGCGGCCTTGACCGCCTCACTCGGCTGGCGATGATGCAGCACCACCGCGACGTCGTTGTCCTTCAACTCGGCACTGAATGCCTGCAACGCCTCGGGCGTCCAATCGGCGTCAGGCCGTGCGTCGGTGCTGAGCACTTCCAGGTTTAAACCGCTGACCAGGTACGCGAAGTGATCACTTAAGCTGACCACGCTCAGGTTATCCGCCTTGGCCAGTCGCGCTTCGCTGTCGGCGGTGAGCTTGAGCAGGCGTTGCTTGAGGGCGGCGAGGTTGGCGTCGATCTTCGGCTTGGCGGTGGGCGCCAGGCGGCTCAGGTCGGCGGCCAGCACATCGGCCATGCGGCCCATATTGTTGCTCGACTGCCACGGCTGGCTGTTCAGGCCATCGGTGACGCCTGGCTGCACCGCGATGCCCGGCAAACCGCCATCCACCGGGCGGGCGGCGTCGACTT
This sequence comes from Pseudomonas sp. QC2, assembly GCF_002859085.1. Lineage (NCBI taxonomy): Bacteria > Pseudomonadati > Pseudomonadota > Gammaproteobacteria > Pseudomonadales > Pseudomonadaceae > Pseudomonas > Pseudomonas sp. QC2. The sequence goes on from NZ_PKKS01000016.1 coordinate 96,094, forward strand.
CAACGATGCGGATATTGCTGCGTCGCGCCACTGGGTACAGCGGGTCATCGGCCCACAGCGAGCGCAGGCCGATGGCGGCGTCGGCGTCCAGCGCCAACGTGCTCAGGGCCTGCGCGCCGCGGCCGGTGAAGTAGGACACCTGGCGCGAACCGGGCAAGTTGGCCGGAGCGGCTCGCTCCAATTGCACGTCGGTGCCTTTGAGCAGCACCTCGGCCAGGCCGTAGGTGATCGGCAGCGAGGCAAGGACCTTCACCGGTTTTACAGACTTGGCCTTGCTCAGGGCGGCGTGACCCAGGCCGGGATGGATTTTGAGGGTCTTGGGTTCTGCACCGTCGACAGCCAGTGCCGAAGTGCTGATCAAACAAGCGATGGCCAGGGCCAATGGACGAAAGACAGGGCGCATTATCCAAGATTCCCTTTGAGGCTGGGCACTGTACCGCGCGCGATGGCGGCCAGGGCGAAGGCGATACCGGCAACCAGAATGATCGCGGCGCCGGATGGGATCGGCAGGTCGAAGATGATCGGCAGCAGGATCCCGCACAGTGTGCTGACGGTGGCAATCACCACCGAGACCCAGAAGAACCCCTTGAGCGACTGGCTCAGCAGGCGCGCCGCGGCGGCGGGTATCACCAGCAGGGCACCGACCAGAATCGCGCCGATCACCTTGACCGCCGCCACGGTGATCAGCGTCACCAGGATCACGAACAGGTAATCTAGGGTCTTGACCGCCACGCCGCGCACTGCCGCCAGTTGCGGGTTGAAGCTGGCGAGCATGATGCGGTTGTACAAGGGCAGCGCCAGGGCCATCACCAGCGCGCCGACAATTGCCAGCACCGCCAGATCGTTGCCATTGACCGTCAGCACTGAGCCAAACAGCACGTTTTCCAGGATATGCACGTTGATCTTGCCGGCCAGGATCAGCAACAGGCTCGCCCCCAATGCCAGCGACACCGACAGGAACACGCCGATCAAGGTATCCGGCGCCAGGCCCGTGCGGTTGCGCAGGTAGTTGAGCAGGATGCCGAACAACAGGCAGTAGCCGAACAGGCTGCCGTAGGGCCCGGTGTAGGGTTCGCCGAGCAGAATGCCCACGGCGACCCCGGTCAGCGCGGCGTGGCCGACCGCTTCGGAGAAAAACGCGAAGCGCTTGACCACCACCAGCGTGCCCAGGCCGCCCAGCACCGGGCCGATCAGCAGACCGGCGAGCAGGGCGTTGACCACAAAACCGTAGGCCAGTGCCTCCGGCAAATAGCCGGAAGAGGCCCAGCCCTGGACCATCAAGCGAAAGGCTTCATAACTCATTGCGCCGGGCTCCGAGGGTGGGTGGAGAACAGGGTCAGCAGGCGGTCCGGGGTCAGCGCCTCCTTGGGCGTGGCGTCGAACAGCACACGGCGGTTGAGACCGGTGACGCGGTCGGCCAGGCGGCCCACGGCTTCCAGGTCGTGCTCGATCCACAGCACGGTGATCCCGGCCAGGCGCCAATCATTGAGCAGGCGTTCGAACACCTGGATACCGGCTTCGTCGAGGGCCGACATCGGCTCATCCAGCACCAGCAATTGCGGCGCCGGGATCAGCCCCTGGGCCAGCAACACGCGCTGGCGCTCACCGCCAGATAACGCCCCCATGCGGCGCTTGCGTTTGTCCTGCATGCCGACTCGCTCCAGCGCCTCGCCAATAGCACCGGCGTACTGCTTGGACAGGCCTAGAAACGCCGGGCGTCGCTGGCACATGGCAGCCATGAAGTCATCGACGGTCATCGGCAGCCCCCGATCGAACTCCAAGGCCTGGGGCACATAACCGATGGTGCCGGGCGTGGTCTGCCAGTGCAGGCTCAACGTGCCCTGATGCGGGGTTTGCCCCAGCAGTGTCTTGATCAGCGAGCTTTTCCCGCCGCCGTTCGGCCCGACCAGCGCATGGATGCTGCCCGGCTGTACCTGGAAACTCACGTCATTCAGGATCGCGGTGCGACCCAAGGTCAGGGAGACCTTATCGAACTCAATCGTCGGGCCGACGCTGACCGCCTTCAGTTGTTCCACCGCCGTCATGCGCCCGACTCCTGAATCGCCCGCACCACGGTATTGAGGTTGCCGGTCATTTCCACTTCGTACTTCTCGGCGCTGTATTCGCCGTAGGAAATATGCGACAGCGGGTACAGCTTGACCCCGGATTCACGCTGGATGGTGTCGACGTAGGTGGACGGGAAGTCCATCTCCGAGAAGATCACCTTCACGTCCAGGGCGCGCAGTTCATCGATGGTTTTCTTCAACTGGCTGGGGCTGGGTTCGATGCCGTGGGCCGGTTCGACCACGGCGGTGACTTCCAGGCCGAATTCGCGCAGCAGGTAGTCGTAGGCGGCGTGTACGGTGGCCACGCGCAGGTCCGGGTTGGGGGCGCTGGTCAACTTGGCCAGGGCATCGGCGCGCATCTGGCGCAGGCGCTTGCCGTAGGCGCGGGCGTTCTGGGTGTAGGCCTTGGCGTTGTCCGGGTCGAGCTTGCCCAGTTCGCGGGCGATGTTGTTGACCTGGGCAATCGACGCACTGATCGACAGGAAGGTATGCGGGTTGACCACCTTGCCCGCACCGCGTGCGGCATTGCCGGTAGCGGCCAGCAGCGGCACGTTGGCGTTGGCCTCGATCACCGGGATGTCCGGGCGTTCGCTGGTGGCGATCATGCGGTCGGCGAAATCATCATGGCCGACGCCGTTGAGCACGATGACGTCCAGGGTGCCGATGCGCTTGATGTCTTCGGCGCGTGGCTCGTAGGCATGCGGGTTGAAACCGGCCGGAATCAGCGGCACCACCTCGGCTTTGTCGCCGACGATATTGGCCACGTAGCTGTAATAAGGGTGCAGGGTGATGCCGATTCGCAGGCGTTTACTCGCTTCGGCATTGGCGAGCGGGGCGAGCATCAGGCTGAACAGGCCAACCAGCAACAGGCGCAACAGGGGGGATGAAGTAGACATGGGCAATCGGTCTTCTCGTTCAGTGGCGGTGCTGGCGGGTGACGCCGGCATCGAATTGCGCGACCACCTGCTGCCAGCCGGCTGCGATCAGCGCCTGGTCAGAGAGGTCGGAAGGGGCGGCGAGGTTGGCTTGGCGGTTGAGCCAGATATCCGGCTCGGCACCGTGCACGCGCATCAGCAGCGAGCCGCTGGTACCCGGCGCCTGGCTCAAGCCGAGGTAGGCCGAGGGGGCCAGCAATTGCCAACGATGATCACCACGGCTGACCGAGCTGGCGTCCTGGGCAAACGGCGCGAAGCCTTCTTCGGCCAGTTGCGCCGGGCTGGGCAGCGCGCTTTGCTCCTGCTGCAAGAGCTGGATCTCATCCAGGGTCACCCGAAGGTCGGCGTAGATGCCTTGCTCGGCGGCGCTCAGGTCGCGGCGGGCGTCCAATTGATGGCTGGGGACGGCCGCCACTTCCTGGGATTCACCGTGCAGCGCGATCACCGAACCCGCCACCGCCAGGATGATCAGGCACAACAACAGCACGTAGAGGGTTTCGTGACCGGCACCGGCGGGGCGTACAACCTGTGTGGTACTCATTGTGGCTGGATATCCGCTTGGTCGATTTCCACCACGTGGCCGGGGCCTGCATCAAACAACACATAGAACTCGGCGGACGGCTTCTTGAAGGTCAGCGTGGAGTCCTCGCCAAGCTTGCCGGGCAGCAGGATGGTTTCGTCGTAGCCGATCACATCCAGGGTCACGCCCGGCGCGCCGCTGCCGTCGGAGAAACCGCCTTTGCACTGGATCTGCTCGCCGGGGATTTCCTTGCACTCGCACATCGGGTTGTGGGCCAGGGCGACGGTACTGAAACCGGCGCTCAGCAACAGCACGCCGCAGGCGCGGGTCAGGCGCATCAAAGTCATGGTTTAACTCCTTGCTTGTTCAGCCAGGCAATAGTGGCAGGCGAGGCCTGGCTCAACGGGATGGAACCCTGGTGCATGCTGCCGTCCCAGCCTTCCATGGTGATCCAGACTTCAGCATCGGCTGGCGTGCGTTCCGGAATCGGCAGGGCGGCGCCCATGCGGTACGGCGTGCCGAAGAAGATCACCCCAGCGGCCCGCAGGCTGCGCGGTTTGCCGATACGCAGGTAGGTGGCCTTGACCTGGTTGGCGCAGGTGTCGCACAGGGATGCGTTGAAAAACTTCATCGGGCCGGCCGGGTCGGGGCTCGGGCCTTCATTGCGAAATTCCGCGAGGGTCAGGCTCCAGGGCCCGACCTGCACTTCGCCGGCCACGCGCTCGCCGATACCGGCATCGCCGCGAAACAGCGCCGCATCGGCGAAGTACTTGGGCATGAAGCCCAGGGGCACCAGCAACAGCAGCACATTGATATGGAAGCGCCATTTCAGCCAGAAGGCGCGCAACGGCGACGGCGGTACAGCAGCGACCTTGCTCATCGGTGGGCCTCCGAGGTTTCAGCCTGCATGGCCGGGATGGCAATGGGCTTGTGTTGGGCCTTGGCTTCACGCTTGAGCGCATTGAGCGTTGCCAGGGCGGTGCGCTTGGTCCAGATCAGCAGGCCACTCAACACCATCATGCTCAGTACCAGGCCAAAAAATGCCCAGATCAGCTTGATCCACAGGCCACCGAAGTCGCCGGTGTGCAGGGGGCGCATGGATTCGGTGACGAACTCCAGGGTGGTGCGGTCGGAGAGCAGGTGCGAGACGGCGATTTCACCGTTATAGGGGTTCAGTTGCGCGGTCTGGAACATCAGCGGGTACCAACCGCGCCCGCCAATCTGCAGATGGCTGTAAGCGTTGAGCGGCAGGAACGCGAACGTTGCGTCCAGGCCCGGAATGCGTTGGGTCGCGATCTTGATGGCGTCGTCGAGCGGGATCATGGGCGCCGGTACGCCAGGGGCGGAAGTCGGCACTTTCTCGCGGGCAATCACCGGGACAATCGGCTCGCTGGAGATGGAGATCTGGTTGTCCCCCAGGAATGCCTGGATCAGGAACCAGGTGCCGGTAATCGAGATAACCGCGATAAACCAGATCGACCAGATGCCGCTCAGGCGGTGGAAGTCGCCCCAGAAGATCCGCGCTCCGTGGCGGATACGCAGGGTCGGCCGGAAAAAACCTTTCCAGAACCGCTTGTACACCACCAGCCCGGTGACCAGTGACGCCAACAACGGCAAGCCGAGGAAGGAGACCAGGTACCAGCCCCAGCTATAGCCGTTGGTAAACGGCACCAGCCACCAGCCGTGCAGTGCGCGCGTGAATTGCTGGAAGTTGAATGCCGGGCTGATGCCCTGGATCGCGCCGGTGTAGGGGTTGGCGTAAGCCTCGACCGAACGCCCGTCGGGGTAGCTCAGGCCGACGCTGAGTGCAAAGTGCGATTCGTCGGGGCGGATGATCGAGCGGACGATCACCTGGGGCTCGTCACGCTTGATCGCGGCGATCACCTGGTCAAAGCTCAGCGGTTCGGCGTCATCCGACGGTTTGCTCGCACGGATATCCGGGTTGGCCAGCCAGACGATCTCCTGGCTGACCACCGCCAGGGTGCCGGTGACGCAGACGATCAGTACAAAGAACCAGATGGGCAATGCCAGCCAGCTATGCACGAGAAACCAGAGTTTGGAGCGCGACTTCTTCGACATGTGAATGAGGGTCTTGATCGGAGGGGGGCAGTGAAGGCCCGAAAAAGGCCAGTCGTAGCTTTTGCTGACGCGACAGGCTGTATCTAAGTTAAGACGGATGAGAATGAGAAATCCCTAAGGCGTATATGAAAGAAAATGTTTCAGGTTCACATTCAGGGCGCTTTAACGCCTCGATCGAACACGAAACATGTTCCAAGCCATCACCCTGGCGGCATTGATGGGGCGGGGCGGCTGCGTAGGATGGGCGCATGCCGTTGAGCGAGCGCCTACAAAAGTGAGCCCAGGAACATGACTGCCAGAACCCTCTACGACAAACATATCGATTCCCACACGGTGTGTGCCCTGGATGACCAGGGCCATGTCCTGCTTTATATAGATCGCCAGGTGATCAACGAGTACACCAGCCCCCAGGCCTTCAGCGGCCTGCGTGAGGCCGGGCGCAACGTTTGGCGCCCAGGCACGGCGCTGGCGGTGGTCGACCATGTGAACCCGACTACGCCCAAGCGCATAGCGGCGATGCCGGATGCCGGCGGCGCGCGGCAAGTGTCTTACCTGGCGGAGAATTGCCGCGACTTCGGCATCGAACTGCTGGACATCCTCGACAAGCGCCAAGGCATCGAACACGTGGTCGCCCCGGAACAGGGCTTTATCCTGCCGGGCATGGTGATTGCCGCCGGCGACAGCCACACCACCACGTACGGCGCCCTGGGGGCCTTCGGTTTTGGCATCGGTACCTCGGAAATCGAACACCTGCTGGCTTCCCAGACCCTGGTCTACAAGCGCCTGAAAACCATGCGCGTGAGCGTATACGGCGACCTGGCGCCAGGCCTGACGTCCAAGGACGTGATCATGGCGCTGATCGGCAAGATCGGCGCCTCGGGTGCCACCGGTTATGCCATTGAGTTTTGCGGCGCCACTGTCGATGCGCTGAGCGTCGAGGCGCGCATGACCCTCTGCAACATGGCGGTGGAAGCCGGGGCGCGCGGCGCGTTCATGGCGCCGGACGAAAAAGTCTTCGCCTACCTCAAGGGCAAGCCGCGCGCGCCACACGGCGCGCTGTGGGAGCAGGCGCTGGTGGGCTGGCGCTTGCTGCACTCGGATGCCAACGCGGTCTTCGACCATGAGGTGCAACTCGATGTCGCCACCCTGGAACCCATGGTCACCTGGGGCACCAGCCCCGACCAAGTCGCCCCCATCGGCGCCCGCGTGCCCGACCCGCAGGAGGTCAGCGACCTGATCCTGCGCCAGGACATGCGCCGCGCCCTCAGCTACATGGGCCTGGAAGCCGGCATGCCGTTGAGCGATATCGTCATCAGCCATGCGTTTATCGGCTCCTGCACCAACGCCCGCATCGAAGACCTGCGCGACGCCGCCCGCGTCGTGCGCGGCAAGCAGGTGGCCGAGCACGTACGGGCGATGATCGTGCCGGGCTCCACTGAAGTGCGTGACCAGGCCGAAGCCGAAGGGTTGGCAGCGATTTTTATCGACGCCGGCTTTGAATGGCGCCAGTCCGGCTGCTCGATGTGCCTGGCGATGAACGACGATGTGCTGGCCCCCGGCGATCGCTGCGCCTCCAGCACCAACCGCAACTTCGAAGGCCGCCAGGGTGCGGGCGCACGCACCCACCTGATGAGCCCGGCGATGGTTGCCGCTGCCGCCATTACCGGCCGCCTCACAGATGTCCGCCACTTTGGAGCGCGCCCATGAGCTTGCAACCCTTCACTCTGGTCACCGGCAAGGCCGCGCCGATGCTGGCGGCCAATATCGACACCGATGTGATCATGCCCAAGCAGTTCCTCAAGGGCATTGACCGCAATGGCCTGGACCGGGGGCTGTTCTTCGACCTGCGCTTCTTACCGTCCGGCGAGCCCAACCCCGAGTTCGTGCTGAACCAGCCGGCCTGGCAGGGCGCACGTTTCATGGTGGTAGGGCCGAACTTCGGTTGCGGCTCCAGCCGTGAGCATGCGGTATGGGGGCTGAAGCAAATGGGCATCCGCGCCTTGATCGGCAGCAGCTTTGCCGGGATCTTCTATGACAATTGCCAGCGTAACGGGGTGTTGTTGATCACCCTGGACGAGGCGGTGTTGCAGTCGTTGGGCAAGGCTGTCAGCCAGGCGGAACAGGCGCTGATCAGTATCGACCTTGAAGTCCAGCAGATCCATTTGGCGGATGGCCAGGTGATCCCGTTCCAGATCGATACCCTGCGCAAGACGGCGTTGTTGCTTGGCCTGGATGCCATCGGCAGTACGTTACAACGCAGCGAGCAAATCAAAGCGTTCGAACAACGCCACCTGCAAGCCAATCCCTGGCTCAACTGACACACTTAAATCCAAATGTGGGAGGGGGCTTGCCCCCGATGGCGGTGGGTCAGTCAACTTTTGAGTGACTGACACCCTGCAATCGGGGGCAAGCCCCCTCCCACATTTTTGATTGGGTTTGTGACCTCAGATTGAGAGCCCCTTGAAGTGTGCCTGCAAAAACTCCACGCAGGCGCGTAGCTTCCCGGAATAGGCAAGCCGTGTCGGGTACACCGCCCACACGTTGGCGCTCTGGGTATAACCGTGCAGCACCTGCACCAGCTTGCCTTGCTCCAGCAGCGGCTTTACATCCCACATCGAACGCAATAACACCCCGCGCCCATCCAACGCCCACTGCAACACAATTTCGCCATTGTTCGACGACAGCGGCCCTCGCACGCGCACGCTTTCCTGGGCGCCGTCGTGTTCCAGGTTCCAGATGCCAAACGCGTTGTCGCGCTCCTTGAGGACCAGGCAGTCGTGCTGCTCCAGGTCGCTCAATTGGTGCGGTGTGCCGCGTCGTTGCAGATACGCCGGGGCGGCGCATAGCACGCGACGGTTGCTCACCAGTCGACGGCCGATGTGCTGGCCGGGGATGTCGTCGCCCACGCGGATCTCCAGGTCGAAACCTTCGCTGACGATATCGACCACACGGTCGAGCAGGTCCAGGCGGATCTCCAGGTCCGGGTACTGCTCGGCCAGCAACGACAGGGCAGGCGCCACATGGTTGCGGCCAAAGCCGAACGTGCTGCAGATATGCAGGCGGCCACGTGGGCTGTCATGCGCGTCGCTGAGTTCATCGGAAAGTTGCTGGAAGTCTTCCAGGATGCGCACGGCCCAGCGCTGCACCCGTTCACCGTCTTCGGTCAGGGCGATGCGCCGGCTGGTGCGGTGCAGCAGGCGGGTGGCCAGGGTGGTTTCAAGGATCTGGATGCGCTTGCTGATATACGCAGGCGACAACCCGAGCTCATCAGCTGCCGCAGCGAAGCCGGCCTTGCGGATCACGGTCAGGAACACCCGCAGGTCTTCGGGTAGGGGCACGGTATCTTTCTTATTCGTCATCAGACACAAGCGTGGCGGCATGAGCCGCCAGAATAGCATTGCGCTGGACACGGCTCAGCGCAGGAAGCTCAGGACTTCGCCCAGCAACAACTCTGGGGCTTCTTCGGCGATGTAATGGCCGGCCGGCAAGGCCTTGCCGCGCACATCAGTGGCGACTTTCTGCCATTCCTTGAGTGGCTCGAAACAGCGGCCGACGGTGCCTTCGGCGCCCCACATCACCAGCAGCGGCAGGTTCAGGTGATGGCCGGCGTCGATGTCCGCCTGGTCGTGCTCAAGGTCGATACCGGCAGCGGCACGGTAGTCTTCGCAGATGCCGGTGGCGGTGCCCGGCAGTTTCAGGCAACGCAGATATTCGGCGAAGGCTTCATCGGTGAACGGCTTGAGCCCGGCACTGCGGCTGCCCATTACGCTGCGCAGGTACAACTCCGGGTTGCTCTCGATCAAGGCCTCCGGCAGCGGCGCCGGGCGGATCAGGAAGAACCAGTGCCAGTAGGCGCGGGCGAAGGCTTCGTCGGTTTGCGCATACATCGAGAGGGTGGGGGCGATATCCAACAGCACCATACGTTGCACGGCGGCCGCATGGTCCAGGGCCAGGCGATGGGCCACGCGGGCGCCACGGTCGTGGGCCAGTACCGAGAACTGTTCGAAGCCAAGGGCTTTCATCAGCTCCACGCTGTCGCGGGCCATTTCCCGTTTCGAATAGTTGGAGTGATCGTCATTGGCGGGCGGTTTGCTGCTGTCGCCATAGCCGCGCAGGTCGGCAGCCACTACCGTGAAGCGTTCAGCCAGTTGCTCGGCGACTTTGTGCCAGATGACGTGGGTTTGCGGGTGCCCGTGCAACAGGAGCAGGCCGGGACCTGTACCGCCTGTGCGGTAACTGATGCTGACGCCGTTGACGTGGCACTGGTCTTTCTGGAATCCGGCGAACATGGAATGGCTCCTTGTGATGAGTGCTTGCATCCTGGAATCACGCGGCGTTCGGGGCAAGGGCGAAAGCGTGGAGGGGGTGTTCATGAAGTGTGTAGGCGCGGTGAGTGACGACTCGATCTTTCCAGCAATGGAGGTCACCTGTGGGAGCGGCGGTGCGTCGCTCCCACCGTTAATGTGTGTGGTGTGCAGCCGATCTCAGCTTTGCTTGAACCTCTCCATGGCTCGCTATCGTTCTCCTTGACGGTGGTGGCGGAGGGACGGCTTTTTCACTATAGGCCACGTATTGCGCGGCCTATAGGCAACCGACGCGGTGCTCTCCAAGCACTGGGAACGGGTCAGCGGTGTGGAGTGGGCTCCAGCAGTTGGGCGCCCGGACCGCACTCACCGAGCTTGTCGCCCTGATTGCGCAACGGACACGCCTCCATCGACAAGCACCCACAGCCAATACAGCCATTGAGTGTGTCGCGCAGCAGCGTCAGCTTGTTGATGCGCTCATCCAGGTCTTCCCGCCATAGCGCCGATAAGCGTTCCCAATCCCGGGCGTTGGGTGTGCGCCCCTCCGGCAACGCCTGCAACGCTTCGCCAATCGTTGCCAGCGGAATCCCCAGGCGCTGGGCGATCTTGATCACCACCACGCGCCGCAACACATCCCGTGGATAACGCCGTTGGTTACCGGCATTGCGATTACTCTTGATCAGTCCCTTGGTCTCGTAGAAATGCAACGCCGTGACGGCCACACCACTGCGGGCGGCGAGTTGGCCGACGGTGAGTTCCTTGTTAAGCATGAAAAACTCCCAAACAACGCTTGACCTTGACTTAACTAGAGGTTTTACCCTGCGTGGCATCGAATCGCAAGATTCTGCCTACAGAGAAAGGGGAGTGTTCATGCAGGTATCAGAGAAAAATCGCAGCTTCACTCAATTGATCGAATTTCAGATCGAGCCCCGGCAACAAAGGGCGCTGGTGGCGGCCCTGTCCACCCAAAGCGAGCGCCTGGCCCAGGGCCATGGCGGCTTTATCAATGCGAGTGTGCAGGTCAGCGACGACGGGCGCCGGGTGCTCAATTACTTGCAATGGCGCTCGCGCGAGGACGGCGAGGCGGCCTTCAAATGCTTTGAGCATGGCGAAGAAGATTTCTGGACGTTGATTCGCGCCCACCAGGCCACGGCCGTGACCTTTGGTTCGTTCCAGGTGCTGCGCAGTTTCGAGCGCAGCCATGACAACGCGCTGCATTGCCGCCTAAATGGATAGATGCAACATGCGTTCGCCCTGCACGTTTTCGCCGGGGCGGCGCTTGTTCACCGCCAGCTCGCCGATCTTGATCAGGCGCGTGCGCGTGACGTTGCGGCTCAAGCCCAGCAGGTTAGCGGTGTGTACTTGGTTGTAATGGCTGAAACGATAAGCAGCGCGTAGCAGGGCATCCTCGACTTTTTCATGCAGGGCGCCGGCCTGTTCCTCGAAGAGCTTTTGGAACGCGCGCGCCAGCAAGGCTTCGGCGCTGTTGTCGGTGCCGTGCTGGCTGTCGTCCTGGCGCTCGATGCGCATGTTCGACAGGCGCAAATCGTCGCGTTCGATCACGCCGTTGCGGCAGATCAACAGCGTGTGGTGGATCACGTTTTCCAGCTCGCGGATATTGCCCGGCCAACTGTAGCTTTTGAGCTTGTGCTCGGCCTCGCGGCTGATGGTGATCGGGCCGTAGCCCAGGCGCTGGCTGTAGGCGTCGATGAAGTGCCGGGTCAGCGGCAGGATATCGCCGGGCCGCTCGCGCAACGGGCTGAGTTCCAGGCTGACCACGTCGAGGCGGTAGTAGAGGTCCTCACGGAAATGCCCGGCGTTGATGGCTTTTTCCAGTTGCACGTTGGTGGCGGCAAGCACGCGCACATCAATCGCAATGCTCTTGCGCGAACCCAGGCGCACGACTTCGCGTTCCTGTAGGACGCGCAGCAGCTTGACTTGGATTGCCATCGGCAAATCGCCGATCTCGTCCAGGAACAAGGTGCCGCCGTCTGCCTCTTCGAACCAGCCGGCCTTGGCGCTGAGGGCACCGGTGAAGGCGCCTTTTTCATGGCCGAAGAGTTCGGCTTCCACCAACGATTCGGAGAACGCCCCGCAGTTCACCGCCACGAACGGCCGGTTGCGTCGCGCGCTGAGGTTGTGAATATGCCGTGCCACCAGCTCTTTACCGGTCCCGGTCTCGCCGATGATCAGCACGCTGGCTTCGCTGGGCGCCACTTGCTGGATGTGGTCGAGCAGCGCCTGGGATTTGGGGTCTTCGAAGACCTGGGCCGTGGCGCGGATCGACGTCGCGAGGGCGGGCGAGGGCGGTAGGGTCAAAAGCTGCATGGGCACCTCTCTTAGGAATAGAACGTCGGAATCGGCAGGGATTGGTTCAACGCCCAATCCCCCAGTTCATGGAGCTTGTAGTCCACCGGGTCGTGCAGGGTTTGCGTGCGCAGGTTGCGCCAATGACGGTCCAGGCGCAGCGATGCATGGGTTGCGCGCGCGCCAGTGACTTCGAACAGACGGCTGCACAGGTCCAGGCCTTGGCGGGTCGCGGCAACTTTGGCGGTGGCGATGGCGATAGCCAGTTGGCCGCGCTCGCTTTCGCTGAGGTTCGGGCCCTTCGCCCAGGCGTGGTCGAGCAACTCGGCAGCGCGTTCCACCAACAGGCGCACACCTTCCAGGGCGACCCAGAATTCGCCGTAGTGGTGCAGCACGTAAGGGTCCTGGCGCACGTCTTCGGCGCTGGACTTATGCCACGAGCGGGTCTCGGTGAGCGTGTAGTTGCGCGCTTCTTCGAAAGCGCCTTCGGCAATACCGAGGAACATATGCGTGAACGTCAACTGCGCGATCAACGGGCGCAGACAGGCGAAAGGTGTGCTCAGCGGGCCTGGGTCGAGCAGCAGTTCCGATTCTTCGACGCGTACCCGCTCGAAGCTGGCGCTGCCGCTGTCGGTCTGGCGCTGGCCAATATTGTTCCAGTCGTTGTGCAAAGTGATGCCGCTGCGACCGCTCGGGATGGCCGCGATCAACAGCTTGCCGCCGGCGGTTTCATCCACCGCCGAGGCGATCAGCATTTCCGAGTCACTGGCGCCGGAGCAGAAGCTCTTTTTACCGGAGAACTCGCGCCAGCCGCCGAAATCCTTGACCACCGTGCGCGTGTCCAGTGGGTTGAGGGCGTTGCCCCAGAACCAGTTTTTGCGTGCGGTCTGTTCGAACCAGGGTTGCCATTGGTCCGGGCGCGAAAACAGGCGCACGGTGGCGAGCATCAGGTGGTGAAAACCGAAGACATGCGCAATGGAACTGTCGACCTTGGCGAACTCGCGCACGATGCCCAAGGTGTCGCTCCAGCGTGCGCCGAGCCCGCCGTATTGGGTGGGAATACTCAGGGCCAGCAGGCCGCTCTGGCGCAGGGCATCGCGTTCTGCTTTGGGCGTGCCTGCGCGTTCGTCACGTTCGACGGCGGTGAGGGCGAATTCAGCGGCCAGCAGTTTGGCGGTCTGCAAAGGAGACGGCAGGACGCTGTGGGGGTTGGCTGTCACGCGGTGTTCCTCAATGATTTGGCCGATCTCATTGCATTCAGGCCTTTGTTGTTGGCAACACATCGTTGGCGATCATTTCGCCGAACGGGCCAGTGAGGTTGGTAATACCGCGCCCAGCAAGGCTGGCATAGGGTTCCGGTAGCAGTGGGAACACCAACTCGGCAAAGCGATAAGCCTCTTCCAGGTGCGGGTAGCCGGAGAAAATGAAGCTTTCGATGCCCAGGTCGGCGTATTCCTTGATGCGCTCGGCGACTTGTTGCGGGTTGCCGACCAACGCGGTACCGGCACCGCCGCGCACCAGGCCGACGCCGGCCCACAGGTTGGGGGCGATTTCCAGGTTGTCGCGGCGCCCGTCGTGCAGGGCTGCCATGCGGCGCTGGCCTTCGGAATCAAAACGCGAGAAGGATTTTTGCGCGGCGGCGATGGTGTCGTCGCTGATGTGCTCGATCAGCTTGTCGGCGGCTTTCCAAGCCTCTTCTTCGGTCTCGCGCACGATCACATGCAGACGGATGCCGAACTTCACGGTGCGCCCGCGGCGTGCGGCGCGCTCGCGGACATCCGCGAGTTTTTCCGCAACGGCGGCGGGCGGTTCGCCCCAGGTCAGGTATACATCGACCTGCTCGGCGGCGAGATCGTGGGCGGCGTCAGAGGACCCGCCGAAATACAGCGGTGGATAAGGCTTCTGCACCGGGGGGTAAAGCGCCTTGGCATTCTGTACACGCAGGTGTTTGCCTTCGAAATCCACCGATTCGCCCTGCAACACGCGGCGCCATATCTGTAGGAATTCGTCGGAGACTTCGTAGCGTTCGCTGTGATCGAGGAAGCTGCCATCGCCACGGTTTTCGTCAGGGTCACCGCCGGTAACCACGTTGATCAGCAGACGACCGTTGGACAGGCGATCAAGGGTCGCCGCCATGCGCGCCGAGACCGTGGGCGAGATGATGCCCGGACGAATCGCCACCAGGTAACGCAGGCGCTCGGTCAGCGGCACCAACGCGGAGGCGATCACCCAGGAGTCTTCGCACGAGCGCCCGGTTGGAATCAATACGCCGTAGTAACCCAGGCTGTCAGCGGCCTGGGCGACTTGCTTGAGGTAATTGAGAGTGACTGGCCGTGCACCTTGGGTCGTGCCCAGGTAATGACCGTCGCCGTGAGTGGGCAGAAACCAGAAAACATCCATGACAAATCCTTACGCAATTTTCAGCAGAGAGGGGGAGTGCGCAGCGAACAAAGGCGCTGCACGTTCTGCCGCGAGTTGAATACGGGCTTTTAAGAGTTCGCTGGTTATCTGGTAGTCGGTGAAGTCAGCCTCGGTGGCGTAGACGCCGATCGGCAGGGTCAGCGCCTGGAAGAAGCTGAACAGCGGTCGTAACTGATGATCGAGGACCAGTGCGTGGCGTTCGCTGCCGCCCGTGGCTGCGAGCAATACCGGTGTGTTGATCAGCGCATTGAGGCCGATCAGGTCGAACAAATGCTTGAGCAAGCCTGGGTAGGACCCGCGATAGACCGGTGCGGCGACGATCAGCAGGTCGGCCTGTTCGATAGCCAACAGTTGCGCTTCGACTTCAGCGGGCAGTTCATCGCGCGACAGTGCGCCCCCCAGCGGCCGGGCGATGTCGCCCAATTCGATCAGGGTGGTCTGGATCGGCAGCAACGTGGCCAGTTCAGCCAGCACAGCCTGGGTCAGCACCAGGGTGCGGGACGGACGCCAGGTTCCGCCGGAGAGGGCAACGACATTCAGTGGACGTGTCATGAACAGTTCCTTTTTCAACAGTGGTTCATAGCAGGTGGGTTGCAACCTGTTGAGCAAGAGCTGTACCAACGGGTGCAGGCCTTGATTGGCGTGGGTTGCAGGCTCACTGCTGAAAACTGCTGCTGTTGGCTGCCTGGTGATTTGTTGAATGACTGTTGGGTGAGCAACAGTTGCGTGGGCAACAGTGCCGTTGCTGTGTAGCGACATTTATAGAGGGTTAGTTTTATTCCGTAAATAAACGTATTTCCATATTTATAGATCATAAAGAAATATAAAGGTGGAGCTATCGAAGGTGCTTAAGCGGTTGATAGCAACTATCACGGGAGGTGATTTTTCACCGTGCAGGGGCCGGAGTAGCCTGTGTTCATTGACTCGAAACCTCCTTTGCAGGGCTACCGCCATGAACCGATTCCTCGCTGTTTCCTTATTGATTGTCAGCTCCGTCCTTGCCGGATGTGCGAACCATCCTTCACCTGAATTGCGTCCCTACACGGCGGAAGAAACCAAACAGTTGGCCCTGGAAGCATTGAGCCGCCGTGGTTTGTCGTTTGATGAATACCAACAGCAGCGCGCCGCACTGACCGGCCAGCCACAGAAACCCTTCGGCTTTGATCGCCAAGGTGAAATGAATGCCGAGCGCAGCGTGACCTTGCACGGTCGTCCGAGTTGAGTTCGCGCCTGGCGACAAAAAGCCCGAGGTTTCCCTTAAGAAACCTCGGGCTTTTTGTTTGCCATTGGGCGACTTCAGCCTGTTAAGCTGAATTTCAGGAGCGTTCCTACGCACATTTACATAAAGTGGTCCTTCTTTAATGGCATTCGATCGGTTAAACCTGACGACCTCTGTCCCGGTCCGTGCCCCTGAGACGCTGCTCTCGGGAACCTGCTCTGCGAGTTTCTAACGTAATGAATAAACGTCCGCTGTATTTCGACTACGCCGCCACCACGCCGGTGGATGAGCGGGTCATCCAGGTGATGGTCGAGTGCCTGGGCTTCAATGCCAATTTCGGTAACCCCGCGTCCAGTTCCCATGCGTTCGGCCAAGCAGCCCGGCAAACGGTTGAACAGGCGCGTCGCCAGGTGGCCGAGCTGGTCGGTGCCCAACCTGAACAAATCGTCTGGACCTCCGGCGCCACGGAATCCAACAACCTTGCGATCAAGGGCGTGGCCCAGGCGCGGGGCGTGGCGGGTGGGCATATCATCACCAGCCAGATCGAACACAAAGCCACCCTGGATACCGCGCGGCAACTGCAGGAAGCTGGCGTAGCCGTGACCTACCTGGTGCCGGATGCCGATGGGTTGATCAGCGTCGAGGCGGTCAGCGAAGCGCTGCGCGAAGACACCTTCCTGGTCTCGCTGATGCTGGTGAATAACGAGCTTGGCACCCTCAACGACATCCCGGCCATTGGCGCTCGCGTGCGTGAACACGGCGCGTTGCTGCATGTGGATGCGGCGCAGGGCGCGGGCAAGGTGGCGATCGACCTGGCGCAGTGGCCGGTGGATCTGATGTCGTTTTCGGCGCACAAGCTGTATGGCCCCAAGGGTATCGGCGCGTTGTATGTCGGGCCACGGGCGCAGCAGAAAGTCTTGGCGCAGATTCACGGCGGCGGTCACGAAGGCGGCCTGCGCTCCGGCACGTTGGCGACTCATCAGATTGCCGGCATGGGCACCGCGTTCGCCTTGGCGGCGGCGTCGTTCGCTGAAGAAAAAGCCGTGATCGTTGCCTTGCGCCAGCGTCTGCTGGATCAGTTGGAATCGATTGCCGGCGTGCGCCTCAATGGCAGCGCTACACAACGTATTCCACACACCCTGAGCCTCACCTTCAGTGAAGGCGAATTCAATGCCGCTGCGTTGAGTGCGGGGATCGCGTTTTCCGCGACGTCCGCCTGCAATTCGGCGAGCAATACGCCGTCCCATGTGTTGCTTGCCTTGGGCCATGATGCACGCAGCGCCGGCCGTACCATTCGCTTGAGCCTGGGCCGGTTTACCACCGAGCAGGATATCGATCAGGCTGTGCAGTTGATCAAAGCGACCCTTGCCAGTGCACCGGCGTTCTGGGCGGTCTGATTCATTTATCGCAACACATAATAATTATTCGTGGTTAGCAGGAGACACAATGAGTACGCAGCCCTTGACCCATGGAACGGTACCCCAGCGCCTGGCGCATACCCGTGAACTGATGAGCCGCGAGGGCATTCACGCCCTGCTGGTGCCGTCGGCCGACCCGCACTTGTCCGAATACTTGCCGGGTTACTGGCAGGGGCGGCAATGGTTGTCGGGCTTTCATGGTTCGGTGGGGACATTGATTGTCACCGCGGACTTCGCCGGTGTGTGGGCCGATAGCCGCTACTGGGAACAGGCGAGCAAGGAGCTCAAGGGCAGCGGCATCGAATTGGTCAAGCTGCAGCCGGGTCAACCCGGTCCGCTGGAATGGCTGGCCGAGCAAACGCCGGAAGGGGGTGTCGTTGCGGTCGACGGTGCGGTGATGGCGGTGGCCTCGGCGCGCACTCTAGGCGGCAAGTTGGCGGAGCGTGGTGCGCGCTTGCGTACTGATATCGATCTTCTGGATGAAGTCTGGCGGGACCGCCCGGCTTTGCCGAACCAACCTATCTATCAGCACCTGCCACCGCAAGCCACCGTCAGCCGTGGTGAAAAACTCGCCTCGCTGCGCGCCGCCTTGAAAGAGAAGGGCGCCGATTGGCACTTCATCGCCACCCTGGATGACATCGCCTGGCTGTTCAACCTGCGCGGCGGAGACGTTTCGTTTAACCCGGTGTTTGTGTCCTTTGCCTTGATCAATCAACAGCAGGCCATGCTGTTTGTGGCGCTGAGCAAAGTCGATGCGCAACTGCGGGGCGTGCTGGAGCAAGATGGCGTGACGCTGCGCGACTACAGCGAAGTGGCTGACGCATTGCGCGCGGTACCGGCAGGCGCCAGTTTGCAGGTCGACCCGGCTCGCGTCACTGCGGGCTTGCTGGAAAACCTCGATGCGGGCGTCAAGCTGGTCGAAGGACTCAACCCGACCACATTGGCCAAGTCCCGCAAGAGCCTGGCCGACGCGGAGCATATCCGCCAAGCCATGGAGCAGGATGGCGCGGCGCTGTGCGAATTTTTCGCTTGGCTGGACAGTGCACTGGGCCGCGAGCGCATCACCGAGCTGACCATTGACGAGCACCTGACTGCGGCACGCACCCGTCGCCCCGGTTATGTGTCGCTGAGTTTCAACACCATCGCCGCATATAACGCCAATGGCGCGATGCCGCATTATCACGCCACTGAAGAAGAACATGCGCTGATCGAAGGTGATGGCCTGTTGCTGATCGATTCAGGTGGCCAGTACCTGGGCGGCACCACGGATATCACGCGGATGGTGCCTATCGGTACGCCGAGTGACGAGCAGAAGCGTGATTGCACCCGCGTACTCAAGGGCGTGATCGCCTTGTCCCGTGCACATTTCCCGAAGGGAATTCTGTCGCCGCTGCTGGACGCCATTGCACGCGCGCCGATCTGGGCTGAAGGCGTGGACTACGGCCACGGTACCGGGCATGGCGTAGGCTATTTCCTCAATGTGCATGAAGGTCCGCAGGTGATTGCCTATCAGGCCGCCACCGCGCCGCAAACGGCCATGCAGCCGGGGATGATCACCTCCATCGAGCCGGGCACTTACCGTCCGGGCCGTTGGGGCGTGCGCATCGAGAACCTGGTGCTGAACCGCGAAGCGGGCGAGACCGAGTTCGGTGAGTTTCTCAAGTTCGAAACCCTGACCTTGTGTCCGATCGATACCCGTTGCCTGGAACCGTCGCTGCTGACGGCGGATGAGCGTGAGTGGTTCAACGCTTACCACGCGCACGTGCGTGAGCGTTTGAGCCCGTTGCTCAGCGGTGCCGCGCTGGAGTGGTTGCAAGTACGCACTGCCGCTATCTGATCGGCTGCAGTTCAGGAGCCTGGGCGAGGGCGTCGGCCATAGAGTCGACGCCCTCGCCTGGGGCCGGCTGTCGCCGATACCGCATGGATTGGCGTCAATGAAGGGCCGAATGTGTATCTGGCGTTTAATAGGAGCAGTCAGGGAGACTGCTCGAGCGATTACTTGCAGATGACGATCATGCTGCGGCTGGTGTAGCCGGCAGGGTTGAGGCCGAAGGGGTAATCCCCTGGTTCCTCGGAGTTGTCACCGGACTTTGCGATTACCCGATAGCCCTTGACGCCACAGGAGTTGGTTGCACTGGTGTAGCACTGGTCCCAGGAAGAGGACAGGCCGGAACAGTTGATATGCAGCCCTTTTTTGCCACGTTTTACTTCTGTCTTGGTGGTCGCGGCGCAGCCAGCAATGGCCATGACCATTAACAGTATCAAAATTCGCTTCATTCCTATCCTTAATAGCCGCCTCGCAATGTTAGAGGCAGGCTCTACTCGCTCTCGGGTGTAGCGTTTGCGCTGTCCTTGTCGAAACTCTCCATGAATGACATTCGTTTGCGGCTTAAACATGGCCTAAATGCGTGCTAAATGCCAGAGCTACATTCAAACAGAATTCAATCCGCTGGAACCAACGGCTTTGACTCGCTGCGCATCGTCACTGTGGCACCTACGGAGGCCAGAATGATGCAGGTGATTGCCAGCCACTGCGCGATGGATAAGTGCTCATGTAGGAATAGCAGGCCGGAAACAGCTCCGAAAGCGGGTTCGATGCTCATCAGCGTGCCGAAGGTGCGGGCGGGGAGGCGCGTCAGTGCCACCATTTCCAACGTGTAAGGCAGAGCCGTGGACAGAATGGCGACGCCGATCGCGACCGGGATCAGTGCAGGCGTCAGCAATGCGCTGCCCGCATGGACGATGCCGATAGGCGCGACGAACAATGCGGCGATCATCACGCCAAGAGCGGCGGTCTGGACGCCGTTGTCATTACCGGCTTTCTGCCCATATAGAATGTAGAGCGCCCAGCAGACACCAGCCCCCAGCGCGTAACCAGCACCGAGCAAATCGATGCCACTGCTGGCTTCCCCCATGGGGATGAGTAGGAGAAGGCCGATAATTGCGAGGACAATCCACAGGAAGTCTACTGCGCGTCGAGAGGCATAGATGGCTACGGCAAGCGGCCCGGTAAACTCGAGGGCGACCGCAATGCCCAGAGGCACGCTGCGCAAGGACATATAGAAGAGGAAGTTCATGCCACCCAGTGCCATCCCATAAACGATGACGGTGCGCAGGGATTTGGTCGTCAGCTTGGCGCGCCAAGGACGTAGGAGAAGCAGCATGATAACGCTGGCGAAAATCAGACGCAGGGCTGTGGTGCCTTGTGCGCCGACGATAGGAAACATGCTCTTGGCCAGCGAGGCGCCGGACTGGATGGAAGCTATGGCGATCAACAGCAGGCCGACGGGGAACAATGTCGAGGCCAGGCTGCGGGGGGAGGTGGTCATTGGAAGTGTTTGTCCGAGGTCATATTGATAGAAGCGTGGGCGCTATGATGCTTAAGTGTTTGCTGTTGAGCAATATAGTGCTCAATTATCCTTTCCGACACCCTTTAAGGGGCCATGTTGGCGGTTTTCAGGTCCTTTGATAGAAAAAGCAAATTAAGGGTTGACGGCAGATTCTGGAAGTCTATAATTCGCCCCACTTCCGGCGCAGTCGAAACGGAAAACTCCTTGGTAAACAAAGAGTTACGCAGAATTCGACAGCGAGTTGCTTCCGT